>JANRJV010000001.1:0-127324 GCA_033763795.1 Planctomycetota bacterium
CCGGCGAGCGCCATGGCGGGGAGATCGTTCACGTCGTCCCCCAGGTACACGACCTCGGCGGGCGGCACGCCCATCCGCTCGCACAGCTCGGTGAAGCGCGGCCCCTTCGGGCCGGGCCCGGCGTCGACATGCTGAACGCGGAGCTGCCGCGCCCGGCTGAGGATGCTGCCCGGGCTCGATGTGGCGCTCAGCCAACCCACGTGGATGCCCGCCGCCTCGAGCAGGTGCGTACCGAGCCCGTCGTGCGTGTTGTAGATGCGCAGCGTCTCCGCCGGCGTCTGCCCCGCGGATGAGCCAGCGAGCGCGATGCCGCCGTCGGTCAGAACTCCGTCGACATCCGAGACGACGGCGCGCACGGCAACGCCAAGCGGCAAGCGCAGCCGGCGCACGCCCAGGACCACCGGGTGCGCCGGATCGAGGCCCAGCGCCAGGGCGCGCACCACCTCAAGCGAGTCATCATCCTCCGCGCGAACGCGCTCGACGGCGGTCAGTTGAAAGTCCGAAAGCCGCACGGGCTCCCCGGATTCCGCCGTCCCCAGCGCCGCCAGCGCCCGGCGCGCCGAAGCGTCGGTGCAGAAGGGCTGAAGCGGGTCGGCGACCAGCGCCCGGGACGCGCGCAGCGCGGGCGAGGGCGGCATCGGGTACAGCCCGTGCCGCGCAATCAGCCCGGCGATCGTCGCGTCGGACGTCACGACGCCGATGCGCTCCGGCGCCGCCAGATGCGACAGCACGCGGAGCGGCCACAGAACCAGCGGCACGCCGAGCACGCGCGTCGTCAGGAGGCTGACCGGGGCCGTCGAGGCATCTATGAGCAGGGTTGGCTGCATGGCGTGCGTGCGGGGTCTCAGGTCCAGCGCGTGAGATGCCACGCCTTCTTGCCGCGACGGATCAGGGCGAGTGTGCCGTGGAGCAGATCGTCGGGCCGCAGGGAGTCATCCGGGCCTGCGACGCGCCCGTTGATGCTGACCGCCCCGGCCTGCAGGTGCTCGCGTGCTTCGCGCTTGCTCTTGCACAGGCTGGTGAGGGGCAGAAGCTCCGCCAGCGGCATGCCGGCGGGGCCAAGCGCTGCCAGCTCCTCGCGCCTGTGGTCGCTGGCGGGAACCGCCGCGAAGACCTCTTCGAGCGTGGAGAGCGGCAGGTCCGCGACGTCGCCGCTGAAGAGCGCCGCCGCAGCTCGTTCGGCGTCGGCGGCGGCGCGCTCGCCGTGGAGCAGGGTCGTCATGTGGCGCGCCAGCGCGCGGTGAGCCTCGCGCCTGCCGGGGTCGGCGTCGTGCGCCGCTTCCAGCGCAAGGATCTCTTCGTGCGGCAGGAACGTGAAGAAGCGGATCCAGCGCCGCACGTCGGCATCGGCCGCGTTGAGCCAGAACTGGAAGAAGGCGTAGGGGCTCGTGCGCTCCGGGCTGAGCCAGATGGCGCCCGACTCGGTCTTGCCGAACTTCGTCCCATCGGCCTTCGTGACGAGCGGCGCCGTCAGGCCGAACGCCGCGGACTCCGCCTCGGCCGGCCGCCCGCCCGCGTGCGCCGCGTTCTCCCACCGGCGGATCAGGTCGATGCCCGGGACGATGTTGCTCCACTGATCGCTGCCCGAGAGCTGGAGCGTCACGCCCATGGTGCGGTACAGGTGCAGATAGTCGTACGCTTGGAGCAGCATGTAGCTGAACTCGGTGTAGCTGATGCCCTGCTCGCGGTTCTCGAGGCGGTCGCGCACGGAGTCGCGCTTGATCATCTCGTTGATCGAGAAGTGCTTGCCGACGTCGCGCAGCGCCTCGATGAAGCCCAGCTTGCCCAGCCAGTCGAGGTTGTTGACGATGACGGCGGCGTTGGGCCCCTCGAAACTGAGCAGCCGCTCGAAGATGCGCCGCTGGCTCTCCACGTTGGCGCGGACGCGCTCTTCGGACTGAAGCTGGCGCTCGGTGCTCTTGCCCGAGGGGTCGCCGATGAGCCCCGTGCCGCCGCCCATCACGACCACGGGCGTGTGCCCGCTGCGCTGCAGGTGGCGGAGCATGATGATGGGGACGAGGTTGCCGATCGTGAGCGAGTCGGCCGTCGGGTCGAAGCCGCAGTACCCGCGGCGCCCCCCCGGCCGCGTCGCGGAGCCGAGGTGGGCGCGGAGGCCCGCTTCATCCGTCGTCTGGTGGAAGAGGCCGCGGAATCTCAGTTCTGCGAGCAGATCGGTCATACGCCGTGGATGCTAACGGGCCGCCGGCGGTGGGGCCGACGCGGCGTTCGGTGAGGACCGGGCCGCGGGCGCGCGTCCCCCAAAAAAGATCACCGGCACGGTTTCCCGCGCCGGGGACGAGGTAGAGATTTGGAGATTGGTGATCAATCACCCGCGACGGCGGCGGAGCACCACGAGGGCGGCAACGCCCGCGAGGCTCGCGACACCGGGGGTGGGAATCGGCACATCAACAACGTTCGTATCGCCGTCGGAACCGTCGAAGCCGTCCGTGGGAGAGGACGAGTCGCGGCCCAGACGGTTGGGGGCTTCGCCGCCGCCCTCGTTGGCGATCGACGGAGCGGGGTTGGAAACAAAGCGGTTCACGACCGGGGCCTGCTCGCCGGCGGTCACGCCCTGCGCACTCTGCGCGGCCATGACAGCGGCGGAGCCGCGGAGGATGTCGGTGATTTCGGGGACTTCGGCGAGGACGCTCGCGAAGATGGGCTCTTCGGGCTCGATCGCCAGACCCTCGACATCGGAGGCGAGGTCGCCGCCTTCACCGCCGCCGCCCACGCCCTCGAAGGAGACGCGGTTCTCGACGCCGGAGACTCCCAGCGACTGCAGGAGCGGGTCGGCGGGCTTCTCGTTGGTGTTCTCGGAGAAAGTCAGGGCCAGGCCGAACGAAGCGTTCTCAACTTCGGAAGCGGGCTGTGCCGTCTCGGAGGCGCCGAAGACCTTGGCCATCGACCGGCGCAGCGCGACAGCGGCGACCGGATCGGCCCCGCTGCGGGACGCCATCAGCCCGCTCAGCGACGTGGCGCCGTGAGCGTCGGCGGAAGTGAACGCCGCGCGGCTGCGGGTCTGAACAGCGGTCGACGGGGTCTCAGTCTCGGCGGAAGCGGGCTTGGAAAGGAACGGGATCGCCCCGATCTGGTTCAGCCCGGCGACCGCGAGCGCTGGGACAAAAATCACAGCACCGACAACGGCGGCACGCGTGTTCATAGTTCCTGACTCCTCCGCACCGGAAAGAGGCTGTGCTTCCTCTATCCGTGCGTGTAGGAACATACCGCGCCCGACACGGCTCGCAAGCGGAAAATCCGGCCTGCAAGCGAATTACGAGCAATTCAGACACAACGGCGGAGATGAGACGCTGTGGCTGACATGCACCACCCAGCTTCCGACCGTAAACCATTGTTCTTCATGGGGTTACACGCAGCGATCCGGGGCCTTCCCGGGGCGGCCGGAGCCTGCCGATACATTGAGCGTATGAAAGTGACCGTCTGCGGTGCGGCGGGGATGGTGACGGGCTCGGCGTACCTCGTGGAAACTCAGTCAGCCCGCGTGCTCGTCGACTGCGGAATGTTCCAGGGGGAAGCCGACAGCCGCGGACTGAACCGCCAGCTCGGCCCCATCGACCCTGCGCGGCTCGACGCCGTGGTGGTCACCCATGCGCACATCGACCACGTGGGCCGCCTGCCGCTGCTGGCTCAGCAGGGATTTCACGGGTCGGTCTTCGCGACCGCGGCGACGTGCGACCTGGCACGGCTGCTGCTCGAAGACAGCGCCCAGATCCAAGTGCAGGACCTCGAGCGCCTGAACCGTCGGCGGCTCCGCGCGGGGGAGGATCCTCTCCCGCCGCTGTACACGATGGATGATGTGCGCGCGATCGCCCAGCGCACGCGGAAGATCGCGCTGGACCTCCCGCACGAGGTGGCGCGGGGTGTTTCCGTGACGCTGCGCGAGGCGGGCCACATTCTCGGGTCGGCCTCGGTCGTCATGCGTCTGCACGACGGCGCTCGGACCGCCACCGTTCACTTTTCGGGCGATCTCGGCCCGCGGCGCTCGCCGATCCTCCGCGACTTTGAGCCGAGCGTGCGCGCCGACCTGGTGTTCCTCGAATCCACCTACGGCGACCGCGAGCATCCGCCGCAGAGAGAATCGGTTGAGCGGTTCATCGCGCTGATCCGGGAAGCGATCTGGAACCGCGAGCGCGTGCTGATCCCCGCCTTCGCGGTGGGGCGCACGCAGCAGGTGCTCTATCACCTGGCGGAAGCGGTCCGCCAGGGGCTGCTGCCGGAGTGCCCGATCTATCTGGACAGCCCGGCCGCCCGCTCCGCCACCGAGGTGTACCAGGCCTACCGCGAGCTGTACGACACCGAAATGGGCGACCTCGTCGACCGCCGACAGATGCGCGAGGACCTGCGGAACCTGCGGATCGTCGAGAGCCCCGCGGAAAGCCGGGCGCTGAACGACAGCTGGGACCCCTGCGTGATCATCGCCGGCTCGGGGATGTGCGAGGGGGGACGGATCGTGCATCACCTTCGGCACAGCCTGTGGCGTCGCGGCGTGCGCGTGATCCTGGTGGGCTTCGCGGCGCGGGGCACGCTGGCGCGGGAGCTCGCCGACGGCGCGGAGCGGGTGATGATCTTCAACGAGCCCGTCGCCGTGCGCGCCAAGGTGCACACACTGAGCGGCTTCTCCGCGCACGCGGCCCAGAGCGAGCTGCTGGAGTGGGTCGAGCCGGCGGCCCGCGCTGGTGCGACGGTGGCGCTCACGCACGGCGAAGACGCGCCCCGCGCGGGGCTCGCCGCCGCGATCGAAGCGCGGTTCGGCGTGCGGTCGCTGCTGCCCACGCTGGGACAGGTCATCGAGGTCTGAAGAGCCCGGCCGCGCCGGGGCCGCGCAGTCAGCTCAGATAGCCCATCTCCAGCCAGCGGCGCACCAGCGGAAGCACGAGCGCCTGGAGTCGATCGGCGTTCATGCCGCGGGACGACGCCGACGCGGCGATCACGCCGCGCAGGTCGCGGCGTCCGTCGCATCCCATCAGCACGGCGAGCGGCAGCGGGTCGATCTGCATCGCCTCGGGCCAGCCGTCAGTCTGCCTGAGAACTCCCGCGAGCACGCCGAAGTCGGCTTTGCCGATCGGCGCCGGTCGGCCAACGAGCTCGAGCGACGGCGCCACGCGGAACGTGCGCTGCAGCAGCGCCTGCGGCGTCGCCGCCGAGTGCAGCGCCGTGCGCCCGTCGAACCAGCGGCGGAGCTGGGCGCCCCCCGCGTCGCCCAGGCCCGCCGTCGAGCGCCGCTCGGCGTGGAACCAGTTCGATCCGTTCCGCCGGCGGAGCACGATCACGCCGAAGGTGATCTCCTGCCATCCCAGCCGCTCGAACATGGACAGCCACGCTTCGAGCGGAGCGGGATCGCGGGCCGGTTCCAGCAGTCTCATTTCGCGCCGCCAGGTGACCGCGTACTGTCGGGCCGACTGCGTGCGGACGCCGAGAACCATCGCGTCACATCCCGCGTTCTCCATCCAGCCTCTGACCGGCGCGTCCCACGGGGAGCCGGCGGCGTGGCCCCAGTTTCCGAGGATCGTCGCGAAGCCGCCGTCACGCAGGACCGCCCCAGCGCCGCGCACGACGCGCTCCGTGAACGAGGCCTGATCGTTGCCCGGCCCGGAGCTCAGGGCGGTCTGTGCGCCGGCGGGACTGAGCACGAACGGCGGGTTGGAGATGAGCGAGTCGAACACGGCGGGTTCGCCGGCGACCGGCTCGAACAGGCTGCCCTCTCGGAGCTCCACATTTGTCCGGTCGTTGAGCGCAGCGGTCAGTGCTGCGCAGCGGAGTGCGCGGCGCGAGATGTCCGTGCCCACGGCCTGACCCGCCCATGTCGAGGCGGCGGCGATCGGGAGTCCCTGCCCCGTGCCGATCTCCAGCACGCGGCCCCGGGAGGCGGGCACCGTCAGGGAGATCAGCATGCGCGTCGCCCCCGCTACCGGAGTCACCAGTTCCTCGGACGCCTCGGGACGCGGGCAGAGCAGGAAGTCCTGCGCGGCGGCGGCCTCGCCCAGGAACGCGACAGCGAACCGCGAGCGCACGCGCCCGTCCACGCGTTCGAGCAGGCCGCGCTCGACGAGCGCATGAACGGCTTCGTCTCCCACGGCGCGAGCGGCCGACCCCCGCGTGACGTCCGCACCGACCGCGAACAAGCGGAGCGCAACGGAGAGCGCATCGTCGCCCTCGGTCAGTTCGAGCGCTGCGTCCAGCCGTTCTGCGGGCGTGCCCCGGGCGGCGCTGAGCATCGCGGCGTGCGCCGGCAGGTGATATCCGACTTCGAGCAGGCGGCGCCTCAGGATGGACAGCGGGTCGCCACGCGTTGCAACGGTCATGCGCTCGCACCGTAGCACACGCCTCAAAAGAAAAACGCCCGCTCGGAGGCGGGCGTCGGGGGGACTGGATGCGCGGATGCAGCGAACGCGGTCAGTTGCAGGTCTGCTGCCAGCGGCGGAGCACCGCGACGATGTCCTGGAAGCCGACGACGCCGTCGCCGTCGACGTCGCCCTCGCAGGCGGGGGGCTGAACGGTGAGCGTGGCCTGCCGGCTGACGAAAGCGCTGCAGAAGGAGTTCACGACGAGCTGGTACACGCCCTCGTCGCCCGCCTGCACGGGGTTGATGGTCAGAGCGGGCGAGGACGCGCCCTGGATTCGCCCGTCATCCTCGATGGGCTTGCCGTTGAAGCGCCACTGGAACGCAAGCGTTGAGCCGGCCTCGGCGGGTTCAGCATAGAGCGTCGTGACAGATCCCACGGTCTCGGTGTCGTCCAGAGGCTCGCGGAGGAACGGGCCGCCGCCGCAGAGGTTGGCGAGATACACGTCCTCGGAGAACTCGAAGTCGTCGCCCGGGTCCGCGGCGAAATCGGTCTCGAACGCGATGGCGAGCGAGCCCGACGCCATGCCGTGGTCGTAGCCGTTGAGCGAAATCCCGTTCAGAACGTCGGCCTGTACGGAGGTCAGATCCTCAACGCGGACCAGGAACAAGCCGGAGAATCCGGGAGTGCCCCCGCGTTCATTCTCCTCGCCGCGCGACCCGCCCGGTTGGGCGCCCGCCGGGAGGAAGCTGCAGAAGAAGAAGTCGGCCGAGTAGAAGTTTCCATTGTAGGAGGCCTGCAGGTCCGACCCATCACAGAGCAAGAGCCCGGGCGGGGGCGTCGGCGAGACATCGGTGAGCGAGAACTGGGCGCCGCCGCGGCTGACAACGGGGATCGCGCGCAGGACCCGGGAGTTCCCGAACCCGCGGGACACCGGGATCAGATTGGTGGCGGAGCTACCGAAGAAAATAGCTGAGCCGTCCGACGAGATGCTCGGTTCCTGGCTGGGCGCGTTGCCGAAGGTCACGCCGCCGAGCCCGTCGTCGACGGCCGAGACAACTCGCGTCGTCGAAGAGTCGCGGTCGCGCAGATAGATCTGGAAAGTGAACTCCGGAGCGCCCGGGGCGATGGGGGCGGTCGATTGGAACGCGACGAGGCGTCCGTCGCCCGAGATGCTGGGGTCCGCGCCCGAGGCGGGCTGCCCGTCTACGTTCACGGAGATGCACTCGATGCCGCCCGTGCTCGAGTCATAGAGATAGACGTCGTCGCCAAAGTTGGTGTCGACGGGACCGAGGTTGTCGGCGCTGGTGGTCCACGCGATGACCCCGCCGTCGAACGACACGGTGGGCTGGTAGGCGAACCCGTTGCTCGGAACGCCCAGGCCGTTCTGAGAGATGAGCGTGACGGTCCCCGTCGCGATGTCGACCTTGTAGATCTGTGAACCGCCCAGCTCGGAGTTGAACGAGAAGACGACGGTGCCGCCGTCGCCCGAGAGCTCCCAGCCGTCGATGTACGAGAAGAAGCCGACGTTGACGCGGATCGCGTCGACGTTGACGCGGGCGACCTCGCCGGTCGTCATGTTGCGGAGGTACAGGTCCTCGACGCCGTTGGTGTCGGTCGGGTCGACGGCGGTCCAGTCTTCGTAGACCGCGAAAAGAACGAGGTTTCCGTCGGCGCTGACCGAGGGGTCGTCGACCCCGGAGATGAGTTGCTCGCCCCCCGGCCCGACGGAGACCCACTCAAGCTGCGCCGAGGCGGACCCGGCGATCATGGACAGGGCGGCGACGCCCACCAGTGCACTACGCATGCTGACTCTCTCCTTCTCCAGCTACCACGAGGGCTCAGACCCGCGGCCACGGTCCGCGGCGGTCCGGCTCCGAGAAGACAACAGTACCCCGGGTTGATCGCGCGCCAAGCGCCGCTCGCCGACTTTCCGCGGCGCCACGGCGCACGGGGCCGCGCGGGCCCGCGGATCCCGTGCTCAGGGACAGGCGGAATTCCAGTTGCGCAGCACCTCGACGATGTCGGGGAACTCGACCACACCGCTTCCGTCGGCATCTCCCGGACACGGCTCGGGGATGACGGTGAGCGAAGCGAGGTTCGACACCGCCGGGCCGCAGTCGCTGCTCACGATGAGTCGGTAGGCCCCCTCGTTGACGCTGCCCGCGGGGTTGATGGTCAGAATCGGAGTTGTGGCGCCGCTGATCGGGCCGCCGTCGGTGAGCGGCACGCCGTCGCGGATCCACTGATAGGTCGCGTAGAAGCCGACCGCTTCCGCGACCAGGTTCACCGCGGAGCCCGCGCCGGCGACCGCGTCCAGAGGCTGACGCGTGATCTGCGCCTCGTCGCACCAGGCGCCGAGGTACGCATCGTTGCCGCCGCTCGTGTCCTGCGCGACGAGCGCGACGTCGGTGACGAACGCGAGAGTCTCGCCGTTGCCCGAGATGGCGACGTAGCGCGCGCTGACGACGGACCCGCCGTAAGTCCGGGGCACGCCGACGGTCTCGGCTGTGAGCGTGTTGATCAGGATGGCTTCCGCGTTCCCGCCGCGCTCTGCTCCCGGGCGCGGAGAGCAGAACGCCGGCGTGGTCAGGACGAGCGAGCCGTCGTCTGAAACCTGGAGCGGCGCGATGGTGCACAACTCGGAGCCGGGGGGGCCCGCGGGGGTGATGTCGACGAGCGAGCCCGAGGCGCGGTCGGCCTTGACGATGGACGTTGAAAAGCCGAAGCCCCGGCCCGGGAACGCGTCGCTCGCGAGGGTCTGGAAGATGACGGTGGAGCCGTCGCCCGAGATCCTGGGGAGGAACGACCCGCCCGACCAGTCGCTCCCGTCGGGCCGCTGGGACAGCCGGCGCATCTGACCGGTCTGCCGGTCGAAGACGTGGACATCGCTCTCGAAGGTGTTGTCGGTCGGCTCGAGCGAGGTCGAGTAGCTGCCGAAGGCGACGTAGCGCCCGTCGTCGGAGATCGAGGGATAGTCCGCGCGCCCGTTGACCTGCGTTCCCATTGCGTCTTCGCTGATCCGCTCGACGAGGCCGGTCTGGCGGTCGAAGACGAAGACGTCCCAGTTGTCGTTGACATCGGGGGCAACAATGTCGATCGACGTGCTCATGAACGCGACGAAGCGCCCGTCGTACGACACGCTGGCCGAGACCGATTCGCCGGCCACGGGGGCCTCGCCGGTGGGCGTGCGCGAGACGAGCGTGATGACGCCGGTCGCGATCTCGTAGAGAAACATGTCGGTCTTGCAGAGCTGTTGGGCGCAGCTCTGGACGCCGAACACCACCCACTGACCGTCGCCCGACAGCGTGAACTCGGAGATGTACGACGACGCGGGCGGCCGCACCGAATCGGTCAGCAGTCGCGTGTTCGTCCCTGTCGTCGCGTCGTACAGGTACATGTCCTCCGCGCCGTTGGCGTCCGCCGGGTCGATCACGCCGTCCTCGATAAAGGCGTACACCACGCGGCGACCGTCATCGGAGATGGACGGGGCGTACAAGCTGGCGTTCGCCGGGAGCTGCTCGCCCCCGGGCCCGACGCTCATCCGCGTGAACTGCCCGAGGGCGGGCGACGCGGCGAACAAGAACATGCCCACCATCGCCCCGGCGGGGCGGACTCTGCGATGCATCATTGAACGACCCCTCTCCGCAGCCCGGCTGGGTCCGCGACGACGACAACGGGCTCGAGACCTCGAACCCCACACCAAAGCTACTGCCCGTTCGGCGGACCGGCCAGCGAAAACACGCCGGAATCGCGCCGCGGGCCGCGGGTCCGTGGCCCGCGTGACCTCGGACGCCGACCAGACGCCGATCAGACGTTGAAGTACTTCGCCTCGGGGTGGTGGACGATGATGGCGCTCGTCGACTGCTCGGGGTCGATCTGCCAGTTCTCCGTGAGCTCGCAGCCGATCCGGCCCGGCTCCAGCAGGCGGAAGAGCTTCTCCTGATCGCTCATGTCGGGGCACGCGGGGTACCCGAAGCTGTAGCGCGACCCGCGGTAATGCTGCGTGAAGAGCTTCTCGACGCGCGGCGCGTCGTCGTTGGCGATCCCCAGCTCCTGCCGGATGCGCTTGTGCCACAGCTCGGCCAGCGCTTCGGCGCACTCGACGCCCATGCCGTGGAGGTACAGGTACTCCGTGTACTCGTTGTTCTCGAAGAGCGCGCGGGCCCGGACCGACACCTCGTGGCCCATGGTCACGCAGTGCAGCGCCAGCACATCGCGCCGGCCCGTCGAGACGTGCGCGAAGAAGTCCGAGATGCACAGGCGCTGCCGCCCATCCTGGCGGGGGAAGGTGAATCGCTCGATCTCCCGGCCGTGGTCCTCGGGGTGATACACCACGAGGTCATCCCCGTCGGAATTGCACGGGAAATAGCCGTAGACGAGCGCCGGGCGGAGGATACGCTCCGCCTTGCACTGGCGCTTGAGCCTGTCGAAGATCGGCTCGATGTCGTCGTGATACTGCTCGCGGAACTCCTCGTCGGACATCCGGCCCTTCTTGAACTGCCACTGGCCCCGGTACAGCGCCACCTTGTTGACGAAGGGATAGACCTGGTCGATGTCGATGCCCTCGACGACGCGCGACCCCCAGAAGGGCGCGTGGGGGATCTCGACGTCAGTGCGCACGGCCGAGCGCGCCGCGCGCTCGGCGGTCGCGGCCGAGGCGGACGCGCCGCGGGCGGCTTCGCGCGCCTCGAAGCGGCGGTTCTTGTCCGTGCTGACGGCGAGGCCCTCGAACTTCGCCTCGGCGTCGGCGCGCTTGCCGGCGCGCTCGGCGATCTCCAGCTCCAGCTGCGCGACGGAGCCCGCCGAGATGTGGTCCATGAATCGAAGCCCCTCGAAGGCGTCGCGCCCGTAGAAGGTCTTGCCGTAGACGTTCCGCAGGTCCTCCTCGGCGTACTGCCGCGTGAGCGCCGCGCCGCCGAGGATCACGGGAACGTCCATCCCCAGCTTGCGCATCTCGTCGAGGTTCTCGCGCATCACGCCCACGGACTTCACGAGCAGCCCCGACAGCCCGATCGCGTCGGCCTTGTGCTCCTGATACGCCTTCAGGATCGAGTTCAGGGGCTGCTTGATCCCCAGGTTGACCACCTCGTACCCGTTGTTGGAGAGGATGATGTCGACCAGGTTCTTGCCGATGTCGTGCACGTCCCCCTGCACGGTGGCGAGGATCATCTTGCCCTTGCCGCGGCCGTCCGCCTTCTCCATGTAGGGCTCGAGGTGCGCGACCGCCTTTTTCATGGTCTCGGCGCTCTGGAGCACGAAGGGGAGCTGCATCTCGCCCGAGCCGAACATGTCGCCCACGATCTTCATGCCCGCGAGAAGATGATCGTTGATGATCGCCAGCGGCGCGTACTTGCCGCGAGCCTGCTCCAGCGTCTCGGCCAGGCCGCGGATCTCACCGTCGATGATGTGCCGCTGCAGGCGCTCCTCCAGCGGGAGGTCCGCCAGCGACTTCTTCTTGCGCGCCGTCCCGGCGGACTCGCCCTCGTCGGGGAACAGGTTGACGAAGGCGGTCAGCGGATCGAACCCCTCGTCGTCGGCCCCGTTCGTCCCCGCGGCGCGGCGGCGGTCGTAGATCAGGTCCAACGCCGCCTGCCACTGGGCTTCTTCGATGTCCTTCTTGGGCAGTAGCTTGGAGAAATGAACGATCGCGCCGGTCAGCCCGGCCTGGCGGCACTCGTGCAGGAACACGCTGTTCAGCACCACGCGGGCCTGAGGCTTGAGACCGAACGAGACGTTCGACAGCCCCACCATCGTGCCGCACTCGGGGAGCTCCGCTGAGATGCGGCGGATGCCCTCGACTGTCTCGAGCGCCAGGCGCCGGTCGGCCTCGACGCCCGTCGTGATCGGGAGGACCAGCGGGTCGAAGAGGATGTCGTGGGCCGGCACGCCGTACTTGTTCACCGCGAGATCCGCGATCCGCCGCGCGATGGAGATCTTCCGCTCGGCGGTCTTGGCCATCGCCTCGGTCGGATCCTCGTCGATCGTGCCCGCGACGACCGCCGCCCCGTACGTCCGCGCGAGCCTGCAGATCTCGGCGAACTTCTCCTCGCCCTCCTCGAGGTTCATCGAGTTGATGATGCACTTGCCGGGGGCGTGCTTCAGTCCCGCCTCGATCACGTCCGTCTGCGTCGAGTCGATCATGAGGGGGACGCTGATCTGCCGCGCGAAGCGGCGGACGACCTCGGTCATGTCGCGCACGCCGTCGCGCCCGACATAGTCGACGCACACGTCCAGGACGTGCGAGCCGTCGCGGACCAGCTCCTTGCCCATGGAGACCAGGCCGTCCCAGTCCTCCTGCGAGAGGAGGTTCTTGAACTGGCGCGAGCCGTTGGTGTTGGTGCGCTCGCCCACGATCAGGAAGCTGTTGTCCTGCCGGAACTCGGCGACGGAATAGAGCGACGAGCAGCCGGGCCGCGATGGCTCGATCGTGCGGGGTTTGACGGGCTTCCGCTCGACCGCGCGGGCCAACTCCGCGATGTGCTCGGGGGTCGTCCCGCAGCAGCCGCCCACGATGCCCACGCCGAAGTCGTCGACGAAGCGGAGCATGTGCTCCACGAACGGGGCGGGCTTCAGCGGATAGTCGGGCTTGCCGTCGAGAAGGACCGGGAGCCCCGCATTGGGCATGACGCTCACGCGGCGGGGCCAGCGCCGCCCCAGCCACGCGACATGCTCGGTCATCTCCACCGGGCCCGTGGCGCAGTTCAGCCCCAGCGAGAGAATCGGGAAGTTCGCCAGGGCCTCCGCCGCGGCGGCGATCTCCGTCCCCAGCAGCATCGTCCCGGTCGTCTCGATCGTCACCGAGCACATGATCGGGATGTCCGCGACCGTCCTGTTCCGCTCGGCGAGCGCGATCAGGCACGCGTTGATCGCGCACTTGACCTGGTGGATGTCCTGGCTGGTCTCGGTGAGGAAGACGTCGATCCCGCCGTCGATGAGCCCGCGCGCCTGCTCGAGATAGCTGTCGAGCATCTCGTCCCAGGTCACGTGGCTCAGCGTCAGCAGCTTCGTGCCCGGGCCCATTGATCCGGCGACGAAGCGCGGCTTGTCGCGCGTCGAGTGGACGGCGCACGCGGCCCGCGCGACCTCGGCCGCCCGCTTGTTCAGCTCGTACGTCTGCTCGACGAGGTCAAACTCCGCGAAGACCAGCTTGCTGGCGCCGAAGGTGTCCGTCTCGACGACGTCGGCCCCGGCGGCGAGGTACTGCTCGTGGATGCCCTGGATCACGTCGGGCCGGGTCTGCACGAGGATCTCCGTGCAGTTCTCCTTGCCCAGGTAGTCGCGGTGCAGGTCGCAGTTGCAGCGATGGATCATCGTGCCCATCGCACCGTCGAACACCAGCACACGACGGTCCAGCTCTTGGAGAAAACGCGAAGCCATGAACGCAGACTCCTGGGGGGCCGACAGACCCCGGTGACCACTCAAAGGACGCGAACTTTATCCGCTTATCCGGATAAATGGAAGAACTGCCGTCCCGCTCTATTCTTCCATCGACCCTTCTGAGAGGCCCGCCGCCGCCGGAGTGGGCGGGGCGGCCCGACATTTTGCACTCGGCGGGAGAATTCCGGGGCTGCCGGTGCAACAATGCTAGTAGCTTTCGGTACTACTAAATGATGGCCGGAGCCGCCCGAGCTGAAGACCTCCTCGTCGGCCTCGGGTTCACCGCCCTTGAGGCCAGCGTGTACCGGACGTTGCTGGAGTCCGCTCCGGCAACGGGGTATCGCGTGGCTCAACTGCTCGGAAAGCCCATCTCCAATACCTACAAGGCGATCGAGAGCCTGGTCGCCAAGGGGGCCGTGCTGGTCGACGACTCGGCCCATCGGCAGTGTCGGCCCGTGGCCCCGGGGGAGCTGCTGCGGCGGATCGAGCGGACGTTCCACGAGCGGTGCGCCCTGGCCGTGGAAACGCTGGAGCAGCTTTCTCAGCCGGCGCCGGACGACCGCCTGTACGCCCTGCGCAGCCGGTCGCAGGTGTTCGAGCGTGCCCGGAGCATGATCGAAGGGGCCCGCGGGTTGGTGCTGGCGGACCTGTTTCCCGGGCCGGCGGACGAGCTGCGGGAGTCGCTCCGCGCGGCGGCGGAGCGCGGCGTCCGGGTCGGGGCCCTGGTGTACGAGCGTTTCAACGAGCCGACGGTCGCGCAGGTACGAATCGGGCCCGCGGCGTGGACCAGCCTCTGGCCGGGCGAACAGATCGTGCTGGTTGTCGACGGTCTGCAGCACCTGGCCGCGGTGGTCGATCGCGGCGGGCCCGGGGTGGTGCAGGCGCTGTGGAGCTCGAGCCTCATCCTGGCCCTCAGCCAGCACGACGGCCTCATGTCGCAGATGGTCGCGCACGAACTGGACGCCTTGCTGAGCGAAGGGGCCGACGTGGACCGCATCCGGGAACGACGCGAGGCGCTGCGGGCCTTTTCCGTGGTTCACACGGAGGGTTTCGAGAAACTTCTGTCATCGGGATCGGAAAAGGTCGGTACAAGCGGCGTGCCCGCGACGCCGGCGTCCCGTCGTGACGGGGGGAGACGACCGGCGGCCCCCAGGAGCGGACGAGGCACGATCGGCGAGAATCACTGATGATGCACGCGGGTCGGCGGTCGGCCGTCCCGCCGGGGTGCAGGAAGGAGCGGTCTTCGTGAGCGACGCGATCGAGATCCAGGGCGTGACCAAGCGCTTCCGCGAGAAGGTCGCGGTCGACCGGCTGGACCTTCGGGTCCCGGCCGGCAGCCTGTGCGGCTTCCTCGGGCCCAACGGCGCGGGAAAGACCACCACCATCCGCATGATCATGTCCATCTTCCTCCCGGACGAGGGCAGCATCCGCGTGCTGGGGCGCGCCTCCGCCGTCGAGAGCAAGGACCGGATCGGCTACCTCCCCGAAGAGCGCGGCGTGTACCGCAAGATGAAGGTCGGGGAGTTCCTCGAGTACATGGCGGTCCTCAAGGGAGTCGACCGCACGGGGCTGAGCGCCAAGGTCGACTCCTGGCTCGAACGCGTCGCGCTCCCGGACGTGCGCAAGAAGCGCTGCGAAGAGCTCTCCAAGGGCATGCAGCAGAAGGTCCAGTTCCTCGCCGCGATCATCCACGACCCGGAGCTGATCATTCTCGACGAGCCCTTCAGCGGGCTCGACCCCGTGAACGCCCGGCTGATGCGCGCCCTCATCGAGGAGCTGCACCGCGAGGGGCGGACGATCATCTTCAGCACCCACGTCCTGCACTCGGCGGAGCAGCTCTGCTCGCGGATCTTCATGATCAACAAGGGCAAGAAGATCCTCGACGGCTCGATCGACGAGATCCGCTCGCAGTTCGACCCCAAGACGCTGGTGATCGAGCCTCTCGAGGGCGACGGGTTCGACGGCGCCGCCGAGTCGATCCGGCGGGTGGCGGGGGTGCAGAGCGTCTTCCACGCGGGGCAGCGGGGCACGCTGGAGGCACGCCTCACCGACCGGGCCGACGTGGGCGGCGTGATGCGTGACATCGTGTCGGGCGCGCCCGTGCGTCGTCTGGAGCTGCGGCGTGCGACGCTGGAGGACGTGTTCGTGCACCTCGTGGACCCGGGCGATTCCGAGGACGTGCTGCGGGCCATGCTGAGTGAACGTGGAGCCACCCAGGGGCTGGAGGTGAACGCCGATGCGTAAGATTCTCACGATCGCCGTCCGCGAGTTCCGCTCGACGGCCCTGACCAAGGCGTTCCTGTTCGGCGCGGTCGTCTTCCCTCTCCTGATCTGGGGCGGGATGCTGGGCGTCTCCGCGATGGACTTCAAGAAGCCGCCCCTGGAGGGGAAGCTCGTGGTCGTCGACGCGACCAACGGCTCCAAGCTCGGGCCGGCGCTGGTGCAATACTTCGATCCCGAGGCGCAGAAGCAGCGCGCCGAGCAGGCCAAGGCCCTGATCGATCAGGCGGCGGCACAGCAGGCCAAGGCGCTGGGCAAGTCGCCCGAGCAGGTCAAGAGCGAGATCAATTTCGCGATGTCCGCGATGGGGATCAACCTCGAGCCCGCGAAGGTGGTCGTCGAGCTCGTCCCCGCCGAGACGGACGTCCAGTCGCTCAAGCAGCGCACAAGGACGGGCGAGGTGATGGCGGTGGTGCGGATCGACGAGCGCACGATGGCGCTCGATCCCACGCTGTTCATCCCCGAGCAGCCCGTCGCCGACGAGGACGCGGACCCATCGCGCGACCTCCGCCGCGAGCTGCGCGACAAGGGAGGCCCCGGCACGTACGAGTTCATCCAGGGAACGCAGCTGCGCCCGGATCATGCGGGGGCTCTGCGGCAGGGCGTCGAGCGCGTCGTGAAGGACGAGCGTTACCGCCGCGCTGGCGTCGAGCCCATGACCGTGAGCGCGCTCTCGCAGCTCCCGGTGGTGGCGCGTTCGACGGTCGTCACCGACACGGGCGAGCGCTCGAGCAGCGAGGGGCTCACGCGCATGCTGCCCTTCATCTTCCTGATGCTGCTGTACATGTCGGTGATGATGGGCGGGAACTATCTCTTCTACGGCACGCTGGAGGAAAAGTCCTCGCGCGTGATGGAGGTCATCCTGTCGGCCGTGTCGGCGCGGCAGCTGCTGATCGGCAAGATGATCGGGCAGGGGCTTGTCGGTCTGATGGTCATGGCGATCTACGCGGGGCTGGGCATGGCCGCCGCCAGCAGGTTCAACCTCCTGCAGCAGGTGCCCATGGACCTGCTCCCCTGGCTGCTCGTCTACTTCATCATCGCCTACGGGCTCATCGGGTCGCTCATGCTGGCGGTGGGCTCGGCGGTCACGGAGATCCGCGAGGCGCAGTCGCTCTTCACCCCCATCACCATCCTCATCATCCTCCCGTTCATGCTGATGATCCCCGTCATGCAGAACCCGGGAAGCCTGCTGGCCCGGGCCGCGAGCTTCTTCCCGCCAACGCTCCCCTATGTCATGGTGATGCGGCTCAGCCAGCCCTCGCACGTGATCCCGCTGTGGGAGCTCCTCGCGACGGTGCTGGTCGGCGTGCTGGGGGTGATCGTGACGATCTGGGCCGCGGCCAAGGTCTTCCGCGTGGGTGTGCTGATGTACGGCAAGCCGCCGAGCTTCGGCACGCTGCTCAAGTGGATCCGCCACGCGTAACCGTCGAGAGCACGACTGTTCAGGGGCGGGGCCCGGCGCGGCCTCGCCCTTTTCTTTGGGCGGCTCGCCGCCCCGCCGCCTCGCGCGGCCGAGGAGAGCGCGGAGCGCGCGCTTTCGCGTAGTCTGCACCGGTGAACGCGCTGCACGCCATCATCCTTGGGCTCGTCGAGGGCATCACCGAGTATCTCCCCGTCTCCTCGACGGGGCACCTGATCATCGCATCGTCGCTCATGGGGCTCGACCGCGACCCGGCGACGCGCGAGGCGGTGAACGCCTTCAACATCGTGATCCAGGGGGGCGCGATCCTCGCCGTCGCGGGGCTCTACTGGCCCCGGCTCGTGCAGATGCTCAGAGGCCTCGCGGGGCGCGACGCGGCGGGCGCCAGGCTGGTCCTGAACCTCGCGCTGGCGTTCGTCCCGGCGGCGGCGATCGGTGTGCTGCTCGACGACCTCATCGAGGCGCTGCTGTTCCGCCCGATCCCCGTGCTGGCGGCGCTGGCGGCGGGCGGCGTATGGATGATCTGGATCGAGCGGCGCCGCCGGAGCGACGAGCTGCTGGGCGAGCGCACTGCCCTCGTCCCCGGTGGCTCGACGATCGACACGATGACTCCCGTCCAGGCGCTCGGGATCGGCTTCTTCCAGTGCATCGCGATGTGGCCCGGGACGTCGCGGTCGATGATGACGATCGGCGGGGCGATGATGCTGGGCCTCCGCCCGGCCGAGGCGGCCCAGTTCAGCTTCCTTCTGGGGCTGCCCACGCTGACCGCCGCGTGCCTCTTCAAGCTCGTCAAGAACCTCAAGCATGCGCACGACACCGGCGCTCCCAACCTGTTCGAGCAACTGGGAGGTTTGAACGTGACGCTGGGGATCCTCGTGGCGACGGTCAGCGCCGCCTTCGCGGTCCGCTGGCTCGTCGGGTTCCTCAATCGGCACGGGCTCGCCGCGTTCGGGTGGTACCGCCTGGCGCTGTGCATCGTGCTCGGCTCGCTGATGGCGGGCGGCATCGTCCGGCTGAGCCCGGGCTGAGCACGCGGGCGCGGCGCGCCCACGCTAAATGTCCAGAAGGACCTTCAGCGTTTCGGGGCGCGACGCGGTGCGCAGCGCCTCCGTGGCGTCGTCGAGCTTGAAACGCCGCGAGATCAGGCTGAGGACGTCGACCTCTCCCCGCGCGAGCACGCCCAGCGCCTCGGCGATCGGGCCGCAGCGGCTGCCGATGACCTCGACTTCCTTCGCCCAGATCAGCGAGAGCTCCGCCGGGGCGGCGGGGGGCGTCAGCGCGCCGGGATGCACGGGGCCCTTGAGCAGGATCTTCCCCCGGGGCCGGACGAGCTTCAGCGCAAGCTCAAGCCCCTCGGGCACGCCCGTGCAGTCGACGACGACGTCCTGATCCGCCCGCCGACCCGCTTCGCGCTCGTGACGATGCTTGATGCCCCACTTGGCGGCCAGCTCCAGCTTGGCCTCGCTGCGGCCCAGCACGCGCACCGAGGCGTTCAGACGGTTCATGAGCTGCGCGCACATCAGGCCCACCGGCCCGTCGCCCAGCACCGTGATGTAGGGCTTGCCCTCGATGCGGAGCTGCTGCACGGCGTGGAGCGCCGACGCGAGCGCGAGCGCGAAGACCGCGCGATCGTCGTCGACCGTGTCGGGCACGACGTGCAGATTCATCGCGGGCAGCGTGAACCGGTCGGCAAAGCACCCGTCGCGGTTCAGCACGCCCAGCACCGTGCGGGCCGCGCAGTGGTTCGAGAGCCCGCCCCGGCACAGGTCGCACTCGCCGCATACCGCGTTGGGCGATCCCACCACGCGTTTGCCCACGAGCGCCGCCGCGCGGTCCCGCATGGTGCCCTTCGCGGGCGCGACCTTCTCAACGACCGCGACAAACTCGTTGCCCAGCGTGATGGGCGACGCGGAGAAGGGGCGCGACATCGCCCCGGCGTCGAAGCGGCTCACCGCCGCACGCACGGTGCGCAGCAGTGCTTCCCCTTCGGGGAGAACCGGCTCCGGAGCGCCGCGATCGAGCTTGGGAGTTCCCGGACCGTCGGTCCTGAAGGCGCGCATCGTCAATTGGTTCGGACGGGCGCGTCCGCCGGCTGCGAGGAATCAGAATTTGGCGTCGCCCCGGGTCCGAGCGAGACGTCCATTCCGACGGGGGAGGCCGCGATCTCGTTAGGAGGCGAGAAGACCGGGAGGATGACCTCCACCCAGTTCTTGTCACGATAAAAAACCGGATAGATGTACGGGCGCCGGGCGGCGAAGAGGTCCTGCCGGTCCTTTTTCCACGCGACCCAGGCGCGCACGTTATCGCTCAGGTCCTGACCAGTCAGCGTGCGCAGCGAGCGCAGGGCGGCGTTGTTCACCGCCAGGTCGCGGTCGCCCAGCGCGGTGATCAGTCCGTCGACCACGCGCACCTCGGGGTACTGGCCCAGCGCATCGGCCGCGGCCGCCCGCACCAGGGGGTCTTCTTCATTGTCCGGCGTGAGCCGGCGGATAAGCGCGGGCACGGCTGCAGGATTGTGCAGCCTCTGGAGCGCTCGCGCGGACTCCCAGCGGAGCAGCCGGTCGGGGTCTTCGATCTGATCCAGGATCAGCGGCACGTGCTCGGGCGACCCGTGCAGGGCAAGCCCCCGGATCGCCGCCGCCCGGACCGCCGGATCTTCGTCCTTGGCGGCCTTGGTGTACATCTCAACGTACACACCCTCGCCGCCGAAGGGCGCGTTGGCCAGCAGGAGGGTGCCGCGGTACCGCTTGTCCGCGTCGTACTCATCCGCGGCCCACGCCGCCGCCTGCGCGGGCGTCGGCGGCTGAAAGATGCCGAAGATCGACGTCGGGGCCTGGTTGGAGTTGCCCCGGCCCGCGCGGACGCCGCGGCAGCCCAGGCCCGCCCCCAGCCCTACGAGCGCGAGGCACACGAGAATCGTTCCGCGCGATGAGACGTGCAACACGCACTCGATCATACGGCAAAGGAAGCCGCGCCGCCCCGTGCCGCGGCCCCGCGGAGATCGCGCGGCGCCCGCGGCGGCCTACGCTCTGACATATGGCTGCAACAGGGCTCTTCATGCGTCGGGTCGTGCCGGGACTTGCTGCTCTGTGCTGCGTGCTGGCGGGCTGCGCGTCCAAGCGCCCCGCCGGGGCCGGGGCCACGCTCGACCTTTGGGAGCAGCGTGACCCCGGGCGGGCAGCTTCGCTCGCGTCGCTCGTGCCGTGGGCTCGGCAGTCGGGGGGCAAGCCCGCTTCGCTTGAGCGAGCACTCGGGAGCGAGCGTTTCGAGGCGCGCTTTCTCGTGCTGGAGGGCGCGCACGCCGGAAAAGTCATGGTTCAGACGCGCGAGCCGGGCCCCGAGCCGGGATCGTGGCGGCTGACGCGCTCGATCGTCGACGCCGACGAGCCGCAGGAGCAGCGGCTCCAGCAGCTCGACGCCGCGACCGGCGATCTTGTCCTCGCGCAGCAGCTCAACTTTGAACGGGGCGTCATCGTTGAGCTCGCCCCGTTCCCGGTGACCGTGCCCGCGACGCTGACGCCCGGTGCCGCGCTGGAACGGGAAATGAGCATCCGCCTGCCGCTGATCGACAACCCCCGCAGGCTCCGCGAGAAGGGCACCGCGACCAGTCAGATGAGCTACACCGCCGACCAGCGTGTCAGCACGCCCGCGGGCTCCTTCGACGCGAGACTCCTCCGCGAGGTCTTCACATCACGGCTCAACATGGCGACGGCGGTCCGCACCATCGAGCGCTGGCTGGCGCCCGATGCCGCGATCGTTGCCGAGCGATGGAACGAGGAAGTGACCGTCTTCGGCGTGGTCGTGGAACGCTCGCGACAGACGATCGTGGCGCTCGACCCCGATCCCGATTCGCCCGTTCCCCCGCTGCCCGAGAGCGACGGCCAAGCCCTGTCGAGTTCGGACGCGGCGCCGGCTGAGGAATCCGCCCAACTGCCCCGCGACGGAGCAAACGCCCAACTGGACCCGGGTTCCGAATAACGCAACACACGCGAACTCCCGGCAAAAACGGGGGGTCCTCCGGGATCGTCCTGAATCCACCCCCCGGTCCGCGCCGAAGTTCTAGGACGCACCGACTGCCCCGCGTGGAGGCGGCGGGCGCTTCCGCACGCACTCAGGAGATCCGCTCATGAAAGGTACGTCCATCCTGTCGGTCGCCGCTCTGGTCGCCGTCGCCGGCATCGCGATCGCCGGCAGCGAGCCCGCCAAGGCCCCCACCAAGGCCCCCGACGCGACCAAGACCGCCGCCGACACCGGCGCCCCCACCAAGGACATCGTCGCCACCGCCGTCGCTGCCGGGAACTTCAAGACGCTCGCGACCGCCCTGCAGGCCACCGGCCTGGTCGAGGCGCTCCAGGCTCCGGGCCCCTTCACCGTCTTCGCCCCCACCGACGAGGCCTTCGCCAAGCTCCCCGCCGGCACCCTCGAAGAGCTGCTGAAGCCCGAGAACAAGGACAAGCTCGCGTCGATCCTGAAGTTCCACGTGCTGCCCGGCGCCGTGCTCTCGCGCGACGTCGCCCGCATGAAGGAGAGCTCCGCGACCCTCCAGGGCAGCTCGTTCCGCATCGAGGTCAAGGACGGCAAGGTCATGATCGGCACCGATCCCAAGCTCATGGCCAACGTCACCACCGTCGACATCAAGGCCACCAACGGCGTGATCCACGTCATCGATCGCGTCATCCTTCCCCGCCAGTGATGGGGAGCGCCCGGGAATACCGGGTTGATCAGCCGGCGCGCTTCACTAGAATCCGCGGCGCTTCACAGAGCGCATACCACCAGTGGCGGATTCCCTTCTCCAGCGCGTCGCCTCGAACGATCCAACCGCCGTCACGGCGGTGCTGAATCAGTACGGCGGGCTGGTGTGGTCACTGGCCCGCCGATTTTCTATCTCGAACGAGGACGCCGAGGACGCCGTGCAGGAGGTCTTCCTGGACGTCTGGCGCTCCGCCGAGCGCTACGACCCGGCCGTCGCCTCCGAAGCCACCTTCATCGCCATGATCGCCCGCCGGCGGCTCATCGACCGCGCCCGCAAGAACGCCCGCCGCCTGGACGCCCAATCCCTGCCCGAGATGGGGATCCCCGCGTCCTTCGACGGAAAGGCGGGAAATCGCGTCGAGCTCGCTGATGACGCAAACCGGGCGGCCCAGTTGTTCCGGAGTCTCAGCGGCGAGCAGCAGCGCGTGCTGGGGCTCTCGATCTTCCACGGCCTTTCCCACGAAAAGATCGCCGAAGCCACCGGCCTGCCTCTGGGCACCGTCAAGACGCACTGTCGCAGAGGCCTCATCCGCATCCGCGAGCTTGTCGAACAGAACAAGGGCCCCGTCCCACAGGAGAAAGTTTCGTGACGTCCTTCGGTCCCCAGACAGACCGTCTCTTTGAGCTGCTCGCTGAGCGAGCGGTTCAGGGGCTGTCCGCCCGGGACCAGGCCGAGCTCGAACGTCTCCTGGACTCGCATAACCGGCCCGAAGTCGACGACTTTGACCTCGCCGCCGCGGCGCTCGACGTCGCCCTGGCGGGCGGCTCGCCCGAGCCCATGCCCGAGTCGGTCCGTCGAGCGCTGCAGGTGCAGGGGACGGCGTTCGTCGCCGGCCGAGCCGCGGCCGCGGAGCAGGCCGCCGGCGCTCCGGAAGCAGTCGTCCGGAGCGTGCGCCCCGCCGCCGCCCCGTTCGTGCCCGGCACCGCCGCGCCCTCTCAGTCGCGCACTTCGCCGCGCAGCTCGGCCCTCTCGGGCCTGGGATGGCTCGCGGCGGCGGCGTGCCTGGCGCTCGCCGGGGCCGCGTGGTTCGGCCCGGCCGCCCTGAAGTCGCCCGCGACCCCCGCCGTCGCGCAGGCCGACCCCGCCGAACGCCGCGCCGCCATGCTCGCTTCCTCCACGGACTACACGCAGTGGGACTGGGTCGCGCTCGGCGAGCTCGAGAACCGGCCCATCACGGGCGACGCCGTCTGGAGCAGCTCGCGCCGAGAGGGCTACATGACCTTCGCCGGCCTCCCCACCAACGATCCCGCCCGCGAGCAGTACCAGCTCTGGATCTTTGATCCCTCGCAGAGCGACAAGACCCCGATCGACGGCGGCGTGTTCGACATGCCCGCCAGCGGCGCGACGGTCACCGTCCCCATCGATCCCAAGCTGGTCCCCCGGGGCCCCGTGATGTTCGCCATCACGATCGAGAAGCCGGGCGGCGTGGTCGTCTCAGACCGCAGCAGGCTCGTCCTCATCGCCAAGCCGGGCTAAGACCGCACGCTCGCCCTCCCCACTTACACTCAGGCCATGACGTTCGACCCTGACGCAGCGGCAAAGCTCGGCTCGGGCATCTTCGGCTTGCCCCACACGCGCGCCGAAAGCCGGATCGTGCTGTTCCCCGTTCCGTTCGACGCGACCACGTCCTACGGCGGCGGCGCGTCGGGCGGTCCGGCGGCGATTCTCCGCGCCTCCGCCCAGGTCGATCTGCTGGACCACCAGTTCGGCGCGGTGTATCAGCAGGGAATCTTCATGGAGGAGGCCCCGCCTTGGCTGTCGGCCCTCAGCCGCACCGCCCGCGAACTCGCCGCGCCGGTCATCGCGCGGGGCGGAGCCGAAGCGGGCGACCAGGCCGACGCGGCGATCGTCGCCGAGGTGAACGCCGCCAGCGAGCGCATGAATGCGCACGTCTACGAGCGAACCGCCGCGATCCTCGCGGAGGGCAAGGTGCCCGGCCTGGTCGGCGGCGATCACTCCACGCCGCTGGGATGCATCCGCGCCGCCGCGGAACACGTGGCTCGCCACGCGCCGGAAGGGCTGGGCGTCCTGCACGTCGACGCGCACATGGACCTGCGGGAGGCCTTCGAGGGCTTCGCCTGCTCGCACGCCTCGATCATGTGGAACGTGCTCGCCCGCGTGCCCGGCGTCACCCGGCTGGTGCAGGTGGGCATCCGCGACTACGGCGCGAACGAGCGGGCCGTCGCGGAAAAGAGCGGCGGACGCGTCCGCACACACTACGACTTCGACTGGTTCACCAGGCTGTCGCGCGGTGAGCGGCTGGAGGACCTGTGCCGCGAGGCCGTCGAGCCCCTGCCACGCAACGTCTACGTCTCGTTCGACATCGACGCGCTCGACCCGTGCCTGTGCCCCCGCACAGGAACTCCCGTGCCGGGCGGACTGAGCTTCAACGCCGCGGCCACGCTGCTGGGAGTCCTCCGCGAGTCGGGCCGCACCGTTGTTGCGTTCGACCTGAACGAAGTCGGCGCCGACCCCCAGGGCGAGGACGAGTGGGACGCGAACGTCGGCGCTCGGATGCTCTACAAGCTCTGCGGGTGCGCCGCCCCGCGTTGAAACGAGCGCTCCGCGGCGTCAGTACTGGCTGGGCGCCAGCGGGACTTCGACGACCGTCTCGGGCCCGACGGCGAAAACGCGGTCTCCGCGCGCTGGGCGCACGACCTTTGCCCCCGTGAAGGCGCCGAACGAGGGCAGCACGCCGACCCCGGCTCCGAACCAGAAGCACGCGCAGCGCATCGACGTCCCCGCCGGGCCGCGCAGCGACACCGCCGGATGAATATGCCCGCACAGCACATACCCGCGCTCGTCGTCCGCCGGCTCATGCCGCAGCACGAAGGGCCCCACAGGGAACGGACCGTCCACAATCTCGAACCCCCAGTGAGGCGGCGGGTCCCCCGCGCGATGGTCGTGATTGCCGCGGATGAGAAGCACGGACAGCTCTCGCCGCGCGCCGCGCCACCGAGCAACGGCGTCGAGCGTCTCCGGCGCGCGCCCAGCGCGCGCGTGCAGCAGATCGCCCAGGATGATCAGCCGACGAGCCGCCGTCGCCAGGAGCATCCGGTCCAGCCGCTCGAGATCGGCCCGCGTCGTCGCCTCCGGGACCGGGATGCCCATCGTGCGGAACGTCGCCGGCTTGCCCAGGTGCAGGTCGGCGACCAAGAGCGCCCGCTCCCGCGCCCAGAAGGCGCCGCGCCCCGCCAAAAGCTCCAGCCGCTCGCCCCCCACTTCCACGAGGCTCATGGCTTGCGGCTCCTCCTCGCGGACGCCTTGCGCGCCGGCGCGTCCGCCTCACGCTCCAGCAGCACCACCATCTTCTGCACGCGCTGGCTCCATGACTCGCTCGAGATCTGCTGCGAGCGCAGCTGCTCCGCCCACAGCGGAAACGCCAGCGGAGTCAGCCGCTCCGTCCGAACGAGCGCGAGCGTCTGCCCCTCGACGCGGCCCAGCGCCTCCCGCAGACGCCCCACTTCCAGCTGCTGCTCCAGCACCTCGCGCCGCGCCTGCTCGAGAAGCCGGTTGCCGGGGTCGAACTCGGTGAACACGTCGAAGAACAGCTCGCTGGACGCCTGCAGCTGCCGCGCCGTCTTCTGCCGGCCGGCGCCCGGGAAGTTCGGCAGCAGCAGCCCCGCGACACGCGCGATGTCTCTGAACTGCCGGCGCGTGAGCTCCGTGCTGTTCAGGCACGCCAGAAGGTCATCGAGCAGATTCTCCGCGCTCAGCAGCGTGCGCCAATGCTCCTCCTCCCCCGGCAGGAGCTCGGGGCTCAGCAGCTCGATCCCCCAGTCGTTCGCGCTCACGTGCACCGACCGCGGCGCGCGGGCCGCAAGCCTGTGGCCCAGGAGCGCTCCCAGCCCCTCGTGCACCAGCCGGCCCTCGAACGGATACAGAAACGCGTGATGCCCGTCGCGGCTCTCCGTCATCTCGATCAGCAGCTCGGCGGGCCCCGGGATGCGCGACCAGCGCCGCTGGATATCGAGCAGCGGCGCCACCGCGTGCATCTCCGGATCCCGGCATTCCGCGAGCGGCTCAGACAGCTTGCTCCGCACCGCGTGCGCCAGTTGCGTCGAGAGAGGAGACTTCCCCCCGTCCCAGCGGGGAACCGCCCCCCGCAGGCTCCGCGCCTGCCGCACCTGCGCCGTCATCTCGCGCACGCGAACCAGCTCGAGCGCCCTGCCCGCAAAGACGAACTTGTCGCCCGGGCGGAGCTTGGCGATGAACCCCTCCTCGATCGTGCCGAGCGTCGCGCCGCCCACGTACGCCACCTTGACCGACGCGTCCGACGAGATCGTCCCGATGCCCAGCCGGTGCATCCGCTCCACCGCACGCGACGCAACCCGCAGCGTGCCCCCGTCATCGACCACCCGCGCGTACTGCGGATACGCCCCCAGCGCCGCGCCGCCCCGCGTCACGAAGTCGAGGCACCATTCCCACTCCTCGGACGACAAATCGCGGTACGCCCACGCGCCACGCACCTCTTCGAGCATCGCGCCGGGCTCGAAGCCGCCTCCCAGCGCGACAGTCACCAGGTGCTGCACCAGCACGTCCAGCGGCTTGCGCAGCGCCACGCGCGCCTCGACGCGCCGGCCGGCGGCTGCGTCGCGCGCCGCCGCAAACTCGACCAGCTCCAGCGCGTTCGTCGGCACGCACACCACCTCGCTCACCGCGCCGGGCCTGTGCCCGCTGCGCCCGGCCCGCTGCAGCAGCCGCGCCACACCCTTGGGGCTCCCCACCTGCAGCACCTGATCCACAGGGCTGAAATCGACCCCCAGGTCCAGGCTGCTCGTGCACACCACGCAGCGCAGATGACCCGCGCGCAGCATGTCCTCCACCTGCGCCCGCAGCTCGCGGTCCAGCGAGCCGTGGTGAATCGCCACCGAATCGATCCACTCCGGGCCCGCCTCGACGATCGCTCGGAACCAGAGCTCCGCCTGCGACCGCGTGTTCGTGAACAGCAGGCTGGTGCGAGCGCTCTCCACCGCCTCGAGGACCTGCGGCAGCAGCCGCAGCCCCAGGTGCCCCGCCCACGGGAACCTCTCCAGCGAGGGCGGCAGCAGCGTGCGCACGGCTATCTCTTTGTCGACCACTCCCGAGACCATCGCCGCCCGCTCGACCGCCGCGGGTCTGCCGACGAGGGTCTCCAGGGCGCCCTGCAGGTTGCCCAGCGTCGCCGAGAGCCCCCACGTGCGCACGCCCGGGTTCCAGGCGCGCAGCCGGGCCAGGCACAGCTCCGTTTGCGTTCCACGCTTGGTGCTCATCAGCTCGTGCCACTCGTCCACGATGACGCAGCGCAGCGTGGAGAACGCGTCGCGCGACCCCGGATAACTGAGCAGCAGCGAGAGGCTCTCGGGCGTGGTGACTAGCGCGCTGGGCAAGCGCTCACGCTGCCTGGCCTTCAGCGAGCCCGATGTGTCCCCCGTGCGCTTCTCGAGCGTCCAGCGGAGGCCCAGCTCGCGCACGGGGAGCGTCAGCGACTCCAGCGTGTCGCTCGCCAGGGCCCGCATGGGCGTGATCCACAGGACGCGGAGCGGCGCCGCCGCCGTGCGCTTCACCGCCTCGCCGTGCGCCGCGCCCGTCCAGAGCCCGGACGCCAGCTCCTCCATGACCGGCCCCAGCCACACCGCCAGCGTCTTCCCTGTGCCCGTGGGCGCGTGCACCAGCCCCGAACGCCCGTCGAGATACGCCCGCCAGGTGTCCCGCTGGAATTGGAACGGGGTCCAGCCGCGGCCGGCGAACCACGTGCCGACACGGTCGCTCGCGGCGTCCATCGAACTCGTCGGAGGTCGGTCCATCAGCCCGCGCAGAGCGTAGAGGCCGAGGGCCTCGACTTCACGAACAAACCACGAAAATCGGGGCCCGAGCGTGTCCAAAAACAAAGCCGACGCCGCGGGCGCGACGTCGGCTTGTGATGTGCATGGACACGAGCGGTCAGTTCAGGATCGGGCTGGGCAGACGCGTCTCCGGGCCGCCCTCCTGCTCGGGCTGCTCGGGCTTGGGCTTGCCCAGGAACTGATGCTCCAGCTCAAGGCGGATCTTCTCAAGAGCCTTGTTCTGGATCTGCCGCACCCGCTCCTTCGTGACCCCGATGATCTGCCCGACCTGCTCGAGGGTCATGGGCTTCTCGTCGGTCTCGCCGTCGAGGCGGAAGCGGTGCTCGATCACGGTCTTCTCGATATCCGTGAGCTCGCACTGGTTCTCAGAGACGAGGCGCCGAACCTCCGCCGCCGCGTCCGTCTGGAACTCCGACCGCTTGGTCTCGAGGTAGTCGGACCGCTCGAGCTTGGGGTCGAAGTCCGTGGGGAAGCGCTGGCGATACTTGCTGAGCTTCATACCCTGTCGGCTGAAGGCCTTCAGGATCGCCCGGCAGGCGTAGGTCGAGAACTTGAAGCCGCGCTCGCAGTCGAACTTGTCGACCGCGCGGAGCAGCGCCATGTTCCCCTCGCTGACAAGGTCTGCGAAGTCGACCTCCGACATGCGGGTCCGCTTGGCCATCGCCAGGACCAGCGCGAGGTTGGTCTCGGCGATCTGCACCCGCAGACGCTCGCTCGTCCGGTACCACTTCAGCAGCATCTCGCACTGCTCGACCGTCGGCTTCTGGTCCGCCGTCGACGCGATCTGCTTCTGGATCTCCCGGATCTGCAGGCGGGCGTAGTTGAACTGCAGGAACAGCACCTTCTCCTCGGCACCGGTCAGGATGACCTGCTCGGTGGTCTTGGGGAGTCGGCCGCGCCCGATGTTCAGGTCGTCCATCACCGGGTGGTACCAGGAGGCGTCGGGCTTCTTGACGTCCGGCGCGTCGTCGTAGATGCGCTTCTTCGCGTCCTTGACGTAGAACGCCGGGTTGTCGATGAAGTCCTGCTCGCCGTGGGCGAGCTGGCGGAGCAGACGCTCCTCTTCGGGGCTGAACGAGCGGCGCGCGGTGGAGCGGCCAACGGACGCGGCCACGACCACACCCCGGCGTCGGCGGAGCCGATCGAAGGGCGAATTCGGGCTGAATCGGGCGCTGCTCATGGGTTCGTTCTCAGTGTGTTGCACTGGTTGGGTTTGCTGGTCGGGTTGTTTCCGTGGTTTCGCTGACTCGGAATCGGTAGTTTTCACTTCTCTTTGAAACTTCTACGCAGGGGCCGTGAGGATCGTCGTTCTGCTTGTCCAGAACGCCATCACGCGTCGTTCGTTGCGTTTGCGCACGACAGGAACCCGGAAGTCTCTCATCGGTTCGCGGCAGCTCCGGGCTCAACCACCGCCTGATCTTGTACGGGTGAAACCGTTTGCGGTTCTCCGATCATGGAACGATTCTAAAGGTGAATCAACACGTTGACCAGCGTATTCCTTCGACAACACAGCAAAACCGCCTCATACCGTTGGGTGATACCCCTGAATCGGCGTTCATTTGACGGTTTGACCGGTCCATCCGCCACCGGTACGGTCGGAGGCGGAAAGACCGGAGGCGCTCAAGTCCGCCGCGAGAGTCCGTTTGTTGGGACTTTAGACGGTACCCGACCAAGCTTCACGCCGCGTTGAGACTCGCCCACTTCCGGCACACCCAACCCGCCCCCAGAAGGAGAGACCCATGCCCCTGACGCTTCCGGAACTGCCGTACGACGAGGCCGCCTTGGAGCCGCACATCGACGCCAAGACGATGAACATCCACCGTACGAAGCACCACAACGCCTACGTCACCAACGCCAACAACGCGCTCGCCGGCACCCCATGGGCCGACCTTGCGCCGGAAGAAATCTGTCGGCGACTGAAGGAGCTCCCCGCCGACAAGATGACCCCCGTGCGCAACAACGCGGGCGGCCACTTCAATCACTCGCTCTTCTGGCAGATCATGGCCCCGGCGTCCAAGGGCGGGGGCGGCGAACCCTCCGGCGATCTCGCGCAGGCCATCAACGCCGCCTTCGGCTCGTTCGCGCAGTTCAAGGAGAAGTTCGCGGCGGCCGCGGCGGCCCGCTTCGGATCGGGCTGGGCGTGGCTCTGCGTGCACAAGGGCGGAAAGGTGGAAATCTGCTCCACCGCGAACCAGGACAACCCGCTCATGAAGGACGCCATAGGCGACGCCGCGGGCTGCGGCGGCATGCCCATCCTCGGCCTCGACGTTTGGGAGCACGCCTACTACCTCAACTACCAGAACCGCCGGCCTGATTACGTCACGGCGTGGTGGAACGTCGTGAACTGGGCACAGGTCGCCCAAATGCACGCGATGCATCGCTGATCAGCGCGCGCTGAGACACCCGAGACGGCTCGACAGTCGTCCCGCCACCAACGATGGCCTGCACGCACGCACGCTGCCGCGCGAGCGCCGGGACTGTGAATTTGATCGGGTTTGAGTTCTAGGGTGAACTTCGCAGGGTGAGCTTCCGATCATCCCCCTCTATCAGGTACCACCTGAGTTGGGGATGCGAACTCACCATGGACCACGATCGTGCTGCTCGTGCTGTTAGCGGACGAACGACCGAACGGGGACAGCGAGCGGCCAGGCTCGCGTCGGCCCGTCGGCCGCAGTTCGGCGTGTCCGCCAGGGTGATCGCCGCGACCACGGCGCTGCTGCTGGCGGTGGCGCTCGTCAACATCTGGGCGATGGTCCGGGTGTACCGCGACGACGCGATGAACGCCATGGTGGATCGCGGGGCCACGCTCGCGGCGGTCGCCGCCAGCGCCCAGGAGCACGCCTCCGACCTCATCAACGCCGGCGTCATCGACATGGAATCCCTTTCCGCGGATGCGCGGGCCAAGATGCAGAGCGGCCAGGGCTACCGTGACACGGCGTTCTTCCACGCGGTGCCCGTTGTCGCCGGGTGGGAAGCGGCCCAGCGCGCGGTCGCCGGGCAGGACGTCGAGTTCCGCACGCCGGCCTTCCACGCGAGAAACCCGCTGAACAAGCCGGCGCCGGGCTCGATCACGGAGCGCTTGCTCAACCAGCTCACGCAGGCTGGGGCCGAGGGCGACACCGTGTGGGCGCTGGACGACACGGGCAGCACGCTCCACTACATGCGGGCCATTCGGCTCGACGAATCGTGCATGAAGTGCCACGGCGACCCCGAGAAGTACGACAGCCCCACGGCAGAGGGCGCCGTCGACGGGCTCGACTCACTCGGCTTCCGCATGGAGGGGTGGCAGCCCGGCGACATCCACGGCGCTTACGAGGTGGTCATCCCCACGGGCCGGATGAAGGCCGCGACCGCGGCGTTCGTCACTTGGAGCGGCGCCATCACCGCGGGGGGCGTGCTGAGCTCGATCGGGCTGATCACCTGGCTGATGCACCGCCTCGTGCGCAGGCCGCTCTCCCGGCTCGAGCGCGTCATGGAGGGCGTTGCGGGCGGCGACCTCACCTGCAAGAGCGGCATCGAGTCCGACGACGAGATCGGATCGATCGCCCGGTGGTTCGACAAGACCGTGCGCTCGCTCAACCGGCTGGTCGGCGAGCTGGCGGACACCGTGCAGCGCGTCGCGGAGGCCTCGACGCGGATCGCCGCGTCGACGGACAAGATGGCCGAGGGCGTGCACCGTCAGGAGGAGCACGCGATCCAGGTCGCGTCGGCCGTGGACGAGATGGCCGCCAGCGTGACCGAGGTGGCCCGCAAGGGGTCCGACGCCGCGCAGGCCGCGACCGAAGCGGGCAAGGACGCCGGCGAAGGCGGCGCGATCGTCGGCAAGACCGTGGAGCGGATGCGCGGCATCGCGCAGGACGTCAGCGAGTCGGCCCGCGCCGTGCAGTCGCTCGGGGCCAAGGGCGAAGACATCGGCCGCATCATCACCGTCATCAACGACATTGCGGACCAGACGAACCTGCTGGCGCTCAACGCGGCGATCGAAGCGGCCCGGGCGGGCGAGCACGGGCGGGGCTTCGCCGTCGTGGCCGACGAGGTCCGCAAGCTCGCCGAGCGCACGACCAAAGCGACCGAGGAAGTCGCGCGCAGCATCCGGGAGATCCAGTCCGAGACCTCGGCCGCGGTGACGCGCATGCAGCAGGGCACCGAGAGCGTGAACTCAGGCGTGCAGCTCGCCGGGGACGCCGGCCGGGCGCTCGACCGGATCGTCCGCTCGTCGGGCACGCTCCGGGATCTCGTCGAGTCGATCGCCGCGGCGACGGAGGAGCAGTCCTCCGCCAGCGAGGAGATCGCACGATCGATCTCGGAGATCAAACGCGTCACGGGCGACTCCGCCGCCGGTGCGCAGGAGGCCGCCCGCGCCGCCGCGAACCTCTCGCAGCAGGCCGAGAGGCTCCAGGAAATGATCTCACGCTTCACCATCTGACGGGGGCCCCGAGCGCTGGTACGGTGCAGCCATGAACAGGATGCATCGAACGCTGGCGGCGTCGCTGGGCGTCGTACTCGGAGGAGCGTGCGCTGCGTGGGCCCAGCCCGCGAAACCCGGCGAGGAAGCCGCGCTCGTGTTCGTCGAGGATCTGAGCGGCATGTTCGAGACCACGCCTCTGGGCACGCTGTACATGGGCTCGTCGGCCAACGGCTGGGACGCCAAGGGCACGTGGTCCATGGGTCACTTCGCGCCGACAAGCCGCACACCCGGCGGGTGGATGTTCACGTTGCCGCGCACGATGGTGGAGTCGGGAAGCGGGCTGGAGTTCAAGTTCACGCGTGGCACGTGGGCGACGGTCGAGGTGGACGCCTCGGGCCGCGACGTTCCCAACCGGCGCCTGCCCCCCATCGACTGGAGCAAGGCGGGCGGGCCCGATCCGCTGGTCACGCTCCGCGTCGAGGGCTTCGCGGATCAGCGCGGCACGCGCTGGCCCGGCGCCTCGGGCGGGACGGGCGGCGGCCCGTCGCCCTCGACCGTCGTCGGTGAGCTCGAGATCGACACGTGGACGAGCGCGCTCCTCGGCAACGAGAGGCGGATCCGCGTGTGGCTGCCGCCGGGATACGCGGCGGCGGCGCAGGCCGGGCAACGCTTCCCCGTCCTTTACATGCACGACGGGCAGAACCTCTTCGACGCGGCGACGAGCTTCGCCGGCGAGTGGCGCGTCGACGAGACCATGACGGCGCTCATCCGGCAGGGAAAGGTCCCACCGACCATCGTCGTCGGGATCGACAACACCGGGGCCACGCGCTCGGACGAGTATTCGCCGATCGAGCTGGGCGCCCGTCGGCCGGGCACGGGCGGGAAGGGCGACTTGTACCTCCGCGCGATCGTCGAAGAGCTGAAGCCCTGGATCGACAACACCTACAGCACGCTTACAGGGCCCGAGCACACGTCCATCGGCGGCAGCTCGCTGGGAGGCGTGATCACGCTGACGGCGGCGATGTCCGGGCACGCCAATAAGGTCTTCGGGCGATTCCTCGCAGAGAGCCCTTCGTTCTGGGTCGGCGACGGCGCCTTCCTGGAGCGGGTGACGTCGCACAAGGGCTGGTCCGGCCGCGTGTTCATGGCGATGGGCTCCGTCGAGTACGGCGAAGCATCCAGCGACGCGCAGCTCGTCGCCGCCATGCAGAAGGCGGCCGACGCGATGCGCCGCAGCGGGCTCAGCGAGCAGACGCTGCGCGTGCGCGTCGGCGAGGGCGCTCGGCACAACGAGGCCGCGTGGGCCGATCGCCTGCCCGAGGCGCTCGAGTTTCTGCTGGGAGAGGAACGGGCACGATGACGACCGACGCGATCGACTGGGGCAATGAACGCGACCGTGCCCGCGCACCCATCTACCGCGCGCGGGCCGCGGACTGGCGCGTCGGCCCGGTCGTGTACCACGTGTTCGTGGACCGCTTCGCGCCGCCCGACCCGGCGCGCCTGAGCGCCAAGCGCGGGCTCTACGCCCCGCCACGGATTCTGCACGACTGGGACGAGCCGATCGCGCGGGGCGAGCGGCTCGAAGACCTGGGGCTCCACAGCCACGAGCTCGAGTTCTGGGGCGGCGACCTGCGCAGCGTGATGTCCAGGCTCGACTACGTGCAGGGGCTGGGCGCGGACGTGCTCTATCTCAACCCGATCCACAAGGCGTTCACCAACCACAAGTACGACGCCGACGACTACTCCGAAGTCTCGCCCGAGTACGGCACGCGGGACGACGTCCGCGCGCTCGCGCGGGATCTCCACGCTCGCGGCATGAAGCTCATGCTCGACGGCGTGTTCAACCACATGGGCCGCTCGTCGCCCATGTTCAAGGACGCGCTCGAGAACCCGGCCTCGCCGTACCGCGACTGGTTCATGATCGGTCCGGAGCATCCGGGCGGCTACCTGGGCTGGGCCAACGTGCGCAATCTCCCCGAGCTCCGCCTGGAGAACCCCGACGTCCGCCGCATGATCTGGGATGGGCCCGAGTCCGTCGTCAGGTCCTACCTGCGCGACGGGGTGGACGGCTGGCGGCTCGACGTGGCCTACGACCTGGGCTTCAAGTATCTCGCCGAGCTGACCGCCGCGGCCCACGCGGAGAAGCCCGGCAGCCTCGTCATAGGCGAGATCTGGAACGACCCGGCGGAGTGGACCCCCGGCCTCGACGCCCTCATGAACTTCCACGCGCGGCACATCCTGCTCTGCTACCTGGGCGGGAAGCTCGGCGGCGGGCGCGCCGGGCGCCTGCTGCAGCGCATGGTCGACGACGCCGGGCTCGAGAGCATGCTGCGCGGCTGGCTCGTCCTCGACAACCACGACACCGCGCGCCTCAAGCACACGATCCCCGAGCGGAACAAGCGCCGCCTGGCGCAGGTCCTCCAGTTCACGCTCCCCGGAGCGCCGTGCGTCTACTACGGCACGGAGGTCGGCATGGAAGGCGGCGACGACCCGTTCAACCGCGCGTCGATGCGCTGGGAGCTGGTCAGCGAAGACAACGACGACCTCGCCTTCTTCCGATCGCTGATCGAGATGCGCCGCCGGTGCCCGGCCCTCCGCATCGGAGACTTCCGCGTGCTCGACGCGGATCACATGCTCGCCTTCCAGAGGCGGACAGACCGCGCGACCGACACCGTCATCGTCGTCGCCAACGCGAGCGGGCTCGCCGCCAGCGAGGTCATCCCCGTGTGCGAGCCCAAGCTGGCGAACTTCGCGCCGCTCGTGGACGAGCTCAGCGGCGCCGAGTTCCGGGTCCACTCGGGGACGGTCGAGGTGGAGGTCCCGGCAGAGTCGGTGCTCGTCCTGCGCACCAGGCCGCCGGAGAAGGGGTACTCTCCGCTCAAGCGCGTGCGCTGAACGGACGCGGCACGCCGGGGATCGTGGAGGTCGGGGCATGAACTCTGGAACCGGGCGGCAACCCGCGCGGCTGGGCCGCCCGATATGCCTGCTGTTGACGATGTGGACCGCGCTCTCGGGCTGTCAGGGCGCCAAACCGGATCCCGCCGAGCCCTCAGCGCTCGCGGCTGAGCCGCCGCCCGATGCGAAAGACCCCGTCGACGCCGCCATCGAAGCGCTCCCCGAGGCCGCGCGGAAGTCCTTCCAGACGTACACGGACGCGCTCGCCGCAGCGAACAAGCTGCTGGCGGACGTCGAGGACCGCGCGTCCGCCTTCAGGGCGCTCGAGAAGCTCGATGCGCCCGTCCGCCGAATGGACCGGCTGCGGCAGCTCGTCGAGGCGCTGCCCGAGTCGGACGCGTCCGCGGCGCGCCGCGCCTTCGCCCCCAAGCTTCAATCGGAGCTCGCCACCTTCACAAGCGAGTACTCCCGCCTCAAACGATCGAGCGAGCTGTCCGGCATCCTGGGGGCGATGCTCGACCGCCTGGCGCGGCAGCTGCGCGATCCGCTCTGATCTGATCCGATCCGATCCGATCTGCTCTGATCCGATCCGCCCGGACGGCCAGCGCCGCGCTCCACCCGCCTCAGCGTTCGAGCATCGAGAGCGCGTACTCCACGGGATGCAGCCCGCGCCGAGAGGTGCCGTCGTGCACCTGGTGCCGGCATGACGTTCCGGGCGTGATGAGCACATCCGCCTCGCCCATCGCGCGCACCGCCGGGAACAGCGCCCGCTCGCCCAGCTTCATCGACAGGTCGTAGCGGTCCGCCGTGTACCCGAAGCTGCCCGCCATGCCGCAGCATCCCGAGTCGAGCACGCGGACGCGGTCGCCGGCGATCCGGCGAAGAAGCCGCGCCGAGGTCTCGGCCCCCCACAGCGCCTTCTGATGACAGTGCGCGTGCAGCACGACCGCGCCCGTCGGCTGCCTGAACCGCGGCGCGCGGGGATGGTCGTCCCAGTGACGCTCCAGGAAGTCCTCGACGAGCATGGACTTGCTCGCCAGAGCCGCGCGACGCGCACGCACGCTCTCGCCCGGCGCATCGCTCGCCCGGTCGGCCGGCCGCCGGAGCGTCTGCCAGTCGTCCTTGATGCTCGACAGGCACGACGGTTCGCACACGAGCACCGCCAGCGCGCCCGAGCGCTTCATCAAATCCTCGAGCACGGAGGTACCCCGCTCCGCGCACCGCTGCGCCTCGGCCAGCAAACCGGTCGAGATCGGCGCGCGGCCGCAGCACCCCGCGTCCGGCAGGAGCACTCTGTACCCCAGCGCCCGCAGCAGCGCGATGCTCGCCTCCCCGATGTGCGGATCGTTGTAGACGGTGAAGCAGTCGGCGTAGAGGATGACGCACGGCGCGTCGGGCCCCGGTCCCTCGCGCCCCGCCCCGCCGCCGCCGCCCCCGGGCCGCACGCTCCCGTCACGGTCGCGCCGGGTGCGCCGGAAAAGGCTCGTGGCGAACGCGGGCAGCGTGCGCCGCTTATCCAGCCCCAGGATCGGGTCGATGAGCGCGCGGTGCAGCGGATGGTTGGCGACCCAGTTGGAGAGCGGCGCGAACGCCGAGCCGATCCGGTTGAGCAGCCTGACCCTCCCGAAAGCCTGCGCCTTCAGCGGGATCGTGTCGGTCGCCCTGTAGCTCTGCGCGAGGTACTCCGCCTTGTACTTGGCAATGTCCACATTGCTGGGACACTCGCTCTTGCACGCCTTGCACGAGAGGCAGAGGTTGAGCGTCTCGAGCGTCTCGGGGTCGTTCCACAGGGGCGGCGCGCCCGTCGCGCCGAACTCGCCCGAGAGCTGCCCCGTGATCGCCAGCCGCAGAGCATTGCCCCGCCCGCGGGTCGAATGCCGCTCGTCGAGCGTTCCCATGTACGAGGGGCACATGGTCCCCCCCTGCTTCTTGCGGCAGACGCCCGACCCGTTGCACAGCTCGACCGCGTGATCGAAGCCCTTCTCGGCCTCATAGTCGAAGTACGTCTCGACCGCCGCGGCGTGAACATCGAACCCGGCGGGCCGGACGCGCGTCGCCTCGTGGATGGACGCGACGGGGCCCGGCGTCACGATGTTCCCGGGGTTCAGCAGCCCCGGCGGGTCGAACGCCCGCTTGACGGCGCGGAAGGCGCCCATGAGCTCGGGGCCGAAGTGCCGCTCGAGCAGCGGGCCGCGCACGCGTCCGTCCCCGTGCTCGCCCGACATCACGCCGCCCATCTCCCGCGCCAGGTCCGCGACCTCGACCGCGATCTCCTCCATCCGTGCGCGGTCGCCGGCGTCGCGCATGTCAAGCAGCGGGCGCACGTGCAGCACGCCGACCGACGCGTGCGCCCAGAACGCCGCCCGCGTGCCCCGGCTCTCGATGATCGCCCGGAATCGCCGCACAAACTCCGCCAGCCGCTCGACGGGCACGGCGTTGTCCTCCACGAAGCCCAGCGGCTTGCGCCGGCCCGGGATCGCGTGCAGCAGAGGCTCGCCAGCCTTGCGCAGCTTGAGCGCCGCAGTCATCGATGACGGGTCCGTGTACGCGGCGAAGCCAAAGTTGTCGCTCAGACTCCCCATCAGCTCCCGCAGCCGCGCGAAACACTCGGCGATCTCCCACGCCCCTTCGTTCGAGAAAAACTCCACGTACAGCACCGCCGCCAGCAGCCCCTCGGCAGGCGGGGGCATCAGCTCCACGTACGCGCGGTACTCGATGTTCTCCCGCGCTAGCCCGATCACCATGTCATCCAGCAGTTCCACCGCCGAGGGACGCAGGCCCAGGATCGCCGGCACGCAGGCGATCGCCGCGTCGACCGAGCTCAGCCCGATGACAGCGAGCCCCTTGGCCCTGGGCGTCGGATGGAGCTTCAGCGTCGCCCGCGTGACGACGGCGAGAGTTCCCTCCGAGCCGCAGACCAGGTGCGCCAGGTTGAGCCGCGCCAGCGGATCGACCCCCTCGGCTCGTGCACCCTCGATGTCGTCGAGCATCATGTCCAGCGCGTAGCCCGCGTTCCGCCGCACCGTGCGCGGGAAGCGCTGCCGGATCAGCGGCGCGTGCGCGTCGCAGATCCGGACGACCTCTTCACCCAGACGCCGCGCCACCGGGTCGCAAAGGCACGACCCCTCGGCAAGGTCGACCGTTTCGCCCGTCGAAAGCACTGCACGGACGCCCAGCAGGTTCTCGCTGGTCCGCCCGTAGAGGATCGAACGCGTGCCCGCCGCGTTGTTGCCGATGGCGCCGCCCACGTTGCAATGCCGGGCCGTTGCCGGGTCCGGCGCAAAGAAGAGGGCATGACCCTCCGCCCGCAGGCGATCGTTCAGGTCATCGATGGTGATGCCGGGTTGCACCGTACAGCTCCGCGCCGTCGCGTCCACGCCTTCGAGCAAGGTCAGCGTGGGCGACAGGTCCATCACGACCGCCGAGGAGGTGCACTGCCCGGCGAGACTGGTGCCCCCACCCCGCGGCAGCAGGGGCAGCCGGTGATCCCGGCAATACCCCACGATCCTCTCAACGTCCTCTACCCCCGCCGGGATGACCACGCCCAGCGGCTCGACCTGATAGATGCTCGCGTCCGTCGCGTAGAGCATCCGATCGTGAAGGCCGAAGCGGACCTCCCCCTCAATCAGGTCGGCAAGCGCCTCCGCATGCCGACGGAGCACCACGTCGTCCGCGATGCGTACCGGCTGAAGTGTGGCGGGCTCGGGGCGTCCCATGAGAATCCGAGTGTAGAGCGGTCGGCGGAGATCGGCCGCTGAAACTCGTTTCCTCGACCTGTGACCGGGGGTTCAGACCACTGTCGCTTTATCCGGACGAAGCTCGCACGCCCAATCGGCCCCGCACGCCCCGGGTCGACGGAACTGGGGGGCAACGCTTGAGGGATTGCCCGGCCGCGTCGAATGAAAGGGCGTCGGCGCGGCCGGCGCACCGGGCGCCCGCGCCCTCACGATCGGGCATCCTGGACGAGACACGGGTTCGGAAAAGGCGATCTGCATGCGGAACCTCTGGTCATTCTGGGCCGGCATCACGCTCGGCGCGGGCGGCGCCGCGTCGCTGATCTCCATGCGCGTCGCCGAGCAGTGGTACGCGGCAGGGGGCCTGGCGCTCATGGTGGCCGGCGGCGCCGCGCTGTGCTGGATGCTCCAGGCGCAGCTCCGGCGCGCCCTGCAGGCCCGCCGCGAGTCCGAGCAGCACGCCCGCACCCAGGCCGACTTCCTCGCCAACATGAGCCACGAGATCCGCACGCCCCTTAGCTCGATCCTGGGCTACGCGGAGCTGCTGGGCGAGGCCGCGGACGTCTCCAGCGCCCAGCAGTACGCCCAGGCCGTCCACCGCAACGCCGAGCACCTGCTCGTCGTTGTCAACGATATCCTCGACGACGCCAAGATCCGCGCCGCGGGCATGAGCATCACTCCTTCAGACTGCGACGCCGCGGAACTGATCGAGCAGACCGCGGAGATGCTCCGCGAGCGCGCCCTCGCCAGGCGCATCGACCTGCGCGTGCACATCGATCCCGCGGCCCGGCAGCGCGTCCGCCTCGACCCGGTGCGCCTGCGGCAGATCGTCCTCAATCTCGTCTCAAACGCCGTGAAGTTCACCGACCGGGGCGAGGTGTGCGTCACTGTGACACTGAACAAGGCCGCCGCCCCGCAGACGCTCCGCGTTGAGGTCCGCGACACGGGCCCGGGTCTGTCGCGCGAACAGGTCGCGTCGCTCTTCACCAGCTTCTATCAGGCGGACCGCACTAGCTCGAAACGCGGCCAGGGCACCGGGCTTGGGCTCTCGATCTCCCGGCGCCTCGCGCAGCTCATGGGCGGCACGCTCGAAGCCGCGAGCGTCCCCGGCAAGGGGAGCACCTTCACCCTGAGCATCCCCGCCCCGCGCGCCCCGGCCGCGGCGAGCATGAGCGGTTCCCCCTTCGACTCCACCCGGCTCGATCTCGCGGGCTCGAGCACCGCGGCCCCATGCGACACGGCGCTGCTCCGGCTGCGCGGCGCACGCATCCTCATCGCCGATGACTCATCCGACGCGCGCCACCTGTTGACGCACCAGCTCACCAAAGCCGGCGCGGACGTGGAAGCCGTGGAAGACGGCAAGCCCGCCGTCGAGCGACTGCTCGCCGCCTGGGCCGCGGGAAGCCCCTTCGATCTCGCGCTCATCGACATCCACATGCCGGGAACGGGAGGCCTCGACGGCGTGCGCCAGCTCAGGGCTCGGAACTACACCGGCCGCGTCATCGCGATCTCCGCCGACGCGCTCCCCGAGGAGCGGGCCCGCAGCTTCGCCGCCGGATTCGACGACCACATCTGCAAGCCCATCTCGGGCGAGGAATTGGTGCGTCGATGCAGCGCCGCGCTCGCCGCACCCGGAACAGTCGCTCTCGCAGCTTGAAGCGGGGAGATTCCTCCATAACACGGGGAGATTTCTCCAAGAGTTGGTGTCACCTCTCCAGATGTTCCGGTCATGGGGGGATCGGGCCGCGTCGATAGATGCCGTGTCTAGGGGCGGCTGCGAGGTGATGCATGAGTGGGGATTCCGACGGGTCCGGGCATGCGCTCCAGGAGATCAATCCACGTGTGCTGGTGGCGGACGATCGCGCCGACCACCTGGCCCTCGCGCGCACCTTGCTGCAGTCCATGGGGTGCTCGGTCGACACCGTGAACGACGGCACGGCCGCCGTCGACGCCGTCTGGCGCGCGGCTTCCCGCGGCACCGCGTACGACCTCATCCTGATGGACGTGCAGCTCCCGAGCCTGGACGCGTGGGCCGCGACGCGCGCCCTCCGCACCGCCGGGCACAGCGGGCCCATCTTCGCCGTCAGCGCCGTCGCCGACCGCGTCAGGCCCGCCCGCGACGGCCGGAGCGTCTTCGACGCGACCATCCCCAAGCCGCTGACGCGCGAAGGTCTCGCCGAAGCCTCGCGGGCCACGCTCGCCAGCCGCGGCTGACCCGCTCAGCGCGCCACTTCAACCGCGCGGGTTTCGCGCAGCACTGTCACCTTGATCTCGCCCGGGAACGTCATCTCCGCGCTCACGCGGTCGGCGATCCGCTTGGCGACCAGGAACGCCTCGTCGTCCGAGATCCGCTTGGCATCGACCATGACCCGCACCTCGCGCCCCGCCTGGATCGCGTGCGCCTCGTCCACGCCCGGCTGCTCCATCGCGATCGCCTGCAATTGCTCCAGACGCTGGATGTACTTCTCGAGGCTCTCGCGCCGCGCACCGGGCCGGGCCCCGCTGATCGCGTCCGCCGCCATGACGATGGGCGTGTAAAAGCTGGTCGCGGGCACGTCCCCGTGATGACCCAGGATCGCGTTGAGGACCGGCTCCTTCTCGCCGTGCTGCTTGGCGAAGTCGTACCCGATCTTGGGGTGCGTCCCCTCCATGTCCTGGTCCATCGCCTTCCCGATGTCGTGCAGGAAGCCGCAGCGCCGCGCGATGGTGCCGTTCAGCCCCAGCTGGTCGGCGATCATCTGGCACAGGAACCCCACCTCAATCGAGTGCCTCAGCACGTTCTGCCCGTAGCTGGTGCGGAAGTGCAGGCGGCCCATCGCCTCGGACACCTTGGGATGAATGCTCCGCAGGTTCACCTCCAGCACGGAGTCCTTGCCGTACTTGAGAATCCGCTCGTCCATCTCCTTGCGGACCTGCTCGACGACCTCCTCGACGCGCGACGGATGGATCCGCCCGTCCTGGATGAGCTTCATCAGCGCCTCGGCCGCGACCGTCTGCCTCACCTTGTCGAAGCACGACACCACGATGACGCCCGGCGTGTCGTCCACGATGATGTCGACCCCGGTCGCCTTCTCGATCGCGCGGATGTTCCGCCCCTCGCGGCCGATGATCCGGCCCTTCATGTCGTCCGAGGGGATCGGGATCGAACGGACCGTCGACTCCGAGACGTGCTCGGCGGCGAAGCGCTGCACCGCCATCAGCGTGATCTCTCGCGCCTTCTCCTTCGCCTCGGCCTGGGCCTCCTCGGTGATCTTGCGCACGATGTGCCCCGCGTCGTGCCGAACGTCCTCCTCGATCTTCGTGAGCAGGACCTGCCGGGCCTCCTCCATGCTCATGCCCGCGACCCGCATCAGCTCGCTCTTCTGACGGTCGATCAGGTCGGTCAACTCGGCCTCGCGCCGGGCCGCCGCCGTCTCGCGCTCCCGCAGCCGCTCCGCCGACCGCGTGTGCTCGGCCTCGCGCTGCGCGAGCGTCTCGACCTGCCGCTCGTGCGCGTCCTCGCGCTTGGCCAGCCGGCGCTCCAGCTCGCGGAGCTCCTCCCGCTGGCCCTGCAGCTCGGCCTCGAACTTCTCCCGATCCGCCAGCGTCCGGCGCTTGGCCTCGACCTCGGCCCGTTCGGTCGCCGTCCGGCCCTCCGCCTCGGCGCGGCGCAGGATCTGTTCCGCCTCGGACTTGGCCCGCGCCAGAGTCTGCGTCGAGATCGTCCGTTGAAGCAGCAGCGCCACGATCACCGCGACCGCGGCCACGCCGCCCGCGATCGCCCAGTCCAGAGGTTCCATCGCGGCGAGCGTCAGCCACGAGTGCTGCATCGGAGCCGTCCTCCCATCGCCCGCCGGAACTCCGGCGCGGGCGCGCACGGCGGCCTCGGATGAGAACACGGGTCGTCGCCGGGGCTCACACCGCCGGCACTCGTCGATTGATCAGCCCGCAGGCGCTCCGCGATCCGCAACACAAGGCATCGCCCCATGCGTACGCCGGAACATCGCAGTGTGAACAATGGGTCGTTTCACGGCGCTCGAGCCTGCTCCACGCACCGGGCAAGCCCGGGCGATCGAGACGTCTGATCAATCTATTCGCGAGGGGCCAGTCCCCGAACGCGAGCCGCGAGGGCTGAAATCGGCGCCCGTGTTCATCAAAGGCAGCCGTATCCCTGAAAGGTTAAGGGAATGTGAGGACGAAGGCAAACACCGCCGGCCCGCTCCGGCCGCCCCTCCCCCATTCCAGCCTCGCCGCGATCACCTTCGCTCACCGCCGTACGATTCCCTCCCAGATGCCCGCCGCGCTCCGCTGGATCCTCCGACTCCTCCCCCTCAACCCGATCGTGGTTCGGCTTGTGCAGGGTGGCTCGCGCCGCCAGCGCCACCTGGTGATCCGCAGCGCCTACCTCGCGGTGCTCATCGCGGTTTTGATCACGCTGCTGCTCAAGCAGGGGCAGGGCGACCTCACCTACCAGGCCCTCGCGGTCAACGGCGCCCGCGCCTTCGAGATCGTCGCCTACCTGCAGATTGGGCTCATCTGCGTCCTCTCGCCCGTCTTCATGGGCGGCGCCATCGCGCAGGAATCCAATCCGCGCACGTGGGAGGTCCTGCTCACCACCCCGCTGACCGCGGCCCAGATGGTGCTGGGACACCTCTTCGGCAGGCTCTTCTTCGTGCTCGCGCTCCTGGCGGCCAGCCTCCCGCTCTTTGCGATCACCCAGTACTTCGGCGGCGTGCCCGGTCGCTCGATCCTGCTCAGCTACGCCGTCGCCGCGTGCGCCGCGCTGCTCGTCGGCGCCGTCGCCGTCACGCTCGCGGTCAACCGGCTCGCCGGCCGCCGCGCCGTCTTCGCCTTTTATGTCAGCGTCGTCACGTATCTCGCCGGCACGCTCGCCGCAGACACCGTCGTCGGCGGAGGACGCGTCTCCTGGCTCACCGCCCTCAACCCCTTCCTGGCGCTCCGTGCCCTGCTCAACCCCGCCGGCTATCCCCGGCCCGACCCCATCGAGCTGGGCCAGATGCCCCCGCTTACCAGGATCTGGCTGGGCGACCCCGTCGCCACGTGGTGCATCCTCAGCGGCGCTCTCAGCCTGCTCCTCATCGTCGTCAGCACGTTCACCGTCCGCACAGTCGGACAGAGCCCCGGCGCCATCCCGCTCCACAGGCGTCTCCTGGGGCTCGGCGCCAAGGGCGCCGCGTCCCGGCCCGCCCGCCCCGTCGGCATGAACCCCATCGCGTGGCGCGAGGCCTCCGCCCGACAGGCCACCCTCCCCAAGATCATCCTCCGCTGGTCCTTCATCGGCGCCGGCGCGCTCTGGGGCCTCGGCATCCTGCTCTTCTATCACGGCGGGGGAATGGGCCACGAGACCTTCCGCTACGTCCTGCTCCTCACCGTCTGGACAGAGCTGATCGTCATCGTGCTGATCGCGATCAACACCGCCGCCACCGCCATCAGCCGCGAACGCGAAGACGGCACGCTCGACCTCCTCCTCACCACACCCATCACCCCGGGCGACTACCTGGGCGGCAAACTCCGCGGCCTGATCACCTACCTGCTCCCACTGCTGGGCGTGCCCATCGGAACCTGCGTCCTCGCGGGCTTGTACGTGGTCTCGGGCGGCCTGGGACGCGCGGGCGGCGTGCTCTCCAAGGACCTCATCGGCGCGCTGCAGTTCGACATTCCCGTCGTGCTCCCCGAGATCGCCATCGTCGTGCCGCTGATCACCATTCCTTTCGTCGCCTTCTGCGTCATGGTGGGGCTGCAATGGAGCCTCAAGAGCCGCGGCACCCTGGGCAGCGTCATCGGCACGGTCGGAGCCGTGGGCGTCGTCACCGGCATCGTCGGCGTCTGCGGCTTCGCCGGCACCGGCATCACGCTCATCGGGCCCGGCTTGTCCGCCGGGACCCCGCTCACGGCGCTCTACACGTGCATCGAGACCGCCAAGGCGCTCGCCGACGCCCAGATCGACGCCCCGGGCGACGTGCGCCTGGCCCGCCTCTCGCTGATCACCGGCGCACTCGCCGCCGCGACCGCATACACGCTCATCGTCCTGGGCATCCGCGCCAACATGGTCAAGACCTTCGACGTCGCCGTGCGCAAGCTCGCCGGCACGCGCTGACCGGCGCACACGCCGCGGCCCCGCGCACCGGCCCCTCGACATCGCTCTCAGAACGTGCGCCGCATCCGCGCCGGCGGGATGTTGAGCTGGCCCCGGTACTTCGCGACCGTCCGCCGCGCGATTTCGATCCCCCGCTTCTTCAGCTCGTCGACGATCGCCTCGTCGGACAGGGGGCGCGCCTTGTCCTCACCGTCGACGACCTCCTGCAGCGCAGCCCGCACCGCTTCCCACGCCACGTCCTCGCCGCCCTCGGTCTGCGTGCCGCCCGAGAAAAACTTCCGCAGCGCGAACACCCCGCGGGGAGTCTGGATGTGCTTGCCCGCGACTGCCCGCGAGACCGTCGCCACGTGGATCCCCAGCTGGTCGGCCACCTGTGTCATGGGCAGCGGGCGCAGCGACGACGGGCCGTGATCGAAGAACTCGCGCTGCGCCGCCACGACAACGTTGATCACCCGCAGCAGCGTCTGCCGGCGCTGCCGGATCGCATCGATCAGCCACTGCGCGTTCGACAGGTTGGTCTTGATGAACTGCCGGTCGCCCCGCGGCACGGAGCGGTCCGCCGCCATCCGCGCGTACTCCCGGCTCACCCGCAGGTTCGGCAGCCGAGCATCGCTCAGATACGCGAAGTACTCGTCCTTGTCGTCGTCGTACTCGACGATCGCGTCGGGAACGATGCTGGGCGGCGCCTCGGCGACCAGCGCCCGCCCCGGGTGCAGCGACAGCCGCCGCATCTGCTCGACCGCGCCCCGGATCTCCTCGACCGTCAGCCCGGACTTCTGCGCGACGCGCGGAATGCGGTTGTGGATCAGGTCGTCCAGGTGCTTGTCGATCAGGTCGCGCGCCCGCCGCAGCTCGTCCGGCGCCTGCCCCTCGTGCCCCGGATCATCGATGAGGTGATCGACCTGCAGCAGCAGACACTCGCGCACATCCCGGGCGCCGATCCCCGGCGGATCCAGGAAGAGCTGGACCGCCAGCAGCGCGCGGGCCAGCACCGCCGGCTCGGGCTTGGGCTCGGGCGCATGATCGCGGATCGTCTCGAGCCCCGTGCGGATGTACCCGTCGTCGTCGATGTACGAGATCAGCAGCCGCCCCGGCTCGCGCAGCTCCTCGTCAACGTCCGCAAACGACCACTGCTCCAGAAGCTGGTCCGCCAGCGGCTGGGCCCGCGCCGCCGTGTTCGCCATCGCGTCGAGCTTGGCGTCCCGTTCGCCGTCCATCCGCGCGCGGCTGAAGGACCCCGTCGCCTCGTCGAAGCGCTCGGGCCTCGGCTGCTCGGCGAACTCGTTCTCCGCCGCCTCGGCGTAGTTCTGCTGGAAGCTGTCCAGGCGCTCGAAGTCGTCCGCCCCCGAGCCCGATTCGTCCACCGTCAGCGGACGCTCGTTCTCCGTGTCGTCCCGCTCCTGCTGCTCGCGCATCGCCTCCAGCGTCTGCTCGTCCGCTCCGGGCTCGGCGATCTCCAGCGTGACGTTCGACTCCAGCTCCTGCTCGATCCGCTCCTCCAGAGCCTGCAGCGGGAGCTGCAGGATCTCCATGGACTGGATCATCCGCGGCGCCAGCTTCATCTGCTGGCCCAGCTTCATCTGCTGGCTGGTGTCGAACCGCATGCCGGGCTCCGGTGGTCGAATCGGCCTCCGCTCAGGGACTATATCGGCGTCCCCGCGCCGAAGACCGAGCGACTTCCGGCAAAGACCTCACAGGGCGCGCCGCCCCTCCAGCGCGTCCGCAAGAACGGACTTGTTTGCCAGCTCCAGCTGGCTCCCGGCCGCGAGACCCCGCGCCAGACGCGTCAGCTTCACGCGATCCTGACGCAGCTCCTCGGCCAGAAACAGCGCCGTCCCGTCCCCGTCCAGCGTCGGATTCATCGCCAGGATCACCTCGCTCACCGCCTGCCCGCGCGCGTTCGCCGACGGCTCGCGCACGCGCCGCAGCAGCTCCGCGATCGTCAGATCCCCGGGGCCCACGCCCTCCAGCGGACTCAGCCGGCCCATCAGCACGTGGTACACGCCCCGGAACATCCCCGAGAACTCCATCGCCAGCAGATCGCGCGGCTGCTCGACCACCAGCACGGTCGCCGCGTCGCGCCTCGGGTCGGCGCACACCGCGCACACGTCATCGTCCGTGAAGTTGAAGCACACCGAGCAGTGCCGCACCTTCGTCTTGACCTCGCGGATCGCGTCCGCGAGGCGCCCCGCTTCCGCGGCCGAGTTCTTGAGGATGTGGAACGCGACGCGCTCCGCGGAGCGCCGCCCGATCCCCGGCAGACGGGCCAGCTCCGCGACCAGCCGCTCGACCGGCGCGGGATACGAGCCTCCCCCGCTCATCGAAGCCGCACTGCTCCGCTGCTTGCCCATCGCAGGGATCCTACGCCCGCGCCGTCACGCCGCGCCGTTCAGCAGGCGCCGCAGCGCCGCTCCCGGATCCTCTTCCTTCATCAGCGACTCGCCGACGAGCACGATCCGGATCCCGGCGCGCCGCAGCTTCTCGACGTCCTGCGACGTCCGGATCCCCGATTCGCTCACCAGCACCGTCGTGTCCTCCACCAGCGCCGACAGACGCGTGCTGTGGTTCAGATCCACCTGCATCGTGCGCAGATTCCGGTTGTTGATCCCCAGCAGACCGTAGGTCCGGTCGGGGAACCCGATGTGCGGCAGCACTCGGAACAGATTCTCCATGTCGTGGCATTCCACCAGCGTCGTCAGCTGCAGCTCGCGCGCCAGGATCGAGAGGTCCACCAGCTCGCTCTGCGACAGACACTCCGCGATCAGCAGGATCGCGTCCGCACCCGCCGCCCGGCTCTCCCACACCTGCCACGCGTCGATGATGAAGTCCTTCCGCAGCACCGGCAGCGGCACCGCGTCCTTGATCGTGTGGATGTACTCCAGCCGGCCCCCGAAGAACCGCTCGTCGGTCAGGCACGAGATCGCCGACGCCCCCGACGCGTGATACTGTCGGGCGATGCCCGCGGGATCAAACGGATCACGCTCGTACTCCGGACGGATCCACCCGGCGCTCGGGCTCCGCCGCTTGATCTCGGCGATCACCGCCGTGTCCGTCGCCGTCTTGTGCTTCACCACCGCCTGGAAGAAGTTCCGCGGCCGACCCAGCTCCGCGATCGCGTCCTTGAGGGCCTCCAGCGGACGAGCCGCTTTCCGCTCCGCGATCTCGACGCGCTTGTGCGCGATGATCCCGGCCAGCGTTTCGGGAAGGTCGGAAGAAGGCTGGTCGGCGTCGGGCATGGCGCGCGGCTGGGCTGGCTCGGTGCTGGTCGGCGCTCTCATCCTCGCAGGCCCCGGACCGGCCGACGCGTCGGTCCAGGGTCGAGCATTGTTGCAACCCCGGCCCGCCGACGCCGCGCCCCCCGCCGCGTTTCCACTCCTCGGTCAGGAAACCGAGGCCCTCCCGCCCGGCTCGCCCGCTCCGGAGTCCCCCGGACCGGCCTCACTCGCCCCCGCCGCCCCGGCCCCCGCGAGCACCCTCGCCCTCGCCCGCACCGCGCTTCTGGCCGCCCTGGCCGTCGCCGCCACCGCCTTCATCGTGCGCAAAGGGCTGTACGACCCCGCGCCCGCCTCGCGTCCGCCCGACGCCCCCTTCCCAGCGACCCCCGACTGGCCGGCCATGCTCCTCGCCGGACTCACCCTTTGGATGGCCCAGATGGTGGGCAGTCTCTCCGCCGTCCGCCTCCTGAACGTCGCCCCGGGCCGGACCCTGGACCTGCGCGACGCATCTCTCCTGTCCATGGGCGGCTACCTGGGCTTCCTCGTCGGCGCCGCCTTCGTGTTCGGCGTGCTCCCGGGAATGACCCGCCTCGTCCGGCTCGCCGGCACGCACGTCCGCCCGCTCCGCGACCTGCGACTCGGCGCTGCGGCTCTCGCCCTCACTCTCCCCATCGTGCTGACCATCGCCTGGCTCGCGTCGCTCCTCGCATCGTTCATCAAGGGGCAGCCGCCCCCGGCGATCGCTCACGAGACGCTCGAGATGCTCGCCGCCCCCGGCGCCGCGACAGAGCCCGCTTCCGCCCCTTGGTGGTGGCTCACAGTCGCCTGCGTCGTCATCGGGGCGCCCGTCGCGGAGGAGTGCGTCTACCGGGGCTGCATCCAGGGCGCCATCCGCCGTGCCCGCGCCGCGGACCCGCCCCGCCGCGCCGCGTGGACCGCCGTCCTGGGCACGTCGCTGCTCTTCGCCGCGATGCACGCGCACATCGCCGAGCCGCACGCCCTGGTCCCGCTGCTGGTCCTCTCCGTGATCCTGGGCGTCGTCCACGAACGGACGGGCTCGCTCTGGGTCCCCATCGCGATGCACGCCCTCTTCAACTTGGCGAACATCACGCTGGCCCTCTGGACGGTCGCCTGACGCCGGCCCGCCGCTACCCTTGACCCGCATGACCAGCGCCACCAGCACCAAGGGCGACCGCCGCCGCGTCCTCACGGGCGACACGCCCACCGGTCGGCTCCACCTGGGCCACTACGTGGGCTCCATCGAGCGCCGCCTCGAGTTGCAGAACACCTACGACTGCTACTTCCTCATCGCAAACATGCACGCCTTCACCACCCGCGCCGAAAAACCCGCCGAGATACGCGAGAGCACCCTCGAGATCGTCAAGGACTGGCTCGCCTGCGGCGTCGACCCCGCCCGCTCAACCCTCCTGCTCCAAACCGAAATCCCCGCCATCGCCGAACTCTCCTGGTTCTTCTCGATGCTCATCCCCTTCAACCGGGTGATGAACAACCCCACCATCAAGACCGAGATCGACTCCAAGGGGCTGGGCGACAGCTACCCCTTCGGCTTCCCGCTCTACGCCGTGGGCCAGTGCGCCGACATCCTCGCGTTCCGGCCCGACCTGATCCCCGTGGGCGAAGACCAGGTGCCGCACATCGAGCTGTGCCGCTTCGTCGCGGGCAAGTTCAATCAGGTCTACTGCGACGTGAACAACCGCACACCCGAAGACGTGCACGAAAAGGCCGGCGGCGTCTTCCCCATCCCCAAGGCCCTCGTCGGACGCATCGCCCGCCTCCCCGGCATCGACGGCAAACAGAAGATGTCCAAGAGCCTGGGCAACGCCATCTTCCTCTCGGACCCGCCCGCCGAAGTGAAAAAGAAGGTGGGCAAGATCTTTACAGGGCGCCAGTCCCCCACCGAGCCCGGCGACCCTGACAACGCGCTCATGCAGTTCGCGGCAGCGTTCCTTAAGCCCGATCGCGCCGCCGAGCTCAAGGACCGATACGTCCGCGGGGACAACCTGGGCGACGGGCACGTCAAGGCGGAGCTCACCGACGCGATCAACGCACTCCTCGAACCGATCCGGGCCCGCCGCGCCGAGTACGAAAAACCCGGCGGCGACGACGCCGTCATCGACATTGTCCGCGCGGGCACCGCCCGCGCCAACAGCGTCGCCGAAGAGACCCTCTGGATGGCCAAGCAGAAGATGGGGCTGGGCTTCTGGCAGCGCACGCTCCAGGCGCGCTGAGAACCGGGCGCAGCCGCACATGTCGTACACGACGTGCGGCGCATGAAGAATCGTCCCGAATTACCCCGGCTTCAGTGGTGATTATTTCTCGCGCGGGGCGCGCGAATGAGCCCGGGACCGCCGAGGCTAGCGTCTACAATCCGCCCCATATGCCGACCACAGATGCCGCCTCGGCGACCGCCCAGATCGTCGAACCAAAGACCACGTCCCCAGAAGCACAGCCCTCCCCCGACGACGCGCCCGCTCACGCGGAAGCCCTCCCGCGCCGCCGCGACGACCTGCCCCGCCTCCTCACGCTCCCCATGAACGTGAGCTGGAAGAAGGTCCGCTGGAAAACCACCTTCGTCATCGCCGGCATGCACACGCTTGCACTGCTGGCGATCAGCCCCTGGCTCTTCAGCTGGTCGGGGCTGGCGCTCGCGATCTTCGGCGTCTACATCTTCGGCGGCCTGGGGATCAACGTCTGCTACCACCGCCTCCTCACCCATCGCTCGTTCAAGACGCCCCGCTGGTTCGAAAAGTTCCTCACGATGATCGCCTGCTGCAACCTCGAAGGCTCGCCCATCTCCTGGGTCGCCAACCACCGCATGCATCACCAGCACTCGGACGATGAGCCCGATCCGCACAGCCCCGTCGTCGCGTTCCTCTGGAGCCACGTCGGCTGGCTGCTGGTCGAAAATCGCAACGTCAACGACGAGAAGGTGCTCAGCCGCTACGCCCGCGATCTCTACAAGGACCCGTTCTACGCCCGCCTCGAGAAGGGCCAGCGCTGGCTCGTCGTCTGGGCGGCCCACGTCGCCCTCCTCTTCGGCGCAGGCTTCGGCGTCGGCATGCTCTCGGCCGGCACGGCCGACGCGGGACTGCAGATGGGCCTCTCGTGGATCGTCTGGGGCGTGTTCATGCGCACCATCCTCGTCTGGCACATCACCTGGTCCGTCAACTCCCTCACTCACATGCTTGGCTATCGGAACTACGAGACCGAGGAGGGAAGCCGCAACAACTGGCTCGTCGCGATCTTCGCCTTCGGCGAGGGCTGGCACAACAACCATCACGCCGACCAGAACGCCGCCGCCCACGGGCACCGCTGGTGGGAAGTCGACCTCACCTACTCCACCATCCTTCTCTTCAAGAAGCTGGGGCTCGCCTGGAACATCGTCCCGCCCCGCAAGAGCTGGGACGGCCGCGCCGGCCATCACCACCACCACTAAGCCCCCGGCGCCCGCCCCCTGTTCTCCCCCGCCCCCGACCGCTCGTTCCCTTCGCCGGACCTCACGCCGGCCCGTCCCACGGCGGCCTGTGGCACCACCCGGCCGCGCCGCTATACTCTCCCCCCCGCCGGGATCAACGCCGGCGACGCTCGGGCCCGTAGCTCAGTTGGTTAGAGCGCACCCCTGATAAGGGTGAGGTCGAACGTTCGAATCGTTTCGGGCCCATTGCGCGAAGAGTGCACACGCGGACGCACGACGCCGCCGCGATTCTCGCCGCTCCCTCAGCTTGTTCATGCCAGCGCCAAAGGGAAGCCAGGCGCCCGCGCCGCCGTTCGCTGTCTGGTCCCCATCGCGCGGCAACCAGCACTCGGCGCGACACGCCGCGCCCACAAGCGCGCCAAGCCCCCGCCCCTCGATCCTTCTACGCATCGATGCCCCCTTCAACTGCTCTTGTTCCGCGACGGCAAGCGGCAGTTGATGCGCCGCCCGAGGTCGCGCCGCGGCGTGCCGCGTTGCCAGAACCCCACTCTCGCAGTCGGTGCGCGATGACCCACACTCGCGACCATTTGTCGAGCGCGAGACGGTGCGTTCCGATCCGCTCCCGCGCGACCAATTGTCTATCGTAAAGTGGACAATACGTCCGATATTGGATGAATCCCCTAGGTAAGCGGCCCAAGTGTTAAACTGGGGAATCTTTCAACTTCCGACCAATTCCGAGAGAAGGTCTCAAAAACGCATGAGACTCGCGCCGCGAATACATGAGCAGAGGTTGAAGTGGCTGTAAAGATGGGCAGGAAGCGCCAGTTACCGGAAGATTCAACTGGCATCCCACCCAAGCCTGAGTAAAGTTGAATTGCGCGGAAGGAGCGTTTCCCGACTGTCGGGAAACGGAAGAACACGGAGTCATTCATTTAGAGAAGCCTTTCCGTCCCGAATCTGGGTCCGGCGTGGAGTCGGTGCCCGATTGCCAGGGCGGTGAGGTGGGAGAGACGCACGTGAAGAACTGCATCGTGGCCGCCCTGTCTGTCGCCGCCCTCGCGGGAACCGCTTTCGCGGGCATCGGCGACACCATCGTGTACACCTCGTTCAACGACAATTCCATCAAGGCCGTGTTCAACCCCGGCGGGTCGAACACCGTCCAGACGCTGGTCAACTACGGCGGAGCCCCCTTCAGCGCGGGCAACATCCGCCTCTCGGGCATCGCCCAGGGCAACAACGGCAAGTGGTACGTCGGCAACGGCCCCATCGTGGCCGGCGACGACAACTGGGCCACCTCGGCGATCTTCGAAGTCTCCGACCTCTTCGGATCCCCCACGACCACGAACTTCCTGGCCGGCTCGCCCGTCCAGAATCCGATCGACGTCGACTTCGATGCCACCGGCAACCTCCTCTGGATCCAGAACCCCTTCCGCCGCACCAGCCCCGCCCAGGTCGTCAATGACGGCATCTACGGCTCGTCCGTCAACATCCCCGCCGCCGCCGCGTTCTTCACCGAGACCGCCGCCGGCGCTCGCCCCTTCTACGAAGCGGGCGTCTATCTGACCAAGGACCCCAACTCCAGCGACTACTTCGTCACCGCCCTCAACGGCGGCGTCGGCCTCCCCGGCCAGCCCATCGACGATGACAGCTCCTCGACCCTCTGGCGCCTCAGCCCCAACTTCGCCAACCCCGCCGCCAGCACCCTCACCCTCGTCCACGACTTCACCGGCGCCACCCAGGGCGAGACCGCCGTCCAGATCCGCGGCATCACCGCCGTCCCCGGCACCAACGAGCTCTACGTCACCAACAACGTCTCCGGCTTCCCCTACCCCGCCGGCCAGGTGTGGAACGGCGCCCCCGCCGGTGTCTACCGCATCACCCTCGACAACAACGGAAACTTCCTCTCCAAGACCCTCATCAACGGCAACATCCTCCAGCCCGAAGCCATCGAGTACAACCCCTTCACCGGCAAGCTGGTCATCTCCTCCTTCAACGACCTCAACGGCAACCAGCTCCCCGAGGAAGGCCGCATCTACCAGATGAACCTTGACGGCTCGGGCCTCGAGGTCATCGTCGAGGGCGACTTCGCCCGCGACTTCGAGTTCGTCCCCACCCCCGGCACGATCTTCGTCGGCGCCCTGGCCGGTCTCGCCGGTCTCCGCCGCCGCCGCTGATCCCGCGGCTGATCTCTCGACAGAATCGAACCCCGCGGCCTCATCGGTCGCGGGGTTTTTTCATCTCTTGCTCACAAGCCTCGGCACCGCCAAGGCCCTCACGCCTCCCCGAAGCGCTCCTGCGCCAGCATCGCCGCCCCCAGCAGCCCCGCGTCGTCCGCCAGCTGCGTGCACACCACCTTGCAGTCACGCAGCTGACGCGGAAACACCAGCGGCTTCATCGCCTCCGCCACGCGGTCCGCCAGGGGCTGACCGAACGCCTCCGCGATGCCGCCGCCCAGCACGACCATACGCAGGCTCAGCAGCGTGACGGCGTTCGCCGCCGCCACACCCAGGAACTGCGCCACCTCGTCCATCACCGACGTCACCAGCTCGTCCCCGCGCCGGTACGCCTCGGCCACCGCCGACGCGCCGACGTCATCGCCCCGATCGACGATCGACGTGAGCAGCGAGGGGTTGTTCGCCTCGATCAGCTTCATCAGCCGCCCGACCACATGCTTGCGCGAGCACACCTGCTCCAGCGTGCGGAACCCCAGCGGCGCCCCCGGCAGGAGCACGGTCTGACCGATCTCGCCCGCCGTGCCCAGCGACCCGTAGTACAGCGATCCGTTGAGCACAAGCCCGCCGCCGATGCCCGTCCCGATCCAGATGCCCACGAGATCGCGGGCCCCGCGGGCGGCTCCAAGCTTGTTCTCGCCGTACACCGCCACGTTCACATCGTTGTCGATCAGCACGGGCCTGCCCGCCACTTCCCGCGACAGCTTGTCGGCCAGCGGGAAGTGATTCCACCGCAGGTTCGGCGCTTCCAGCACCACGCCGGTCGCCATGTCGATCGCGCCGGGCGCCCCGACGCCGACGCCCGCCAGGTCGTGCGGCTTCACCCCCGCCTGGCTGCACGCGTCGTGGATGCCCTCCGCCATGCGCTCGACGATGGCGTCGCCGCCCTTGTCGGCCTTGGTCTTGAGCTTGTAGCGCCCGCGGATCGCTCCCTGCGCGTCCACGACGCCGATCTGCATGTTCGTGCCGCCCAGATCGACTCCCACGACGAAAGGCTTCTCGGGCATGTGATGGCTTCCAGCGCGGGGCCAGGCTCGGGGTGCGGACAACGCGGCCGGGACGGGCCCGTGTTCCCGCCGCGTCCGCGATTGTAGAGGAGGCGCCGCGCCACGCTGCCCAGCGAGGCCCGCGCGCCGAGCGGGCAGTTCTGGCATCATGACGCCGCATGGACCCCGGCCTCCTCGCCTGGAGCGTGCTGACCGCGTGGGCACTCCTCAGCGCCGCTGTCGCGTGGTGCCGCTCGGCGGGCTTCCGTGACGGCGACATCTGGGCCGGCGCCGCGATCCGGGTCGCTCGCCTCTACTCCCGGCTCTTCCACCGCCTCCGCATCGAAGGCCGCGAGCATGTCCCCGTTCGCCCTTCGGACGGCGTGGGCGAGCGCCCGCTGATCGTCATCGCCAATCACACCGCCGGGGTCGACCCGGTGCTCATCCAGGCGGCGCTCCCTTTCGAGATCCGCTGGATGATGGCCGAGGACATGCGCCTCCCCGCGCTGCAATGGCTCTGGGATTTCGGCCGCATCATCTTTGTCGACCGCGGACGCGGCGGGTCGGCGGGGCTGCGCGAGGCCCTCAGGCACCTCAAGACCAACGCCACGCTGGGCATATTCCCCGAAGGCGGCATCGAGCGCCCGCCACGCCGCATCATGCCCTTCCGCGAGGGCATCGGCGTGATGATCGAGCGGACGGATGCGCTCGTGCTCCCCCTGATCATCGATGGAACGCCGCAGGTGGACCCGGCGTGGGCCTCGCTGTGGCGGCCCAGCCGCGCGCGGGTCCGCTTCCTCCCCGTGATCGACTTCGCGGCCCAGGGCGCGCAGGCCCAGGCCATCGCCGCCGAGCTGCGCGAGCTCTATCTCCGCCAGACCGGCTGGCCCGCCAACGATCAGCCCGCCGACCCCGACGCTCCCGATCGTGGTAGCGTGCGGAACGGCCCGGACGCCGCTCCTCCCCGCGACGGCACGTGACTGCGCGGCGGACCCGTCCGGAGCCCACTCGGACGATCCGCGTGCTGGCACGCATCTCGGGCATACTCGAGCAGACCGCGGAAGGATCGATCCTTCTCTCGCTCCCCGGCGCGCACCCCGGCACGGAGCAAGCCTTCGAGATCCTCATCCCCGCCTTCCTCGTGGGCCAGCTCCGCGACCGCGAGGGACAGCTCGTCACGCTCCACACCATCCAGAGCCTCGATTCGCCCGACGGCGGGTCCAGCTTCACGCCGCGGCTCATTGGTTTCGCCTCCCCGGACGAGCGCCGCTTCTTCGAGCTGCTCACCACCGTCAAGGGCGTGGGCACCAAGAAGGCCCTTCGGTCGCTGGTTTCCCCCGTGAGCGACGTCGCGCGGGCCATCACCCTCCGCGACGCCGCCGCGCTGGGCAAGCTTCCGGGCATAGGCAAGCGCCTCGCCGAGACCATCATCGCGGAGCTGCACGGCAAGGTCGAGGCCTTCGCCGGCGCAGCGTCGTCGCCCGGCGCCGCCGCCTCGGGCGGACCCCCGCCGACCGGGATGCTCTCGGACGCGGCCCGCCGCGCCGTCGCCGCCCTCGTCCGCCTCGGGGAGAGCGACGCGGAGGCCGATCGGCTGATCCGCCGGGCGCTCGAAGCATCGGAGGCGCACGCGTCCGCGGACGAGCTGGTCGCCGCGGCCCTCGGGTCCCGCTGAGCCGCGCACGCCGCCCCCCCGGCAGGCTCGACCGATCCTGTAGAGTGCCGAGCCGATGCGGTACGCGATGATCATGGCGGGCGGCGCGGGAACGAGGCTCTGGCCCATGAGCCGGGCCGATCAGCCCAAGCAGTTGGTCCCCTTTATCCGTCGGAGCGGGCGCCTCATGTCGCTCCTGCAGATCGCCGCCGAGCGATTGGAAGGACTCGTCGACCCGCGTCATCAGTACGTCTGCACCAACGAGGCCTACCGCGCCGCCATCCGCTCGGCACTTCCCCGCTTCACGGACGACCTGATCCTGGGCGAGCCGCTGGGCCGCGACACCGTCAACGCCGTGGGCTTCGCCGCCGCCGTCATACAGAAGCGCGATCCCGACGCCGTCTTCGCAGTCCTCACCGCCGACCACCTCATCGAGCCCGTCGACCTCTTCCGCGACCGCATGGAGCTGGGCTACGAGCTCGTCGAGAAGGACCCCTCGAGGCTCGTCACCTTCTCCATCCAGCCGACCTACCCCGCCACGGGCTTCGGCTACGTGGAACGCGGCATGAGCCTGCCCGGCACCGAGGGCGTCGGCTTCCGCGCCGTCCGCTTCGTCGAGAAACCCAGCGTCGAAAAGGCCCAGGCCTACCTCGAGTCCGGCGCCTTCGGCTGGAACAGCGGCATGTTCGTCTGGAAAGCCGCCACCATCCTCGACTGCCTGCGCCGCTACAAGCCCGAGAGCCACCAGGGACTCATGAAGATCCAGGCCGCCTGGGGCACCCCGGACCAGGCCCGAGTGCTCGCGGAGGTCTACCCGACGCTCCCCAAGATCAGCGTCGACTACGCCGTGATGGAGCCCGCCTCCCGCGAGCAGGCCCGGTCAAACGACGGCATCAAAGTCTGCACCGTGCTCATGGACCTCACGTGGCTCGACGTCGGCTCCTGGCCCAGCTTCGCACAGACGCTCGAGCCCGACGAGGCCGGCAACCGCATCAGCGGCACGGGCTCGCTCCGCTCCTGCAAGGACACCCTCGTCGTCAACGCCGACCCGGCTCATCACGTCGCCGTGCTCGGCTGCGAGGGCATGGTCATCGTCCACACCAAGGACGCGACGCTGGTCATGCCCGCCGCTCAGGCGGAGGACCTCAAGGCCCTTCACGCCCAGCTGCCCGAAAAGCTGCGCTGACCGGACGACCCACGCCGCGGAAGCCCCGCGCCGCCCGACCCGCGCTCACTTGCCCTCGGACTTGATCATCAGCTGACGCAGGAACTCCTGCTCGGCTTCCTTGTACCGCGTGAACTGCGTCTCCAGCTCGCCCAGCAGGACGCCCAGCCGCGCTTCCGCGTCGGGGATGCCTCCGCCCACCGAACCGTTTCGGAGCGACTGGATCGCCTCGCTCGTCGAGCGCAGGTCACCCACCGCCCCGGCGTAGGCCCGCGCCGCGTCGTACAGCAGCTCGAACTCAAGCTCGCGCCGATCCGGACGGTACAGCAGCCTCCAGGGCGACCGCCGCACTTCCTGCAGCGTCGCGGCCAACTGGTCCGACGCCAGACGGAAGTTCGCCATGGCCCGCCGGATCGTCGGCGAGTGCTCGCTCACCACCCCCTGAATGTCGTCGAGCACCGCCCCGCCCTTGGCCAGAGCCGAGCGCCCGTCATCCAGGAACCCAGCCGCCTTGCCCGCCAGCTCGTCGTTCAGGCGGAGGGCGAACTTCTCCGCCTCGCCCCCGACACGCCGGAAGGAGGCGATCGCCTCCCGCACGTTCTCGCGGTTTTCCGCCAGATACCCGTTGATCGTATCTATGACGCCCCTGAACTCCTCGAGTCGGGCCCGCGCCGCGTCGACCGCGTCGGGGAACTTCGCCGCCGCCGTGTCGACATTGTTCGTGATCGAGTCCACGCGTCCGGACCACGTGGGCCACTTCTCGCGCACGTCCGCCGTCACGACCTTGACATCCGACGTCACGCCCCGCGCCTCATCCACGAACGTGGCCGCCTTGCCCGCCGCCGCGTTCACCTGATCGATGATGTTGCGGACCTTCGACGCTTCCTCCGGTCCGTACCCCGCCGAGGCAAGCAGCGAAGGCGGCGCGATCAGGCCGTCGATGTGATCGCTCTCGCTCAGCTCGCGGCCGTCGCCCACGGACGGGAAGTTGATCGTCCCGCTTCCGCCCAGCAGGGGCGACAGCAGGTACGCCTTCGCCCCTTCCTTGAACCGGATCGACCGGTCGACGCTGATCGTGACCAGCACCGCCCGCGGCGAGTCGTCCTGCGCCTCCTCGAACCGGAACCCCCCGACGACGCCGATCGGCCGCCCGCCCACGAAGATCCGCGAGCCCTCCTCCAGCCCCATCACGCCCTCGATGAGGTCGAATCGCACCACATACTCGTGCTTGTTCAAACGCTCACGGAGCCCGCCCAGCACGATCACGACCGACAGAGCCACCAGGATCGCCCCAAGCACGAAAGCCCCGGCGAGCAGATTGTTGCGAGACCCACGCATGCGGCTTTCCTCGTCGCGCGCCCCCTCCCGTACGGGCGCGCCGCGGCGGCCGATCGGTCGCCAGAACATTCACTTTACATGATCGCCTTGGCCCGTGTCGTCACGATCGCCGGCGTCTCGGTCACCGTCTCCAGCGGTCCGCCCAGCAGGTCCTCCGCATAGTTCGTCATCGCCTTGCGCCTCGTGATCGGTCCCTCATGATCCCCGCGCAGGAACTGCCGGATCAGCTGCTCATCCTCGGGCATCTGGGCCGCCTCCTCGACGCTCGACTTGCGCAGGTGGTCGTACCACTCGCGCGTCTCGACCCGCAGCATCCGGCCCTTGTCCAGCATCGCCATCCGGTCCGCGATCGTGAACGCGCTGTCCATCTCGTGCGTCACGACCACGCTCGTCACGTGCAGCTTCTTCGTCAGGTTCAGGATGAGCTGATCGATCTCCGCGCTCGTCACCGGGTCCAGCCCCGCCGACGGCTCGTCGTAGAACAGGATCCGCGGGTCGAGCGCCAGCGCCCGCGCCAGCCCGGCGCGCTTCTTCATCCCGCCCGAGATCTGCGCGGGGAACTTGTCGGCGTGCTCCCGCAGTCCCACCAGCTCCAGCTTGATCTTCACCTGTATCTGGATGATCTCGGGCGAAAGGTCCGTGTGCTCCTGCAGAGGGAGCGCGATGTTGTCCGCGATCGACATCGAGTTGAACAGCGCACCGCTCTGGAACAGGATCCCGAAACGCTTGCGCACCCCGTTCAGCCCGTTCTCGTCGAGCCGGCTGATGTCGCTCCCGAACAGCTCGACGCTCCCCTCGTCGGGAGTGAACGTCCCGATCATGTGCCGCAGCAGCGTCGACTTGCCCGACCCCGAGCCGCCCATGATCACCATCGTCTCCCCGGGCATCACCTCCAGGTTGATCCCGTCGAGGACGGCCTTGCCGTCGAACCGCTTCACAAGGTCCCGGATGCGGATGATCGGCTCGGGCATGACCCCAAGCGTAAAGCCCCCGCCGCGCCGGCTCAAGCGGCGCTCGCCCCACGCCGACCGCCCCCGCACGCGCCCGCTAGGCTTCCGGCATGAGCGATCCAGCCCCGAAGCAGGGCAAGCCCAAGCCGGTCTCCATCCAGGCCCCCAAGGGCACACGCGACTTCTACCCGCGTGAAATGATGGTCCGCCGCTACATCACCGACGCCTGGCGCCGCACCGCGCTCCGCCACGGCTTCGACGAGATCGACGGCCCCACCTTCGAGTCCGCCGAGCTCTACGCCGTCAAGAGCGGCGACGGAATCCTCGGCGAAATGTTCGGCGTCTACTCCGGCAAAAGCCCCGAGGACGTCGAGGCCGTGAAGCAGGGCCGACCGCCCCTGGGCCTCCGACCCGAGTTCACCCCCACCCTCGCCCGCATGTACGCCGCCCGCGCGCGGCAGCTCCCCCAGCCCACCAAGTGGTTCTGCGTCAGCAATTTCTTCCGCGCCGAACGACCCCAGCGCGGCCGCCTCCGCGAGTTCTGGCAGTGGAACTGCGACGTCATCGGCGGCGACGACCCCGAGACCATCGACGCGGAAGTGATCGCCGTGACCGCCTCGATGAGCGAGGACCTCGGACTCTCCGCCGAAGTATGCAAGGCGCGCTACTCCAATCGGACCTGGCTCGACGACTGGCTCCTGCGCACCGTGGGCGTCGCGCCCGCCTCGCTCGATAACGCCCGCGACCTCCTCGACCGACAGTCGAAGATGGACGAGCCCGGCTTCCGCGCGCTCGCGGCCTCGATGGGCTTCCTTCCCGAGCACGCCGACCGCATGCTCCGCCGCGCGGACGCCGACGACGCGCTGGGACACGTCGCCAAGCTCCGCGACGCGCTCCGCCGCGCCGCCATCGACTCGCGCTGTCAGTTCGACGCGTCCATCGTCCGGGGCCTCGCGTACTACACGGGCACCGTCTTCGAGCTCATCGCCGAGGGCGAGCGCGCCGTCGCCGGTGGCGGCCGCTACGACAACCTCATCGAGCTCTTCGGCGGGCCACCCACCCCAGCCTGCGGCTTCGGCATGGGCGACGCCGTCCTCGGCAATCTCCTCGAAGACCGCAAGCTCATCCCCGAGGGTCTCGACATGGTCGAGGCCCTCTCCCATCCCATGCCGGTCCGGCCCGACGCCTTCGTCGTCGCCTCCGGAAACGAGGGCTGCGACGCGCTCGTCGTGCCCCTGGTCGCGCAGCTCCGTGGCGGCGTCCCGAGCGAGAAAGCCACGCAGGGCCAATGCAGGCCCTGGAGCCCAGACCGCTACGCAGTCCCGCCGCTCCACGCCCGCCGCTCGTACAAAGCCACCCGCAACGTCGGCAAGCTCCTCGCCGACGCCGGCGCCTGCCACGCGCGCTACGCCGTCATCATCGAGCAGGCGGACACCTCCGCCCCCGGCGGCGCCCGCTGCACGCTCAAGAACCTCGACACCCGCGAAGAACTGAAAGACGTGTCCTTGGGCGATATCGGAAACAAGATCGCCCGGGGCTGAAGGCCGCCGGGCGACGTGGGGTGTGAGAGTTTCGCTGCTTCGCCGCGGCGCTCAGCCGGCGTTCGCGGCGGCCACCGCCGCGTCGATCGCCCCCTTCGCAGTCGCCGCGGTCCCGTCCACCGCGCTCATCGCCGACGCCGCCGCCGCGTTCACCTGATCCGCGAACGACGCGTCCGCGCCGAGCTCGGTGAGCCGCTCGACCACGCGGAGCTGCACGCGCTCGATCTGCCCGTCGTGCCGGAGCCCCAGCGCGTCGATCCGCAGCTTGCCGCGGTCGCCCGCCCGCGTGATCCGAGTCTCGGGCGCGTTCCGTGCGTCGAGCGCCTCGATCGAGTTCACGGTCACGTCCGCAGTGTTGTTGAACTGCAGGTTCGTCCGGTCCACGGCGTTGGTCGTGAACTCCGTGAAGCGCGCCACGATCTCCGCCGGGTCCGTCGCCTTCGAGAGCCCGCGCTCCGCGCCGCCCCCGCCGCGCTTGCCCTCGCCCCGCTGCTCGAACGACTCAACGCCGCTCGCGCGTTCCCCTCGCCCGCCGCCCCGCCCACCGTGAGCGAGAGCAACCGGAGCGCACACCGTGATCAGCGATGCCAACAACACAGCCTTGGAAAGACGCATGAGAAGTCTCCTGTGTGCCGGCGGGGCCCATTCGCACCCGCCCGACCCCCGCTCAACGCGGCACACCGAGACTTCTTGCATTCCACGCACGACCGCACCGCCGATCCCCGCCGGGCAGTCGTTATTGGGGCGGACTGGCCGCCACGCTCACCGCGTTCCGCGACTGGCTCCACGTGTTGGAGAGCTGGTTGCTCGCCGTGGAGCCGACCGCCTGGAGCTGGCTGAACGTCGCCTGATCGACGGGCACCCGCGCCGCGGCCTCCAGGATGTTCCGCTGCTTCACCGAAAGAGTCGTGTTCCCGATCTGGAACGCCTTGTCGATTCGCTGCTGCTGGATCGTCGCGTACCGAAAGATCCTGGGCTGCGGCTGGCCCGTTTGCCGCGCCCTCTCGATCGTCCGCACCGCGTTGGCCCGCAGCCGAAGAATCTTCCGGCTGTACGTCTCGACGACGCCGTTGTACGACCGCTGCGCCACTCGGACGACCTGCTCGGGCGTCACGCGCGAACTCGACTGCGCCGCGGCCGGGCCGCTCAGCCCAAGCGCCAGAGCACCCATCACCGCGATCAGCACCACCATCGCCCTGGGCATCACCACGCTCCTCCGAAAACCACCCACCGAGCCCGCCAGTATAGATCGACCACACCCGCGGGCGACGTCATCCGTCTCGGGCCCGGTTCGGAGTTTTCGGGCGTTCACCGCCCCCCGGGCAGCCCCTCGAACGGACCGGCGTCAGTCGTCGGACCCGGCGCCCTCCTCTTCAACCGCGGCCAGCGCCTCGTCCACCGCCCGGTCCAGCGCCTCCGAGAACTCATCGACCGCATCGTCCAGCCCGTCGACCGCCACGTCCTGCTGGAAGAACAGCTCATTCTGCATGTCCCGCTCGTAGCCGGGAGCGCGGCGGAGCTGGAACATCCCGTTCCCCACGATGCGGTTCGTCTGCGCCAGCCCGGACCGCGCGATCGACCGCAGCGACTTCTTCTGGCCGTCGGCGTACTTCTGCAGCTTCGCCCGCGACTGGCCCCGCTCCGCCCGCTCCTCGAGATAGAACGACGCCCGGGTCACCACGCGCTCCATCCGCTCGCGTGCCGTCTCAACCACCTCCTCAAGATCCTCCGTCAGGTTCTCGAGGACCTGCGAAGCAGGCAGCCGCACCGGCGCGGCCGCGGCGGGGGCGGCGCTCCAGCCGGCGAACGCGAACGAGAGGACAAACGCCACGAGCCGCAGGCCCGTGCGCACGTTCAGGTTGAGTGTATTCATCGTCGTCCAGGAACAGAACGTCCAACGCCCGGGCCCCGTGCGGTTCCCGGCAGCGGTGGACTCAGTTTGAGATCACTTCCGTCAGCACACTGGAAAGCTCTTCGAGCGTTTCCTGCTCGGCCGCGTCCAGGTCGGACAACGCCAGGAACCGCTCGACATCCAACTCTTCAATCAGGTCCGCCGAGCCCGACAGGGCCAGCAGCCGAGTCCGCATCGCGTTGTATTCACGATCGATCCTTGCCGCCTGCCGCGTGCGCACCGCGCTGGTCGACCGGGCGTAGAACCGCTCGATCGACTGCAGCCGACTCTGGCTCGCTCCCTGCGCATCAAGCCGGCGGAGCAGCGTCCCCGTGTTGCTCCCGATCCGCTGAAGCCCGAGGACCCCCGCGTCGGCGAACGCATCGATCTGGCGGATCACCCGGCGCGCGTCACGCGCATCGCGCGCCGAAAGCGCCCGGCTCTGCGCGAACGCAGGCGACACGATCGCGAGCATCATCAGCACAACCGAAAGAGCCACCCCACGAGAAGTCTGGATACCGCCCATCGGTCGATCCTCCTGCTGCAGATGCTTGTACGCGTGCCGTCGGTGCCAGTTGCAACATGTTGCCACGGAAGAGTTTACCACGACTCTCCCCGCGCGTCCCGCTGGTTGTCCACAGAGCCCGCAGCCCGGCGCCGCGCGGGCCGCGCCGCGCCCCGTCCCGAGCCCCGTACCTCAACCATCCTATTGTCCATCAGATGTCCCGCATCGAGACCGCTCCGGGCGAATCCCTCGCCGCCACGTCACTCTCAGGCGGAGCCCCCGCCTCAGTCGCGGCGGAGCCCCGCGAGCAGCCTCACCCCCCCGCCTCTTCCGGACCGGCGGCCGCCCCCGAGCCGGAGGAAGGCTGGCTCTGGCGTCCGCGGACGCAGCTCCGCGTCGCATGCACCGCCGGCGCCCTGCTCATCGTCGGTTCCGTCCTGGTGTTCGGTCTCGGTCAGGCTTGGGCGATGTCCCTGATCTGGATCAGCCTGGGCCTGGGCATGATCTACGGCGTGCGGGCGGCGCTCGAAGCCCTCGCCGCGCGCACGATCGATATCGATGTGCTCATGGTCGTCGGCGCGGTCCTCGCCGCCGCGATCGGCCACGCCGCCGAGGGTGCCCTCCTGCTCTTCCTGTTCACGCTCGCCGGGGCGCTCGAGGCCCTCGCCATGAGCCGCACCAAGCGCGAGATCGAGGCCCTGCACAAGCTCATGCCCGTGGAGGCGATCGCGCTCATCGACGGAGACTGGCGCGCCGTCGATCCGCTGATCCTCGCGCCGGGCATGCGCATCCGGATCCGTCCGGGCGAGCGCGTCCCCGCCGACGCGACCATCGCCGAGGGCAGCTCGTCCGTCGACCAGTCGACGCTCACCGGCGAGAGCCTGCCCCGCCCCGTAGGGCCCGACGATCAGATCTTCTCGGGCACCGTGAACCTCGAGAACGCTCTCGACGCCGTCGTGCTGCGCCCCGTCGCCGAATCGAGCCTCCAGAAGATCCTCAACCTCGTGATGCAGGCCCGCGAGCAGCGCGAGCCACTCCAGCGGCTGATCGACCGTTTCGGCGAGCCGTACACGTGGAGCGTCCTGGCGGCCAGCCTCGCCGTCATGCTGATCTGGTGGCTCGTGCTGGGCGAGCCCGCCGCCCGCGCGGGATACGTCGCCATCACATTCCTGATCGTCCTCTCCCCCTGCGCCATCATCATCGCGACCCCGACCGCCACGCTCACCGCCATCGGCCGCGGCGCCCGCTCGGGCGTCCTGTTCAAGGGCGGCACCGCCATCGAGCGCCTCTCGCGCACCAGCGCCATCTGCTTCGACAAGACCGGCACGCTCACCTTCGGCCGCCCCAGCCTCGTCCAGGTCCGCCCCATCGGCTGGTCGGACGAGCGCAAGCTCCTGGGCGTCGCCGCCGCGCTCGAAGCAGACTCGACCCATCCCATCGCCGCCGCCGTCCTCGAAGGCGCCGCACGCCGCGGCGCCGCGCCCGCCGACGTCTCGTCCGTCACCCACGCCGCGGGACGGGGCGTCCGCGGCATCAGCGAGGGCGACGAAGTCGCCGTGGGCTCCTACGACTTCGTCGAGCCCGTCATCCCCGTCTGCCTCCGGGCACGCACGCTCGAGATGCTCCAGCGCGTCCAGGCCCTGGGCCAGATGGCCTCCGTCGTCGCCGCCGGCGGGGACCACGGCGCCGCCGCCGTCCTCGTCATCTCAGACGATCTGCGCCCCGGCGCCGCACGCACCGTGCGCGAGCTCCACCAGCTGGGCATCGCCCCCGTCCGCATGCTCACAGGGGACAACAGCATCACCGCCGCCCGCATCGCCCAGCGCCTGGGCATCGACGAGTGGCACGCCGATCTGCTCCCCGAAGACAAGGTCCGCCTCGTCCGCGAGATCCGCGCCCAGGCGACCGCCGCAGGTCGGCCCGGCGCTGTCGCGTTCGTGGGCGACGGCGTCAACGACGCCCCCGCCCTCGCCGCCGCCGACGTCTCGATCGCCATCGGCTCCATCGGCTCCGACGCCGCGCTCGAATCCGCCGACATCGTTCTGCTCAACGATGACCTCTCCACCGTGCCCTGGGCCATCCGACTCGCCCGACGCGCCCGCGCCATCCTCAAGGTCAACATCGCCGCCGCCATGAGCGTCATCGTGCTCATGAGCGCCGCCACGCTCGTCGGTTCCCGCACGGGGCTCGAGATCCCCATGGCCCTGGGCGTCGTCGCGCACGAAGGAGGAACACTCTTCGTCGTCGCCAACGCGCTGCGCCTGCTCTGGATGCGCGGCCCCGCCAAGGACCCCTCGGGCGAGCCCGCCCCGCCGGGTCATCCCGCCCCGGCGAGCGCGTGACCCCGCGCCCCCCGCCGACGCTTACAGCCTGAATCGCGCGATCATCCGGCTCAGCTCCTCCGCCTTGTTCGACAGCATCCGCGTGGCGCTCGTCGTCTCCGCGGCCCCCTGCGAAGCGCTCCCCGACCTGGCCTGGATGCTCTCGATCTTCGCCACGATCGACTGGCTCAGGCTCAGCTGCCGCTCCGCCGATCCCGCGATCAGCTCGATCATCGATCCCACGCGCCGCGAGCTCTCGACGATCTGGCCCAGACTGACGCCCGCCTGCGTCGCCAGCTCGACCCCCTGCTTCACCTGCCCAGTGCCCGCCTCGATGCGCGAGACCGCCTGGCCCGTCTCCTGCTGGATCGCACGGATGGATTGAGCGATCTCCTCCGTCGCCTTGGTCGTCCGGTCGGCCAGCTTCCGCACCTCGTCGGCAACCACCGCGAACCCGCGACCGTGCTCGCCCGCACGCGCCGCCTCGATCGCCGCGTTCAGCGCCAGCAGGTTCGTCTGGTCCGCGATGTCGTTGATGACACTGATGATCTCGCCGATCTGCTCGCCGCGCTTGCCAAGCTCGGACACGCTCTGCGCCCCTGCCTGGACGGCGTGCTCGATCTGACGCATCCCGTCGATCGTCTGCTGCACCACGCTCCCGCCCGTCTCCGCCAGCGCGCCGGATTCGCCGGCCGACCGCGCCGCCTCCGACGACTGACCGGCGACCTGGGACGTCGCGGTCGACATCTCCGCCGCCGCCCGCGCGATCTCCCCGATCTCCCGCGTCTGGCCCGCGATCCCCGCCGACATGCCCTCGCTCGTCGACGCGATCTCCGTCGCCGCCGACGCCACGTGGTCCGCGGCCTGGGAGATCTGCCGCACCATCGCGCTCATGTTGTCCGCCGCCTGGTCGACCGCCCGCCCGATCTGCGAAAGGTCGTCGGTCCCCTTGGGCTTGAGCCTGACGGTCAGGTCGCCGTTCGACAGGCTCTCCATCGCGCTCCCGATTCTCGACAGCGGCTTCGAGATCGACCGCGAGATCAGATACGCCCCAACTCCCGAGATCGCCACGCCGCCCAGGAAAAAGCCGAAGATGCTCGACACCGCCGAGGCGAGCGACGCAGTCGCTTCATCCTGGCGATCCTTCTGATACGCGACGATCCTGTCGCTCAGCGCCGCCGTCTTCGTCTCCAGATCGCTGTAGACCGCTTCGAATTCGCCCAGCTTGCCCCTGGCCAGCGCGCCATCCTCCAGCGCGAGCGCGCTCATCGTCTCGGCCGAGAGGATGTACTGATCGATGTCGTGCGTCACTTCCCCGATCATCGCCCGCACTTCCGTCGGCAGGGGCAGAGCCGCGTTCGCGCGGACGCACGTCCGGAACCACTCGGCGTGCTCCGCCAGCTCCTGGCGCGCACGCGTCCGCTCCTCCTCCGTCTCCGCGACGAACGCGAACACAACGTCGCCCCGCAGCGCGTCGTGCATCATGTCGCCCTCGAGGTGATTCTGCAGCGCCTGCCCCGCCAGCATCACTTCCTTCAGCCGCTCGTGCAGGCCGTGCAGGCTTGAGTACGCGGTGGTCGCCACGAGCACCCCGGCCAGCAGACCGACACCCGCGAGCGCCGCCAGCTTGGCGCCGATGTTCAACGATGCCATGAGTTGACTCCCGAATTCGTCTTAGAAGACGACCTCCACCCGGAGAATTCCCACCAGAGCGTCGTCAATGTCCTGGTTCCCCGAAGGATCGATCACGTACTGCAGGTCGGGCTTCACGCTCAACCATGGAGTGACCTGCACCTTGTAGAACCACTCGATCACCCACTCGTCCCCATCGAACCCCGCCCCGTCCGCGTCGCTCATGTCGAGCCACGACGCGAACACGCCCGTCGTGTCCGACTCCCGCCCGCTGAACGTGCCCGTCAGCTGCACGCCGCCGGCCAGGTAGTTGCCCGCGACGGTCACTTCCTCGTCGGCCCAGCAGTAGCGCACGACCGCAGCCAGACCCTGCTTGTCGTCGGGGTCGTCGGCCACGCGCTTCCACACCAGAGCCTCCGCCAGCGCGTAGAACTGCGCCGCCCCGTCCTGCGTGCCCCCGTCGTACGCCGCGATCTCGTTCGTGTGCCCCAGGCCGCCCAGCGCCAGCCGCGCGTTCCGCAGGAAGCCCAGCTCCTCCGCCGTGACTCCCATCTCGCCGATGAACGACCACGAGCTGCTCTTGGAGTCGGAGAAGAACGTCGCCGGTCCGCGGCCGCCGGTCGCGAAGCCGTCGAGCGTCGCCCCGTCGTACCAGCCGAACCCCGCGTACAGCCAGTGGGCCGGGTACACGAAGACGTTCAGCGACGTCGCCGGCTCCGGATACGTGGGAAAGCCCTGGAACGTCGAGGGGAACGCCGCACCGGAGTTCACGAAGTCCGCCCCGTGATTCAAGAAAGCGAACTCCGAGTTCGCCTCGACCTTGCCGAACTTGATCCGCAGCACATCGTCGAACAGACGCTGCTCGTACCACAGCTCCGCGATCTGGTCCTCGGCCTCGGCCGTCTCGATGTTCGACACGAGCGTGAAGTCGCCCACGTCCCGCGACAGGCTCTCGCCGCTCGTCGAGTAGAAGTCCAGGAAGAACGTGCCGCCCTTCAGGCCCACCAGCTTCTCGAAGTCCAGCTTGAGGTTCACGTCCAGCAGGTGCCGGTACGACGAGTCGCGATCGACGCCGCCGGAGAACACCGCCGACCAGTCCATCGTGTACGAGCCGTTGAAGAACACACCGACCCGCTCCAGCGAATCCCGCGCGCCGCCCCAGTTGCCCGTCAGACGCGACCACTCGTGCAAGGGCTTGCCGCCGAACCACTCGGGCGCGGCCTCGGGCTCCGCCTCAGCCGGAGCCTCCGCCGCCGCGAGCTCGTCCTTGGGCCGCCGACGCGGACCCTCCTCGTGACCCGGCAGATCCACCGGCACATTCACAAGCTCGTCCGGCAGCGCCTCCGGAGCCGGCTCGCCCATGGAATCCTGACCGCGCGCCACGCCGCTCAGCCCCAGAAGCCGGGCAACGGTGACAACCAGACAACCTGATCGCATCTGATGCATGAATGGTCCCCTGCACGTGGATCCAAAGGCCCCAGGCCAGAACGAAATCGGCTCGCCCGGACCCCGAATCCATGCCCTGCTGAGGGAGATCCCCGAGATTCGCTCAATCGGCAGCTTGACCGAGCCTGACAAGGGACAAAATCCCTTACTCCGGTGGCGGGTCGACCTCGTGCTACGATCCCCGAAATTCCGCCTTTTCGAGGACGCAATGCCCAAGCTCACCATCAACGGTCAGGAACTCGACTACTCGCCGGGCCAGACCATCCTCCAGGTCGCCAACGACGCCGGGATCGCAATCCCCCAGTACTGCTATCACGACGGCCTGTCGATCGTCGCCAGCTGCCGGATCTGTTTGGCGGAAGTCTGGGCCCCCAACCCCCGCAACAACAACAAGCTCGAGTCCATGGGCAAGCTCCTGCCCACCTGCCAGACCGCCTGCACCGAGGGAATGGTCGTCTACACCGACTCGCCCAAGTCGATCGCCAACCAGAAGGCGGTCATGGAATACCTGCTCATCAACCACCCGCTCGATTGCCCAGTCTGCGACCAGTCGGGCGAGTGCTTCCTCCAGGACTACAGCTACGAGTACGGCCGGAGCGTCAGCCGATTCGAAGAGGCCAAGGTCAAGCAGCCCAAGAAAGACCTGGGCCCCCACGTCTACCTCTACTCCGACCGCTGCATCATGTGCTCACGCTGCGTCCGCTTCACCCGCGAGGTCACCGGCACCGCCGAGCTCATGATCGAGGGCCGCGGCAACCAGGAGCAGATCGACGTCTTCCCGGGACTCGCACTCAGCAACGAGCTCTCCGCCAACGTCGTCGACCTCTGCCCCGTCGGCGCCCTGCTCGACAAGGACTTCCTCTTCGCCCAGCGCGTCTGGTTCCTCCGCAGCACACCCTCAATCGACGGCATCACCGCCAGTGGCGACAACATCCGCATCGATCACAACGAGGGCAAGGTCTACCGCGTCAAGCCGCGCACCAACGCCGAGATCAACAAGTGGTGGATCTCAGACGAGATCCGCTACGGCTGGAAGTTCGTCCACAGCGACGACCGCCTCCGGTCCCCCCAGCACCTCCGCTCGGGCGCCCGCGCCGACTGCGACTTCCCCCGCGCCTACAACGAGATGACCGCCCGCCTCCGCGACACCGTCGCCGCCGGCAAGCGCATCCTGCTCGTCGTCTCCCCCATGCTGCCCTGCGAGGATGCCTTCCAGCTCGCGCGCATGGCCCTCGCCATCGATCCCTCCGCGGGCTTCGCCGTCGGACCCGTCCCACGCCAGGGCGAGGACAAGACCTTCCCCGGCGGCTACACCGTCCGCGCCGAGAAGGCCCCAAACGCCCGCGGCGTCCGGCGCGTCCTCGAAGCGCTCGCCGCCCGACGCGCGCCCGACAACACCCGCGTCGCCTCCTACGACGAGCTCCTCTCCTGGCTCGGCGGGCCCGGCGCCGCCCAGCTCGGCGGCATGATCGTCGTCGGCGGCTACCCGAGCGAGTGGGTCACGCCCGACTTCGCCGCCCACGCCGCGGCCCTCCAGCGCGCCGGCGGCTACGTCGTCGCCATCGACATCCTCCCCAACCGGCTCACGCAGTCCGCCGACCTCGTCCTGCCCGGCGCCACCTGGACCGAAAAGGCCGGCACCTTCGAGAACGTCTCCGGTCTCCTCCAGAGCTTCGAACGGGCCATCCCCGTCGCCGACGGAGCCCGCTCCGAATCGCAGATCGCTCTGGACCTGCTCGCCGAGCTCACGACCGGATCGATCGCCGCCGCCCCGCAGGAAAACGCCGCCGAGACGCGCCGCATGATGAGCGACCCCGCCGCCGGCGGCGCCGCCGCGCTCCGCGTCTTCCTCACCGACGTGCGCCATCCCGCCGCTGAGGCCCCGGTCGAGACGGACATGCAGATCGTCGAGCTCTGAGCGCGCCCGTCCCCGCGCCCCACGTCGCCGCGCAGCCTGCCCCACCGCCTCTTCAAACGAAAAAGCCGGACGAGATTCGTCCGGCTTCGTTCATTCGTCAGATCGAAGCTCCGCGCCCGCGCGCTCGGCCCGCTCAGGCCTCGCCGTTGCCCGAGTCATCCCCGGAGCCGTTGTCATCGCTGTCCGAGAGAGCCGCGGCCTCGGCCGCGACGATCGGAGCCTTGGTCTCCTCCATCGAGGCCGCCAGCGTGTCCCACGTGGACGCCACGATCGCGTCCGCCTCGGCCCGCGTCGTCTCGTCCGCACGCAGACGCCGCAGCGTCGACTGCGTCGAGCGCAGCTTGCGCTGCGCCGACCGGTACGCCGAGTTCGCGAGCCGGTCGATCTCCGCCTGCCCGCGGTCGCTCGTCCGCTCGATCAGCGAATCGCTCGAGCCGCGCTCGTCGTACCGCTCGATCCGCGCCACCGTCAGCTCGCAGGTCCGCACCATGCGCGCGTGCGCCTGCTCCTCATACTGGTCCGCCGACCGCTGCAGCGAAATGACCGCCCGCTCGATCCTCGTCTGCCCCAGCGCGACCGAAGGCATCAGGCCGGCCAGACACGCAACGCCCACCATCAACATTCCACGCGACATCAGTTTGCTCTCCTTCTCTCAGGGGCCGGCCCACGATCGCGACCCGGATCAGACCGCACAGTCTATCTCTCCGGTCGCTCCCGGGCGCGCGGACACACCCGCGGAGGCCGTCCCCGCACGCCCCCGACCCGGCCCGGCCGTCGATCCCGTCGCGGCCCGCCCGCTCACGCCGCCAGCGGCGGAACATCGATCGTGAAAGGCACCCGGTCGTCCGGTGCATCGTCCATCGGGTGCGCCGTCAGCCGGGATTCCCCCCGGAACCGCCGCCCGGCCAGCCGCGCCAGCCGCTCGCGCTCCCGGAAGTACATCACGTTGCACCCCGCCACCTTCACCCCCCGCAGATACCCCGCTCCCAGCATCTTCGCGTCGATCTCGCGCTCCGCTTCCGCGCTCCCGGCCTCCACGATCAGAAGCTCCGGCCGGTGCCGCCCCAGGTCCAGCCCCCGCACCGCAAGATGGTCGCACCCCTCGATGTCGATCGACATGACATGCACCTGTGCCGCGCCGATCTCATCCAGGATGGAGCTGATCGTCCTCATCCGCACGCGCTTCTCGACAAACCCATGGAAGCACGCGCCGTACCGCCGCGCAAACTCGGGGCCCAGCGACCGGTCCAGCGTGCTCAGCGACCCCCGCGCGTTGGAATAGAACGCGATCTCCCCCGCGTCCCGGTCGCCCACCGCGCAGTGCAGCACCCGGCTCCGCGGCCGGTTCCGCCTCACCAGCTCCACATAGTCCTCGTGCGCCTCCACGCAGCAGCCCGTCCAGCCCAGTTCCTCCAGCATCAGCGTGTTGGATGCGCGCCGCCCGTCGATGCACCCCACCTCAACGAAGTACCCCTCCGCCACGTCGGAAAACGCCTCAGCGATCAGGGCGTCTTCCCCGTGCTGGCTGTAGAACGTGCGCGGCGACAGAGCGGCAGCATGGTCCATGCCCGCAGTTATCGACCCCGCCCCGCCAACGCCTTGAAGCCGGCCCCGCCACGGGGTCGATAATTCTCCGTCTCTTCCCCTCACCGCCGGCGAACCACCGGACACCCTCCCCGGATCCCCCCGTGCACGCACACCTCCAAGCCCCCGCCACCACCGTCCCCTACCTCGTCAGCTACCCCCGCACGGGCAGCCACTGGATCCGCTGCTTCCTCGAGCTCTACTTCGACCGACCCCTGCTCACGCGCTCCTTCTACGAGCACGCCAGCACCGACTACCTGCTCCATCACACCCACGATCTCGAAGACGAGATCCGCGACCGCCGCGACGTCATCTACCTCTACCGCGGCGTCACCAGCACAGTCTTCTCCCAGCTCACCTATCACATGAAGGACAAGGCGGTCGACGCACCGCTCGCCGAGGTGCTCCGCGTCGCCGAGGAGTACCGCCGCAGCCTCCGCAAGTGGCTCCTCCGCGAGGACGTCGCCGCCCGCAAGCACGTCATCGCCTACGAGTGGCTCCTCGACCGCCCGCTCCCGACGCTCCGCGGCGTGATCGACTTCCTGGGCGGCTCGCCCGACGACGACGCCATCATGCGCATCTGGCCCACCATCACCCACGGCTCCATCAAGGAGCGCACCACCCACGACCCCCGCGTCATCTCCGCCGACAACGACACCCACCTCCGCCGCGAGCTCTTCCGCTACCGCTGGGGCCGCCAGGTCATCGCGCACTTCACCGCCGACGCCGACCTCGCCGACGCCATGGACCCGGCCCTTCTCGCCTGACGCCCGGTTCCCCGCCTACGCCGCCCGCGGCGCCGCTTCCGCACGCAGCGACGCGACATGCGCCGCCAGCACGTCCGAGCGGACCCACAGCGCGTCGCAGCATGTCGTGCGCCGCTCCACGCCGCCGCTGAAGATCTCCAGCACCTGGAACAGCTCGAAGCCGCGGCCGCGCAGGAACAGATCGATGTCGGAGAACATCGCCGCCCCCTCGTAGATCTCCGTCATCTGCGCTTCGCTATACACCGCCACCACCCCCGACCTCAGCAGCCGCTCCGCCCCCTTCAATACCTCCAGCTCGTACCCCTGCACGTCGATCTTCAGAAAGTCGACCCGCTCGATCCCCGCCGAGTGCGCCCAGCCGTCCAGCGACATCACGCGCACGCGCTCGACCCGCCGCGTGCGCAGGTTGTCCCCGTGATAGACGATCGCCCGCTCGTGGCTCGCCAGCACGCTCGACGTCCCGGGACACCCGTTCACGCGGATGTCGACCTCGCCGTCGCTCGCCCCCAGCGCCGCCCGCACCGGCACGACCGACCGCGACCCCGCGAATCGGCTCCGCAGCTTCTCGAACGTCTCCGCCACGGGCTCGAACGCGTGCACCGTCGCGCGCGGAAACCTGTCCAGCATCCGCTGCGCCATCGTCCCCACGTTCGACCCCGCGTCCACGAACACGTGCTCGCCGTCGGGCGGCAGGATCCGCGCCAGACTCGTGTACGCGTCGAACTCAAACAGCTCGGGACCCCGCGCCGCCTGCACCGCCGTCGACTGCTTCACGCCGCCGCTCCTTCTCTCGTCTCCGCCGGCGCCCCCGCCAGCAGCCCGTGAAAATCGATCCCCGCGAAGCGCGCCGCCCCGTGCTCGTCCACCAGCCGCCGCACCTCGTCCGCCTGCCAGGGTCGCGCCGTCAGGTCGAGATACCGCCCCGCCAGCTCGCGATATGCCCCCCACCATTCCTGACGCATCGGCACCACGCGCGCAGCCTGAGCCCCCGCCCCCGCCCCCGATCCCAGCGCCCAGTCATACTGCTCGTTCAGCTGCCGCGCCGTCGCCCGCCCCGGATAGCGCAGCACCTCGTTCAGCTTGTACCACACCGCCTTCGCCACCAGCCGCTCGTGCGCGCAGAACTGCATGTGCAGCACTCCCCCCCCGCCCTCGGGCCGCAGCTCCAACGGCAAGAGCCCCGTCGGCACACGCCCGTGCAGCTCGTACCCGTCCCGCGGCGGGCGATACGCCACATCACCCTCCGCCGCGAATCCCGCCCACAGCATCGCACCGAACGCCCCGTCCGTCCGCACCCGCTCCACGCCGCCCCAGGGCGAGATCATCGGCAGCCGCAGCCCGTATCCCCGCACGCAGCCCCGCCTCATCAGCTCCCGCGCCGTCGGCACCAGGTCCGCCGTCAGAATCTCATCCGCGTCAATCAGAGCCACGTGCGTCGCCCCCCGCCCCCGGCACGCCTCCAGCAGGATCCCGCGGATCGTCATCTCCGACCACTCACGCTCCCGCCCCTCGATGAGCCTCACGCGCCCCGGATGCCGCGCCGCCACGTCGCGCACGATCGCCGCCGTCTCGTCCGTCGAGCCGTGGTCATACACCACCGCCTCGTCGCACCACATCAGCGCCGCCGACAGGCTCAGTCCGATGATCCACGCCTCGTTCCGCGCCGGCATCGCTGCCACGATCCTGAGCCCCCCGGCTCGCGCGCCGCTCACTCCCGCGAGCGCCCCCGCGCTCCCCGCCGGCAACGGCTCATGACCCGGGAACCCAGCCGACTTCCGCGCCTCATAGATCGCCCGGCTCTCCGCCTCCCGCGCCAGCGACTTCTCCAGGTACTCGGGCGGCTTCGCCCGCTCGCCCGGCCCCGCCGCGCGCTGCCAGTGCCGGTGCAGGTGGCACAGGTCGGGCCGCCTCCACAGCACGCCCAGCTTCTCCGCGACGTCATGCAGCTCCTGATCCTCATAGAGCTGGAAGTATGCCCGGCAATATGGCCCCGCCCCGCCGTTCACGCGCTCCGCGAACGCGCGCCCGATCCAAGGCGAGCCGCAGATCGACGCGACAGGCCCGAACCGATCCCCCGTCGGCTGCATCACCCCGAACGTGTCGGGGAACCTCTCCAGAAACTGCTCCGCGATCTCCGACGCCGTCAGCGACATCTCGGGGAACATGTCGTCCCCGCCCGTCACGACGATCGGCGCCGAACTCGGCACCACCGAACGGATCAGATGATTGATCGCCCGCCCGTACCCCGGGTACGCATCGAACGGCGCCACGATCACGTCCGCCGGCGCGTCGAAACGCTTGTCCGCGTCCTGCAGCAGCGCCACGCGATACCCCCGCGCCCGCCACTCGGGCAGCGTCCGCGCGCAGTTCGCCGCGCTCGCCGACGGTATCGCGTACCACACTTCGATCGCGCTCATCGCATCACGCCCTCGCGCCGCCCGATCACGCCGCGGGCCACGCCCGCTCCCATTCCAGCGCCTCCCGCTCGACCGCCTCCGCCGCCTCGCTCCACCGCGCCAGCCGCAGCCCGCGCGGCAGCCGCGCCACGTACGCCTCATCCCGCAGCACCGTCATCACGTGCTGCGCCACCGCGTCGAAGGGCTCCTCCGCCCCGATCAGCCGCACGTCCACACCGTCCGCTCGCGCCCACTCCGGCGCACCGCACAGCCCGTCGTCACGCCCCGCAACGCTGAGACCCCGCCGCACCATCTCCGCCGCCACCGCACGCGCGTTCCGCCCCAGCCCCAGCAGCACGATGGGCCTGCCCGGCTCACAACTGTCCAGCAGAACCCCCGGAATGCGTTCCACACTCCCCACGATCGGCCCCACGCTCAGCTTCGCGTGCTCGACCAGCGAACTCGGCATGCGCCCCGCAAACCCCATCCGCGCCCACCACCGCACGGGCCCCACCGCCGCCGACATCGTGGCCTCGCCCCTCGGCTCCGTCCACGTGGGCCCGCCCGCCGCCGCGCCGTCCGCCCCCCTGCGCAACGCCTCAGCGATCTCCCCCAGCGTGCGCACATCGCCCGCGGCCGTGCGCGACGCGTCCACCGCCGCCAGCGCCGCCAGCACGCCCCGACGATGCTCGCCCGCCCGCGCCCCCGCCTCATCCAAGGTCCGCAGCCGCTCACGAAGCATCCCCCGCAGCCCCTCCACCGGTGCCAGGGGACCCAGCCGCGCCCTGATCATCGGCTCCGCCGCGCACGACCACGCCCCGCCCCGCGACGCCACCCGCAGAAACGCCGCATGATCCGCCCCGCTCGCCCCCTCCTCGAACAGCACCTCCGCGAGCAGTTCACGCTTCGTCAGGAAGCACGCCGCCGGCCCGGGCCACGCCCGCTCCAGCTCCCGCCGGTCGATCCGCGCCCCGCTCGGCCCCGTGGAAATCGCAAGCTCCTCCCCCGCCGCCCCCAACCATCGTGCGGGCGCATACGCCCCCGCGCCCTCCGCCGTCGCCAGCATCACCCGCAGCACGCCCGGCTCGAGCGCCTCATCCGTCGTCATACACACGACGTACTCCCCGCTCGCCGCGCGCAGCCCGGCGTTCCACGCAGCCGCGTCCCCCTCGCCCCGCGCCTCGATCACCCGCACCCGCGCATCACCCCGCGCCAGCCCCTCGACCGCCGCGCGAACACGCTCGCCCGCCGCGCTCTCTTCCCGCGGCAGCGCCAGCACAATCTCCATCTCCCGCACAGACTGATCCAGCAGCGCGACAAGCCAGGGCGACATCGCCCCCCCGCACGCCCCCAGGGACCCGATCACGCTCACTCGGCACGCGCTCACGCCGCCGCCTCCGCCGCCCCGCGCGCCGCCGCGTCCCACACCGCCAGCACCCGCTCCAGCGCCGCCCGCGCCAGCTCGGACCGCACCGCGCTCCATCGCATCGCCCCCTCCCGCCGCGCCGCCGGATGCCGCATCCGCCCGTCATCCCCCACCGTCACCACGATCTGCGCCCCCGCCGGCCACGACTCTTCACGACTCACCAGCCGCACCTGCCCCCCTTCTACGCTCACCCGCTCTAACCCCGCCTCCAGCGCGTCATCCACGCCCAGCAACGCCGCCCGCCCATCCATCGCAAGGATCGCCCCCGCCAGCCGCCGACCGTTCATTCCCAGCCCCAGCAGCACCACAGGCCTCGACAGATCCAGCCGCGCCGCGATCTCCCGCGCAACCGGCTCGCCGTCCACCGCACGCTCGGCCAGCAGCCCGAGCGCCCGCGCCGGCATCGACGCCTCAGCCCATCCCTCGCGCGCCGCGCGCTCCCACAGCCCGCGCGCCGCCGCACACCACGACAGGGGCGGATCTCTCCACGCACCCGGCGCCGCGCACGCCGCCGCCGGGATCGCCCACGCCGCGCTCGCCGCCGCACGCTCCGCCGTCACGCACCCGCGCCACGCATACCGCCGCAGCAGCTCCGCCCCGCGCTCCACCCCCTCGGGCCCGCCCAGCGCGCACGCCGTCGCCGCATCCAGCGCGTGGCCCAGCGTGAGCGCCCGAGCCCGCGTCTCCGACACGTCGCACAGCCGGCGCCCCGCGCCGCCGCGCCGCGCCCGCTCGAACGCCCGGCGCAGGATCTCCGCGTTCGCCGCCGCGACCTTCGCCCAGTCCCGGCTCCGGCTCGATGGCACCAGCCGGTACGCACCGACCACGCGATCGACCGCCCTCCACCTCACCCCCTGGTCCGCCAGCCGAAGCCACAGGTCGTAGTCCTCCGACGCCCCCAGCTCCGCATTGAACCGCTCGGCTCCAAGCGTGTCGCGCCGCAGCATCTGCGCATGCACGCTGAACCTGTTGGACGTCAGCAGCTCATCGATCCCCGCCTCCCGGCACGTCGGCAGCGCCCTATACCCCATCGGCGCGCCCGCCGCTTCATGCCACGCCACGCCCCCGAACGCCGCTCCAAAGTCAGACGCCCGCGCCCCCTCCAGCAACGCGCCCAGCCCGCCCGGCATCAGCCAGTCGTCCGCATCCAGGAACACCACGTAAGGCCCGCTCGTCCGCTCGAGCCCAAGGTTCCGCGCCCCCGCCACCCCGCGCCGCGATACGCGCACAACCTCGATCCGCCCATCCTCCGACGACATCCGCGCCGCCCGCGCCGCGCCGTCGTCCGTGCTCCCGTCATCGACGACCACCGCCTCCCACGCCGCAAGCTCCTGCGCGATCAGCGACCCCAGCGCCCGCTCGATGAACGCGCCGCCGTTGTGCATCGGCACGATCACGCTCACCACAGGCCGCGACGCAGCACTCATGCCGCCGCCTCCGATCGGCCGCCCCGCGGCCCGGGCCACAAACGACCCAGACGCGCTTCTTCCGCGGCCCCGAGCTCCGCCGCGACCTCGCTCCACCGCACGCACGCCGCATCCTTCCCCACCCGCCCCTCGATCCCCCGCGCATCCCGAGGCGTCACGATCACCGGCCGCCCAGCCCCGAACGCCTCCGCCTCGCTCAGCGCCAGCGAATCCACGCCACCCAGCGTCACGATCGTCCCCGCCGGCGCCGCATCGTCGAACACCCCGAACGAGCGCTCCGCATCCACCAGCGCCCGCACCACCGCCGCCCCGTTCCGCCCCGCCCCCGCGACCACCGGCTCGCCCACCCTCGGCAGCAGCCGCACCGCCCGACGCGCCACCCGCATGGGCGACACCGTCAGCTCCGCCAGCGACCGCCGCGCCGCCACCGCGAACCCCCGCGCTCCGATCCCCTCCGCTTCGATCGCCTCCCAGAACGGGCCCAGCACATCCAGCATCGACCGCGCTGCCCAGTCGTTCTCCCACAGCGTGGGAGGGTGACACGCCGCACGCGGCAGCATCCACGCCGCCGCCCGCGCCGCCTCGTCCGCCTCCACACGCACCGCCGCCCCCCGCTCCCGCATCATCCCCAGCGCCCGCACCACGCCCCCCGGCCCCGCGTCCCACAGCGCCGCCGTTGCATACTCGAGCGCCACGCCCCGCAGCACCCGCTCGCACTCCTCCTCGCGCCCCGCAAGCTCGCTCCACGCCCGGCGCAGCACCAGCGCATGATCCCGCGCCATCGAATCCCAGCCCCGGCTCATGCTCATCCGCCGCTGCCGGTACGCCCCCACGTCCCCCGACACCGCGCACCACACCACGCCCCTCCCCGCCAGCCGCAGCCACAGGTCATGATCCTCAACGCACGACAGCGTTTCGTCGAAGCGCTCGTCCCCGAGCAGCCCGCGCCGGATCACCTGCCCGTGCACCGCAAAGCGGTTGAACCGCAGCAGCTCCTCCAGCCCCGCCCGCGGCGTCGTCGGCTCGTACGACCACTCCAGATCACCCCCGCGATCGTCCCGCCACCGCACCGCGCCGTACGCCGCCCCCGTCGCTCCCGCCCCCTCGATCAGCCGCGCAAGCCCGTCGGGCAGCATCCAGTCGTCCGCATCCAGAAAGTGAACAAACTCCCCCTGCGCCGCCCCGATCCCCGTGTTCCGCGCCGCCGCCAGCCCCCCGTTCGCCCGGCTCACGACCCGGATCCGCCCGTCCTCCCCGGACATCCGCCGCGCCACCTCCGCCGTCCCGTCCAGCGAGCCGTCGTCCACCACGATCGCTTCCCACGACTCCAGCGACTGCGCCCGCAGCGACTGCAGCGTCTCCGCCAGCGTCGCCTCGGCGTTGAACGCCGGAACGATCACGCTCGCCAGTGGTCCAGCGCCCGCTCGGCTCGCCCTTGGCACCGCTCTGTTATCGACCCTTCGCGCCGCAGCGCTCGACGCCGCCGCCCGTTTCACCCGCGCAAGATGCGCCGGCGGGCAATTCTTGCGCGAGCAGCTCCAGCGTCTCCCGCGCCACCGTCTCGAACGTGCAGTGCCGCAGCGCGTGCGCCCGCTGCGCATCGATCACCCCCGCGCGCCAGCCCCCGTCCGACAGCGCCCGCTCGATCAGCCGCTCCAGTTCCGCCGCGCTCGCGAACAGCGTCTCGCGACCCGCCGGGAAACCCTGGTCGGGCAGCATCGCCAGCGGGAAGAAGAGCTCCCGCCCCTCGATCCAGCTCTCCACGAACTCCGGGATCACCACCCGCGCCCCGCCCCCCGCCGTCATCTCCAGTCCCGCCAGGTCGTCCCCCGCAAAGCCCGCCGCGTCGGGCCACCCGCCCGGCTGCAGCTCGTACACCCGGTCCCCATCCGCCGTGCGCCCGACGGGCGACCCGCGCCTCAGCAGGTGATCCGCCAGCGCCCACCGCGCCATCCACGCGTCGGGCGACGGCCCGCGCCGCAGCATCAGGCCCCCCGACAGCGCGCACTCGTACATCCGCTGATGCGCGTTGCTGTTCCGCGAAACATGCAGGTTCACCCCCGCCGAGAAGTACAGCGCCCGCAGCTGCTCGTCATGCTCAAGAGGTCCCGCCGCGAACTCCGCCAGCCGCGGATGCGACTCCCATCCCTTGCCGAACAGCCTCAGCCGCCACCCCCGCCGCCGCGCCATTTCCGCCGCCCATTCCAGCGCTTCATGCCGGAAAAACCGCTCCGCCAGCGGCACCGTGTGCGCCCCCATCAGCGCATCCACCAGCGCCGACGCACGAGGATCGCGCTTGGGCGTCTTCAGCCGCTCCGTGATGAACAGCCGGACCGACTCCCGAGGCCGCCCCGCCCCGCCGTCGCTCCCCGCAACCAGCCACTCATAGAACTCGTCCGCCACCCTCAGCAGCTCGGGCCGACCCGCCAGCGCGCCCCGCAGCCGCGCGTGCGCCGCCTCCGGCGACTCGCTCTGATGGCTCACATACGCGACATCACACCGCACCCGCACCGCCAGCCCCGCCTCCACAGGCCCCGAGTGAAACGTCCGCGACGACGCCGGCACAAACAGGAACCGCCGCCGCGCCGCCGGCCACTCGCACGACGCGAACAGCTCCGGATGCAGATGGCCGATCACGAAATCCAGCGGCCCCAGCCCCCGGCCGACCTCCCGCGAGAACAAGTGCTGCATCCGGTCCTGGATCCAGCACACCACCGGCACCCCCGCCGGCACCGCCCCCTTGAACAGCGGCCGTGCATGATTGATCGCCACCACCACGTCGGGCTCCCACTCCGCAAACGCCCGTAGATACGCCGTCGTCACCAGCCTCGATCGGCAGTCGGGCTCCGTCAGAACCCGCGCATCGACCCCCGCGCCCCGCAACGCCTCCGCAAGGTCCGCCGCCGCGTGCCGTACGAACGTCGAGTACCGCGAGATCGGGATCAGCACGCGCAGCGCCGGCCCCCCATCCGACCGCGCCTCCGCCAGCCGCGCGCCCCACCACCGCGCATCCCGGCCCGCGTACCGCGCCTCCACCTCCGCCGTCAGCCGCGCCGCCTCGTCCTGCTGACGCCTCTGCGCCGACCTCAACATCCCCACCGCGCGCTCGTCCGCCGCCCCGCACCCCGAGAGCAGGTAGTCCCGCGGCAGCGCCGCGTCCCTCCGCCCCGCCAGCCAACGCTCCAGCTCCGCGTGCGCGCCCGCCCCCACGAAGAACAGCACGCGCTCCTCCGCGATCACCTCCCGCAGGTCCGCGGAGGCCAGCCCGTCCAGCATCGCGCTCTCATCCGGCGCGAACACCACCACCGGACACTCATACCCGTCCGCCGTCCCCGGCGTATCGCGCACCGCCCGCAGCAGGATCCACGGCGTCTCCAGACCCTGAACGATCACCCCCGCCGGCGCCGTCGAACTCGTGAGCTCCCCCGCCGGCCCGACCAGCCGCGTCGCCCGCGCCGCCGCTCCCCGAACATCACTCAGCGGCCCGAACGAACCGTCGCCCGCCCGCCTCACCACGTTCCCATCAAACGCGCGAAAGCACCCCCGCTCGCCCAGCGTCCGCTCCCACCGCTCGAACCCCGCCCGCACATCAACCCCCCGCCCCGCCAGCGCCTCAACATTCGCCCGGCACGTCTCGCGCACCATCGACGTCGGCACACGATCGTCGGGCAGCTTCGCCAGCGCCTCCGCCAGCGCCCCGCGGCTCTCCTCGGGCAACGCCCCCGCCGGAAGTCGCGCCGCCTCCTCACGCGCCATCGTGCTCAGCCCGACGCGCGCCGCCGCCGCCACCACCGCCAGCCGCCGCCCATGGTCCTCAGGCTGCCGCCGCAGATGCGCCGCCCCCGCCGACAGCACCTCCCACGACTGCGCCAGCGACGCCGCGCCCGCCGCGCCGCCAGCCAACGCGTTCGCTGCGCCAGATGCCGCTGCCATCGCTCAAACTATCGACCAACCGCCGCCCCCCGGCCCAGCCGCTGACGACCACCCCCACGCCCGACCGATGAATACGCCCATGACCGGGCCCAGCCGCAATCTCGCCCCATCTGCCGAGCACCCCGGCGTCCTGATCAGTCTTCCTCAGGGACTGGGCCTGGGTGGCGTCCCCACGTGGGCGCTCACCCTCGCTCAAGGTCTCGCCTCCTCGGGCTGGCCCCTCGCCATCGTCATCCAGGGAGAGATCTGGCGCCCCGAGCGGCTCCGCGCCCTCCCGCCCACCGTTCACATCGAAGCCATCTCCCCCGCCGACGACCTCGCCCGCGCCTGCGCCCGCGCCCGCGCAGCCCTCGGCCCCGACCGCGACACCGTCGCCATCGCAAACCTCACCTCAGGCTCCATCGACGCACTCCTCGCCGCAGGAGCCCACCAGCCCCGCACCGCCTCCCGCACACGCCTGGCCCTCTGGATCCACAACGACATCGAGCACGATTACCGCCTCGCCCAGCACTACGCCCCTGTCCTCGATTCCGTCGTGGCAGTCAGCCGCCGCATCACCAGCGAGCTCCGCCGACGCCTCCCCGACCCCGCCCTCACCATCGACCACGTCCCCTACGGTGTGCGCCCCGCCCACAGCCCGCCCGCCCCCGAAGCGCTCGACCGGCGCGCCATCAGGCTCATCTACCCCGGCCGAATCGACCGCTTCCAGAAGCGCGTCGCCGCCCTCATCAACATGGCCGACGCCCTCGACGAACGCCGCCTCCCCTACGAGCTCCGCCTCATAGGCGACGGCCCCGCCGCCGCCGAGATCGACGCCGCGCTCCGCTCGCGCCCGCGCATCTCCCGCACCCCGGCCCTCTGGGGCGACGACATGCTCGCCCAGCTCCGCCGCGCCCACATCTTCCTGCTCCCCTCGCGCTTCGAAGGGCTTAGCATCGCCATGCTCGAAGCCATGGGCCAGGGGCTCGCCCCCGTCGTCACGCGCGTCGCCTCCGGCGCCGACGAGGCCATCGAGCACGACATCTCGGGCGTGCTCGTCGACCCCTCAGGAAGCGACGACGCCGTCGGCCGCCGCCTCGCCCTCGCCGTCCAGCAGCTCGCCGCCGATCCCGCGCGCCTCGCCCGCACGCGTCAGCACGCCTGGGCCCGCGTCGTCAACCACTTCACGGACGAGCTGCACATCCGTCGCGCCGCCAGCGCGCTCGCCGCCGCCGCCACCCGCACCCCGCGCCACACCCGCGCCCAGGCCCCCGACCCAGGCCAGGCCTTCACCGTCCCCCACGACGCCCCCGAGCGCGCCCGCCGCGCCCTCGAATCCCTCACGGGCCGCCGCGTCGCACTCTGGGGCGCCGGCCGCCACACGCTCGCCGTCACGAGCGCCCTCGACTCCGCCCCCGCCCACGTCGTCGCCCTCATCGACGACGATCCCGCCAACCACGGCTCGCGCGCCGCCGGCCGCCCCGTCCTCGCACCCCACGCCGCACTCAACATGGGCGTCACCGACGTCCTCATCAGCTCCGCCATCCACGAGCCCGCACTCTGGGAACGCCGCGGCGAGCTCGAGCGCCTGGGCCTCCGCGTCCACCGCATGTACGCCGCCTGAGCCGCTCCACCGCGCGCCCCGGCCCCCGCAGCCCATCCCCGCCCCGACGCCCCACTCCCGCAAAAAAATCAACGGCCCGGAGCCTTGGAAGACGCCGGGCCGGTTGAGATTTGGAGACTGATCAACCCGCCGGGAGCCATCGGCTCCGCACGCGGGAAAGGATCAGACGAGAGCCTTCAGCCCCTTCAGCGCGCGGATCTTCACCGTGCGCCGCGCGGGCTTGGCCTTGAACGTGATCATCTCGCCGGGGTTGAAGGGGTTGGGGCCGACCCGCGCCTTGGTCGCGGGCTTGTCGACACGCACGACCTTCATCAGGCCCGGAACCTGGAAGACCTTCACGGTCTTCAGGTCCGCCGCCATGATCTGCGCCATGGTCTCGAACACCGACGCGACCTGCTTGCGCGAAAGCTCGGTCGCGGCCGCGATCGTGCTCAGCGTGTCGCCCTTGCTCCGGGGCTTGTCTTTCGCCCCCTCGATCCGGGCCTTCTTCGTCGTCTTTGCAGGAGCCTTCTTCGCCATTGGTTCGATTCTCCGATCGACGCCGTCCATAAGGACGCGCGGCGTTGGCACTCGGCGGGCCCAGACCTCCTTGCGGCCCGCATCTACCTGTTCATACCGCAAAACAGGCTTTTCTCAAGGGTTTTCGGCAACCCCTCCCGAAAAACATCGCATTTTCCTGCGATTTTTTCGCCGCGCAACCCCGCTCGCCACCCCGCACCCGGAAAACAGCGGCTTTTCCCGCCGGATCACGCCGCTTCCGCCACCAGCGGCGGCTCCGTCGGCAGCCGGTCCGCCGCGTGGAACAGCCCGGGAACCGCGGCCCCCTCCAGCGCACGCAGCAGGCCCCGGCGGAACGTCGCCCGCTTCAGCGGCAGGTGCCGGTCGAACGCCATCTGCAGCCGCTCGCGCCCCTCCGCGCCGTCAAACTCCGACGCGGGCACGCGCTCCAGCCCGCGCAGCCACTCACGCAGCTCCGCCTCCATCCCCGCGTGCTCCTCGAGAAACGCCCGCGCTTCCGCCGCCGCGCCCGCGCTCAGCACGTCCCGACCCAGAACCTCGCGCGCACACCCCGGCGCCGCCGACGCGAACCCGTGCGCCGAATATCCAAGCCGAAGCTCACGCTCCAGGTACGCGCTCGCGCTGTACCTGTGATCGTGCGGCGCCAGCGCCTCGGGCCGGAACAGGACCGGCATGCCCCGCCTCTCCCGCAGCCGCCACGCGAACTCGACATCCTCGTAGCAGCAGTTCGCGATCGCCGGCCGGAACCCCCCAACCGCACGCGCCTCGGACCGCGGCAGCGACAGGTTCAGGTTCCACGCGTGCCTCGGCCCCCAGTCATGATCCCGAGGCCGCAGCGCCCGACCACGCTCGTCAATCATCCGGTCATAGAAGAAGATCAGCGACGTGTCGCGCACCAGCACGTCAAACGCCCGCGCCGCGCCCCCCTCGGGCACAACGAAAGGACTCCAGCCCACGATCGCCGCCGGCTCCGCCCGCTCCGCGTGCGCCGCCACATGCGCCGCCACGAACCCGCGCGCCGGCAGCACATCATCGTTGATCAGCAGCAGCAGCCGCGCCCGCGAGCTCGCGATCGCCACGTTCTTCGCGTGCGCGATCCCCAGCCGCGGAGCCTCCAGCACACGCACCGGCAGATGCCCCGCAAACCGCCGCACCGTCTCTGCCGACGCCGCGTCCGGACCGTCCAGCACCACCGCCACACCCAGCTCGCCCAAGGGATAATCCTGAGACGCCAGCATCTCCAGACATGTCGAAAGTTGCGCGTTCCGATCCCGGGTCGGCAGGATGATGTCAATCTGGGGAACCATCACGTCGCTCCGGATGACTTGTCCCGATTCTGGTGATGTGGAGAACTGGTGAACAGTTCCTTATGAGCCGATGAATGAACGTCTGCTCAGCGATGTGTTCATCGGGCGGCGGTCCGCAAAAGCGTCAACCACCCGACCCGAAAACTGAGTTCGCCCGGAGTCGACCATGAACGCCGCGTCGCAAGCCGAACGACGGAAGCACCCGCGGATGGTGCTCGTGAAAGCGTGCAAGATCCGCGACCGCCGGACCGCCATGTTCAGCCCGGCCCAGACCTCCGACTATTCAGAGGGCGGCGCCCTCCTCCACATCGAGCGCGCCAGACCCTTCAGCCTCGGAGACGAGATCGACCTCGCCGTCGCTTGGGAAGACGGCCGCGTCCTCAGCGGCAGCACCATGGCCCGCGCCATCGTCCGCCGAGTCACCATCGTCTCACCCACACGCCAGCAGGTCGCCCTCGAGTTCGCCGCAGCAGAGGCCGCCGGCGAGCCCCTCTCCGCCGCCATCGCCGCCTGACCCGCGTCACCGGACGCCCCGGCCCCGGCCCCGGCCACCCGCACCTACCATCCGGTCATGACCCTGTGGCAGCCCGCGTTGCCCGAACGCTATGACGCCATGAGCTCCCAGGAGCTCGCCGACGCCATCACCGCGCGCCGACGCGAACTCGGCGATCGCCTCCTCATCCTCGGGCACCACTACCAGACCGACGAGGTCATCCGCCACGCCGACTTCACGGGCGACTCCCTCAAGCTCTCGCAGCTGGCCGCCTCACGCGTCCGCGAGCGGGGCGTCAGCAACATCGTCTTCTGCGGCGTCCACTTCATGGCCGAGTCCGCGGACCTGCTCGCACCCCCGGGCACAAACGTCATCCTCCCCGACCTCTCCGCCGGATGCTCCATGGCGGACATGGCCGCCTACCCCGACGCGCTCCAGGCATGGGACGACCTCCACGCCGCCCTCGCACACCGCGGCTGGACCGGCCGAATCATCCCCATCACATACGTCAACTCCACCGCCGCCGTGAAGGCCTTCGTCGGCGCACGAGGCGGCGCCTGCTGCACCTCCTCCAACGCGCGCCAGGTCTTCCAGTGGGCCTCCGCCGGCGGCACAATCCCCCGCGCACCCCACGAAGACATCAAGATCTTCTTCCTCCCCGATCAGCACCTCGGACGAAACACCGCCGCCTCCTTCGGCATAGACGTCGCCGCACACACCGCCCTCTACGACCCCAGGCTCGCACGCGCCGGCCGAGAGCTCGGCGGCATCGACCCCGACACCCTCCCCGACGCCCGCGCCATCCTCTGGGCCGGCCACTGCTCCGTCCACAAGCTCTTCCGACCCGAACACTGCGAGCAGATCCGCCGCGACGAGCCCCAGATGCGCATCCTCGTCCACCCCGAGTGCTGCAAGGAAGTCGTCGACCGCGCCGACCTCGCCGGCTCAACCGAGTTCATCATCCGCACCATCAGCTCCGCCCCGCCCGGCTCCCGCTGGGCCGTCGGCACCGAGATCCACCTCGTCAAACGCCTCGCCCGCCTCGCCGCCGAACGCGGCGTCTTCGTCCGCATCCTCTCCGACTGCCAGTGCCTCTGCACCACCATGTACCGCATCGACGAGCCCCACCTCCTCTGGACCCTCGACAACCTCGCCCAGGGCAAGGTCGTCAACCGCATCAGTGTTCACCCCGACGCCCGCGGCCCGGCCCTCGACGCCCTCGACCGCATGCTCGCCCTCAGCGCACCCGCCCCCACCCCCGCCGGCGCCTCCGCCTGATCCGCGTCCCCCGCGCCGGGGTCAGCGGCCCGCCGGCCCAGCTCAAAAAGTCCCTTGCGGAATCCGCGCCCAACGACGCACTGATGGTCGTCCCCCGGGCGTGCGCGCGCACGCCCCGCTCGAGGCGAGGGCCCGGCCCGCACCATCCGATTCCGCCGTTCCGCTTGACGCCGCGCGAATCCAAGCCACCTTCTTGATGATGGGAGTTATCGGAACTTCCATCTTTCACTGAAAATGCCAATGGGAGAATTGAGATGAAGTGCCGCACATGGAAGATCCTGGCTCCGCTGTCGCTGCTGCTGGCCGGCCCGGCCCTCGCCGAACCGGAAGCCGCCTTCGAAGAAGCCGAGCGCGCCGAACAGGGCGTTCGGGGCTTCTCGTTCCAGCCCCCGCTCGGCCAGTTCGTCGAGACCGAGCCCAACGACGCCTTCGCCGCCGCCGACGTCATCGACTTCAGCAACCGGCGCGTGAAGGAAGGCCGCATCACGCTCTCGGTCGGCGAATCCGACTTCTTCCAGTTCTCCGCCGTCGCGGGCGAAGTCGTCACCATCACGACCACGCCCCTGGCCTTCCTGCCCGACTCGTTCTTGGAGCCCGACACCGTTGTCAGCCTCTTCAACCCGTCCCAGACTTCTATCGCAAGCAATGATGACGCCGGCAGCGACTTCCCGATCGCTAATACGCGCGGCTCCGTCGTCCGCGCCGTCATCAGCACCACCGGAACGCATTACATCCGCGTCGTCGGTTTCAGCGGCGCCGATCAGGGCGACTACATGCTGACCGTATCCCGCGCATCCGCCAGCACCGTGGACTGGACCGAAACCTTCAATGACGGATCCGCCGAAGCCGACATCCTCCCCATCAAGAGCGTCGGCCCCACCGTGGGCTTAGCCGGCACCGAGGGCGCAAATATCACCCAGGACAACTACCGGCTCGAGCTCACCGCCGGAGACGTCGTCACCGCCACCGTCACCCCGGCCGGCGGCGGACTCGGTTCGCCGGACGTCTCGCTCCGCGTCCTCGACCCCAACAACACCTCCCTCGTGCTGAGCACCGACGACTTCGCCGGCGGCACCGCCATCGGCGCCACCGTCCGCTTCCGAGCCCCGCGCACCGGCACCTACCAGCTCGAAGTCCGTGACGAGAACGACAGCACCTTCGCTGTCTACTACCTCATCACGTCGCTCATCCCCGGCCAGCCCTGCCCCGGCGACTCCGACGGCAGCGGTGTGGTCGACTTCGTCGACATCGTCACCATCCTGCAGAACTGGCTCGAAACCTGCCCGTAACCCCGGCCTCCCACAGCGTCTGACCTCACACCAAACAGCCGGCCCGGCCTCGCGGTCCACGGACGACCGCCAGCGCCGGGCCGGTTTTCTTTGCTTGCACTCGCCCACCCCGCCTTACGCCCCGATGTTCATCGTCATCAGGAACTCGGCGTTCGTCTTGGCCTTCTTCAGCCGGCTCTTGAGCAGCTCCATCGCCTCGACAACGTTCATGTCCGCCAGCACCTTGCGCAGACGGTACGTCAGCTCAAGCTCCTTCTTGTCAAGAAGCAGCTCCTCGCGCCGCGTGCCGCTCGCCGCCACGTCGATCGCAGGCCAGATCCGCTTGTCCACCAGCTTGCGGTCCAGGTGAAGCTCGCTGTTGCCCGTCCCCTTGAACTCCTCGAAGATCACCTCGTCCGCCTTGGACCCCGTGTCCACCAGCGCCGTCCCCAGGATCGTCAGCGAGCCGCCGTTCTCGATCGCGCGCGCCGAACCGAAGAACTTCTTGGGACGCACCAGCGCGTTCGAGTCGATGCCGCCCGTCATGATCTTGCCCGAGTGAGGCTGCGCCGCGTTGTACGCACGCGCCAGACGAGTGATCGAGTCCAGCAGGATCACCACGTGCTGCCCGTACTCCACGTACCGCCGCGCCTTCTCGATCACCATCTCCGCGACCGCCACGTGCCGCGACGAATCCTCGTCGAAGGTCGACGCCACGACCTCCACCGTCTTGTTCGTGTTCCGCCGGAAGTCCGTCACTTCTTCGGGCCGCTCGTCGATCAGCAGAACGATGATCTTCACCTCGGGATAGTTCTTGCTGATCGCCTGCGTGATCTTCTGCAGCAGCACCGTCTTGCCGGTCCGGGGCGGCGCCACGATCAGGCCGCGCTGCCCCCGCCCGATCGGCGCCACAAGGTCCACGATCCGCATCTCAACCTGATCGGGCTCCGTCTCCAGCACGAAGCGCTGCTCGGGGTGCAGCGGCGTCAGGTCCTCGAAGATCGGCAGACGACGCGCCTCCGCCGGCTCCTTGCCGTTGATCGAATCGATCCGCAGCAGCGTGAAGTACCGCTCGTTGTCCTTGGGAGGACGGATCGCCCCCTTGATCTCCATCCCCTTCCGCAGCCCGAAACGCCGCACCATCTGCGGCGCCACGTAGATGTCGTCGGGCGACGAGAGATAGCTCTGCTCCGGGCTCCTCAGGAACCCGTACCCCTCGTGCGCGATCTCCAGGGTGCCCTCGCCGAAGATCAGACCCGTGTCCGCCGCCTTCTTCTTGAGAAGCTGGAAGATCAGCTCCTGCCGCGGCAGCTTGTTGAACTCCACCAGCCCCTCGCGCGTCGCGAAGTCGTGAAGCTTCCCGATCTCCATCCGCTGCAGTTCTGACATGTGCAGCGCGGCCTTCTCGGCCTGCGCATATTCGCTCGTCGCAGCGATCCGCTCCAGAGCCTGCGCGTCGCGCTCGATCTCCTCTTCGCTGGGCAGCAGCCCCGCCGCAACCATCTGCTGCACGTTGCCAGACGTCTGATGATGATGCGCCGAGGGCCCCGCCCCGGGCTGAGGGAAAGGCATGCCCCCGCCCTTGCGCTTCTTCTTCTTCCGCCGACCCGATCCCGCCATCCCCTGCATCCCTTGCATCCCCTGCTGCATCGAGCCCGGCCCTCCGAAATTGCGCTGCTGGTGCTGCGGGTAATAGCCCCCACCACCGCCACCACCACCATGCTGACCGGACCCGCCGCCCTGACCGCCACCGGACGAATGATGGCCCTGGCCCCCGCCGCCCTGGCCCTGATGCGAATGCTGCGGCCGATCCATCATCCCGCCGCCCTGACCGCCAGACCGGCCTTCACCCCCACCCCCACCCCCACCTCCGCCGCCCCCGCCACCGCCACCGCCGCCATGCGACGGCGCAGACGTCGGCCGGGGCCCGGCCGGGCCGCCGGGGCTCGGCCCGCCAAGATTCGAGGGCCAGCTGTGTGAGCCCGCCGCCGGACGAGCGTCCGGCCGAGCCGTCTCAGGCTGCCGATAGTCGTACTGCCGCGATTCGCTCTGCCGCGCCTCGCCGGACCGCATGTCTCCCGACCGCGACTCGGGCCGCGACTCCGATCGCATCTCCCCACTCGACCGCGACTCGGACCGCGACTCGGGCCGCGACTCTCCCGCTCGACCCTCAGGCGCCCGAGTCTCCGCGGGCACCGAGCTCGCACGCGCCGGTCTCGATTCGGCCGCCGGAGCCTCCTCCGCCGCACGAGCCGCCCGCGGCGTGGCCGCCGGCGCCTCCCCCGCATCACTCTCTTCGGACTTCGTCCGGGTCGTCCGCCGCTTCTTCACCCCTTCTTCACCCCCATCCTTGGAGCCGGAACGCGACGAACTGCTGGAGGTCGATCGTGGCATCGGAGAAGATTCCTCGTCTGAAAAGGGGCCGACAGCGTGAAGGGGGAAGAAAAACGCGCAGCGAGCCGAAGGCAATCCGCCCGCTCGCGCTCGTCCGTCATCGCCGAGAACCGCAGCCCGCCAAAGGGCACACCGCCCGGCGGGCGGCTCTCAGCTCAGAACGGTTTCGAGAGAAGAACTCGGCTGCCGGCGGTCGCCGCCAACCCCGCAGGCTGGCGTCATCCTCGGTCCGAGCTCCCAAGAAGTATACCCGAGATGACCCGGCACTGCTCGACAACGTCCGTCTCTCCGTCGTTATTCACAACGAATCGGCACAGAGCCCGCTTCCGCTCCGGTGCCCACTGGGCCGCCTCCCGCCGCGAAAGCTCCGCCTCGTCCCACCCGCGCGACCGCCGGACCCGCTCCAGACGAACCCCGCGCGGCGCGTCCACGAACACCACCGCGTCGCACTGACCGTCCAGGCCCGCCTCGAACAGCAGCGGCGCATCGAACACCACCCCCACCCGCTCCCCCGCCCGCCCCCGAACCCGCGCCCGCGCACGCTCGAGAACCTGCGCACGCGTCCGCGCGATCATCGGATGAATCAGCCCCTCCAGCGCTCGCCGCTTCTCCTCATCCGCGAACACCAGACGCCCCACCGCACCCCGATCGACCCCCCCACCCGCATCTAGCACCCCGGGCCCCCACCACCCCACCAGCGCACGCTTCGCCTCCTCCGACTGCAGCGCCGCCGCCGCCTCCTTGTCCGAGTCCACCACCTCCCACCCCAGCGACGCGAACGCCCGCGCAACCGTCGACTTCCCGCTGCCGATGCCCCCCGCGATGCCCAGCACCACCGCCTCCCCGTCCCGCGTCTCCTCACGTCGCGCGCTCACGCTCGCCCGTGCCCTTCCGCTTCCAGCGACCGCCACACCTCGCGCATCCGCCGCGCCATGTCCTCCAGCGCGCTCGGAATCACGCGGATCTGCGCGCACGCCTCCATGAAGTTCACGTCCCCCGCCCACCGCGGCACAACGTGCACATGAATATGCCCGGGCACGCCCGCTCCCGCCGCCGCCCCCTGGTTCAGCCCGACGTTCACACCCTGAGGCTCAAGCCCGCGCTCCACAAGATGCACCGCAAGGTCCACCAGCGACCACAGCTCCGCACGCCGCGCCTCGTCATACTCCAGCACCCGGCTCCGCGCCTCGCCCAGGCACACCAGCAAGTGCCCGTTCGCGTAGGGATACCGGTTGAGCAGGATCAGGCCCCCCCGCCCCGTCTGCTCCGTCCCCGTGCGCACGATCACGTGGTTCGCCTCGTCGCCCGCAGGATCCAGCCAGTACGCACGCAGAAACGAAGACGCCGCCCCCGCACCCGCACCCGCCCCCGCCTTCGCCCCCCCCTGCGACGACTGCTTCTCCGCACGCGACAGCATGTCCATGTACGACAGTCGCCACGGCGCCATCAGCGGCTGAGCCGCCGAACGCGGGCCGGACGGGCTCGAAGCATCGCTGGGTCGCGCCATGCGCGCAGCATATCCCAACCAGCCCCGGCGCAGCGGCCCCCGCCGGTACACTCACGCCCGTCGCGCTCAAGGCGAGGCGCCACGCAGCAACCAGGAGTTTCACATGTTCGAGTCGGTGCGTCTGGCAAACGGATCCTCCAAAAACGCCGTGCTCGTCCTGGGCCACTTCAAGGGACAACCGCTCGACAAGCAGAGCGCCGAACTCGACGCCGGCGCCGCCGCCGCCGCCGCCCTCAAGCGCCCCGAAGCCACCGGCGAACTCGGACGCATCGTCGAAGCCTTCCCGCCAGGCGGAGGCACCGCCAGCCGGGGCCCGCGCCGCATCCTCATCGTGGGACTGGGCGACCGCGCCAAGTTCGAGCCCGGCCGCCTCCGCGACGCCGCCGCCGCCGTCGGCCGCCGACTCGCCCTCATCAAGGAGACCGACGCCGCCATCGAGCTCGCGCCCGCTCTCCGCTCCGTCAAGGCGGACATCGACGCCGCCGGCAGCGCCCTGGGCGAAGGACTCGGACTCATCGCCTGGGTCTGCGACGACTTCAAGGGAACCACACGCAACGGCTCCCGCACCAAGCTCACCCTCAGCACCTCCGACCCCGCCCTCGGCGCCGGCATCGACCGCGGCCTCATGCTCGCCGACTCCGCCAACGCCGCTCGAACCCTCAGCCACACGCCCCCCAACATCTGCACCCCCGCCTACATCGCCGCCGAAGCCCAGAAGATGGCCCGCAAGACCGGCCTCCGCTGCACCGTCTTCAAGGGCGCCGACCTCGAACGCGAACGCTTCACCGGGCTCATCAACGTCGGCAAGGCCAGCGAAGCCGCTCCCTGCATGATCCGACTCGAGTACATCCCCGAGGGAGGCCGCGCCGCACGCGCCGCCAAGCCCGTCGTACTCATCGGCAAGACCATGACCTACGACTCGGGAGGCCTCTCCCTCAAGATCAACAACGGAATGCGCGGCATGAAACGCGACAAGGACGGCGGCTGCGCCGTCTTCGGCGCCATGCACGCCATCGCAACCGTCATCAAGCCCCGCAGACGCGTCGTCGCCTTCCTCGCCGCCGCCGAAAACTCCATCTCCGACGAGGCCTACCGCCCCGACGACGTCATCACCTACCGCAACGGCGTCACCGTCGAGGTCACCAACACCGACGCCGAAGGAAGGCTCGTCCTCGCCGACGCCCTCTGCTACGCCTGCGACAAGGAAGACCCCGCCTTCATCGTCGACCTCGCCACGCTCACCGGCGGCGTCGTCGTCGCCCTCGGAAGCACCTACGCCGGAATGTGGTGCGACGACGAGGCACTCCGCGCCCGCATCGAACAGGCCTCCGCCCGCAGCGGCGAACGCGTCTGGAGACTCCCGCACCACGAGGAGTACCGCGACATGATGAAGAGCGACATCGCCGACATCATCAACTCCAACCCCGAACGAAAGGCCCACCCCATCCAGGGCGCCGCCTTCCTCTCCTTCTTCGTCACCCCCGAGGTCCCCTGGTGCCACCTCGATATCGCCGGCGTCCACGCCGTCGAGAGCGACCGCGGACCCTTCATCAAGAACTCCGCCACCGGATGGGGCGTCCGCCTCCTCGCCGAACTCCTCGACGCGGGCTGATCACCCCCGCCCCATGCCCACCGAGAAGGAAAAGATGCTCGCGGGCGAGCTCTACCTCGCCTCCGACCCGGAGCTCACCGCCCTCCGGCTCCGCTGCCGCGCTCTCACCGAACGCTACAACGCCACCCGCGCCGACCAGACCCAGGAACGCGCCGACATCATCCGCCAGCTCTTCGGCTCCGTCGGCCCCGGCGCCGAGATCGAACCAACCTTCAAGTGCGACTACGGCTTCAACATCCACGCCGGCGAACGACTCTTCATGAACTTCGATTGCGTCATCCTCGACGTCATGCCCGTGCGCATAGGCGACGCCTGCTACTTCGCCCCGGGCGTCCACATCTACGCCGCCACCCACCCCATCGACGCCGCGCTCCGCACCTCGGGCCCCGAGTTCGGCAAGCCCGTCACCATCGGCAACCGCGTCTGGCTCGGCGGCCGAACCGTCGTCCTCCCCGGAGTCTCCATAGGCGATGACGCCGTCATCGGCGCCGGCAGCGTGGTCACCCGCGACATCCCGCCCCGCGTCGTCGCCGCCGGCAACCCCTGCCGCGTCATACGCCCGGTCTGAACGCTCAGAGCACCACGACCAGCAGAAACCCGAGCAGCGCCGCGCACGCCGCGATCGGGATCCACACCGGCGTCCCCCGCGACACGCTCTGCTCCGTCATCGCATGTCGGCAACGCGGGCAGTACGCCGCGTCGTGATACACGTCCGCCCCGCAGTTGGGGCACGCGATGTCATCGCCGCCGAACCGCGCAATGTCCTCTTCCGACACGCCCTCGCGGTCGTCGTCAAAGTTCGCACACTTCTGGGGTCCGCAGCACGACATGCCAAAAGTCTAGGGCCCCTCCCCCCGCCCGAGAAACCCCCGCCCCCTCGGCTCTTCTCCCCCCCGGCTCCCCGCAACTACTCCAGAGTCTGCGCCGGCGCCGGCGTGCGGTCCGTCACCTTCTCCTTGCGCACCGCCGACTCGGGATCCACCGCCGAAAGCAGGAAGGGCTCGTCCTCCAGCCGCGTGTGCACGTGCACCGGTCGGCCCCAGATCTCACGCAGGTTCTTCAGAACCTCCCCCGACTTGGCAAGGTCCAGGTCCAGCCCGTTCCACTGGTGCGCCAGGAACAGCTCGCCCCGGTTCTGATAGTTCGCATCCAGCACATACACGAAAGGCTGGCCCATGTTCGTGATCTGGTACAGCAGCGTCTGCTTCACCTGCCGCCAGTCCCGGCTCACCACCCGCAGCTCACCCGTCTGCGGATCCCGCTTGTAGCGGTACATCTGGTGCCGCTCCACGAACTCCTCGCTCAGGAACTCGTCGATGAAGTTCACGTCGTTGTAGATCCGCCGCACCTCGAAGATCTTCTCCCGACCCTTCATGCTGTTGTCGTCGAAGCGCTCCCGCGCCCCCAGCGTGTCCAGCCGCTCCCACAGCGCGCCGTGCCGGCCCGTGTTCCACCGGCGCTCGATGTCCTTGAACAGCTCGATCCCGATCTTGTACGGATTGAACCCCCCCGCCGGCATGTGCACAACCCCCGAGTGCTGCTCCGCGTAGTCGACGATCTCCGCCGCCTCCACGAAGTGCTCGGTCATCAGCTTGGAGTGCCAGTAGCTCGCCCACCCCTCGTTCATGATCTTCGTCATCGCCTGCGGCGCGAAGTAGTAGCTCTCCTCGCGCACGATCGACAGCACGTCCTGCTGCCAGTCCTCCAGCGGCGCGTGGTGCATCAGGAACAGCAGCACGTCCCGCGTGGGCCGCGCCGGCACGCGCCCCCGCTCCGCGCGCCGCTTCTGCTCGTGCCGACGCTTCTGGCTCTCCATCTCCTCCCGCGGGTTGACGAACGGATCCATGTAGTCCTTCGCCGGAAGCTTCGCGTACTCGAACTCCCCGGTCGCGGGCCCCGCCTCCGCCTCCCCCCGCGGCGAGAACACCGAGTACGGATCGATCAGGTGCTCGATGCTCAGGCAGCAGTCGATGAACCGCTCCACGGGCTCCTGCCCGTGCTTGTTGATGTGCCGCTGCACGCGCGTCGCGTGGTTGGCCATCGTGTTCATCATCTTCCGGTCCGTCTTGCTGAACCAGTAGTTGTTCTTGAAGAAGTCCGCGTGGCCGTACACGTGCGCCATCACCAGCTTCTGGTCGCTCAGCGCGTTGCTCTCCTGCAGGTACGCATAGCACGGGTCGTTGTTGATCACCATCTCGTAAATGCGCCCCAGCCCGTACGCATCCCGCTTCGACAGCCGCTCGTACTCCATCCCCCATCGCCAATGGGGATAACGAACCGCGAACCCGCCGTACGCGGCGATCTGGTTCATCGTCTGGAAGTCCAGGACCTCGAACACCACCTCGGGGAACGTCAGCCCGTACTCGAGCGCCTTGGACCGGATCCGGTCCATATGCGCCCGCAGCTCCCCCGGCAGGTCCGTGCTGGTGCGCCGTTGACCCATCCTCAAACTGTATCTCGGCAAACTGGGAGAACTCTCCCCCGCTTCTTCACCAAATCTGCACGCTTTTCGAGCGCTGGCGCAACCCCCATCACTACCGAATCGCAGTACGTTTTCTCGCTGAACGGTCGCTGCTGGCGTGCTGACACGTGGACAGCCGGGGCACCCGCACCATTCCAGGAGGACAGGAACATGTTGAATCGTTGTCTCACCATCGCGGCTGTCGTTGCCGCCTGCGGAACCGTTGCATCCGCTCAGTTCACCGGCCCCAGCTCGTCGCAGAGCCCCTACGTTCTGCCCTCGATCCCGGGCGTCTCCACCACCTCGATCCTCACCGTGGGTGACAACATCGGCGGCTACCGCATGGTCGGTATCCCCGACGGCCTCGGCGCGTTCCAGAACGCCGGCGCCCGCGACTTCACCCTGCTCATGAACCATGAGCTCGGCGCCTCCGCCGGCGTCGTCCGCGCCCACGGCCAGACCGGCGCCTTCGTTTCCCGCTGGGAAATCAACCCCGCCACCCTCGCCGTCACCTCCGGCCGCGATCACAACACTTCCGCCGCCGACGCCTACGAGTACTACCCCGCCACCGGCACCTGGAGCAACGCCGTCGACCCCTCGCAGCGCTGGGGCCGCTTCTGCTCGGCCGACCTCGCCGCACCCTCGGCCTACTACAACGCCGCCACGGGCCTCGGCACCCAGAGCCGCATCTACATGAACGGCGAAGAAGTCGGCGCCGAAGGCCGCGCCTACGCACACATCGTCACCGGACCCGCCACCAACCAGACCTGACAGCTCCCCCACCTCGGCAAGTTCTCCTGGGAAAACTCCGTCGCCAGCCCCTTCGCCCAGGACAAGACCATCGTCCTCGGCCTCGACGACTCCTCCCCCGGACAGAACTACCTCTACATCGGCAACAAGACCAACTCCGGCAACGACATCGAACGCGCCGGCCTCACCAACGGCTCCCTCTACGGCATCCGCGCCACCAACCTCATCCCCCTCAACGGCTTCGAGGGACGCACCGCCCCCGCCGCCGGCCGATTCGACCTTGTCAACTTCGGCGACGTCTCCAACACCACCGGCGCCACCCTCCAGACCAACTCCAACAACGCCAACGTCACCAACTTCCTCCGCCCCGAGGACGGCCAGTGGGACCCCCGTCCGGGCCGCCAGAACGACTTCTACTTCGTCACCACCGACCGCTACGACACCACCGGCATCGGCGGCACCACCGTCGGCCGCAGCCGATTCTACCGCATGACCTTCGATGACATCACCAACCCCACCGCCGGCGGCACCGTCACCGAGCTCCTCAGCACCGCCAACGGCCCCCAGATGATGGACAACATGACCATCGACAAGTTCGGCCGCATCATCATCTAGGAAGACATCGGCGGCCAGGACGCCCTCGGCAAGATCTGGCTCTACGACATCGACTCGGGCGGCCTCGTTGAAGTCGCCACCCACGACCCCGCCCGCTTCACCCCCGGCGCTCCCGGCTTCCTCACCCGTGACGAAGAGTCCTCGGGCATCATCGACGCCTCCGACATCCTGGGCGACGGCTACTACCTCCTCGACGTCCAGGCTCACTACAGCATCCCGGGCGAGCTCGTCGAAGGCGGCCAGCTCCTCGCCATGTACATCGACCCCCGCATCGTCCCCGCACCCGGCGCCATCGCCATCCTCGGCCTCGGCGCCCTCGCCGCCGGCCGCCGCCGCCGCAACTAAACTGTTCTGACACCACAAAACCCCCCGGCGTCGCCAGAGACATCTGGCGACGCCGCTTTATTCTCGATTCCCGCCCACCCCCTCCCTCAACCAACGCATGACACGCCCCGCTCGCGACATTCACAGGCGGCACGTCGCCCTCAGGAGCACCACCATGAAGACCACCACACTTGCCCTCCTTGCCCCGTTCCTCGCCGGCGCCCCCGCATTCGCCGAAACCATCACCCTCGCTCCCGTCGCCGACAACACCCTCTACGAGCCCAACTTCAAGGGCGAAGCCAGCAACGGCTCGGGCCCCCACGTCTACGCCGGAGCCACCCGCGACGGCAGCCTCCGCCGCGCTCTCCTCCGCTTCGACTTCTCCGAAATCCCCGCCGGCTCGACCATCACGGGCGTCTCGCTCCAGCTCGTCTGCACACGACAGATCGTCGGCTCCCCCAACATGACCCTTCACAGCGTCCTCAGTTCCTGGGGCGAGGCCGCCTCCAACGCCGGAGAACCGGGCGGCGCCGGCACCGCCCCCGCGCCCGGCGACGCCACCTGGACCTTCCGCTTCTTCCAGACCGACGCCACCTGGGCGAACCCCGGCGGCGACTTCGACCCCGCCGTCCTCGCCCAGACCACCGTCTCTCTCACCGGACCCTACGTCTGGTCCGGACCCGCCCTCGTGAGCGCCGTCCAGAGCTGGGTCGACGGCAACGCCGAACACCACGGCTTCATGCTCCGCGGCGACGAAGCCACCACCTTCAACGCCAAGCGCTTCGGCTCCCGCGAAAACCCCATCCCCGCCGAACGCCCCGCCCTCACCATCACCTTCACCCCGCCCCCGTCGCCCCTCTGCCCGGGCGACGCCGACGGAAACGACTCCGTCAACTTCGCCGACATCACCGCCGTCCTCGCCAACTTCCTCACCGACTACTCCCCCTCGCTCAACGGCCCGGGCGACGCCAACCACGACGGCGTGGTCAACTTCGCCGACGTCACCGCCGTCCTCTCGAACTTCAATATCCCCTGCACCTGACCCCGGCCGGACCGCTCACCCGCCCCCGAGAAACCGCGCGCCCGCCTCACCGTCCCGCGGCTCCGCGCCGCCCGCGCGATCACCCGCCAGCTCAAGCTTCACCTTCCGCAGCGTCGTCGGGCACGACCGCACCAGCTCGCGCTCGCCGCCCGAGCGCAGCCACCGGTCCAGCTCGAACTTCGTCGACGCATCCCGCACCAGGATCGTCGCCACACCGCGCGACAGACCCGACACGCTCGTCCGCGCCGCCAGCTCCGCCGGGCACACCCGCGCCCACGCCGCGCCCACGCCCCCCAGCTTCCGCTCGACCTGCCTGAGTTCCTCCCGCACGCGCTGCATCAGCGGGCCCAGCGCCTGCGCCGCCTCGCCCCGCACGCGCAGCGCACGCAGCCGCTCCAGCCGATGCTCCGCCGTGCGTTTCATCATCTCTCCATCGTAGCCGCCGCACCCTCACACCCCGCTCGCATACCCGAACCGCAGCGCGTAAGGCTCCAGCACCTCCAGCGCCCCGCCGAAGTGCTTCTGATACCGCCTCCACCGCTCCACCGCCCGCGTGTACACCGGCTGCGCCACCTGCCGGAAACTCTGGGACCGCACGGGCCCGCCCGCCCCCTTGGCCACCGCCGCCTCGATCGCCCCGTGCCACTCCAGCCCCAGAAACTCCAGCACATCCCGGCACACGCCCCCCGCGTCCCGCACCACGTCCTCGTACCGCACCTCCATCCAGCGCAGCCCCAGCACCTCCCGGAACCGGAGCCACAGATCAAGCCGCAGCGCGTAATGCCGCGCCGCGCTCTCCAGCGTCGCATACTGCACCGCGGACGTCGGCCGGTTGTCCAGCATCATGAAGCAGCTCAGCACCACGTCCCGCGGATCGCGCAGGCACATCAGCACCCGCGGCCCGTCGAACAGCCGCCGCGCCACCGGCAGGTAAGGCAACTGCGAAGGCGCACGGTCCAGCACGAAACGCGTCGCCTCCGGCGCAGGCTTCATGCGCCGGCGGATCAGCGACCAGTACGCCTCCAGCCCCGCCCGTAAAGCCTCATCATCCGGCCCCGCCAGCGCGCCCCACAGCGACCCAGGCCTCCGCCTCATCACCGCGTACGCCGCGTTCTCCAGCGTCGGCAATTCGTCCGTGATCGCCACCTCGGGGTGCGCTCCAAGCAGCCGCTCCAGCAGCGTCGTACCCGACCGCGGAAACCCGACGATGAACGCCGGCGTCCGCCGCTCACCCACGCTCGCAGACACCGACACACCCGAGGGCCACCGCGCAACCTCCTCCGCCGTTAGACCCATCCCCTCCCGTACAAACCCCTCGAAGCGCTCCGCCAGCGCCCGCCGATCAGCCGGCACATCACGCAACCGCGCCGCCGAAAACGCCTCGAATGCCTCCTCGCACCTCCCCAGTTGATCCAGCGCCTGCCCCAGCAGCCGCTGCGCGGCCCGGAGCTCAGGCCCCCCCGAAAGCCGCTGTATCGCCAGCCGCAGCAGACCCTCCGCCGCACCCGCCGCTCCCGCACGCAGCTCCAGCGCCCCCAGCACGCGCAGCGCCACCGCGCTGCCCCCGTCAAGCCGCAGCGCCGCCGTCGCCGCCCGACGGGCAACTTCGAGCTGCCCCGCACGCTCCGCCCGGCTCGCCAGCTCTTCATGAAGCCGCACGCTCGCGGGCAACCGCTCCGCCCCCTCCGCAAGCGCTGCCACCGACCCCGAATGATCCTCCAACATCTCCAGCACCGACCCCAGCGCGAGCCACCCCCCCTCGTTCCCCGCCTCATGCGCCAGCGCCGCGCGCAGCAACTCCGCCGCAAGCCCCGGCTGGCCCGCCCGCATTGCCGCCACGCCCTCCTCCACCGTCGGCGCCGCCGACGCAGAACGCCGCCTCGCCTCCTCCAGCGCACCCCGCTCCTCGGCCGGCCGCCCCGTCCGGTGAAACACCGTCGCCAGCATCACCCAGGGCTCCGCCGCCTCAGGCTCCAGCACCGTCGACCGCCGCAGCACATGCTGGGCCTGCTCCAGCTCCCCGAGCTCCAGCAGCAGCGACCCCAGCTCGCGGTTGAACCCCGCATCATCGGGCCACAGCGCCAGCCCCCGCACCAGCACCGACCGCGCATGCAGAGGCTGACCGGACCCGCGCAGCCGCCGCGCTTCCTCGAGGCCGGCCCGCGCCTCCTCGCTCGCGCTCAACAATCCACCCCGTTCCCGCCCCTCGCCCCACCGCCCCGTTCACGCATCGCCATACCCGAACTCCTGCGCGAAAGGCTCCAGGATCGGGAGCGCCGCCCCGAAATGCTTCTCGTACGCACGCCACCGGCCCAGCGCACGCTTGTACAGCCCCTCCGTCACCTGCCGATAGCTCGTCGAGCGAACCTGCTTCCCCGCGGTCTTCTCGACGAACCGCAGCACCGCGTCGTCCCAGGGCTGGCCCACGAACTCCAGCACACGCCCCACCGTCGCCTCGGGCTGCTCCACGATGTCCTCGTACCGCACCTCGAGCCAGGGCAGGTCCAGCGCCGTACGCATGTGCAGCCACAGCTTCATCACCTGCGCATACTGCCGCGCCGCGTCCTCCAGCGTCCCGTAGTGCAGCACCGCCGCCGCCGTACGCGACAGGTTCATGAAACAGCTCAGCACCACGTCCCGCGGATCGCGCAGCGACACCACCACCTTCGACCCCGGAAACACCCGCCGCGCCGTGAACAGGTTGGGCGTGTTCAGCGGATGCTTGTCCAGCAGCAGCTTGCCCGCGAGCGCCTCCGCGCCCAGTTCGCCCTCCGCGACGCCCCAGTACTCCGCCCGCGCCCGCACAACCTCCGCCTCCGAGATGCTCCCCAGGTGCCGGGGCAACCGCTCCAGCCCGCCCAGAGGCTGCGCCAGCGTCTCCGTCACACGCCCCAGGTTCCGAAGCTCGTCCGTCGTCACGATCGCCGGATGCGCCCCCAGCATCTGCTCCAGCAGCGTCGTGCCCGAACGCGGGAACCCCACGAAAAACACGGGCGAAGGCCGCTCCTCCGCCGGCGTACGGGGCCACGTCGCCGCGATCCCCTCCGGCAGATCACGAATCTGCGCATCAATAAACCGACCCACCTCCTCCGACGCCCGCCGAAACTCCTCGTCCAGCGACCGCGGATCACGCTTGCTCGCCCTGAAGCACCGCATCGCATCGTCGTGACGCTTCATCCGGTCCAGCACCAGCCCCAGCGAGCGGCACAGGTCCCGCGCCTCGCTCGAATTGGGCGCACACGCCGACACCGCGTCCTTGAACGCCTGCGCGGCTTCCTCCAGCTTCCCCTCACGCTCCAGCAGCCGCCCAACCACTCCCAGTGCCGTCGGATGATCCTTCCGCAGCGCCAGCGCCGCCCGCGCCTCGTCCACCGCACCCCCGAGATCGTTCGCACGCTCCAGCAGCAACGCCAGACGCGCCCGCACCTCCGCGTTCTCCGGATGCCGCGCCGCCGACGCACGCGCATGCTCCAGCGCCGCCCCCAGCTCGCGCCGCGCCCCCAGGATGCTCATCATCAGCACATCCGCCTGCGCGACATGACCGTCCAGCTCGATCGCCCGCCGCGCATGCGTCTCGGCCTCAGACACCTGCCCCGCCTGCAGCTCCGCCGTCGCCAGCGCCAGCAGCACCTCCCCCGCCTCCTCGCCCGCCGCCTCCGCCCGACGCAGCGTCTGCACCGCTTCCAGCGCCCGTCCCCGCGCCAGCTGCAACGACCCCAACCGGAACAGATACTCCGGGTGCCCCGGGTCCAGCCGCAACGCCTCGTTCAGCCGGCGTTCCGCCGACGCCAGCTCGCCCGCGTCGGCGTCCAGCATCGCCAGCATGAACACCGCCTCGTGGCACGCCGGAAACCGCCCCAGGATCTCCTCGAAACGCCGCCGCGCAGCCGACGAGTCACCCGCCCGCTGGGCCTCAACCGCCGCAAGGAACAGACCTTCAAGCTCCTGCATCGCTGGATCCTACCGGTCCCCGCACCGGTCCAAAAAAGACGGCGGCTCCCACGAGGGGAGCCGCCGAACATGCTCAGAAGAGCTCAAGCCGTCCGCTCAGATTAGCGGCGCTTGCGGCCGAGGAGGCCGACGCCCGCGAGGGCCAGGAGGCCAGCGCCGGCGGGGGTGGGGACCGGGTTCACGGTCTGGATGAACAGGCTGCCCGAGTTCCAGACGCCGTCGACGGCGCCGGAGATGTCGTCGTACGACTCGAAGAACTCCAGACGCAGGATGCCGTCAGCGCCGACCGCGAAGTCGGGGACGCCCGCGTCAGCCAGCTTGATGATGCCGCCCGAGGTGTAGTTGGTGGGGCCGCCGGGGGTGTTGTCGTTGCCGGGGCGGAGGAAGAGGCTCTGCGTGCCGGCGGAGTCGCCGAAGGCAACGCGCAGCTCGGAGCGCCACGAAGCGCCGAGGGCGGTCAGGACGACGTCCCAGCCGATGCCGTTGATGATGTTGTTAGCGCCGACCTGGATGTCGACGATCGTGTTGCCGGGGGTGCCCAGGCTGTCGAAGCTGTTGATGCCCGTGACATCAATCGGGGTCACGAAGCCCGAACGCTCCGTGTTGGCGACGCCGGTGTAGCCCGGAGCGGCCTCGAGGAACGAGCCCTCGGTGCTCTTGGCCGCGAAGGCCGAACCAGCCGCAACGAAAACCAACGCAGCAGACAGAATCTTCATCACAAACCTCCCTCTCTATTCGAGACCTTGGTGACCGGTGAAGGCTTTCACCTTCGTGACGCGTTTCTAAGCGGGTGTCGCAACCGGTTTGCTTGGCCCGCCTTCACCAAGCGAATGAGACGCACATTTCACCAGCCGGGATCTGCATCGGGGGAACGCCGAAGAGTCCGATCTGGCCAATCCTCTTGACTTGTCTCCGGGAGACGTGTTTCCCGAAAGACGGACCGCCACACGGCGGATTCCCTTCCATGGGCAGAAGATAAAGCGCGCCAACCCTCAGTCAAGAACTTCGTTCCTGTTCCGCCAAAGCAATCCCCTTTTCATCAGAACTCCGTCCGAGTACCACCGTTTCCCATTTTCACCAGGCTCCCCTCCGCCAATCCTCGCCACATGCATGTAAATACCTGAAAAATCAGCACTTACGCGCACGCACCCGCCGCGACGCCCCCGCCGCCCCCCCAAGCCGCCCCTCTCGCGGGCCCGCCGCCCGCCGCCGGTACACTCCCGCCCCGTGCGGACCAGGCTCCTCGGCCAGTACACCCTTTTTCTCGCCCTGCTCGCCTTCCTCGTCGGAGGACTCCTCTATCCCATCGCCCTCACCGTCCGAGGCGGCTTCGCCACCGACCCCGCCAAAGGCACCGGGTTCACCCTCCGCCACATCCTCGCCATCTTCGAGGACCCAGTCCTCCTCCAGGGGCTCCTCAACTCCTTCAGCATCGCCGCCGCTACCACCGCCCTCAGCACCATCATCGCGCTCCCGCTGGCCGTCCTCGCCGCCCGCTACCGCTATCCGCTCAAGGCCGCCTGGAGCGCCCTCGTCCTCGTTCCGCTCATCCTCCCACCCTTCGTCGGCGCCATCGGCTTCAAGATGATCCTGGGCCGCGAGGGCGCACTCAACGCCCTCCTCGGCACCTCCTTCGACATCCTGGGCCAGGCGCGCTTCTGGGGAGTCGTCGTCGCCGAATCGCTCGCCCTCTACCCCATCGTCTACCTCAACGCCACCGCCGCCCTCGCCAACCTCGACCCCGCGCTCGACGAAGCCGCCGAGAACCTCGGCGCAGGCCCCATCAAACGCTTCTTCCGCATCACGCTCCCGCTCATCAGGCCCGGGCTCTTCGCCGGCGGCACGGTCGTCTTCGTCTGGAGCTTCACCGAGCTGGGCACACCGCTCATGTTCGACTACTACGCCGTCACACCCGTCCAGATCTTCTCGGGCATCAAGGAGGTCTCCGCCAGCGCCCAGCCCTACGCCCTCACCATCGTCATGCTCACCTGCTCGCTCATCCTCTACGCCCTGGGCAAGCTCGCCTTCGGCGGCCGCGCACACGCCATGCAGAGCCGCGCCTCACGCGCCGCAACCGAAAAAACCCTCCGCCCCGCCGCCGCCTTCCTCGCCTCCGCGCTCTTCGCCCTCATCACGGGCCTCGCCCTCCTCCCGCACCTGGGCGTCATCCTCACCAGCCTCGCCGTCGACGGCTCCTGGTACGCCACCGTCCTCCCCCAGCAGTTCACCCTCTCGCACTTCGAACAGGCCCTGGGGCACCCGCTCGCCTTCGGCGCCATCAAGATGAGCCTGGGACTCGCCTCCGCCGCCGTCGTCCTCAACCTCCTCCTGGGCATCCTCATCGGATACGTCATCGTCCGCACCCGCATCCGCGGCCGCTGGCTCCTCGACAGCCTCTCCATGCTCCCCCTCGCCGTCCCGGGACTCGTCATGGCCTTCGGCTACGTCGCCATGAGCCTCCGCTGGCCCTTCGCCGACGGCGACCCCCTCGCCGGCTGGGCCGACATCGTCGGCGCTCAGCCCAACCCCATCCCGCTCCTCATCCTCGCCTACAGCGTCCGACGACTCCCCTATGTCGTCCGCGCCACCGTCGCCGGCCTCGAGCAGACCTCGGGCGAAATGGAAGAAGCCGCCGTCAACCTCGGCGCCTCCACCTTCCGCGCCGTCCGCTCCATCATCATCCCCCTCATCGCCGCCAACCTTATCGCCGGCGCACTCCTCGCCTTCAGCTTCGCCATGCTCGAAGTCAGCGACTCGCTCATCCTCGCCCAGCAGGAAAAGCACTTCCCCATCACCAAGGCCATCTACACCTTCGCCGACCGGCTCGGCGACGGCGCCGCCATCGCCTCCGCCATGGGCGTCTGGGGCATGGCCCTCCTCACAGTCACGCTCATCGGCGCCTCGATCCTCATGGGCCGAAAGCTCGGCGCCATCTTCCGCGTCTGACGCACACCGCGACCCCGCGTTCTCCGCGCGTCGGCTGCGCTCCACTCACGCCGAGCCGATCGCCCGGTTCCAGTAGAACAGCGCCGTCGCGTCATCCCTCCCGAGGAACGCCTCCAGCTCGCCGATCGCCCCCGCAATCTGCGCCGCGCTCGCCAGACCGCTCTCGACCAGCCGCGCCTCCCCCGACCGGATGTTCCCGATCAGGTTCCTCACCCAGGGCTCGAACGCCGGCTGGCCGCTCCGATGAATCTCCGGCTGGATCGACAGTCTCACCTCTTCAAACCCCGCCTGACGCATCAGCCGGTACAGACGCTTGCCGATCAGCGCATCGCCCCCCAGCGCCCGCTGCAGCTCCGCGAAGCACCGCCACACCCGCTCGAACATCGCGCAGTCCGGGTCAAAGTCGCACATCAGGATGTTGTTCTCCTGCACGAACGCCCGGCCCCCCGGCGACAGCACACGACGCATCTCCCGCAGCACCCGCACCGGGTCCGTCACGTGCTCCAGCAGAAATCGGCAGTACACCACGTCGAACGACTGGTCCGCAAAGGGCAGCGCGTGCGCATCCCCCTCAACAAACGACAGGTTCCCCGGCCCGCCCGACTCAGGCCGCGGCGCCCGCGCCAGCTGCTCCGCCGAAAACTCCAGCCCCACCACCCGCGCCCCCGGAGCCGACCGCGCCACGTCCGCCGTCAGGATCCCCATCCCGCACCCGACCTCCAGCACCGAACGCGCCGGCCCGATGTCCAGAAACTCCAGGAAAAACGGGTTGTTCGCCCGGTTCAGCGCCGCAAGACGCTCCTGCTCGCTCTGCGTCGTCCCGTGGATGTAGATCGCCGGCTTCACCAGACCTCCCTCGTTCCACCCCGACACTCGTGTGGAAAACCGCCCCGCTCCGCGCCCAGCCTCCGCAACCCGCCCGCCCGAAACTCACGCCCCCGCACCCTTTGGTAAATCTACACCCGCGCCCCACGGCACCGCACCAGCAACGCCAGGAGAACACCCGCCATGGCCAAGAAAGACAAGAAGTCCAAGCCCGCCGCCAAGAGCACCACCGACAAGAAGAGCAAGAAGGCCGCCCGCAAGCTCGAGCCCAAGCCCGTCAAGACCGGCAAGGGCGCCTCGCCCTTCGAAGTGGGCCGGGCCCTCGTCGACATGTTCAACGCCGGCAAGTTCACCGAGATCGAGCAGATGTTCTGGTCCCCCAAGGTCGACTCCATCGAAGGCTACGGCGTGTCGCTCCGCTGGGAAGGTCGCAAGGCCGTCCGCGCCAAGAACGACCAGTGGATGTCCACCCACCAGATCCACGGCGCCACCGCCGAGGGCCCCTACGTCGGCGCCACCGGCTTCGCCGTCCGCTTTGAAATGGACGTCGAAGACACCACCACCGGCAAGCGCGAAACCATGTCCGAGGTCGGCGTCTACACCATCAAGGGCGGCAAGATCATCTGCGAAGAATTCATGTACCGCGTCTGACCTGCCCGTCGACCCCCACGCCCCCCACGCCCCCGGCCCCGTCCCCTCCATCCGCGCCCGCGCCCCGCTGGCCAGAAGCTGTCGCCGCGCCCGCCCCCAGCTTGAACGCCCGCACCGCCCCCTCCACCACGCGCACCTCGGGCAGCTCCTTCGCGCCGCCCTTGGCCCCCGCCTCCTCCAGCTTGCGCAGCTGAGGCATCACGCGTCCCTCCAGCGAGCCCACGTGATCGTTGTACCGCCGCACCACCGTCCCGATCGCCTCGCCCAGACCGTTCAGATGCTCGAACGCCGTCGCCGCACGCTGGTGCAGCTCCCGCCCCAGCGTGAACAGCTCCTCCGCCCGGTCCGAGAGCCCCTTCTCCCGCCAGCCCACGTAGATCGCTGACAGCAGCCCGATCAGCGTCGAAGGGCTCGCCAGGATCACCCGCCGCTCCGCCGCGAAGTCCAGCAGCGCCGGCCGCCGCGCCAGCGCCGCGTCCACGAACTGATCCCCCGGGATGAACATCACCACGAAGTCCGCCGCACGCTCCAGGTGCGCCGCGTACTCCTTCTTCGAGAGCGCCGCCGCCTGCTCCTCGACGTGCCGCGCGAACCGCTCCATGTGCGACTCGCGCTCCTCCTCGCTCGTCGCGTTGTGCGCATCCACGTACGCCCCGAGGTTCGCCTTCGCGTCGATCACCACGCACCGCCCGTTGGGCAGCCGCACCACCACGTCGGGCCGCCGCAGCGTCCCCTCCCCGTCGCGCGAGCTCGCCTGCTTCTCGAAGTCGCAGTAGCAACGCATCCCCGTCAGCTCCAGCACCCGCTCCAGCTGCACCTCCCCGTACCGCCCCCGCACGTCGGGCCTCGACAGCGCCCGCACCAGCCGCGACGTCTCCTGCCGCAGCTCCGCCCCGCCCCGCGCCACCTGCCCCAGCGTCTCCGTGATCGAGGCGAACGCCGCCGTCCGGTCCTTCTCCAGCTGCGCCAGCTTCTCGTCCGCACGCTTCAGCGTCTCCGCGATCGGCACGATCTTGGAGTCCAGCTCCGCACGCGCCCGCTCGCGGTGCAGCGTGAACTCGTGCTCGGCCCGCTTCGAGAACTGCTCCACGCTCTGCCGCAGCGCATCGCCCGCCGTCGTGCGGATCGTCTGCGTGAACAGCTCGCGCATCTCGCCCGCACGCTTCTCGAGCTCCTGCTCCCGCTCCCGCGCCGCCGCGTCCCGCGCCTCCAGCTCCACGCGGTGCTGCGCCTCGAGCGCCCGAAGCGCCGCCGCCCGCGCCGCCTCCGCCGCCGACAGCCGCTCGCGCACCGTCGCCGCCTCAACGCTCAGCCGCTCGACGTCGCCCCGCGCCCGCTCGACCGCCTCCTGCAGCGTCGCCTCTGCGCTCCGCACCCGCGTCAGCTCCTCATCACGCGCCAGCCGCGCTTCCTCAGCCCCCGCAAGCTGCGCCAGCAGCGACGACCGCACCATCAGCAGCCAGCCGCACACCACCGCCAGCAACACAACCACCGCCCCCAGCATCACCGTGATCGCGTCCATAGCACGCAGTCTACGGCCGCCGAACCCCCGAAACCGTCTCCTCCGCCGCGCCCGCGCCCCCGCTCGATTCGACAATCAGCGTGAACCGCGCCCCCTCGCCCCGCGAAGCCACGTCACGCTCCGTCAGCAGTTGCTTCATGTCCTCCGCACGCGTGCTGACAAGACGCTGTCGCAGATCGATGAGCTCGCTCAACTCGCCGCCCCCCGGCCCGCCGCTCGCCATCAGCCTCGACCAGAACCGCGGGTCCGCAAGGTCACGATCCAGATCGCTCGCCGCCTGCGCCCGCGCCACGATCAGCTCCTCATCCGTCGGCCCCTCACGCGCCAGCGCATCGAACAGCGCCCCCAGCCGCGCCGCCGCATCCTCCGCCAGCGCACGGTCCACCATCGTCGCCGCGTACAGCAGCCCGGACTCGCCCTCCCCCCGATGCCCCGCCGTCACCGACCACCTCGGCTGCGCAGGCTGCACCCCCCGCGCCGCCCACCGCAGCGGAATCAGCCGCGCCGCCAGCGCCAGCCGCCGCTCCTCAAGCATCGTCCGCGCGCCCGACCCGCCCATCCCCACCACAACCACCGCCTGCGACGCCGGCGCATCCACCACCACGCGCCGCATCCCCGTCGCCGCCCTAGCGCCCACGCCCATCTCATCCGCCCCGCCCGTCATCACCCGGCCGACCTCGGGCCGCCGCGGCAGACCCTCCAGCGCCCCCGCCACTCCCCCCAGCGCTCGGCCACGATCGATCGGACCCGCCACGCCCACCTCGATCGGCGCATGCATCAGCACCGACTCAAGCCACCGCTGCGCCGCCTCCGCCGTCACCTCACGCACCCACCGCTCGTCCAGCGCCGCGCCCCCCGCCGCCGCCGCACGCTCCACCTCCGCCTCCGCAGCCGCCACCGGCCGGACCCGCGCCGCCGCCATCGACCCCAGCGTCGACCACTGCCACCGGTCCAGCGCCGCCGGCTCGACCAGCGGCTCGCGCACCAGCGCCGCCAGCAGCTCGCACGAGAGCTCGAAGTCCTTCTCCTCGCTCGAAACCTCCAGCGTCACCACCCCGCGCCCCACATCACCCCGAAGCTCGATCGAAGAAGACGCCAGCAGACGCCGCAGCTCAGACGAACTCCGCGAACGCGTTGCGGGCCACCCCGTCACCGCACCCACAGCCCCCGACGCCCACGCCGCCGCCGCTCCGCCCCCCTCCACCTTCGTCCGCAGCCCCAGCGTGATCACCACCCGCCGCGACTCCGCACCCAGCCGCCGGAAATGCACCGCCGCCCCGCTCGGCAGCCGCGCGCTCGTCACCCCCGTCAGCGGATCAACCACCAGCCGCTCGATCACACCGCCCCGCACCGGAACGTCCGAGATGCTCGTGGGCCTCTCCTCCGACGCCCGCATCTCGCGCCGCGGCCCGTACACACCCTGCGAAGCCTCCAGCACCTCCGCCTCGCTCGGCGCCGCAACGTCCTTGGGCAGAAACAGCGCCACGCACGCCCGCTCCGCGTCAAACAGCCAGTCCAGCGTCGCCCGCAGCGTCGCCTCATCAACCATCTCAAGCGACGCCTCGATCAGCGACGCCTTCACCGCCGGATCCAGCACCACGTCCCCCCGCCGCAGCGCCAGCGCGTCCCATTCCGCCAGCACCGCCGCCGGCGCGCTCCGGACGTCCGCGATCGACCGCCGAAGGTCCGACTTGAGCCCCTCGGCCGCCGACGCCATCTCCTCCCGCGAAACCGCCCGCGAGCGCAGCGACCGCACCTCCGCCCCCAGCTCCTCAACCAGCGTCCGCCATTCCACCGCGTCGCCCGTCACGCTCGCGAGCGAAAAACGCAGCCGGCCCGCCCCGGGACCGCTCGACGCGCTCACCTGCTTCGCCCCGCCCGGCGCGTCCGCCCGCGACAGCAGCCGACCGCGCATCACCCGCGCCGCCAGCGCGTCACGCGCCACCTCGAACAGCGCCGCCTCCGTACGCAGAGGCGGAACCGCCGGATTCACAACCACCATCTCCACCACCGCGTGCACCTGCTCGGCGTCCGAAACCACCACCGCTCGGCTCGCCGCCCGCGCCTGAAGCTCCACCCGCGGCTCGTCAGGACCCTCCTTCGAAGGCAGACGCCCCAGCGAACGCTCCAGGATCCGCGCCACCCGACGCGACTCCACGTCCCCCGCGACCACCACGCTCGCGTTGCTCGCCCGGTACCACCGCCGGCAATACTCGATCACAACGTCCGACCCGATCTCGCACACCTCCGCCCCAGGCGGAAAAGGCGTGTGCACCGCCAGCGCCGTCTGCGGCGCGATCCGCGGCATCGTCGCACGAACATGCCGCGCCACCAGCGTCGCCGCCGCCGACGCGTCCCCGATCAGCGCCGCACGGTTCCCCGCGATCGACGCCTCCGTCACGGGCTCCGACAGGATCGAACGCAGATGCTCCGCCGCCAGCACCAGCGCGCTCTCGTCCGCCAGAGGCAGCGTCACCGTGAACACCGTCGTGTCGAACGACGTCGCCACACCGAACCAGCGACCAGGATCCGGAAGCGCCGCCCCCAGCGACCGCAGCGCACGCCCCGTGGGCCGCTCCGACGCCGAGTGCATCGCCAGCCGCGCCGCCGCGAACGCCGCCCCCGCACCCGCCGCCTCCTCGTGCAGAGACCCCGCGTGAATCTGCAGCTTCAGAACCACCTGACCCGCCGGCGCCGCGTGCTCGCGGATCAGCACACGCAGCCCGCTGGGCAGCGTCCCCTGCGACACCGCCGGGTCCGGCTTCAGCTCGGGCCCCTCGATCAGAAAAGGCAGGTCCGGAATCCAGGGCTGCCCCCGCGCCCCGCGCACGCCGACCATCGACCCGCCCAACAGGCAGGCAATCACAGCCAGCACAGCGCCAGACCGGAACACGCTCACGCACAACGGTACCGCGTCGCCGCCGACGCCGTTGCCCCGCCCCCGCCCCGGCTAGGCTCCGGACATGCCCCAGAGCCCGCCCGAAACCGCAACGCTTCCCCGCGTCAGCCCGCTCGCCCTCCTCGCCCTCGCCCTCACCGCCATCTGCACAGGCGGCTGCCTCCTCGCCGGACTCCTCTCTGTCTCCGTCAGCCCGGCCTTCGTGGGCGTCATCCTCGCCCTCCCCATCGTCGGCATCGCCGGCTCCGTGGTCGCAGGCCTCGCCATCCGGCAGATCGATCGCTCCCGCGGCCGACTCGTCGGCAAGCCCGTCGCCATCGCCTGCCTCTTCCTGGGCCTCATCGCCGGCATCCTCCAGGGCGCCGCCGCCATCGCCGCCATCGGTTCCGCCGCCGCCGTACGCACCACCCTCGCACCCGTCGTCCGCGACTTTCTCCGCGCCGCCGAACAGCGCGACCCCGCCGCCGCCCGCGCCCTCCTCGGACAGGCCACCACCGCCGAACTCACAGACGACGACCTCGACGCCTTCGCCCGACGCATCATCTCCACCACAGGCCCCGCCCCCGACGTCCGCTTCGACTTCGCGACCGTCGTCCGCAGCGTCCGCTCCGTCCGAGGCCTCAGCTCATCCGCGCCCCCCAACCAGACCATCACCGCCAACCCGCGCCCGCTCGAACTCGTCGGCCCCGCCGGCTCGCTCCTCATCTACGTCACACCCGACGACCTCTCCATGCAGCAGTCAAAGACCGTCCGCGTCGACGACATCCTCGTGCTCATCGAGCCCCGCCGCGCAATGACCCTCCGCCGCGCAGGCCCCGCCGCCTCGCTCGCCGCCGCCCTGGGCATCGCCCACGAACCCCCCGCCCCCGCCCCCGCTCCGGCCCCGGCCCCCGCCGCGCCCTGACGCCCCCTTCATCTTCCTCATTCGCCGCCCCGGCTCACGTCTCGACGCCCGTGTACAGCGCGATCGACAGCGACGTCAGCACGAGACAAGGCACGAACGCTCCGAACCAGACAGGCAGCCCCGGCACCGCCGCGCTCGAAGCCACCGCCGCCGCACCCACGCCAGCCAGCGCCACCGGCGCCGCACGCAGCGAAGGACCCAGCATGGGCCGCGGCGTGCGCACCAGAAACAGCGCCATCGCCCCGATCGTCGCCACAAACCCGCTCACCAGACCCGACACGCGCCCCCATCGCAGACGGTTCAGCCGCTCCCGCGCCGCCGCGTCCAGCCCGCCCCCCGACAGCATCTCGTCGATCTGCCGCCACGAGAGGTTCGACGCGAACCCCTGCAGATGCCGCACCTTCAGCCGCGCCGGATCCAGCGACGTCTCCAGCCGCTCCACCGCCGCGGGCCGCGCGCTCGCCGTCGCGTCCGGAGACATGGGCGTCCGCGCCACGCCCTCCTCAAGAACCCACCCCGACCCGTCCCACCGCGCCGCTTTCGCCGCGATCGTCCGCAGCAGCGCCCCCTCCTCCGAACGCTCCCAGATCACCGGCTCTTCCAGCACCCCCGTCGCATCATCAAAGCTCGGCGCATACCACAGCCGCCCCTGCTCATCGGGCGCCAGCCGCACCGCGAACGCGTTGAGCGCACGCTTCCCCGAGTCGCCCGGGTCCCGGGGCAAGAGGTGCGCCACCGCCGGGATCGCCACCTCCTGCACAACCGCCTGGCACACCGTCACCCCCAGCGCCACCAGCACGAAAGGCCGCGCCGCCCGGTGCAGACTGATCCCCGACGACAGCATCGCCACGAATTCGCGGTGCCGCACGAGCTGCGCCGCCGTGAACCCCAGCGCCCCGATCAGCGCCACCCCGCTCAGGTACACGAAAAGCTGCAGCAGCCGCGGCCCCCACAGGTCGACCACCAGCAGCCCCGTCAGCAGCCCGTGATGCAGCGCGCCCGCCCCCGCCGCGATCTGGTCCGCCCGCCGCGCAAAGCGATCAAGATTGATCACCACGTCGATCGCCACGATCATCGACGACACGATCACGAGCAGCGTTACGAAGTTCACCAGCAGCAGCCGCGCGATGTAGCGATCAAGGATCCGCATCACGCCGCCGCCCCCTTTCCCGCCCCCGCTCGCGCCCCGGGGCAGAACACCCGCGCCGTCGCCCACGCCACCGCGAGCCCCGCAACTGCCCCCAGCGCCACGTCCGACAGCCAGTGCGCACGGTCCACCAGCCGCGTGAACCCGCACCCCGCCGCAAGGCTCAGCCACACCGCCGCCGCCCGCGGCCCCAGCACGCACAGCGCCCCCGCCCCCGCAAACGCCACCATCGTGTGACTGCTCGGCATGCCCAGACCCGCCCCGCTGAACGTCCGCTCGCCCAGCGCACGGAACGCATACTCCATCGTCTCCGCGTCGGGCCGCTCGCGCCGCAGCACCACCTTCAGCACCTCCGCCATCAGGCCCCCCGCCGCCGCCGACACCATCACCATCAGCCCCGCGGCCACGCCCCGGGGCCGCCCCTCATCCTCGCCACACACCCCCGCCCGAGGCGGCAACAGCAGCGCCGCCGCCACGCTCGCAAACACCCACGTCGGCAGCGACCCCATCACCCGGAACATCCGGTGCCAGTCCTCGCGCTCCGCCTTGGGCCAGTCCAGCGCTGCCAGCACCGCCCGGTCCAGCAGCAGCGACACAACGACGACCCCCACTCCCGCCGCCAGCGCCAGCCACACCCCAGCCCGCCCGCCGCGCGCCGCCCCCATCACCGCTCCACCCCGCCTTCAGTCTCCGTTTCCGTCGCGCGCACCCATCCAAGGTACACCGCCGCACGCCGATCCTCCGCCATCAGCACCTCGTCCACGCTCGTAAATCCGAATGCCTCGCGCCACCGCTCGGGCTTCCCCCCCACCAGCACCACCGGCCCGGCCCCCGCCGCGCGCACGTCCAGCGCGCCATCATCAAAGAAGTCGTACGCCGTCCGCTCGCCCCCCAGCCCGCCCCGCGCGCACACAACCCGCGGCCGCCCCGGCATGTAATACGCCAGCAGCGCCGTCCGCGTGTACTGGTCCGCCGCGATCACGACCTCCGAACCGTCCGCCCGCTCCCCGCGCGCCGCCTCAGCCACCGCCGCCACCCGAGCCGCATACGCCTCGTGCCCCATGAACCGGTGCAGCGGAATCGCATCGCCCACGTAAGGCGCGCGGTCCAGCACAGGCATCAGCATCAGCCCCGCCGACGCCGCCGCCCCCCACCCGATCGACCAGTGCCACGCAACCTGCATCAGCCGCCGCGCGCCCCGCTCCCCCGCCCCGCGCGCCGCCCGCCACCGCTCCAGCTCGCCGGGCAGCATCGCCCCCGCCAGCGCCACGAGCGACGCGTACCCCGCGATCGGCCAGTTCGCTTCAACATCGCTCCGCAACGTCACCAGCAGATAAAACGCCAGGATCGGCCCGCCCGTCCACAGCGCAAACCCCGCCGCACGCCGCAGCGCCGCCCCATCCTCCGCACCCTCTCTCCGCCGCGCCCCGCGCAGCGCCGCCCGCACCCCCCCGATCATCAGCAACACCAGCGGCCCGTTCATCCCCAACTGCGCCGCCACAAACTCAACCGTCCACCGCGGCTCATACCCCGCCCCGCGCCCGCCGCCCTCGCCCCGCGCCTGCACATGCCCCAGCAGATGCTGCACCGTGGGCCACCCATGCTCCTGATTCCACACCGCGATCGGCGCCAGCCCCGCCCCCAGCAGCACCAGCGCCAACATCACCCCCCGCCACTCCACCCCCGCGCCCCCCCGCCTCCGCTCCATCACCATCCACGCCACGAGCCCGGGCGCCAGCAGCAGCACCGCATACTTGAACAGCACCCCCGCACCCAGCGCCGCCCCCAGCGCCCCCCACCACCACATCGCGCGCCCCCCCGCACGCCCGCACTCCACAACCTTCCACGCGCTCAGGCACGCCGCCGCCCAGCACGCCACATAAGGCCCGTCGATCGTCATGAACACCGACACCGCCTGATACGCCGGCAGACACGCCGCCGCACCCGCGCCCAGCAGCGCCGCTCGCCCCGCCGCCCGACGCCCCGCCTCACGCCCCCCGCCGTCCGCGGCGATCGCCCGCGCCAGCGCCGCCGACAGCGCCGCCACCAGCATCATCGTCGCCCCCCCCGCCAGCGCCGCCCCCGTGCGGATCGCCGCCTCCGACTCTCCCAACACCCCCGTCACCCCCGCGATCAGCCACGCCACCCCCGGCCCCTTCGTGTAATACGAAAGCTCCAGACGCCGCGACCAGTCCCAATACTGCGCCTCGTCCGCCACCAGCTCCAGCGGGCACAACCCCCACAGCCACACCAGCCGCGCCGCCGTCACCGCCAGCGTCAGCAGCGCCGCCCCGCGCAGCTCGCTAGCCCACGCGCCGCGCTCCCCACCGGCCGCTCTGTCCGTCTCGGCTCGCATGCGCACGCTCAATGCCGCCGCAGCCGCGAGTATTCGACCAGCACATACGCCCCCAGCGCCGCCACTCCCCCCCACAGCAGCGCCAGCCCCCCCGCCCCCGCCTTGTGCGTCAGCCCCTGCCCCGCGCTGATCGTGATCACCGACCCCAGCGCCGGCAGAAAGCTCCACAAGTACACCGGCAGCGGCATCGACGCGTCACGCCGCAGCGCCGTCACCGCCCCGCACAGCAGCGTCAGCGCGCACGCCACCGCATACGCCGCCCGCTCGTGCTGCTTGCTCGTCACCTCGCGCTGCAGATCCTCGATCCGCGCCCGCAGCGCCCGCGCCGCCGCCACGATCCCCTCCTCGCTCTCGCCCCGCGCCAGCGCCAGCAGCTCCGCCGAGCTCTGCTCCGCGTAGCCCGCCCCCTCGCCCGCCAGCGTCAGACCACCAAGCACCGTCGCGTCTGAGATCCCCGCGCTCCCCGCCCCGCCCTCCTCTTCAACCGACGCGCCCTCGATGTGCAGCGCGAACGTCGCCCGCCGCGGATCCGCCGCTTCCCCGGGCCCGCCCGGCTCATCGGGCTCCAGCCACGCCCGCCCCGCCAGCAGACGCAGCGTCGTCCCCGACGCCGTCCGCCGATCCACCCGCACCGGCTCCCCCGCCCTCGGCAGGATCATCAGCCGCGTCCCCTCGCTCGCAACCTCCGCCCCCCGCACCGTCACCGCCTCGCCCCCGGGCCGAACGAACACCGCGCTCCCCCGGCCGGTCAGCTCGCCCCGCAGCCGCGACACGACCTCGCGCTGATCCAGCGCCCGCGCCAGCCGCGAACGCAGCGCTTCCACGCGCCCGATGTTCTCAGGCCGCTCCCGCAGCGCCCGCAGCTCCTCGAACGACAGAAACTTCGGGTCGTCGCTGAACCGCGAAGGGATCCGGATCCGCTGCGACGCCAGCCGCCCCGAGCGGATCGCATCGCCCACCCCCTCCCCGCTCGCCCCGCGGAAGTACAGCTGCGCGCTCGTGAACGTCTCGTTCCCCGCCCGCTCCTCGAACATCCACACGAACACGTCGTCCGCGCTGATGTACCCACGCGCCCGCCCGCGCTCGTCCAGCGTCACCGCCAGCACACCCCGCAGACGCAGCCGGTCGAACGCCCCCACCTGCGGGTCCGAGCCCGCCGGCACCACCTGCCGCGCATGCAGCTCCACGTTCCCCAGCCGGAAGCTCTCGCCCCGGTCGATCGAGCGCACCAACAGCCCCGTCAGGTCCCGCGTCACCACCCGCTCGATCGTCAGCAGGAACCGCGGGATCACCTCGTGCGCCATGAACGCCAGCGCCACCGCCAGCACCACCGCGCACATCCCCGCCGGCGCCAGCAGCGAACGGTGGCTGATCCCCCCCGCCATCGCCGCCGACGCCTCGTTGTCGCTCGCCACCCTGTGATACGTCAGCGTCGCCGCCAGACCGCACGCAAAGGGCAGCGCGTACTGCAGCATGGGCACCGCCGCCAGCGCCATCAGCCGCAGCGCGCCCGCAGGGTCCACCCGGCCCTCCGCAAGAAACCGCACCGCGAACGCGAACGAGATCACCCCGACAAGCACCACCGACGACAGAACACCCAGCCGCAGCAGGTCCGCCGTCAGCGAGCGCCACAGGCGCATGGGCCTTCGAAAGGGCATCTGACCCCAATGGTCGGGCCCCGGGCCCCGTTAGGCAAGCGCTCGCCCCCGCCAAGTTCCCGGACCCCCCGCCCCCGAAGCCCTGGCGAACTCTTCCGAACGCGCCGCACACGCCCCGCCCCACACCCCCGCTCCCGCCCGCGCCGCTGGCCGCCCGCCCCCCGGCTTTCGATGCTCCACCGAAGACCCCCGCCCCGTCCATCCATCGGACCACACGCCATGCAAGACCCGACCTGCCATCCACGCCGCACCCGACCCCGCTCGGGCCCAGCCTTCACACTCATCGAGTCGCTCGTCGCCTCGACCCTCCTGGGAGTCGTCGTCCTCGCCGTCCTCTCCGCCGTCTCCGCATCCCAGAGCATGGCCTTCGAAGGCCAGAAACAGATCCTCGCCGCCATGGCCGCCGACGACCTCATGGCCGAGCTCGTCATGCTCCCCTACGCGGAGCTCAAGTCCCACCACGGCCTCCATCAGCCCCTCGGACAGCTCACCACCCTCTCCCAGCAGCCCTACCCCGACACCTACTGGGCGCTCGAACGCTCCGTCGAAGTCGTCGAACGCACCATCACCGACCCCGGCGCAGGCGTCCAGATCAAGGGCGCCGACGTCACCGTCCGCGCCTCCGACTCCTTCCGTGTCCTGGCTCAGCTCGAGACCTTCATCCCCGAGCCCCCCCAATGAGACGCTCCACCGCCGCACGCCGCGCCGCGGGGCTCACTCTCCTCGAGCTCCTCCTCGCCGTCGCCATCACCACCATGGTCGGCCTCGCCATGACCACCGTCATGACCTCCGTCGCCCGCGGCATGACCGGCATCGGAGACGTCCGCAGCGCCCTCCAGCGCGCCCACGCCGCCTACGTCCGCCTCCGCGCCTACACCGACCCCGCCCTCTGCCTCCTCCAGCACGACCCCGACAAGGGCTTCGCCATCTGGCTCGAGGACGCTGCGCCGGGCAGAACCGTCAACCTCCGCGAAATCCGCGCCTTCTGGTTCGAGCCCGACCAGAAAACCATCACCGTCGAACGCGTCGTCTTCCCGGAGGCCTGGCCCGAAGCCATGAAGGCCCAGTTCGACGCCGCCCTCACACCCCAGGCCGACTTCCTCTTCGCCATCGAAGCTCAACGCGCCCTGGGATACACCCAGCGACAGACGCTCGTCGACGGCATGTCCGCCTTCACCCTCACCCACGACGACCCCGCTCCCCAGAACGCCAAGAGCTTCACCCTCGAACTGCTCGCCGACGCGGGAGATCAGGACCCCGAGCCCGTCTTCACCCTCTGCTCCTTCCCCAATCACCTCGCACCCCACTGAACACACACCCCGCGCTTCGCACACGGAACGCACCCATGCACACCACCGCACCGCAGCACCACCGCCCCCCCACGCCCCGCCGCCGCGCCATGGCCCTCCTCCTCGTCCTCATCGCCGTGGGCGTCGGCACCGTCCTCGCGGGCGTCATGCTCATCAGCCGCCGGCCCGAGCCCAGCATCGGCGCCAACGCCGCACGCAACGGCGCCGCCAACTGGGCCGCCTTCGCCGCCGAGCGCTACGCCGAAGCCGTCATGGAAACCAAGGCCGACTGGATCACCGCCTGCACAGACGACGGCGTCCTCATGACCAGCCCCTCCTTCGCCGGCGGAACCGTCAACGTCGTCCTCACCGCACCCGACGGCTCGCCCCCCTCCGAAGACGACCGCGAACTCCTCATGACCGTCACCGCAACCGTCGGCCAGATGACCGTCACCAAGCACCGCTGGGTCAGCCGCGTCACCAAAAAGCCCGCCGACGTCGCCATCGACCCCATGCTCAGCGAGTTCGCCATCTACGCCCGCACCCGACTCGACATCGCCGACGGCAGCACCCTCGCCATCTCCCACGCCTCCCCAGAGCCGCGCACCATCCACCCCGCCAAGATCGGCGTGGGCTTCACCTCACTCTCCAACCTCACCGTTCAGTCAAACGCCAAGCTCAAGAACGCCGCCATATTCTTCAACAACTCCGCCTCCGGCTCGCTCAAGAACGAGTCGGGACGCTCCTGCTTCGCCACCGGCGCCGCCCTCCCACTCGACGTCCCCGTCGTCCCCGAGATCGAGCCCGCCGAGTTCGCCACCCAGCCCGTCCGCTCCCTCGCCGCCGCCATCTACAACGTCGCAAACTCCGTCACCACCCTCCCACCGGGCCGCTACGACAGCATCCGCGTCGGCAACAGCGCCATCGTCAACCTGGGCGGCCCCGCCACCACCCCCTACTACTACCGCTTCAACGCCTTCGAGACCCGAACCTCGGGCGTCGTCACCTTCCAGGGAGACGTCCGCGTCCTCGTCTCCTCGACCTTCTTCGCGCAGACCAGCTCCGCCATCGAGCCCGTCGACGCGAGCTCCCGCATCACCTTCTACACCGCCAACGACGTCACCATCACGAACGCCGGCATAGGCGTCCCCCGCGCCGTCGCGCGCGCCGCCTCGCGCGACCCCGCAACCCTCACCGCCCACATCTCCCCCGACCGCGTCCGCATCCTCGCTCTCGCCGGCGCCTCCGCCGACCCTGCGCCCGACTACCTCATCGACAACTCCTTCGTCGTCGCCTCCATCCACGCCCCAACCTCAAGAGCCCAGCTCAACACCTCCGCCGTCCTCTTCGGCCGGATCACCGCCGGCGAACTCAGGCTCAACACCGGATCCACCCTCTTCTACGACCCAACCCTCGACCCGCGCGTCGGCTACACCGCCCTCGACGGCCCGCTCTACACCGACGAAGGAGAGCCCATCCCCGAACTCCTCACCGCCCTCGCCGCCGCCCCACGCACCCAGGGACTCAAGCCCTTCGCCACCGCCGTACTCAGCGATGTCAACAATGTCCTCGACGCCACGCTCGTCGGCGTAACCGAAGTCACGGACGAACTCGTCGACGACCTCCTGGGCGGCTTACTCGGCGGCAACAACCCCGCTCCCGACCCCGTCCCGGCCCCGGAACCCACCACCGCCGAACTCAGCCTCCGCTCAGACATGCGCGCCGCCACCATCCCCCTCGCAAGCAACGCCTCAGACTTCGAAGACGCGCCCTGAATCATCCAATCTCCGAACTTCGCCCTACGGCCCCGCCCCAATACCGCCAACATAAATCCACCGACCATATGAATGACGCGCTCTTAACCCCACTCCCCCCTGCAACACCGCCGAAGCTTCCCGCCGACAACCGGAGGGATTCTTCTTGCGCAGCTCCACGCAAGCCCATCTCATCAATCCCGACGACGCGCGCCCCGGCCTCGCCATGCTCCTCGTCCTCGTGGCGGTGGGCATAGGCGTGGTCCTCGCTGGTGTCATGCTCGTCAGCCGCACCCCCAGCGCGCAGATCGGCGCCAACGCCGCCCAGCAGGCCGCCGCAAACTGGGCCGCCTTCGCCGCCGAGCGCTACGCAGAAGCCGTCATGGAAACCAGCGCCGACTGGGTCGCCGCATGCGCGGGCGACGGCTCGCTCGTTTCCGCCGAGCCGCTCGCCGGCGGCACCGTCACCATCACCCTCACCGCACCCGACGGCTCGCCGCTCGACGAAGCAGACCGCCAGCTCCTCATGACCGTCACCGCCACCGTCGGCCAGATGACCGTCACCCGACGCCGCGCCGTCACACGCACCATCGACACCTCGCCACAGGACGCCATCGATCCCTACCTAGGCGAGTTCGCCATCTACGCCACCGAAAAGCTCGACGTCGAAAACTCCACGCTCATAGGCCCCTCACCCGTCAGCCCCGAGAGCGCCACCGCCCTCCCCGGCAAGATCGGCGTGGGCTTCACACCCTTCTCCGATTTCAAGATCGACTCCAACGCCACCCTCCAGAACGTCGCCCTCTATCTCAACGACTCCGCTTCCCAGCAGCTCAAGGACGAGCACAAGAGCCCGCGCTTCGCCACCGGCGCCGCCCTCCCCTTCGACGTCCCCGTCATCGCCGAAACCGAGCCGCCCCAGTTCGCCACACAGCCCGTCCGCTCGCTCCTCGCCGTCAACTTCAGCGCCGCAAACTCCGTCACCACCCTTCCCCCGGGCCGCTACGACAGCATCCGCGTCGGCAACAGCGCCATCGTCAACCTGGGCGGCCCCGCCACCACCCCCTACTACTACCGCTTCAACGCCTTCGAGACCCGAACCTCGGGCGTCGTCACCTTCCAGGGAGACGTCCGAGTCCTCGTCTCCTCGACCTTCTTCGCGCAGTCCAGCTCCGCCATCGAGCCCGTCGACGCGAGCTCCCGCATCACCTTCTACACCGCCAACGACGTCACCATCACGAACGCCGGCGTAGGCGTCCTCCGCGCCATCGCACGCGCCGCATCGCGCGACCCCGCCGCACTCACCTCGCACATCTCCCCCGACCGCCTCCGCATCCTCGCCCTCGCCGGCCCCGGAGCCGACGCGGATCCCAACTACCGGATCCACAACTCCTTCCTCGTCTGCTCCATCCACGCCCCCACCGCCGACACCGAGCTCACCTCCAACACCACCATGATCGGCCGCATCACCTCCCGCAACCTCAAGCTCGCCTCCAGCTCAACCTTCCTCTACGACCCCACCCTCGACCCGCGCGTCGGCTACACCGCCCTCGACGGCCCGCTCTACACCGACGAAGGCGAACCCAACCCCGAGCTCCTCGCCGCCCTCGCCGCCGCCCCGCGCAACGCCGGCCTCGCACCCTTCCTCGCCTCCATCGCCGGCGCGCTCGAAGACGCCGGGACCGATCCGCCCGGCGGCCCCGCCGTGCGCAAGGACGAACGCGCCCAGACCTCACCCATCGCCGCCGACGCCAACGACTTCGAGGACTGACGTGAACACCATCCCCCGCCTCACGCCCCCCCAGACCCCGCGCCCCGCCCGACGACGCGCCTTCGCGCTCCTCGATGTCCTCCTCGCCGCGGCCCTCCTCGCCATCCTCGCCGCCCTCGCCATACCCTCGCTCCGGCCCAACGACTCACTCAAGATGGTCAGCGCCGCCGTCCTCATCAGCGCCGACCTCGAGTACGCCCAGTCCGCCACCATCGCCGCCCCGGGCGACCCCACCGTCTTCCGCCTCGACGAAAAACTCCCCCGCTACTGGCTCGCGCTCGCCTCGAGCCCCGACACGCCCATCACCAGGCCCGACGGCGCGCCCTGGCTCGTCACCCTGGGCTCGGGCTCGCTCGCATCCCTCAACGAACTCTCCCTCCGACTCGAAGGCGTCGCCGGCACCACCGTGGCCTTCGACCGTTTCGGCAGGCTCAACCAGGGCGACGACATCCGCGTCATCATCGAAAGCCAGGCCGGCGAGCTCCCCGTGCGCATCTCCGCCAGCACAGGCTCGGTCTACATGGGCGAGTAAGCCCCCGCGCTCACTTGCCCGTCAGCAGCAGCACGCCCGCCAGGATCAGCGACACCGCGACCGCTTTCCGCACCGTCATCGTCTCGCCCAGCACCAGCCACCCCAGCAGCACAGCGCACGCCGGCGCCAGCGTGAACGCGATGGGCTTCACCTTGCTCACCTCCGCCAGGCTCAGCGCCGTGTAGAAGCAGATCATCGCCGCCGCCCCCGCGATCAGCCCCGACCCCAGGACCAGCTTCAGGATCGTCGACGTCTCCGCCTCGCGGTACCACCGCGGAGACTCCGACCTCACGCCGTACACCGCCGCCGCGTACGCCGCCCAGATCACGGGCAGCGCCACCGTCGAACGCACCGTGATCGCCGTGATCGGGCCCACCTGCTTCGTGTGCAGCACGCTCTTGGTGAACAGCTCGCCGATCCCCCAGCAGAGCCCCGCCGCGACCGCAAGCATCACCGCCTTCATGCGCGCATCCTACTCCCCGGCGCCGCGCCCCACCCGAGTACACTCCGCCTCCCACGAGGAGAGCCGAGCCATGAAGCACGACCACCCCCTTCTCGCCCGCGCCGCCGCCACCCTCGCCGGCCTCCGCGAGCGCGGCGAGCTCAAGCACCTCCAGACCATCGAAGGCCCGATGGACGCCACAGTCCGCCTCCGCAGGCCCGACGGAACCTCCCGCGAGGTCCTCTGCTTCTGCTCCAACAACTACCTGGGGCTGGCCAACCACCCAGAGGTCATCGAGGCGGGCACCCGGGCCCTCCGCGACTACGGCGCGGGAACCGCCTCCGTCCGCTTCATCTGCGGCACCTTCTCCCCGCACCACGAACTCGAAGCCCGCCTCGCCCGCTTCCTGGGCGTCGAGGCCTCGTACAGCTTCGTCTCCGCCTGGACCGCCAACGAGGCCGTCTTTCCCACGCTCTGCGAGCCCCAGGACGCCATCGTCTCCGACGCGCTCAATCACGCCTGCATCATCGACTCGATCCGGCTCGCCAGCACGATCAAGAAGGGCGTCGCCCGGTCGGTCTACCGCAACAACGACCTGGCGGACCTGGAAGCGAGGCTGGTCGAGGCCCGCGCGGCGGTCGAGGACCCGGCCCGCGCGCCGGCGGGGCAGAAGGGCGTCATCTGGGTCGTGACCGACGGCGTCTTCTCCATGGAGGGGGCGGTGGCGGACCTGCCGCGGATGCGCGCCCTGTGCGACCGCTTCGGGGCGGTGCTGGTGGTGGACGACTCGCACGGGACGGGGGTGATGGGCGCGACGGGCCGGGGGACGCACGAGCACTTCGGCATGCGCGGGCCTGACGTGGACCTGTTCACGGGGACGCTGGGCAAGGCGCTGGGCGGGGCGGCGGGGGGCTACGTGGCCGGGCCGCGGGCGGCGATCGACATGCTGGTGCAGCGCGGACGGCCCACGCTCTTCTCCAACGCGCTGCCCGTGACGGTGGCGTGCAGCGCGTCCAAGGCGCTGGAGATCCTGGAGCGTGAGCCCGAGCGTGTGCGGCGTCTGCGGGACAACGTGGTGTACGCGCGGACGAAGCTGAAGGCGGCGGGGTTCGACGTGCTGGAGTCGCCCACGGCGATCTGCCCGATCATCGTTCACGAGACGGCGCGGGCGATCGCGATGAGCGCGCGGCTTCTGGAACTGGGGGTGTACGTGATCGGTTTCGGGTACCCGGTGGTTCCGGAGGGGCACGCGCGGCTGCGGGTGCAGATCTCGGCGGCGCACGAGCGGGCGCACATCGACGCGCTTGTGGGCGCGCTCCGAGCGCTCTGAGCGGGGTTACTGCCCGCTGTGCTCCGCGGCGAGGCGGAGGAGCATGCCCTCGTGCTCGGGTGCGACGCGGTCGAAGGCGAGGCCGATGGTGTGCCTGAAGAGTCCTTCGTGGCGTTCCCAGATGCATCGCGCGTCGAGGGTGACGCTGTGGCCGCCGTCGGTGATGGTGACCTTGCGGACGACGCCGGGGCGCCAGCGTCGTCTGGAGGTGAGGCGCATTCCCCTGGGCGAGAGGTCGATGAGTCGTCCCTGATCGCACCAGACGTCGGAGGTGGGGGTGCGGTCGGCGGCGCGGCGGTCGGCGGCGGTCCTGGTGCCGGCGCAGGAGGAGTCGAGCTGCTGGGAGTCCGGGGGTGTGCGGGGGCTCTGGCCCGGTGAGATATCCATGCGGGCTAGATCGACCGTCCGGCCGCGGCTGCTCGCTCGGGCGCGGGCTTCACCCGCTCGAACGGGCGCGCCGGGGCGGGTTGAAGGGGTCAGCGGAACATTTCCGAGCGGCGTGCAGCTTTCGCCAGCTTCGCGGGGATTTTTCGGTCCTTGGGGGACGGAGGCCCAGATGGGGCGGCGTGTCGGGGGAACAATGGAGGGCGGGGGAGTGTTGGCGGCCTGGTGCGGATGCTGGTTTCTGGAGCGATTCATGCGCAGCGTTCCGATGCAGTTTGTGCTGATCCTGATCTCGGTGCTGGCGCTGGTGGGCGTGCTGGCGCAGGTCTTCGGGGCGGGCCCCGGCGCGGCGGCGCCGCTGCCGGCGATGTTCGGCGAGAAGCTGACGTTCGAGCAGGCGCTGGAGCGGTCGAGGCTGGAGAGCAAGCCGATCTTCGCGGTGTTCAGCGCGACGTGGTGCGGGCCCTGCCAGTCGTACAAGCGGGGCGGGCTGGCGGATCCGCGGGTCAACGAGTTCGTGAAGAAGCACATGATCCCGGCGTATGTGGACACGGACGAGCAGCCCAAGGCGGCGCGAGACTGCGGCGTGTCGGGCATTCCTCTGACGACGGCGCTGGATGGGGGCAAGGTTGTGAAGCGCGGACTGGGGGCGCTGACGGGGGATGAGCTGTACCTGTGGCTGCAGCAGTTCCGGCCCCCTGCGGCGGAACCTGCTGCGCCTCCGGCGAAGGAGCCGAGCGCGGGTGAGTGACGATCGGGGCGCGGGCGCGGTCTGCGATGCGCGGCCCGGTGGGGCAAGAGCGCGGTCGAGCGGAGGAGTGCTCGACGGCGGTAGCCGGGGATGGTGAGGCCGGAGTGTGGAGGGAGGCAGAGCACGGCCGGGCGGAAGACCGCTCGACCGTGGCAACCGGGAGACATGATGGCGCTGGGCGCGGCG
>JANRJV010000002.1:0-28082 GCA_033763795.1 Planctomycetota bacterium
TCGAACCCCTGGTACGCGACCCACGACTTGGTGAGCCCGCCCAGCTTCTCGGCCCAGATCTTCGCTCCGGGGAACAGCGCGCGCATCTCGCGCCCCGTCAGCAGCCGCACCTCTTCGACCGCCGCACGCGCCCGCGCCGCATCCGGCTCCGGCCCGCGCCAGCCGCAGCGCATCCTCCGCAGCATCGCCACGCGCACCGAGACCGGCATCCACTGCCAGCCGGGCACGTGAAAGTGGGGCTCCATCGGGAACCAGAAGTTGGGCGTCTGCACCCAGTACGCCCGCGCCACTCGCCGAACCTCGCCCGCCATCTTCCGCTGCGCGTCCAGCGTGAACAGGTGCTCGATCACGGAGTTGCTGAACGCCACGTCGAACGAGCCGTCCGCGTACTGCGGCATGGACGTCGCGTCGCCCACCACAGGCTCGATGTTGGAGTGCACACGCGGTTCCGCCGCGAGGTTCACAGTGACGATGTGCACGTCCTCGCGCCCCGCCCAGCCGCGCTGCTCCCAGAACGCGTTCGTGCCCCCGATGTCGATGATCTTCAGCGGCCGCGCCAGCTCGGACACCAGCCCCTCGAACTTCGCGAAACGCGCCGAACGCATCCGGTTCGACAGCGAGCCCTTGCTGTGCACGTCGGCCGCGGATCGAAGGTTCAGCATCATGCGGTCTCCGGCCGGCCGACTCTTGAGCCGCGCCCGGCGGGTTCTCCGGTCCATTCACCCCGGCGTTTCCACCCGGCCCCCCAGAACTCGCGGGCCGCGACCGCTCGTGCGTCGCCGCCGCGTATCGCGGAGACCGCCGACCACGCCAGCCAGTGATTGAGGCACCAGATCCCGAGGAGCCGGATTCCCAGCGCCGCCTTCGCGGGGCTCCAGTGCCGGCGGATGAGCTGCGCCTTCGCCCGGAGCAGCCGCACCAGCTTTTCAGCCTTCACCGACTCCGACGCCCCGCCGTAGTGCACGATCTCCGCGTCCGGCGTGATCATGGGTCTCACGCCCAGCCGCCTCGCGCGCAGGCAGAGATCCGCCTCCTCGCCGTACATGAAGAACGCCGGGTCAAAGCCCCCGAGCTTCTCCCACATCGTCCGCTCGATCAGAAAGAAGCAGCCGGTCACGATGTCCACGCGGCGTTCGCTGTCGCGCTCCCAGGCGCCCATTGCTTCCGGATTGAAGAAGCTCGACCGCCGGAACGTCCCCGACAGCCCGCTCGCCCTGCACAACACGCTCCAGAGCGTCTGCCGCGACCAGCACGACGTCGGGTTGAGCGACCCGTCCGCGAACAGCGTCCTCCCGCCCCAGATCCCCGCCTCGGGCCGCCGCCGCGCGAACTCGACCAGCCGGTCGATCGCGCCGCGCAGCACCACGGTGTCCGGATTCAGGAGCAGCAGATAGCGACCCGCCGCCAGCTTGGCCGCCTCGTTGTTCGCGCGGGCGAAGCCCAGGTTCTCCGCCGACCGCAGCAGCCGGACCCGTTCGCCGAACTCAGCGGCGATCGCGTCCGCCGACCCGTCGGACGACGCGTTGTCGTACACGATCAGCTCGAACGATGTGTCCCGCGTCTCGCCGAATACGGAGCGCAGGCACTCGAGCGTCATCTGCCGCGTGTTGAAGCTCACGACGACGATGGATACTGCCGGCCCGTCGCTCATCATCCGGGCTCCGTCAATCGCGCGCCCTCGACCAGGCCGCGCGCGCCCGCCGGCGCGAACCCGTTCCGCGCCCCGCCGGGCGCTCTCCGCGCCCGCACTCGGGGCCGCGCCGCCACCGCTTTCTGGCTCATCTCATCCATCGACACGATCATCGCCAGCAGCAGGTACCAGAGGAACACGGCCTGTCCGAAGTACGACACGCCGATGAAGTTCGTGCAGTGCACGAAGAGGCAAACGCCCAGCGACCAGGAGAGCATCAGTTTCGATCGGTCCCCCGACCAGACGCGCCACGTCCTGCCCGCCGCGGTGAAGCACATCCAGATCGTCGTGACAAAGAGTGCGAGCGTGAGAAATCCTCCCCGGACTCCTTCGAGGATGTAGTGATTCGTCACGTCCTGGCCGCCCCAGAACCAGTGCGCGGTGCTCCTGGTCCCCACCAGGGCCCACTCCGAGAAGCGGTTCACCGCGCCGTCGATCAGCATGTACCGGTGATGCCCCGTGTTCCCCTTGGCGATCGTGATCCGGGAGATCAGGTGCCACACGGGCTTGTTCATCGAGAAGTGCAGCCCGATCAGCGCCATCACGAACAGGATCAGGACGTACCGCATCCACCAGCGCATCAGGAACATCGCCCAGCCCAGCAGGCCGAAGATCACGCCCATCACAGGCGTGCTGGACGCGCTGAACAGCACGATGGCGCACATCGTCGAGACGCCGATCAGAGCCCACAGCCGGTTCATCGCTCCCTGCCACCAGAGGGCGACGACGCTCGGGATCAGGCTCGCCCAGAAGCACCCCGCGATGATCGGATGCGCGAACGCCCCCTGACACCGCAGGCGTCCCTCGCGCACCAGGGTGATCTCCGGCACGCCGCCGAAGAACGCGAAGGCGTTGCGTCCGGTCTTGCTCTCGACGAAGAACGCCGCCGCCACCGGCAGGCTCATGACGATAAACCCCACCATCGTCCGGATCACGTCCCTCCAGTCCCGGACCAGGCATCGGAACAGGAAGTAGAGCCCCACCGCGTCGAACGTCATGCCCGCCTGAAAGATCAGCGCGCTCACGCTGGCCTGCTGGATCGTGTACGCCATCGTCCGCACCAGCGCGAACGCCAGGATCACGTAGTCCACGCGCTGCCACCGCACACCGGCATACTCGTGCCGCAGCACGACGCGCAGCATTCCGAAGATGACCATCAGCCGGATCAGGCTGAAGTCCAGACCGCCGATCACCAGCCGCTGCGCCGGCGCCACCATGCACGCCATCACGATGAACGGCCAGATCGACAGCCGCCGGGGCATGGCCAGCAGCGCCAGCCCGCACAGGACCGTGAGCGTCAGCCCCAGCGGGTGAAGATTGGTCTGATTGGTCCATCCAGCTCCGCCGAAGTTCTCGATGACGCGGATGTTCTGCGCCAGCGTCCACATCAGACCGCCGCCCGCGTTGACTCGGGACGAATCGGCGCCCCCATCTCCCGCACCGCCACGCGCTCCTTCAGCCCGCGCGACGCGATCCGCCGCAGCGTCCCCACCGTGCTCTGCACCTTGCTCTTCATCCGCAGCCGCCACCAGAACCGCCGCGTCTCGAACCCCGCGTACCGCGGCGTCGGAACCCCCGCCGCGCGCAGCGCGACGAGCTGCCCCCACAGCCGCCCGCGCGTCTGCAGCAGGTTGGGCTGACTCCGCGGCAGCAGCTCCGCGTCCTCACGCTCCAGCACCAGGTACCCGTCCCGCGCCGCCGACCGCACCGCCTCCAGCCCCCGCGGCGTCCGCGCCACGATCAGCGACTTGCCCGCCTCGCCCGGCTCAACCGGCCTGTACCACGGGTCGCCCACGGACACGTCCGCGAACTCCCCCGTGTGATCCGGGCAGATCGAGCACCGCCACTGCCGATACTTCTGCAGGAACCCCCACGATTCCTCGTACGTCAGCCGCGCCTCGTGCTCCGCCCCCGTCGCGTCCGTCCAGCGCACCGTCCACAAGCCCGGCCAGCCGTTGCCGCGGTACCGCAGCGATGTCACGCGCGACGGATCGTCCACGCCCACCTTCTTGAGCAGCTCCAGCGTCCCCCGCGTCGAAGGCGTCCCCGCGCAGAAGAACGCGATCGTGAGCCCCAGCCGCTCGTCAAGCGCCGACATCACCCGCCGCGCACGCTGCGCACCCGCCACATCGCAGGGCTTGCCGATGAACACGCAAGGCCCCGGCGCCGACGCGATCAGCCCCAGCCCCTCGCAGGGGCTCGCCGGCGCATACCGCGACCCCGTCCGCTCCAGCATCTCTTCTCGCGTTCGGCTCATCACAGTGCGGTTGAGGTACGGCGCATCCTCGCGCGCCGCCGTGTGCAGCACGCCGTGCATCCCGCCCCGCTCCACCGCGTGCAGCGCCAGCGCCGTCGCAGCGCCGCCGCTCGAACCGCCCAGGCGGATCGCCCCGTCGGCCGCGAATCCCTCCCACACGCCCCGCACCGGTCCCCACGCCGCCATCAGCCCGGCATCAAGCCCCGGATCCGCGCGGTCGAACGTGTGCTCCAGCGCCACGCCCGGGCACGCCTCGATCGCCCGCCCCGTCCGCTCGTCCCGCGCCGTCTCCGCGACCATGGGCCGCCGCCCGTGCCGCTCGTCGTCCACCATCCGGATCTCGCCCGGACTCACCGCCGCGCACGCGCCGCACCCGCAGCAGAGCTGCCGCTCAGCAACGTCACGGATCGTGGGGAGGGGGAAGCTCACGAGCGGCCTCGCAACGCACCGCTCCGCCATTGGTGGAGCACGAGCATGCCCTGATTTCGCACTTCGGCCATCACGATGAGCGCAACTAACGGAATTGCGACGAGCACAGCGAGTTGACCAAGCCCAAGCTGAGCCCCCGGACTATTGTCGTTGGCGAGCAACCGCTGAGAGAGCAGGCAGACGCCGATCAGCATGATGCCGCCGACAAACGGCGCGACACCGATCGGCGACGGTAGCGGGGAGCGTCGATTCAGCCGAACCAGCGCCACAAGCCCCGCAAGGAGCTCTGCCCCCAACGCTACCGCGGCAAATAGGAAGAGCGCTCCGTCCCGTGCCGCCACCACTACCGCTCCAGCGAAGGAAAGCACACGGACCGCGTTCGCGAGGGCCGTTGCGGAGGTATCGGCTCTGGCCATGGCGGCAAGATTCGGTGCGACGCGCAACAGTCGGACCATCTGACTTGCCATGATCAAGGGAAACAGACCCGCAGCGACGCTAAACTGGGCGCCATAAACTCGGGTCATAACATTGGGGCCCAGGACGATACCCAGCGCCGCTGTACCAACGGCAGCAAAGGCAATCAGCTCCGCGCATGCTTGATACCGATGCCCAAAGACGCTGCCGTTCTCTTGGCATGCCGCAAGCATCGGGAAGAACAACGTGCCGCTGATCGAAGCAATCGCGGTGTGCACCGCCAGCGCCAGCCCCGCCGCGGCCGCGAACTGCCCCAGATCCCCGTGCGTGTAGCTCGAACCGAACAGCCGCGGCGCCGCACCGATGATGAACTGATCCCCCTGCAGGATCAGGAACAGCAGCACGCCGTTGATCAGCAGCGGCCAGCCGAAGCTCGTGATCCGTCCGAGGTACGCCCGGTCCCACGCCCACCGGTAAGGCCGCGTCGCCACCACGTGCGTCCCCAGCAGCGTGAGCACGCCGGACGCCACCGTCAGAGCAACCGCCGCCCGGTAATCGCCCAGCCACGCGCACGTCGGCCACGCCAGCGCCAGCAGCGCGATCTGCACCCCCAGCTCGATCCGCGTGTCGCGCGAGAAGTTCATCGACCGATGCGCAATCTTGGCGTCGAGATGGCTCAGCCCCCTCAGCAGCGGCACCAGCGCCACGAGCTGATACGCCCACACCGCCTCCGGCGCACCGAACAGCGCGGCCAGCCACCACGACGCCGCGAAGATTCCCCCGGCCAGCAACGCGCCTCGAAGCGAGTTCACGGCGTGCGCCGTCCGCTGAAACTGCGGCGAGTCGCCGTCCTTCGCCTGCACCAGCAGCCGATCGACCCCCAGCGTGCTCACCGCCTCAATGAATGACAGCGTCAGCACGAACGTCGCTGCGAGACCCAGGTCTTCCGGACCGATCATCCGCGCAACAATCACGTTGCGCACCAGCGACAGCCCCTGCCCGCCCAGCTTGCCGCCGGTGAGCCACGCCGCGCCCACAACAGTCTGTCTCCGGAGGTTGCTCACGCGTTCGTTCTGCGCGCCCGCCGCACTCCCCGGCCCCGCGTGTCCCTCACCGCCCCGCCCCCGCCCCGTCGCGCACCCGTCCCAGCGCCGCCTCCGCGATCACGTCCATCTGACGCTCGGCTTGCGCCAGCACCATGGGCAGACGCGCCGCAAGCGACGACCGCATCGCCTCCCGCCGCGCGAACGCGTCGACGACGCGCTCGACGATCTCCTCCGTCTCGGCCCGCCGCGGGTCGAACACCTCGCCCCCCTGCCCGCACGTCTCGAAGACGCCCAGCGTCTTGTCGCTGTACGCCACGGAGCACGTCGGCACGCCAGACGAGAGCCCCGCGATCGTCGCGTGCATCCGCGTGCCGCAGAACCAGTCCGCCTGCGCGATCATGTGCTTGGCTTCGCGCGGGTCCCCACACTCCGGCGCGATCGTCACACGCTCGCGCTTCGCAGCCGGTAGAGATCCCGCCACCGCTTCAGCCGCCGCTGTATCCGACTCGTAGTGCCCTCTGGGCGTCACGACATGCGGCACGAGAAGCACCCGCGCTCCCTCGTCCACCAGCCGCTCGACCACCCGCCGCTTGAGCACCGCGTAGTCGGCCTTGAAGCCGTACCGCGTCCGCGCCTTCTCAGGGTCGTTGAAGATCAGCCCGCTCACGTTCACCGCCGCCAGCGGCTCGCCCGCTTGCCGAGCCGGAGGCGTCCACTCCGCGGGCGCCCGCCGATCAAGCAGGAACGCGACGTCCACGCCCAGGCGGTGCCGCTCCGCGTCGAAGCGGTCGCCCAACAGTTCCCGCAAGATCTCGAACGATCGCGCGTCCCGCGCCCAGCACGCCGCGGCCCCGCGCACCAGCCGCGCCGCCTCGCGCCGCGACTCGTCGTCGAACGGCCCGTATGTCTGCGGCAGCAGCACCAGCGGCTTGCGCATCCGCAGCGCCATCCGCTTGGGCCACGTGACGGCACGAAACCGCTCCGCGCCGTAGAGACTCGTGAACGAGTCGCCCCCGCTGATATCGAGGAACGCCGACGCCCGGCGCAGCAGCGCCGCGCTGGACCCGAAGTTCATGGGCGTCGAGAGCGACAGCCCGAGAGCCGCGTGGCTCTCCGGGCGGTACCACCGCCGCGTGCGCATCACGCCCGCCCGGCTGACGCGCGCGTCCCAGCCCGCAAGGGGCCCCGCCCCGCGCCGATGATCTGCAACAACAACGCCGCCCGTCCCCCGCGCCAGCAGCCCCGCCGCCACACTGAAACAAAGCGCCGAGACACCGAGGTTCCCGGTGTCCGGCGCACAGCCGAATAGAACGCTTGCCTGCCGATGCAATGCTGTCAACCGAATCGAGCGATCATCAGGGTTGCAGAGCGCCGATCGAGTCGGTCACCGCCCGCATCGTCGCGTCGCGCGGCACGATCGGGTAGTTGAACCGGCCGCGAAGGTTGGACGCCGCCGGCCGGAAGTTGTCCGAGGCGGCGTTCACGAACAGGCTCTCGAACTGACCTCCGGTGGTCGCGAACGTACCAACGACCCGCGCTCCGTACGTCGTCGTGTCGATGAAGTGGTTGTTCGACGCCCAGCTCGTGTCGGCCGCGTTCGGGAGCATGCCCGAGTGACTCATCGAGAAACGGTTGATGATGTTGTGGCGCAGGCTGAAGTTGCGGATGTTCGTCGGGACCGGCGTCGTCGCGCCGTTGACGAGCGGGCTGTCGCGCAGGATGACCGGAGCGCCGAGAATTGTGCTGTGCCAAAGCAGGAGGTGATTCGTTGAAGGGATCCACTGGGCCGTGTAGTTCCCCTCGGCCTCGATCAGGATGTTGACGAGCGCGATGTCCGACCAGTCCGGGCCTCGGACGTGCCCGGTGTACCCGACGTGCCAGGGCTGAGCAGCGCAGTTCGTCGCGACCAGGTTGTAGACGATGATGTTGGAGAGCGGCGTCGCGGAGGCGTGCAGCTGAAACACGTCGCTGTGGAACCCCGAGCCGGCGGGAATGCGCAGGTCCGACACCTCGACATTCACGATCATCTGGCAGTTCGTGAATGTGTCGTCGCCCGTGCCGCTCACTTTGCTGTTGCGCACGAGCTGTGCGCCCACGAAGCCGTAGCGCCCGCCCTGCACTTCGCAGCTCGTGACCCAGATGCCGCCCGCGTACCCCGACGTCGGAGTCCACTTGATGTCGGTCGTCCGCGACGGATTCGTCATGAGGCAGCCGTCGAGCCACAGGCTCGGAAGAGTACCGGTTGCCGCTGAGTTAGCGGGGCTGGCCAGCAAAGTGATGCCCGCGATCCGCTGACGCAGCGTCTTCAGCCCGCCGCCGCTCGCGCTCACGATCCGCACCTGATCGCGGCTCACGCCCGGCGCCGCTCTCACTTCAAGCCAGCGGTCCACCGTCGTCAGATTCCCGATGTAGCGACCGTCCGCGTTGTAGCCGGCCTTCCCCCAGTCGTAGTCGCCCGGCAGCAGCAGCACCTGGCCACCGTCAGCGCGGCCCTGACCCGACATGTCCTGGATCGCCTTCGCCGCCCGGAAAATCGAGCGGAACGGCGCTTCACGCGTGCCCGTTCCAGCAACGTCGTCGCCTTGAGGCGACACATATGCCTGCATCGTCGGCAGTCCGCCGTTCGTGTTCGCGAACAGCCGCAGAGGCGTCACCGCCCGCGGCACGCCCGCGTCCTTCGGATACGCCACCGCCCGAACCTCGACCGGCCCGTCTTCGAAGTCCGACGCACGGACAATCGCCGTGTACTCCCACACGTTCGTCCGCGGGTTCAGCTTCATCTCGCGCACGCTGGCCCACGGCCCGCCGTTCACGCTGAACTCCACCCGGTCGATCCCGTTCATGTGGAACGCCACCACGCCCACGTGGAAGTTGCCCGTGAACGTCTGATACGGCACCACGTCCCACCGCGCGATCGCCTTGGCATCAAACCCCGCCATGTCCGGCGTCCCGATCGCCACCGGCTCGGCCGCGCCGCCAGAGAACCCCGACCCCGGCCTCAGAACAGGGAACCCCTCCGACAGACTGCGCACATCAATCCACGACGACCACTTGCTGTTCAGCGTGGCCCCGATCGACCGCACCCGATACCGTGCCTCGGGAAGATCCTGCGGGTCCACATACTCCGTCGTGTTCGCCGCCACGCGGATGATCCCGTCGCCGAACGCCGGCGTGCGCTCGATCTCGAACGCCACCTCGTCGCTCGACGGATCCGTCCACTTCACCACCGCTCCGCCATCCAGGCTCGCGGCGGTGGTCACGCCCGTCGGCGCCAGCGGCGGACGGTCGCCCTGCGTTGTTCCGATCCGACCCCCGAGCGGCGCCCCGTCGCCCCCGCCGCCGCCCCCCGCGCCCTGGCGGGCCGCCGCCGCGGGCTCCGAACCGTCCGCGGCCCCCGGAACCAGCCCCGCCGCCGGAAGACTCATGATCGACCCGTCCGATAGCACAATCCGCCTCGCGCCCGATTGCGTCGTCGTTTCCGTACCTGCGGCCTTGCCGCGCGCCGGCTCAGACTGTCCAAGCACCACCCCGGGACTCGTCAGCACAGCGCTACCCCCCGCCAGGGCCAGCAGCGCCACACGCCACGCAAGACGATTGGTCAGTTCAGTCGCCATTCGCACCCTCCCTGAGGACAACCGGTCCACCAGGGGAAGCGTCCAATTGATTCCACCGTCCAAGCAATAAGACAACTGCCCGTTTACGGATCTCCCGCCCTTTCAGACCCGTCATCTTTACGGCTGACCCCGCCCCAGGCCCCAAACAGGGCCCGCGCGGACTCCGTCCCCGTCGCGCGCACCCCACGGATACGCGCATTTCCCTACGAACTCAGCATGTCGTCGGCCAGATTCAGGCCGACGAATCGATCGGTTCGAGCAAGCTCGCATCGATCTCGAGATCAGTCGATCGCCCGAGCAGCGACACGTTCAGGACCAGCCGGTCCTCGCCGCGCCGCTCGTCGATCACCCCTTCAAGCCCTTGGAAAGGACCGCTCCGCACCACCACCCGCCGGCCGACCGCCAGGTACGGATACACGTCCAGCGGCGCATCCCCCGACAGCGCAACGTCCAGCTGCCGCAGCTCGTATTCAAGCTGCGCCTGGTCCGCCACAGGCAGAATCTGCGCCACACGCTTGGTCCGCGCCGCCACCAGCGCATCGTCGCGCGACCCGTGCACGAACACGTACGACGGGAACAGCGGCAGCTCAACCCGCCGCTTGCGATGCCCATAAAACCGCACACGCCCAACCGTCGGAACAAAGCACGACACCCCGGCCGCCACTAGCGCATCCCCCAGCGCCTTCTCCTGCCGCGGCAGCGTGTGCGCCACCAGCCAGGACCCGTCCATCTTGCGGACCTCCGGCGGCGGCAGGCGGTCAAAGCGCTCCCACGTCGTCCCGGACAACGCGACAGCGACCGCTCCGTCGACCGGATAACCCGCAAACTCTCTGTGGCTTGTCTCTGTCATGTGCGCCACGACCGCCCGCGTCCTGCCCCGGGCAGGAACCAACATCGGACGAACGCCTCCCGGGCTTGCCAGTCTACGGCGAAAGCGGCCTCTTCGTTCGCCCGTCAGTGGTCAATTTCAGCCGTGCCCACGCAAAAAACAAAGCGGGCGGACGCTGAAACGCCCGCCCGCAGAGTTCATTCACGTATAGAGCCGGCTCGCGAAACTCAGCGACCCATCCGGCGACGGGTCAGACCCGCGACCGCCAGCAGACCGGCGCCCGCCATCGCCATCGGCGTGGGCATGGGGACGATGTTGAAGTTGCTCTGCTTGAGGCCCACCACGAACCTCACCTGCTCGTCGCCGCCGGCGAGCGTGTCGCGATAACCGACCAGCGAACCGGTCAGCGTCCAGTCGAACGCGCCGAGGTTCATGTCGGACACGAGGTACTGAACCTCGTTCGCGTCCGCGGGGCCGCCCGAAGGGGTCACCACGGAACCGCTGTAGAAGGACCCGTCAGCGACCGTCAGGCCGCTCGTAAACACGAGGTTCGAGAAGGCCATCGACGATCCGGGGGGCTGCGTCCGGTTCGCCTGCGCATCGAGACGCAGTGTGTTGAAGCTCTGACGGGCCGCGTTCGGATTCGACGGGCCGGGAGCGTTCTCCCCGCCGATCGCGACGGCGGTGGTGCCGGCGGGCGGGCTCACGAACGAACCCCACGACAGGACGCTCGTCGCGTCGTCGGCGTTGGTCACCGTGTTCTTGGTGTTCACCATCGTGAAGATGAGACCCTGGCCGGCGATGTGCTGCAGGGTGAAGTTGAAAGTGACGTTGTTGAGCGCCGTGTTGTTGCCGAGGTTCGCCTGGATGAACTGGCCGGCGTTCGTGCCCTGGCCGCGATCGACGGTCATGTCGAAGTTCGTGTGCGACAGCCGGAACTTCGCCTGACCGACGCTGCCGGTCTCGGTGTAGTTGGACACCTTGCTCGAGTTGATCCACACGTTGCCCGCCAGGCTGTGCGACGCGCACACCAACACCGCCGCCGAGACAATCAAGTTCTTCATGAGTGTTCTCTCTTCTCTCGTGCCCGGCGTCCTGCGGAGGGAACCACACCCCTCGGATCCGCAAACGCCCGCCACATCATGCCCCAAACCAGCCATGTTTGCAAGATGTTCGCACACCTAGCGGCGCTAAGATTGCTGATTCCAGCAAAGTGCTGGTTCCCAGTGATCAGTATACTATCAAATTACGAACAGATGGGGAATGGTGGGTCAAGTTCGGTCATCCCACTGCACGATGCACCTCGCGCGCTTGCCCAGCTCTCCACTCGACCCCCCATCTTGACCTCACACTCCCGTCCCGCTCAGCCGATGAAAGCGGTGGGGGAGTCAGCCCGCTTGAACAGTAGGATTCGCCCGTCGTACCGGTTTCGTGCCGGGAGCATTCCCGGACGCTGATCCGGAGGGCGGGTCGGGGGTTCTGCGCGCTGAACGGAGGCCACGTGATGAAGGGCGTCATTCTTGCCGGCGGGTTGGGGAGCAGACTGCGTCCTCTGACTCTCGTGACCAACAAGCACCTGCTCCCGGTCTACGACCGGCCCATGATCCACTACCCCATCGAATGCCTGCTCAACGCCGGCATCCGCGACGTCCTCATCGTCACGGGCGGCGATCACGCCGGAGACTTCCTCCGACTCCTCCGCAACGGAAAGCACCTCGGACTCCGCCACCTCGAGTTCGCCTACCAGGAAGGCGAGGGCGGCATAGCCGACGCGCTCCGCCTCGCCGAGGACTTCGCAGACGGCGAGAAGATCTGCGTCATCCTGGGTGACAACATCATCGAGCAGAACATCAGCCACGCCGCCGGCGAGTTCTTCACCCAGCGCTCCGGCGCCAAGCTCCTCCTCAAGCGCGTCTCCGATCCGCAGCGCTTCGGCGTCGCCCGCTTCGAGGGCGAGCCCGGCCAGGGCAAAATCGTCGAGATCATCGAGAAGCCCGCCAATCCCCCCAGTGACTACGCCGTCACGGGCATCTACTTCTACGACGGCGACGTCTTCGACATGTGCAACTCGCTCACCCCCAGCGCCCGCGGCGAGCTCGAGATCACCGACGTCAACAACTTCTATCTCAAGCGCGGCGACCTCACCTACGACCTCCTCGACGGCTGGTGGACCGACGCCGGAACCATCGAGAGCCTCTACCGCGCCACGAGGCTCGTCGCCGAGGGTGGCGCCAACAAGCCCGGCCCCCGCGCCGTATCCCCCGCTCCCGCAACCGCCGGAGCCGCCCGTTGAGCCACGTCCGCTCCCTCGCCGCGCCCCGCCTCTGGCCCGACCGCAACATCGCCGCCGCGCACGAGTGGGCCCGGCAGAACGCTGAGCCCGTCTTCGTCCCCGCCGAGTGCTTCGTCGACGACCGTGGCTGGTCGATCATGAACCAGCTGCAGGGCGTTATGCGCCCCGAGGGGCAGATCAACTACTCCGTGCAGCACCCGGGCCTCATCAAGGCCTGGCACCGTCACGACAAGCAGACCGACTTCTGGATCTGCGTCATGGGTCATCTCAAGGTGGGCGTCCACCGCGAACGCGACGGCGCAAGCTGGGCCATCGTCACCGGCGAACGCCGGCCCGGGGTCGTCGTCATCCCGCCCCCGCTCTGGCACGGCGCCGCCACCGTGGGCGACCAGCCCGCCGGCCTGCTCTACTACCTGACCCATCAGTACGACCCGTCGAGCCCCGATGAGTTCCGCCGCGCGCACGATTCGGTAGAGGGCTTCCCGTGGTCGATGCAGCACCGCTGAAAGGCCCCGTCACGCTCATCGGCGCCCGCGGCATGCTCGCCCGCGCGCTCGCACACCTCCTCGCCGCGCGCTCCCTCCACTTCACCCCCGCCGACCTCCCCGAGCACGACATCACCTCCCCGGACTCCGTCCGGCGCCTGCTCTCATCCCCCGGCGGCGTCATCCTCAACTGCGCCGCGTACACCGACGTCGACGGCGCGGAAGCCGACCCCGCCGCCGCCCATCGCGTGAACGCCCACGCCGTCGAGATCCTCGCCGCCCGCGCCCGCGAGATCGACGCCACGCTCGTCCACTTCAGCACCGACTACGTCTTCGACGGCGCGGGCCGCGCACCCTATCCCACCGATCACCCGCGCGCACCCCTCAACGAATACGGCCGGAGCAAGGCCGCCGGCGAAGAAGCGCTCGAACGCTCAGGCGCCCGCTTCCTCATCATCCGCACAAGCTGGCTCTACGCACCGTGGGCCAAAAACTTCGTCCGCACCATCGCCAAGGCCGCCGCCGCCAGGCCCGAGCTCCGCGTCGTCAGCGACCAGCGCGGCCGACCCACCAGCGCCGAAAACCTCGCGCGACAGACCCTCGCCCTCATCGACCGCGGCGCCACGGGCATCTACCACGCCACCGACGCCGGCGAGTGCACATGGCACCAGTTCGCCGCCGCCATCGTCAGCGGGCTGAACCTCCCGGCCCGCGTCGAACCCTGCACCACCGCCGAGTTCCCCAGGCCCGCCCGCCGGCCCGCCTACAGCGTCCTCGATATCTCCGCCACGGACGAGCTCATCGGACCGGCGCCACACTGGAACGACTGCCTCGCCAGCGTCCTCTCTCGACTGGAGCAACCACTGTGACCACGATCCTCCTGACCGGCGGCTGCGGCTTCATCGGCGCCAACTTCGTCCGCTTCGTACTCGCCAGCCGCCCCGCCGCGCGCATCATCAACCTCGACGTCCTCAGCTACTCGGGCAACCTCGAGAATCTCGCCGGCCTCGAGTACGACCCGCGCTACCGCTTCGTGAAGGGCGACATCTGCGACCCCGCCGTCGTCGCCCCGCTTATGGAGCAGGCCGACTGCGTCGTGCACATGGCCGCCGAGAGCCACGTCGACCGCTCCATCCTCGACTCAAAGCCCTTCGTCCTCTCCAACGTACTGGGCACCCAGAACCTCCTCGACGTCGCCCGCAAGGCCAAAGGCGGAAAAGGCGTGGGACGATTCGTCATCGTCAGCACGGACGAGGTCTACGGCTCGCTCCCCCTCGATCAGCCCGAACTCAAGTTCACCGAAGACACCCCCCTCCAGCCCAACAGCCCCTACGCCGCCAGCAAGACCGGCGCTGACCTCCTGGGCCGCGCCTACCACCACACCTTCGGAATGGACGTCCTCATCACCCGCTGCTCCAACAACTTCGGCCGCTACCAGTTCCCCGAGAAGGTCATCCCCCTCTTCGTCACCAACCTGCTCGAAAACAAGCCCGTCCCGCTCTACGGCGACGGCAGGAACGTCCGCGACTGGATCCACGTCGACGACCACTGCGAAGCCGTCCTCACCGTCCTCGAAAAAGGACGCTCGGGCGAGGTCTACAACGTCGGCGGCAACAACGAACGCTCCAACCTCGAGCTCACCCACTCCATCCTCGAGCTCATGGGCAAGGGCAAGGACATGATCCGCCCCGTCGCCGACCGGCCGGGACACGACCGCCGATACGCCATCGACTCCTCGAAAATCCAGCGAGAACTGGGCTGGAGACCCACGCGCTCCCAGTGGCCCGCCGCCCTGCGGCAGACCGTCGAGTGGTACACCAACAACCGCCCATGGTGGGAACGCGTCAAGAGCGGCGCCTACCGCGACTACTACGCCACGCAGTACGGCTCACGCGGCGGCTGATCACGCCGCTCCTGCCGGCCCCGCGCGGTACGCTCCGCGCATGACCACGTCACGCTCCATCCAGCTCGCCGCCACCTCCGCCGCGGCCGCTCTCTTCGCGCTCGCAGGCTGCACCGCCGTCCCGCCATTCACCGTCAGCCCGACCGTTGAGACCGCCCCCGTCGCCTCCGCCGACGACGCCGCCGACGATCCCGCGATCTGGGTCCACCCCCGCAATCCCTCCGCAAGCCTCATCATCGGCACCAACAAGCAGCAGGGACTCATCGTCTACGACCTGGCGGGCCGCGAGGTCCAGTCCCTCGTCCTCGGACGCATCAACAACGTCGACCTCCGCCAGAACATCCGCCTCGCAGGCCGCACCATCGACCTCGTCGTCGCCACCAGCCGCAACGATCAGAGCGTCATGCTCTTTGAGGTCGCCCTCCAGCCCGACGCTACATACCGCCTGCAGCAGCTCAGCCCCGACCGCATCCTCACGGGCTTCGACGAGGCCTACGGCGTCGCCATCGCCGCCGCCCCAGCCCCCGGCGACGGCGCCGACATCTACGCCTCCAGCATCTCCGGGCCCGTCGGCCACTGGCGCCTCGAAACCGGCCCAGACAACACTATCGCCTCCCGCCGGCTCCGCACCATCCCCTTCGCAACCCAGACCGAGGGCATCGTCGCCGACGAAACCCACGGCCAGCTCTACGTGGGCGAAGAGGACGTCGGCATCTGGGCCGTCTCGCTCGATCCGCGCGATGAGTCCCTCGCGCGACTCGTCCGCGCCGTGGGCCCAGGAACAGGCCTCACCGCCGACGTCGAAGGCCTCGCCGTCTACCACGGCGCGCGCGGCGAGGGATACCTCGTCGCCTCCTCCCAGGGCGACAACTCCTTCGCCGTCTTCAAGCGCCGCCCACCCAACACCTATCTCGGATCGTTCACCATCGTCCCCGCCCGCGGGATCGACGGCGCCGAAGACACCGACGGCATCGCCATCTCCTCCGAGTTCCTGGGCCCCGAGTTCCGCTCCGGCGCCATGGTCGTTCAGGACGGCATGAACGGCCCGGACAACCAGAACTTCAAGATCGTCCCCTGGGCGCTCATCGCTCCGAACCTCCCCCGCTGAACCGAGCGCAAAAGAAAAAAGCGGGCACGCTCCCGTGCCCGCCGATCGCTGCAGATCGCACGCCCGCGCCGCCTCTCAGCCGCACGACTGCGCGAAGAACCGCAGAACCTCGGTGATATCCGAGAAATTCACCGAGCCGTTGCGGTCCGCGTCGCCCGCCGCCACGCCCGGCAGCACCACCGGATACGTGTACACCGTCCCGAACGTCTGCAGCACCGCCGTGATATCCGCGAAGGTCACCTGCCCGTCACGGTTCGCGTCGCCGCCGCACGAGCACGCGTCGCCCAGCCCGTCATTGTTGGCATCAACAGGCGAAGCGTTCGCCACCAGCGGGCAGTTGTCGCACGCGTCGCCAACGCCGTCCCCGTCCCCGTCTTCCTGACCCGCGTTCGCCACCTGCGGGCAGTTGTCCGACGCGTTGAGCACGCCGTCGCCGTCAGTATCAGGCGGCAGCTCGGGCGTCAGCACGTACAGAAAGTTGTTCGAGAACCCGTTGGACTGGATCGTGATGAACAGCCGCCCCGTCGCCGGGTCGTTCGACACCGACTCCACCTGCATCGGGATCCCCACGTAATCGGACCGGTCGCCGAAGATGTACACGTCGTCCCCGCCCGGCGGCGGGTTGAAGATCCCGTCCACGCCGGGCGTCACCAGCGCCTGATATCCCACGGGGTTCCCGCTCGTGTCGAACAGCCGCAGGCCGGGCCCCTCGTTGTCATACCCGACCATCGCCACGCCCACGCCCGTGCGGAACGGCGCGGGGAACCGCGGGTTGTTGGGCACGAACGTCAACCCCTTGGGCTCGCCAGCGTTCACCGACGGGATCGGAAACGTCCCGATCGGGGAGCCCGCCACCGTGTGCCGCATCATCCGGAAAGGAACGTCCTGCCAGATCGTCCAGATCTCGCCGTCGCCCACCGGCACCACCGTCACGTCCTCGTTGTTCGTGTTGGGCGTCGTGCTGAAGAAGCACCCCGAGCCGAATCCCGTCGCCACCGAGCACACTCCGCTGCAACCACCCAGCGCCAGCGGACACGTCTGCGCCCCGCCCGGACCCGGGCCCGCCGCCAGCGACCACGCCCGCAGCGCCTCAAGGTCCGTGTCCGTCGTGATCAGGTTCCCGCCCCCGCCGATGCCGCTCGCCAGCGTGTTGACCGTCAGCCCCGCGGGGCTCAGGTCCCACCCCGGGAACGGGCCGAACGTCCCGTCAAGGTTGATGTCGATCGGGTCATTGATCAACAGGATCCGCGAGAACGCCAGCCCCGTGTAGTTGCCCGAGCCGTCCCGCGTGAACGTCGCCTCGACGACATAGTTCTTCCAGTCGCCGTACACCTCGCCGACCGCGTCCGACGAGAAATAGATCCTGTCGTTCCCCGCGTAATACGTCCCCTCGCACTCCACCATCCCCAGCACGGGCTCCGTGGGGAACGGGTGAGGATTCGTCCACTGCACCGACTCGTGCAGCGTGAACCGCTGCACGCGGTACTGCTGACCGAAGAGCGTCGCCGTGGGATTCGTTCCCGCCAGCGCCGCACCGGCGCACGCCGCCGCCGCCAGAGCCCCGCCCATCACGTTCACGAGACGCATCGACATCGCCCGCTCTCCTCTCTCGTCCGACATTCCACTCGCGCCCACGCGGCCCGGCCCGCACGAGCCCCGCCGCTCCGAAAACTCTCAGAACTTGATCCCCCGCCCCAGAAGATCGCCCCCGAAAACCCGGTGATCGACCTCGCCGCTCGCCTGCCAGAACACCCACCCCTCCCGCGTCGCGCCCCGCCCCGTCGTCCCGAACGTCCCGTCCGACAACAGGTTGTCCTGAAACGTCTCCACGCTCGCATCCGCGAACACGATGTTCCCCCAGCCTTTGTTGTGCAGAACGTTCTGGCTCGCCGGACCCCCCTGCGCGAACTGCACCTTCGACTGCCCCGACCCGTGCGCAGGCCCGAACTCCGTGTAGTTCTGCCGCCCCACCCGCTGCCGACCGTCAGAATGTCGCACACGCTGCTGGTAAGGCCCGTCAGTGATCGACTCCGCCCCCGGCGCCCGCACACCCTTGTACAGCACCCACTCGCTGTTGATCTGCGCGTTGTCCACCCGCGCATCACCGAACAGCGGCACGTTCGACGGGCTCGTCGCCAGGATGTTCGTCGTCTTCAGAGGACCGATCACCTCGCTGATCGGGAAGTCCCGCAGCGCCGCCGCGGGGTCCTTCGTCGCCGTCGCCGCCATGTACCACGACTGCGCGTAGTTCGTGTTGTACCCAGCCTCGATCAGCTGATCGATCTGCTCGACGGAGTACGACTTCCACCCCGAGCTCAGGTTGTTCTGCTTCACGACCTCCGTGAACTGCGCCTCGCTCCCAGGGCACAGCATCCGGCCCGGGATCGCCGCCTCCATCCGGATCATGTCGTGCACCCAGCCCGCCGCCGTCCGCCGGGGCCCGATCCCAGAGAACATGCTCTCCATGGGCCCGAACGAGAGCGACGTGCTCGAGTTGTCCCACGCACCCGACGACAGGAACTCGTCGTTGCTCGCCGCGTACGTGTTCGCCGCCAGCGCCAGCTGCCGCAGGTTGTTCTTGCACTGCGTGCTCTGCGCCGCCTGCCGCGTCTTCGAAAGCGCCGGCAGCAGGATCCCGATCAGGATCGCAACCACCGCCACCACCACCAGCAGCTCGATCAACGTGAATCCGCCCTGACGCTCACGCACGCCGACGCTCCAGTGGCCACGCTCCCCCGACCCGCCGGAGGGACCAACTCCCGCGCGTGCCGCAGTATCGCGCCGTCCACCGGCGAACGCTCCCCGAATCCGTGAAGATCGTGTGAGCAATGACGGCCGGCCCGTCACAAAAGAAGAGCCGCCCCTTCCGGAACGGCTCCCCGGGTACGAGTCCCCATCTCTCACGCCCGGCGACGCCGCGCGACGCCCGCCAGCGCGATCCCCGCCAGCGCCACAGCGCCGGGAACAGGAACCGTCACGACGTGGATCGACCGCCCGGCCTCATCGCCCAGGTACAGCAGGTTGTTCAGCTCGTCGACCGCCACGGACTCCAGCTCGCTCACGCCCGTCAGGTACGACGAAAGGTCGACCGTCCCGCCGATCTGCACGCCGGTGGTGTCGAACACCGCCAGCGCCTTCAGCTCGGAAACCACGATCAGCGCCTCGCTCGTCGTCACAGGCAGCCCCGTCAGCTGCGACGCGAACGCCGCGCTCACCGTCGTGATGCCCTTGGTCCCGTCGATCAGCGCCGTCATCCCCGGCAGCGTCGCCATCGTCACGCCGTCGAAGAACCGCAGGTTGGACGCGTCGCCCGCCCCCTCTTCAGGAGCGGCGAACAGCCCCAGCGAAGGAACCCACGTGATGTCGTCGATCTCGGGCGCAGGCAGCACGATGTCCGCCGGGTTCGACCCGGGCGCGCCCGTGTCGAACACGCCGAAGGAGTTCGTCCCACGCGTCTCGACGCCCACAAGCTTCACGCTCGTCCCGGCGCCGTACGAGCCGTAGCCCGACCCCGAAGTGTTGAAGGTGATGCCTTCAGGACCCCAGAGCCCCGCCGGGCCCGAGCCGAACTGCGTCCGCGTGAACGCGCCCAGGTTCCCGCCCGCCCCGGGCGTGTACTGCACAAGGTTGCCCGCCGAACGCACCGAGTCGTGATCATGCGTCACGTACAGCGTCCCGTTCAGGAACGCCATCCCCTCGGCCCCGAACTCCGTCGACGTCGCCGCAGCGTCCGTCGCGATGTTCCACGTCGTGATGGGCAGCACCGACCCGAAAAAGCTCGCCGAGCCCGAACCGGAAACGCTGCCGGCCTGCGCCAGCCCCGCCGCCGCAAGCACCACCACCGTCGAAGCAACCGTACGCATGAATCTTTCCTCCTGAGTGCGCCGCGGAAGCGACATGCCCCACGTCGGCGCGGCAACGTACACCGCGCCGCACGCCGCACATCAGCCCGCCGCGCTAGGACTTCTTCAAGATTCCCCGACCCCCGCCGCCGACTTTCCCCACGTTGCCGCGCCCGGCGCCCCACATAAGCACGCCGCCCGACCTCGGCTACCCCGCGCCCGGAACTTCACCGCGGCGCGATCAGCTTCTTGATCACCACGATGAAAAGCCCCGTCAGCACCAGGTTGAGCGCCAGCGAAAGCACCGCGATCGTCAGCGCCGGCCCGCCGATCCCGTACCCCAGCGCGATCACCAGCACCCCCGCACCCACCTCGCCCCGCGGAAACAGCCCGATCGCCAGCGCCAGCCGCTCGCGCAAAGTCGCCTCGGACCGGTAGCACAGCGCCGGGAACATCTTGCCCAGGTTCGACAGCACCGTCATCGCCAGCACATGCACCGCGATCATGCCCCACGAAGGCATCGGGATGTCCGACAGCCGCTCCACGGGCCCCGCCACCGCGCCGGGCGCCACGACCTCCGCCGCGCTCCCCAGCCCGGGGATCGTCGGCATCGACAGCCCCACCAGCACCATGAAGCACGCCGAGATGATCGTCGACACCCGCTGCTCCTCGGGATTTTCAGGCCCCTCCAGGTGCCCCTCGACCGCGTCGTCAGAGTGCGGCCGGGCCCCCGCCGGCCGCGCCATCACGCACCCCAGCACGAACGCCGGCAGCAGCACCTCGATGTGGATCGGCACCTCCTTGCTGATCACCTTCGACCCCATGTGCACCGCCTCCAGCACCGCCACGATCACCACCGAGTACCCCAGCACCCACCTCCACGTGATCGGGATCCGCACCCGGTGCAGGAACGTCCACGCCGCCCACAGCAGCGCCGCCATGATCACCACGATCACACCCAGCTGCCACTTCACACCCACCATCATCATCTTCAGGGGGATCATCAGCAGCACCACGAACAGGTCGTCGAAGATCGCCAGGATCCGCGCCTTGAGGAACAGCCACGTCGCCGAGAGCCCCGCCGCCGCCAGCATGCTGAACAGGATCCCTGCCGACGTCGGCGCCGAGAAGCACCCCGCCAGCAGCGATTCCTTCAGCACCCCCGGCTGCGTCCACGCCTCCCGAGGCGCCAGCACCATTACGAAGTACCCCGCGCACAGGATCCAGGGGAACGTCGCCGCCGTGCACGCGATCATCGCGTCCACCCCGTACTGACCCATCTTCCGCTTGTCGATCTCGAACTCGTACCCCACGTGGATCATGATGAACGACAGCGCCGTCATCGTCAGCAGCGTGACCATGAGCCGGTACGTCCCCGCCGCGTCGGCCGGGATCACCCGGGGCAGAACCTGCGACAAAACCATCCCCGCCAGCAGCAGCACCGAGAAGAGAAGGACCTTGCGCATGGCCGGAATGATCGGAACTGCCGCTCCGCTGTCAACGGAAACCGCCCGCCGAAAACTGAAAATCGGCGCCCGCTCCGCCCCCCGCTCGACATGAAAAAACCCCGGGGCGTCGCCGCCTCCGGGGTCATTCATTTCATCTAACCCGCAGCCGGGCCGCCGGGCCCGCCGCCGCTTCTTAGTAGCGGTAGTGCTCGGGCTTGTAGGGACCGTCGACGTGCACGCCGATGTACTCCGCCTGGTCCGCACGCAGCTTCGTCAGACGCGCGCCCAGCTTCGAAAGGTGCAGACGCGCCACCTTCTCGTCCAGGTGCTTGGGAAGGCGGTAGACCTCCTTCTTGTAGCTGTCGGCGTTGCCCCACAGCTCAAGCTGCGCGATCACCTGGTTCGTGAACGAGGAGCTCATCACGAAGCTCGGGTGACCCGTCGCGCACCCCAGGTTCATCAGGCGGCCCTCCGCCAGGATGATGATCGAGTGCGCCTTCGTCCCCGACGAAGCGTCCGCCGGGAAGCGGAACTCGTCGACCTGCGGCTTGATGTTGATCCGCTCGACCTTCCCCTGCTCCACAAGCTTGTACAGACCCACCATGTCGATCTCGTTGTCGAAGTGGCCGATGTTCGCCACGATCGCGTTGTGCTTCATCTTCTTCATGTGCTCGACGGTGATAATGTCCTTGTTCCCCGTCGCCGTCACGAAGATGTCCGCGGATCCGACCACGTCCACCATCGTCACCACTTCGTACCCGTCCATGCACGCCTGCAGCGCGCAGATAGGGTCGATCTCCGTCACCTTCACCCGGCAACGCTGACCCGCCAGGCTCTGCACCGAGCCCTTGCCCACGTCGCCGTACCCGAACACAACCGCGACCTTGCCCGACAGCATCACGTCCGTCGCGCGGTTCAGACCGTCGATCAGCGAGTGACGGCAGCCGTAGATGTTGTCGAACTTGCTCTTGGTCACCGAGTCGTTCACGTTGATCGCCGGGAAAAGCAGCGTCCCCTTCTCCTGCATCTGATAGAGGCGGTGAACGCCCGTCGTCGTCTCCTCGGAGACGCCCCGGATGTAGGGCACCATCCGGTGCCAGAACGTCGAATCCTCCTGCAGCTTGTGCCGAATCAGCTGCAGCACGATCTTGAACTCGTGGTTGTCCGTCGACGCAGGATCGGGAAGCTTGCCCGACGCCTTGAACTCCTGCTCCGCCTTGTACCCCTCGTGGATCAGCAGCGTCGCGTCGCCGCCGTCGTCAACGATGATGTAAGGACCGTTCGACCCGTTCTTGTCCGCGGGGAACGTCAGCGCCTGCAGCGTGCACCACCAGTACTCCTCCAGCGTCTCGCCCTTCCACGCGAACGTGGGCACGTTCCGCTTGCCCGCACGCCCGGCCACCATCGCCGCCGCCGCGTGGTCCTGCGTGCTGAAGATGTTGCACGACGCCCACCGCACGTCAGCCCCCAGGTCGACCAGCGTCTCCGCCAGCACCGCCGTCTGGATCGTGTTGTGCAGCGAGCCGCTGATCCGCGCTCCCTTCAGAGGCTGCTTCGCGCCGAACTCGTCGCGGCACGCCATCAGGCCCGGCATCTCGTGCTCCGCCAGCTCGATCTCCTTCCGGCCGAACTCAGCCTGGCCCATGTCCCGCACTTTGCTGGACAGGTCGCTCGTCAGCGGAAGACCGGTGTTCAGAAAGATCTTGCTCGGCGCGGTCGTCGGGGTCACTGTCGTCACGGCTGGCTCCTTGAATTCACTCGAGACAATCGGTGTGTGTGTGTCGGTCTCTCTGTCCGAAAATCACGCTCGAAACCGCCCCGCCCCGCGCTCCCCGCGGCTCCGAGGCCTCTTCATCGTCGTTCCACGGGGTTCACGCCCGTCGCCGCGAAAAGCCCGGGCCCCTTCGCGTCCGCCTCCGACGGCAGGGCAACCACCCGCACGTCCGCGAACCCCGAACCCTCCAGCAGCGAACGCATTCGCTCCGCCGCGAACCCCAGATGCTTGTGACCCATCGTGTGCCGGTACTCCTGACGGTCATGCGCCAGCATGTCCACCACCAGGAACGTCCCCCCCGCCCGCACCACCCGCCGCACCTCGCTCAGCGCACCCTCAAGCTCCGCGATGTGGTGCAGCACCATCAGGCACATCGCCGCGTCAACGCTCCCCGTCTCCAGAGGCAGCGCCTCCAGCGGCCCGTCCACGAACCGGATGTTCCCCAGCCCCGCAAGACGCTTCCGCGCCGCCTCCAGCATCGGGCCCGACTGATCGACCGCCACGACCTCCCGCACGAAAGGCGAGATCACCTCCGCCCCGTTCCCCGTCCCGCACCCCAGGTCCGCGACGACCCAGTGGGGGGGCAGCAGACCTAACAGCCCCCGCAGCGTGAACATCTCCCCGAACAGCTGCTGCCGGACCCGGTCCCACTCGCCCGCCACCCGCCCGAAGAACGCCAGGCTGTCCGTCCGCCGCTCCGCCAGCACCATCTGCACCCGCCGCAGGTCCTCCGCGATCGTCAGGTCGCCCTGCATCTGCACGGAGACCGTCTTCCACAGGTCCCGCGTCGCCTGGTCCAGGTCGTCCAGCACCAGCCGGTACAGGGTCGCCGTCCCGTCCGCCCGCTTGCCCAGGAACCCCGCGTCCGCCAGCACCTTCAGGTGACGGCTCACGGTCGACTGCGGCAGCTGCACCGCCTTGGCCAACTCGCCCACCGTCAGCTCCGCCTTTTCCAAGGCGAAACACATCCGCAGCCGGATCAGTTCGCTCAGAGCGACCAGCCGTTCGGTCAGCGGAGTTGTCGAGGGAGAACGCTTCATCCGTTTATCCGGATGAAGTGTAGAAAGGCCCGCCCCGCCCGTCAACCCGCTCAGCGCGGCGACCGGGACTCGCCCGAGAACGGCACCGTCGGCGCCGGGATCGTCCGCCCGCCCTGCTCGATCGGCCGCACCGCGAACGCCGCCGTCGGCTCATGGCCACGCGCCCGGATCAGCTCCTGAATCTGCGGATTCTGGGGCTCCAGCCACAGCGCCATCGCCAGCCGCTCCAGCGCCTCCTCGTCCCGCCCGATCTCGTCATAAAACGAGTACAGCGCCATCTGCGTGTCCGCCCGCGCCCCGCCGTCGCCCCGCGCCGCCGTCAGCAGCGCAGTCTCCGCCGTGTCGTAATCCTTCGCACGCTGCGTGAACCGCCCCAGCCGCAGCCAGTCATCCGGCGACCGCCGGTCCTCCGCCACGCTCTTGAGCAGCCGGATCGCCCCCTCCAGGTCGCCCACCCGCGCCTGCGCCTCTGCAAGGTTGGAAATCACCTCTCCATCCTTGGGCAGCAGCGTGTACGCCTTCTCCAGCTGTTCACGGGCCCCGCGGTTGTTCCCCACCCCCAGCAGCGCCTTGCCATACTGCAGCCGCGCCCGCCCGTTCCAGGGCTGCGCCTCGACCACCTGGGCATACTCCGCCTCGGCCTTCGCGTAGTCCTCTTTCGCCAGCGCTCGGTCCCCTGACGCCGCGATCATGTGCGGCGCTCGGCCCTGGCACCCCGCCAGAACCGAAACAAGGATCGTCGACACGACAAACAGCGAGCGGCGCGGCATCATCAGTGCGGTCTCCACAGTAGGGGCCTTCGCCCCATCCATCGGCAAGCACAGTCTAAACGCTCGCGTTTCAGCCCACACGCACCAGCGAACCCCAAGCCATGCCACCCAGCGCCCTCCTCCGCCACCAGACGCCCGACGGCTCGTCGCATCTCGACTGGCTCATAGCCCGAACCTCATCCCCCGCCGGCCCGGACGACCGCTGCCTCATCGCCCTGCGCATACGCGAGCGGCCCGACACGCCCCTCGTGCTCGAACTCGACGCCGAGCGACTCCCCGACCACCGCTGGCTCTACCTCACCCACGAAGGACCCCTCCCCGGCCCCAACGACCGGGGCGCCGTCACCCGCCTTGCAACCTTCGAATCCAACATCCTCTCCGACCGCCCCGACCGCCTCGACATCGCCATCGGCACCCCCCTCGGCTGGACGAACTGGTACGGCAGGCCTCACCCCGGCCGCGCAGCCTCGCCGCAGGGACATCCCCTGTGGACCTTCGAAGCCGTCCGCGGCTGAATCCGCCGCGCAACACCCACGATTTCGCCCCACGCTCCCGCCGCCCCCAAGCCGGCCGGCGCAATCGGCCGATAACCCTGCCGTGTGCGGCATCGTCGGCATCGCGGTTCAGACGGGCGCCAAGGCGTCCTTCGATAGCCGCGCCATCCTCCGCGTCGCCGAGCGACTCGCCCACCGAGGCCCCGACAGCGCCGGCGCATGGGAAGTGCCCGGCTTCTGCTTCGCACACCGCCGCCTCGCCGTCATCGACACGTCCCCCGCCGGCGCACAGCCCATGGGCCTCTGGGAGCTCGACTCAGGCGCCCTCCTGACCGCACCCCTCGTCGGCCCCGCCGCACGCAGCGACCTCGGCACCCCGCGCTTCGTCCTCGCGTACAACGGCGAGCTCTACAACGACGCACCCCTCCGCACCCGGCTCGCCCGCCGCGGCGCCCGCTTCACGGGCGCCTGCGACGCCGAAACCCTCCTACACGCCTGGGCCGCCTGGGGCACGCAGGCGCTCGCCCACGTCCGCGGCATGTTCGCCTTCGCCATCGCCGACACGCGCCAGCGAACCCTCACCCTCGTCCGCGACCCCCTGGGAGTCAAGCCGCTCTTCTACGCGCGCACCTCACGCGAGCTCATGTTCGCCAGCGAGCCCCGCTCCATCCTCGACCACCCCGAGATCATCGCCGCCCCCAACGCGCGCATGGTCAGCGCCTACCTCACCACCATCTGGACCACCCTCGCCGGCGAGACCATGTTCCAGGGCGTCCGCGCCCTGGGCCCGGGCCAGATGCTCGTCGTCGATCTCGCCGGATCGGGCGCACCCCCCGCCGCACGCGAGCTCACATGGTGGCGCGGCCCCGCCGTCGCCCCCGAAGCAGCCGTCGACCCCGCCGAAGCGCTCGCCTCCGTCCGCGAGGCGCTCCGCCGCTCCGTTCACGAACAGATGCGCGCCGACGTCCCCGTCTGCGCCCTGCTCTCGGGGGGGCTCGACAGCACCATCGTCGCCGCCCTCGCCCGCGATCATTCCCCCACCCTCCGCACCTACGCCGCCGGCGCACCCGTCCCCGAAGACTGCGCCTCGCTCCCGCAGAGCGACCTCTGCTTCGCCCGCCGCGCCGCCGAACACCTGGGCGTCGCCCACGATCAGGCCCACGTCACCCGCGACTCCTTCCGCGCCGCCTGGCCCGGCCTCATCGACCGCCTCGCCCTCCCCCTCAGCACGCCCAACCAGGTCGCCATCCACGACGTCGCCGCCCGGCTCCGCGCCGACGGCTGCATCGTCACGCTCAGCGGCGAAGGCGCCGACGAGCTCTTCGCCGGATACGACCGCGTCATCGACGCCGCTCGACGACACGCCGCGGATCCCCACGCCAGCAGCCCCGGCCCCGCGCTCTTCCTCCTCGCCGAAAACGCCTGGACGCCCCTTGATTTCAAGCACGGCGTGCTCAGCGAACGCGCCTTCGAAAGCACCGAGCACGACCGGTGGCTCCGCGACCAGTACGAGAACGAACTCGCCCTCGCGCGCGAAGAGGCCGGCTCCGACGGCATCGAAGCCCAGCTCCGGATGGTCCGCCGCATCAACCTCACAGGCCTCCTCCAGCGCCTCGACACCTCCACCATGCTCGCCGGCGTCGAGGGTCGCACCCCCTTCGCCGACGCCGACGTCGCCCTCGCCGCCGAGCGCCTCCCGCTCTCCCTCAAGTACGCCCCGGAGCCCGCCGCCGAGCCCGCCGCCGCCGCGGCGACCGCCGCCGCTCCCGCCGCACTCCTCGCCGCGCCGCCCCGCACCAAGCTCATCCTTCGCCGCGCCTTCGAAGACCGCGTCCCGCGCTTCGTCCTCGACAGGCCCAAGGCCAGCTTCCCCCTGCCCTTCCAGGCGTGGGTCGCCGATCACGCCGCCGTGCTCCGCACCTCGAACATCGCCCGCGAGTTCTTCTCAGACGCCGCCATCCACGCCGTCACCGCCGAGCCGGCCCGACTCTGGCGCCTCGCCTGGCCCATGATCAACATCGCCTACTGGGGCCGCTCCATGGGATGGTGAGCGCCCCGCGCCCTCAGCCGTGGAACCACCACGCGCCCGCCCGCGCCGCCACCAGCCCGATCAGACCCGCCGCCGCCAGCACGACCCCCAGCCACACCATCAACGAAGGCCGCCCCAGCAGCCGCGGATCCCCCGCGATCATCCACACCGCAAGCCCGAGCCCGGCCGCCACTAGCAGCGCGCTCGCCAGCAGCAGCCCTTTCCAAAGCTTCCCCGTCCGCTCAATCAGCTGCACATGCCCGGGCTCCAGCCGCACCAGCAGCGCCTCGCCCCCGAGCCCCGCGCCCGCCGGCAGTTCCTGCACGCTGCGCACGATCACGCCCCGCGCCGACGCATCACGCCGCGCCGCCGCCTCGTCGGCCGCTTCCAGAAGAAGCTCGACCGGACGCCGCGAATGTTCGTCAGATCCGATGACCCGGTACCGCATGCTGCTCCAAGCCCGCGCGCCCCGCGCGACGCTCGCGCGCCGCTCAACTATCGGCTCGCTCAAGCTCACCCAGCCAGCATCCCGCCCCGCCCCGCCCTCGGCGGCCCGTCGGGCGCATGCTCCGCCCCGCGCAGCATCAGTTGCCACAGCCCGATGTCGTGCCACTTCC
>JANRJV010000003.1:0-33241 GCA_033763795.1 Planctomycetota bacterium
GACCTTCGAGCGGCAGGAAGGTGACGCGGCCGGCGAGGGCGGCGAGCTCGGGGCGGGCCAGCAGGTCGCCCACGCTGGTGACGAGGACGGCCTGGACGAGGGAGCCGAGCGCGGCTTCGACGGCCGGGGCGTCGGCGGCGCTGACCTCGATGCGTTCGGCGAGCACGCCTCGGACGCGCGAGAAGAGGGTTGCTTCGGCGGCTGACTCGGGCAGGGCCGCGGCGGCGCGTTCGAGGACGTCGCGTACGGCGTCGGCGACGCCGGCGCGGGTGTCGGCCATTTCCTGGAGGGTGGCGCGGCGCGAATCGATGCGGGCGCGGCGCTGCTCCTGCTCGCTGAGCCGCGACGAGAGGGCGCGCTGGTCGCCCGAGAGAAGCTGGGCGGAGGAGACGAGGGTGGCGATCTGCGTCTCGAGCTGCGCGAGGCGCGAGCGGCGGGCGGCGATGTCCTTCTCGGCGGCGGCCCGGAGCTGGGCGGCGGCTTCGCTGTCGCGGTCGAGGGCGGCGAGCCGGTTTTCCAGGCGCTGCTTCTGATCGGCGAGAGCGTGGAGGCGGCGCTGGTCGGCGTCGAGGCGCGCGGCGAGGGCGGCGAGCTCGCGGTCGATGTTCACTGCGGCGGCGCGGCGCTGCGCGAGCGTGAGTCGCTTGTCGGCGAGCGAGGCCTGGGCGGTCTCGCGGGCGGCGGCGAGGGAAGCGAGCGCCTGCTCGGCGCGCTGGGCGGCCTCGGAGAGCTCGGCGACGAGAGCGTCGTGGCGGTCGATGTCGGCGGCGAGGGTTGTGAGCTGCGATTCGGCGGAAGCGAGGCGCTCGGCGCCCTCGGCGAGCTGGCGGCGCGCGTCTGCGGCGGCGCGCTCGGTCATCGCGGCCCGCTGATGGGCGGAGGAGAGCCTGTGCTCGGCGGCGGCCTTCTCGCGCTCGGAGGCGCGCTGGCGGTCCAGCTCGGCGTGGCGCGCGTCGTCGGCGGCGGTCTTCTCGGCTTCGAGGGCGGTCACTTCCTGCGCGGAGGAGACGCGCTGGGTCTCGAGCTCCTGGAGGCGGGAGGTGAGGCCCTCCAGTCGGGAGCGAAGGTCGGCGTACTGCTCGAAGGCGACGCAGGCGCGGAGAGCCCTGAGCTCCGCGTCGAGCTGGAGGAACTTGCGGGCCTTGGCGGCCTGACCGCGGACGATGCGGAGGCGGCGGTCGGTCGATTCGAGCTGCTCGCGGACGCGAATGAGGTTGGTTTCCGAGCGTTCGAGCTTGCGCTGCGCCTCGACGCGGCGGACCTTGAAGCGGGCGACGCCGGCGGCCTCCTCGAAGAAGGTGCGGCGCTCGTAGGGGTTGGCCAGGAGCAGGGCGTCGACCTTGCCCTGCTCGATGATCGAGTAGGCGTCGGCGCCGACTCCCGTGTCGAGGAAGAGGTCGCGGATGTCGCGGAGTCGGGCGCGCTTGCCGTTGATGAGGTACTGGGAGGTGCCGTCGCGGAAGAGACGGCGTTCGACGTCGACGGTGTCGGAGTCGACGGGGAGGGCTCGGCGTCGCGCGGCGCCGCGCTCGATGATCGAGGCGGCTTCGGCGACGGCGGGATCCTCCAGCTCGTCGGCCTCGTGGTCGTGCGCCGCGGGGGCCGGCTCTTCACGGTGAGCGAGCAGGGCCAGCTCGTTCTCGGTCAGCTCGGGGTTGTCGAAGGTGAGGACGACGCTGGCGAGGCCCAGGGGCGGGCGTCCGGCGGAGCCCGAGAAGATGACGTCGGTCATCTCCTTGCCGCGGAGGCTCTTTGCGGAGCGTTCACCGAGGACCCACTTGATGGCGTCGACGACGTTGGACTTGCCGCAGCCGTTGGGCCCGACGATGCCCGTGATGGGGGCGTCGAAGGTGAACTCCGTGCGGTCGGCGAACGACTTGAAGCCGCTGAGAGTGAGCTTGGCGAGGCGCATCACGCGTCACGACCTCCTTGTCGTTCCCGCGGCGCGTGGGGCGTGCGGGGTTTGGCGACCATCCTGGTCACTTGCGGCTTTCCGTGTCCCGGCGTCCGGGGCTCCGCGGGCTGGGTGGCTCGGAAGGCTGATCGGGCCGGGCGTCCGACCGCGGAGGATCGGCACGATCGTCGCTGCGAGGCGAGGAATTCGCCTCAGGCGGAGTATGCCTGAGATGGCCCGGATGAGCAAGGGGGAACGGCGGGTCTGCCGGCGGATTCCGTGACGAACTCGGCGCGGGGCCCGGGCTCAGTAGGGGGTGGGCCGGGTGGACTTCTTGGGCGGCTTGCCGTCGGCGGGGGCGGCCTGCTGTCCCGTTGGCGGCGCGAGGGGCACGACGTATTGCCGCTTGCGCGCCGCGCCGGGCTGGGCAACGGCGTCGGCGGGCTCGTCTTCGGCGGCCGCGGGCGTTTCGGGGCGGTCGGCGGCGGCTGTGCGCGGCAGGTCGCCCGGCGCGTCCTCGTCCGCGTCGTCGAGATCTGCGGAGTCGTCGGGGGCGGTCTCGGGACGCTCGGCGCCCATCTCGGTCTGCTGGGCGCGGATGAGTTCGAGCTGCAGGCGGTCGGTCTCGGGGACGAACGCGGCGGAGGCGACGCCCTTGCGGAGCATGACGGCCAGGGCGCCGACGACTTCCGAATAGGAGAGGTCGAGGCCCGGGGCGGGCTCTTCGGGGGTGGTGGTGTGGGCGAGGTATTCGACGAGCTCGGTGAGCAGTGGCTTGATCTCGGCGGTGAGGACGCGCTCTCCCCGGTAGTCGCGGTAGAAGACGCGGATGGGCTGGTTCTCGTTCTCTGAGGAGACCATCAGCCGGTCGTCCCAGACGCTCGCGAAGACGGGCCGGCGGACGCCGAGGTCCTCGCCGAAGAGGACGATCTTGGGGGCCTTCTGCATGGTGACGTAGACCATGGGCTCGGCGGAGGGGACGGTCTCGATGAGGAACTTGTCGCCCAGCTTGCGGCGGGTGATGCGCGGATCGTTGCGGGCCAGCAGGGCTTCGTAGGCGGCGATGCGGACGTCCAGAGCGCGTGCGTCGAGCTGGTCGCGGAGGAACTCGTTGACGCTGGGGTCGGTGGGGAGGGCGCCCATGAGGCGCAGGGCGGAGGGCCTGAGGCCCGGGGGGCCGTTGGTCGCGAGGTCCTCGAGGTCGCCCTTGGTGGTGAGGTCGCCCAGCTTGGCGCCGGCGGTGATGGCGGCGAGGCGGGGGCGGACCTCGGGGTAGGAGTACATGGACCGAATGTGAGGGATCGCCGAGGGGCCCAGCGCTTCGAGGCACAGGGCCAGCTCTTCCGAGAGCTCGGGCTCGTCGCGGAGCGCCCGGACGTAGCGCTGGGCGGCGGCGTCGGGGAAGGACGAGTCGACGCGGATCTTCATGAGCAGCGCGAAGAACTCGTCGGGCTTGTCGCGGTAGTCGCGGGGGACGATGATCTCGATGAGCTCTTCGTTGCGGCCGCGCGCCACGGGCTCATCGCCACGGCCCCGGGGGAAGCGCTCGTTGATGGCGTCGGCGGCGGCGCGGACGCGCGAGTGCGAGGGAGTGTCGAGGGCGATAACCGCTTTGTCGGGCTTGAGGACGGCCCCGCCGTTGAGGATGCGGCCCGTGGTCCTGGGCTTGGCGTCGGAGTCCTGCTGGGCGGGGTCGGCGAAGGGGTTGATGAAGAGCGTGCCCTTGGCCTCGGCGATGGCCTCGGTCGAGGGGGAGTTGGGGCGGACGAGTCCGCGGAACAGGCGCGTGGTGTAGAGGCGTCCGCCTTCGAGGCTGGTGGTGCTGGAGCCCGGGACGGTGTCGATCTGCACGTCGAAGCGGGTGCCCTTGGGCGCGCCGGCGGGAATAGCGGCGGTGACGAGGACGACTGCGGTGTTGGGGTCGCTGAGGAGCTCGGTGGGGGAGACGCCGGCGAAGGGGCCGACCTCGCGACCGACGCCCATGAAGGTGAGCTCGCGCTCCATGACTGAGCGGATGGGCCCGGGGACGTCCCCGCCGCCCGTGCCGTTGAGCCCGACGACGAAGCCGTAGCCCGAGATCAGGACGGGTTCGGCGCCGGTGAGCGTGGCCTGTGCGCCGATGGTGTCGCGGAGGACGCTGGGGACGTCGCGGCGGACGGCGTCGGCGTCGGGAGCGCGGGGCCGGGGCGCGGGCTTGGGCGATCCGCCGCAGGCGGAGAGCAGGCCGACCGCCAGGGCCAGCACGACGGAATGGGCGAGCGATCTCATGCGGAAGAGCAAGGGTACCGATTCGAGCGGCGGCCCGGCCCCGGGCCCGACGGAGGAGCCGACCGATCCGGACGCTGAGATGGACGCACGAAACGGGCTACTGTTCGCCCGGCGGGGCGAAGATCCGCCCGAACTTCAGCGAGTAGGTGGGCCCCTCGTAGGCCAGGGGCACGGCCTCGAGATACTCAACGTGGCCGTCCATGAACGCGGCGGCGGAGCGGAGCAGCCGCCCGTGATCCCCGTTGCGGGAGTTGCCCGCGATGGCGGCGACGTCCATGACCTGATCGTGCAGCCAGACGAAGCGGGCTGGGGCTTCCATCTGTCCCTTGCGGAAGTGGGACTTCGTTCGGTTCCAGACCTCGACCTTGCTGCGGGGTCCGTTGGGGCCGGGCCAGCGGACGTTCTCCTGGAGGGCGGCGCGGAACCACTTGGTGTTGAGCTGGTAGCTGGTGCCCACGTCGTCGTAGCAGGTGACGCTCGGGTTGAGCACGAGGTTGGGGCGCGGGCTCCACCATGTGGAGTCACGCTGGTATGTGCCCACGTCGGAGGGGCAGCGGTAAAGGGGGAGTTCGGTGCGGGCGGCGGGGCTGGCGGGCGGGTCCACGAGGGCCAGATCGGGGTAGGCCCAGCGGTTGAGCGGGCGCGTGCCCAGGGGGTGCAGGAGGTCGCCGCCGTAGCGCGAGCGCCAGTATTCATTCGCGGTCTTGCCGCCGAACTTCCAGGAGTCGAACTCGACGTTGTAGGGGGTCTCCCAGGTCGGCACGACGGGCCAGCGGCCCTCGCGGTTGTCTTCCGAGTAGATGGTGGCGGCGTAGGTGAGCTGTCGCAGGTTGTTGAGGCACTGGGTCAGGCGGGTCGACTCGCGGGCGCCGCGGAGGGCGGGGAGCAGGATGCCTATGAGGATCGAGATGACCGCGACGACCACGAGGAGCTCAATGAGCGTGAATGCGGGTCGGCGTGGCCGGCGGACCGGAGAGATGGTGTGCGTGGGGCTCATCGCGGATTCTGTCGTTTGCGAGCGGAGCGCGGCGGATGCTAGGAAGCAGTACGGCCGGCAGACGCCGCGGGACGGCCGGCGGAGCGGGCGGAGCGGCGACTGAATTCGGGGTGTCGGCGCCCGCATGGTCTCTAAGATGATGACACATGTTTGTTGATGAAGCGACGATCGAGGTGCGGGCGGGCGATGGCGGCAAGGGCGCTGTGTCGTTCTATCGGGCCAAGTACGTGCCCAAGGGTGGACCCGACGGGGGACAGGGAGGCGACGGGGGATCGGTCATCGCGGTCGCGGATGCGAACGTGAATACGTTGCTGGATTTCCGGCATCACCGGCTGTGGAAGGCCGCGTCGGGCGAGGACGGTCGGGGGCGGCAGCAGTACGGCGCGGGTGCGTCGTCGCTGGAGATCCCCATGCCCCCGGGGACGATGATCTTCGACGCGTCGAGCGGCGAGCTCGTCGCCGACCTGAAGCCGGGCGACCGGGTCGTGATCGCGCGGGGCGGCAAGGGCGGCCGCGGGAACGAAGCCTTCTCGACGCCCACCCATCAGGCGCCCACCGAGGCCGAGCCCGGCGAGGCGGGCGAGAAGCGGATGCTCCGGCTGGAGCTGCGGCTGATCGCGGACGTCGGGCTCGTGGGCCTGCCCAACGCCGGGAAGTCGACGCTGCTGTCGGCGGTGACGCGGGCGACGCCCAAGATCGCCAACTATCCCTTCACGACGCTGTCGCCTCAGCTCGGGATCGCGGAGCTGGACCCCGAGCGGCGGCTGGTGGTCGCGGACCTGCCGGGGCTGATCGAGGGAGCGGCCGAGGGCGCGGGGCTGGGACATGAGTTTCTCAGGCACATCGAGCGGACGCGCGTGATCGTCCACGTGGTGGAGATGGCGCCCTCCGACGGTTCGGAGCCGGCGGAGAATTACCGCGTGATCCGCGGCGAGCTGGAGCGGTACAGCCGGGAGCTGGCGGAGAAGCGTGAGATCGTGGTGCTGAGCAAGGCCGACCTGGCGGGCGACGAGGCCGAGGCGAAGTCGCTGGCGGCGAGCATCCGCGGCGCGCTCGGCCTGCCGGCGCACGAGCGGATGCTGGTGATCAGCTCGGCGGAGCGGCGCGGGCTGCGCGAGCTTCTGGAGACGTGCTGGCAGGCGGTGCGCGAAGAGACGGGCGGCGCCGCGGCCCCGCGCGTCGGGATCGAGTGATCTCCTTGGCGGCTCGAAGCTCAAAGTCCGGCAGGAAACGCGGCCGGCTGGGCACGGCCGGGCTGGTTGTGCTGTGGATCGTGCTCCTGGCGGCGCTGGGCATCGGCGGGTGGGTCGCGGTCGGGATCTTCGGGTCGTTCGCGTCGGAGATGAGCGACCTGGATGGCCGCTAGCGTGCGCCGGGCCGCTACGATCGGCGCATGGCGCGTGAACTATCGAACAAACCGATCGTGATCACCGGAGCGAGCAGCGGGATCGGGCTGGCGACGGCGCGGGCGTGCGCCCGGGTGGGGATGCCCGTGGTGCTGGTGGCGCGGCGGGCCGAGCGGCTGCGCGCCGCGGCGGACGAGATCGTCCGGGCCGGCGGGCGGGCGTCGGTCTTCGAGGGCGACGTGGCGGACGAGTCCGTGTCGAGGAGGGCGGTCGACCGGTGCGCGGATGAGTTCGGCTCGGTCTACGCGGTGTTCGCCAACGCGGGCTACGGCGTGGAGTGTCCCGTCGAGGAGATGAGCGACGCGGACGTGCGGCGCATGTTCGAGGTGAACTTCTTCTCGTCGCTGACGCTGGCGCGTGCGGGGCTGGAGCACATGCGGCGGGCCCGGGAGGGGCACATCCTGATGTGCTCGAGCTGCCTGGCGAAGTTCGCGATCCCGTACTTCGGCGTGTACTCGGCGACCAAGGCCGCGCAGAACCACATCGCGCGGGCCATGGCTCTGGAGCTCGAGCCCGACGGCATCAGCGTCTCGAGTGTCCACCCGGTCGGGACGCGCACGGAGTTCTTCGAGACCACGCAGCGCCTGTCGGGGGACGCCCCGCTCGTGAAGCACTCGTCGGACTTTTTCATGCAGACGCCCGAGCGCGTCGCGGGCGCGATCGTGAAGTGTCTCCAGCGGCCCAGGCCGGAGGTCTGGACGAGCCTGGGCGTGCGGCTGGGGATGGCGGTCTGCGTGGCGTTCCCGTCGCTGGGCGACTGGGGCGTGCGCCGCATGGTGCGCGAGCGGCTGGCGTCGCAGCGAGCCCTGGCCCAGAAGCACGGGTCGCTGCCCGGGGCGGCGGCGGAGACGCCCGTCGCGGTCGGCGCGGTCAGGAGATGACGAACCGCGTCTTGTCCGGCGGGCAACCGTGCTCATCGAAGATGAGCAGCTCGTTGAGCTCGGCGGTCGCGAGCCACGCGTCTGGCAGGACGTGCAGGGTCTGAGGCGGCACGGGCTTGCCCGCCCTGGTCGTCACGAAGTAGCGGCAGAGGTTCCGGCCGTTGAGATAGAGCTGGCCCTTGCTGAGCCCCGACGCGTCGAAGTACAGAGCGCCGGCCCCGGGGTCCGAGCGGAAGCGGCAGCGGTACCAGACGGGCTTTCCCTTGAAGGCGGACGCGGCCTTGGCGCTCGCCAGCGGCCTGAACTTCGAGGCCGCGGGCGGCTCCCACCGCGCGAACGCCCATGAGCCCTTGGCGGCCAGCGCCTGCTCCGACTCCCAGAACTCCACGCTCTCCCGGAAGCTCGGCGCGAGCGATTCGGCGTCGCCGACCAGCGCGAGCTGGAGCGTGGCGGTCTGCTTGCCGATCTGGTCGGCGGTGAGGGAGATGCGGTGGCGCGTGCCGCGCGAGAGCACCGCTATCGGCTCGTTGTTGAGCAGCACGAGCCCCGTGCAGGGCGAGCGATCGATCACGAACGTCACGCCCGACTTGCGGCGGTGCTGCAGCTTCCAGGTGAGGCGCCGCCCGTCGGTCACGTCGCCCTCGTCCAAGCCGAAGATCGGAGAGCGATAGCTCAGCGGCTCGATGGGCGGCGCGACCTCGAGCTTGGGGGCCGCGACCTTCAGCGGCGCGACCACGCAGACGGGCCCGTAGAGCCCCTTAGGCTCGCCCATGGCGTTGCCCTCGGACGTGCGGCCCATGTTGTCGACGAGGAAGACGACGCTGTGCTCGCCCGCGGGCAGCGAGAGGGGGACGACGTCTCCCTGCGCGCCCGGCCCCTGGCCCGCGACCGCCACGGCCTTGCCGTCGATGAAGACGTGCGCCCGGTCGGCGAGGTCGAAGAAGCCCGCCTTGACGGTCCGCGCCGGGGCGTGCTTGTGATGCATGCGGTACCAGCCGTAGCCCAGTGGCGAGCCCAGGGCCTGCATGGTGTCCGGCGCTTCGATCGAGGCGAAGCGCTCGCTGGCGCCGGAGGTGAGGTCGTCGGTGGAAGCGGCGGCCCATTCCACGGCGGCGACCCTGGGCCGGGGCTTGAGAGCGGCGGGAGCGGGGCCTACGGAGAGCTTGCCCGTGTGCGTGACGCGCGCGAACTTCTTGAAGTCCGGGTGCGGGAGCGGATCGTGGTCGGGGGACACACCGCTGACACCGATCCACACGCCCTGCGGATCGATATAGGCGGTGTCGACGGTGTCTTCGTTGAGCACGACGAGCGTCACGCCCTCGTGCTCCTGCACGTGATAGCCGGGCGTCTCGGGGACGATGATCTCCAGCGCGGCGCCGTTGATCGAGAGCACGCCCGGCGCGCCCGCGGGCCCGTAGCAGACGAGCGTCCGGCCTGTGAGCCCGACGATCGACAGGTTGCAGTAATCGAGCACGGCGCGATCGACCAGGTGCGTGTTCATCAGGATCCAGCCCAGGGGCTGGCGGCCCAGGTCGAAGGGGAGCGTGGAGCCGTCACGCAGCAGGATCGTGCCGCGGCGCTGCGCCTCGGCGGGCGGGAGCGGGGCGAAGATGAAGATGACGGAGCCCTGGCCCCCGCGGCGCTCGACGATGGAGACGCTCGTAGCGGAGGGCCTGGCCTTCTTGGCGCTCAGCGGGCCCGCGGCGGGCGTCTCGAGCGCGAGGGCGGCGGGAAAATCGCCGGGAGTGAACCCCGCGAACACAGCGGGGAATGACGTCGCGAAGGTCGCCACGCGGCGCAGCGCATGGAAGTGGGGGGTCGGGGCGCCGGCGTCGTCGAGCGGTGCGGCGGGATAGGGCGTCGCGGCGGCGAAGGCGTCGGGCGCATCGGCCAGGCGTCCGCCCATGAACCCCGGGTTCGGCCCCGCGGCGAAGGGCGCGACGTTGAACTGCGCGCCCGCGGCGAGGCATTCCCCCAGCGTGCGCATCAGCGCGTCGGGCGAGAGCGGCGTGGGCGCGGGCCTGCCCACGGAGGCGGGCTCGCTCAAGGGCAGCGAGATCACCATGGGCGGCCTGTCGGGCCGCATATCGCGGAGCTGCCGCATGTTCGCCTGGAGGTGGTGAGCGCCGGACCAGGCATCGATCTCGCCCTCCACGGAGGCGAAGAGGTTGTGCGATCCGATGATCGGGACGGTGATGCCGTACTCGCGGAGATATCGGCTGAGTTCGCCCAGGTAGTCCTGGGCCTGCTTGGGGTCGCCGCAATACCACTGGAACTCGCTGACGACGGCGACGATGGGCCCGGCGGCCTTGCGGGTCTGCGTGGCCTGGAGGTCGCGGATCTTGTCGCAGAGCGTGGAGAGAAACCGCGAGGCGGCGGCGAGGAACTCGGGCGCGGAGGAACGCAGCTTGTGGGCCGCGGCGGGCAGCAGCCAGGGCGGCAGGCCCCCCATGTCGAAGGCTTCGCCCACGTAGGGCCCGACGCGCACGATGACGGACAGCTTGCGGGCGGCGGCGGCGCGCAGGTAGGCCGGGAGGTCGAGCTCCCCGTCGAAGGCGAACTTCCCGGGCCGCGGCTCGTGCAGCGCCCAGACGACCGGGGTTTCGACGCAGTTGAGGCCGGCCAGCCGAGCCATCGCCAGACGCTGGTCCCAGGCCTGACGAGGGACGCGGTGATAGGGGACGACACCGGAGGCGAGCCAGAGCCGGTGCCCGTCGATGGAGAAACTGTGCGCGTCGGCGGCGATCACTGGCATGCGCGGCGGAGCTCCCGGTCCGGGGTGTCTCGATCAACGAAGCAGACTACGCGCGGGAGGGAATAGCCGCAACGCAGCGGACGGGCGCGGGTACACTCGCGCCTCTATGGCGCAGCGTCGGAAGAATCCCGGCCGGATGCGGGCGATTTCATGCCTCGGGGGGCTGTGGGCCGCGTTCTGCAATGGCTGCTCGTCCATGAGCGACATCGATCGCAAGATCGAGCGCACCGTCCTGAACCAGAACGAGATGCTGGGGATGGACGCGGCCCCGCCCCGGCTGCGCCCGCCCAGCCCGGATGATTCGGTTGAGCGGACGCGCTACGAGAAGACCCCTCCCACCACCAATCCCGACGCCGACCAGCTCCGTTACACCCCCGCCCAGAAGGACCGCGACGTTCTCGAGCGCCTCGAGCAGTACTCGGCGGAGCCGGCCGACGCGGAGCGCCTCACGCTCGAGGACGTGCTGGGCGCCGCCCAGTCGAGCGCGCGGGAATATCTGAACGCGGAGGAGGAGTACATCGTCGCCGCGATCCGGCTGCTCGCCGAGCGGCACCTCTGGAGCCCGCGGTTCTTCGATGATCTGGAGGCGGCCATCGGCGCCACCGCTCCCCCCGGGAGCAACTACCAGACGGCGCTCAACGTCATCAACACCCTGCGCGTCCAGCAGAGGCTTCCCTACGGCGGCGACGTCGAGGCCCGGCTCATCACCCGCGCCACCCAGCAGCTCACCGAGATCGTGGGCGAGCAGTACGTGCAGAGCTCGGCCCTCGTGCTGGAGGCGGACGTGCCCCTGCTGCGCAACGCCGGCCTCATCGCGCAGGAGGCGCTGATCCAGAGCGAGCGGAACCTCGTGTACGCCGCCCGGGACTTCGAGGACTTCCGGCGTGGCTTCTTCGTCGATATCGCGTCGGAGTACTTCTCGCTGCTCGCGCAGCAGTCGCGGATCCGCAACCAGGTCCGGCGGCTGGAGAGCGTGCGCCTCCTGCTGGAACAGACGCGGGCGCTGGTCGACGCCGGACGCGAGCGGCCCTTCCAGGCGCGGAACGTCGAGCAGAACCTGCTGTCCAGCCGGAACGACCTCATCAACGCCCGCGAGAACTACATCCTCAGCCTCGACCGCTTCAAGGTGAGGCTGGGCATCCCGGTAGAGCGGCGGGTGGCCCTGCTTCCGTTCTCTCTCGACCTGGACGACCCCGAGATCGGGGTCAACGAGGCCTCGGACCTGGCGCTGCGCTACCGGCTCGATTACCAGAACGAGATCGACCAGGTCGACGACGCTCGGCGGGACGTGGCCAACGCGCGGAACCAGCTGCTGCCCGATCTGAACGTCGCCGCGTCGACCACCCTGAACACCGATCCCGACAGCCTGCGGGCCGGCGTCTCCTTCGACGCCGAAGAGGCCGATTACGCGGCGTCGGTGCTGCTCAGCCTGCCGCTGGACCGGGAGATCGAGCGGCTGGCCCTCCGCGAGACGATGATCCGGCTCGAGCAGCAGAAGCGCTCGCTCGAACAGTTCCGCGATGAGCTGATCCTCGAGGCGCGGCAGAGCGTCCGCGAGATCGACCGCGCGCGGCTGTCGCTCCGGCTGCAGGAGGACGCCGTCCGCATCAACGAGCTGCGACTGGAAGAGATCCGGATCAAGCAGGCCGAGGTCGATCCGCAGACCCGGCTGGACGCCGAGAACGAGCTGCTGGACAGCCGGAACGAGCGCGACGAGGCGGTCCGCGATCTGCGCATCGCGATCCTGCGCTTCCTGGAGCGGACGGGCCAGCTCCGCGTCGAGCCCTCGGGCCGGCTCAAGCCGCTGCCCGGGATGGAGCTTCGGCTGCTCCCCATCGACGAGCTCTCCGACGTCGCGGCGGATGAGAAAGCCCAGGGGGATCCGTCGCCGTCGTCGGTGGAGCCGACCCCCGCGGAGCTCGAACCCCCAGCGGGAACGCCGGAGATCGAGGATCCGGTTCCGCCTCCGCCGGCGGAGGACGATGGAGCAGCGGGCGGTCCGCCCGGGCGCGATGTTCCTCCCGATGGGGCCCAACCACGGACCGAATGAGCGGTATCCTTCTGGGGCGACCCGGAGTCGGGGCGGGCGCGAACGACGTTTCATTTCTCAGGTGGAGCACGCTGGCCATGACCGGACCGAGCCGTCGCTGTTGGACAGGTGTGACTTCCCGCCGGGGCGGGGCGCTCGCGAGGGTGGTGATCGGGGTGGCGGTGCTCGGGGCGGTCGGCGCCGGCGTCCTGATCTGGGGGCGCGGCGGCGGGCCGGTGCAGCTCGGCGCGGACGTCTACACCGCCTCCGTGCAGTCCTTCGACATCACCGCCACCGCCAGCGGCGAGCTGCGGGCCAAGCGCCAGACCGTGCTCGCCAGCCAGCTCCAGAGCGAGGCGACCATCGTCGAGATCGTCGACGAGGGGGCCCGCGTCAGCAAGGGCGACGTGCTCATCAGGCTCAACAGCGACGACATCGAATCGGAGCTCGAAGACGAGCGGATCCAGCTCGAAGAGGCGCGGGCGGACATGATCGCCGCCGAGAGCGCCCTGGCGATCCAGATCGAGGAGAACAACTCGGCGCTCCGCAAGGCGCAGGTCGAGCTGGAGCTCGCGCAGGTGGAGCTGCAGAAGTACGAGGCGGGCGACGTCGTGGAGCGGCGGCTGGAGCTGGACCTCGACCTCGAGAAGGGGCACCGGGAGGTCAAGCGCCTCACGGAGAAGGTCGAGCGCTCGCGCCAGCTCTTTGAGAAGGACTTCCTCTCCAAGGACGAGCTCGAGAAGGACGAGATCGAGCTGGTCGAGGCCCAGTCGGCGCTCAAGAAGGCTGAGGTCGCCAAGGTCTCGTTCGAGCAGTACACCTACCGCAAGGAGCGGCAGAAGCTCGAGTCGGAGGTGGACGACGCCCAGTCGGAGCTCGCCAAGGTCCGCAGCAAGAACCAGAGCGAGCTGACGAACAAGGAGTCGGACGTCTCGACCAAGAAGCGGCAGCTGGCGCTCCGGGAAGACAAGGTCAAGAAGCTCGAGAAGCAGCTCGAGCAGTGCGTCATCGTGGCCCCGACCGACGGGCTGGTGGTCTACGCCACGAGCCTCGAGCAGTTCTCGTGGATGAACAACCAGGAGCCGCTGAACGTCGGCACCAAGGTCTCGCCCAACCAGGAGCTGATTATGCTCCCCGACACGACGGACATGATCGCCGTCGTGAAGGTCGCCGAGAGCCTCGTGGGGCGGGTCAAGCCCGGCCAGAGCGCGCTCGTGACCGTCGACGCGGCCCAGGGGGCCCAGTTCACCGCGACCGTCGACAGCATCGGCATCATGGCGCAGAACTCGGGCGGCTGGCGCTCCCCGGACGTCAAGGAGTACGAGGTCAAGCTCGACCTCCAGCTCGGCGAGAAGGGTCACGCGCTCAAGCCCTCCATGCGCTGCGAGGCGCGGGTCACGCTCGCCAGCGTGGCGGAGGTGGTCGCGGTGCCCCTGCAGGCGGTCTTCATCGAGGGGCCGCACCAGTTCGTCTACGCCGTCGACGGCGACTCTTTCGCGCAGACGCCCGTGCGCGTCGGGCGGCGCTCGGAGACGCTCGCTGAGATCGCCAGCGGGCTCGGCGCGGGCGACCGCGTGCTGCTCCGCGAGCCGCCCGCGGCAAAGGTGATCAAGGCGAAGTTCGAAGAGCCCGAGCGCGGCCCGGGCATGGCCGGGGGCGCACGGCCCGGTCAGCGCGGCCCCGGGGCCCAGGCGGCCGCGCCGTCCGGAGCGTCCGCCGGCGTCGCCGCCACGCAGGCCAAGGCCGCCGACGGCGCCAAGTCCGGCGAAGCCAAGCCCGACAAGCCCAAGCGCAAGAAGCGCTCGGAGATGACGGCGGCCGAGGTCGCGGAGATGGACAAGCGCATCGCCGAGCTCGACAAGGAGATGGAAGAGCTCAGCAAGCTCGATCCGGACGAGAAGCTCGACGACGCGGATCTCGACGAAGCGGGCGCGGAGAAGGACCCCGCGGGCGAAGAGGAGAAGGACGCGCCGGCAGAGGGCGAGCCCGCCGGAACCGCTCCCGATGCGCCGGCCGAGAAGCCGGCCGGTTCTCCCGCCGCCGGTCAGTGATCGCGCCGGGCCGCCGCCGCCGGTTCGCCTTCTGCCAGTTCACCTGTCGCCTGTTCGCCTACTGAGAGCACGAACGGGGACGGGCCGAACGTGCCCGCCTCGGGCGCCGCGGTAACGGTCCGGGTCGACGGGTCATAGATCCACGCCCACGCCCCCTGGGGCCACTCGCCCAGCGCCGGCGGGATCACCTCGACGAGATGCGGCACCTTGTCGTAGAGCGCCAGCCGCAGCGTCCCGTCCGCCCGCGTCACGCCCGATTGCTCGAGGGCCGACGTGTACTGCTCGAGGTTTTCCGGGCTGACCGGCAGCGGCACGGGGCTCGTGCTGATCGGGATGGCGCGGACATGAGCGGCCGCGACCGGCGTGCCGTCCCGCACCGCCCGGACCCGCAGCGGCGTCTGCGTCCCGCTCGCGGCGCACCCGCCCATCAGGCAAACACAGAATGAAAGGGCGCTCATGATCGGACGGGTCATCACGCCGAGCGTACCGAGAAGCGTTGGAGGGAGGAAGCGGGGGAGCCGATACCATCGAGACGGCGCGCCCGCCGGCGCCGGCGGCGCACGCGCTCGCAAAGGGGTCGTTGGCGGTCGGGGTCGTGGAGGGTGGCGATGTTCATCCCGGAGCCGACGAGCAACTTCAACATCTCAATCCTGCTGTTCCTGCAGCTCACGCTGATCCTGCTGGCCTGCCGCTCCATCGGCTGGCTCGCCAAGAAGCTGCTGGGCCAGCCCCAGGTCGTGGGCGAGATGATCGCGGGCGTGGTGCTGGGTCCGTCGCTGCTGGGCATGTGGTTCCCGGAGTTTCACGAGTCGGTGTTCCCGCCTCAGTCCCGGACGGTGCTGTACAACTTCGCGCAGGTCGGGCTCGTCCTCTACATGTTCCTCGTCGGGCTGGAGTTCGACCTCTCGCTCATCACGTCGCGTCTGCGCAGCGCCGTCGCGGTGTCGGTCGCGGGCATCGCGACCCCCTTCGCGCTGGGCTGCGGGCTGGCGGCGTTCCTCCTGAGCGACCGGGGGCTGTTCACCGAAGCCGTCACCGTCCCGCAGGGCATGCTCTTCATGGGCGCCGCCATGTCCATCACGGCGTTCCCGATGCTGGCGCGCATCATCTACGAGCGTGGCCTGTCGGGCACGCGGATGGGCACGCTGGCGCTCGCCGCGGGTTCGTCGGATGACGCGGCGGCGTGGTGCATCCTCGCCGTCGTCCTCGCGAGCTTCAAGGGAGACGCCGAGGTCGCGGTCTGGGCGATCGGGGGCGGTGTGGCGTACGCCGTGGCGCTCTTCACCGTGGGGCGGGCGCTCCTGGCCCGGCTCGAGCCCATCGCCCAGCGGAGCGACACGCTCTCCCCCGGGGTGCTCTCGGTCGTGCTGATGATGCTCATGCTGGCGGCGTGGTACACGGACGCCATCGGGATCTACGCCGTGTTCGGGGCGTTCATGCTGGGCGCCGCCATGCCCCGGGGCGTGCTCAACAACCGGCTGCAGGCGACGATCGGCCCGCTGACCACCGTGCTCATCCTCCCGCTTTTCTTCGTCTATTCCGGGCTCAACACGCGGATCGGGCTCGTCGACAGCGTGCACCTGTGGCTGATCGCGGGCGCGATCCTCGCCGCCGCGGTCATCGGGAAGTTCGCCGCCTGCGCCCTGGCCGCGCGGGCCACGGGCGAGCCCTGGCGCGACTCCCTGGGCATCGGCGCCCTCATGAACGCGCGGGGCCTGATGGAGCTGATCATCCTCAACATCGGGCTCGAGGCCAAGATCATCACGCCCACGCTCTTCTCCGTCATGGTCATCATGGCCATCGTCACCACGCTGATGGCGACGCCCTGCTTCGAGCTGATCTGCGGCAAGCGGACCGTCGCCCCGGGGACCGGAAGGCTCGCGCACGGGCCGGCCTGAACCCCGCGGCGCGACCGGAGCGTCAGGGCTCGTCGATGGTCTTCTTCCGCCTCAGCACGTGGTGGTAATGCTGCGCGAAGCGGTGGGCCTCGTCGCGGATCGCCTGGCACAGCCGAAGCGCCGCGTTCTCCCGGCCCAGGCGGATCGGCTCCGACTTCTTCTGCACGAAGATCAGCTCTTCCTTCTTGGCGAGCGAGATGACCATCGGCGGCTTCATGTCGAGCGTCTGGAACGCCTCCAGCGCCGCGTGAAGCTGACCCAGGCCGCCGTCGATCAGGATGACGTCGGGGTACAGCTCGTTGCCCGCGCCCGCCTCGCGGTACCTGCGGCTGACGACCTCGCGGAGACTGGTGTAGTCGTCGTTGGCCGCCGAGCGGATGCGGAAGCGGCGGTACTCGTTCTTGAGGGGCCGCCCGTCGACGAAGCACACCTTTGACGCGACGGTCTCGCCTCCCTGCAGGTGCGCGATGTCGAAGGCCTCGATGCAGCGGATCGGGGCCTCGAGCCCCAGCAGCTTCTGGAGCGCCCGCGCGCCCTTGCGCGGATCGATGAACGCCGTCTCGGTCTCGGGCTGCCAGCCGTCGGACCGGCGGGCCCGCTCATCGAGCTTCTCGATGGCGCGGATCTGGTCGCGGAGCGACGCCGCCTTCTCGAAGTCCAGCCGCTCCGCCGAGGCGTTCATCTCGTCGCGCATCTCCCGCAGGATCGTCGAGCGCTTTGACTCCATGAACCTGAGGAACCGCGCGATGTCCGCCCCGTAATCGACGGCGGAGATCTTCGCCGCGCACGGCGCGGTGCACTGGCCGATCGTGTACAGCAGGCAGGGCCTGAAGAACCGGTTGCGCTCGTCCGCCTCGACGATGTCCAACTTGCACGTGCGGTACTTGAAGACCCGCTGCAGGAGCGTGACGGCCTCGCGAAGCGCCCCCGCGTTGACGAAGGGCCCGATGACCCGCGCGTTCTTCATCTCGGGGTGGATTGCGCCGTCCTCATCGATCCCGGTCGGGTTGCGCGTGACGAACACGCGGGGGAAGTCCTCGTTGCGTGTCACTACGAGATAGGGAAAGCTCTTGCCGTCTGTGAGGCGGACGTTGAACCGGGGACGGATGTCCTTGATGAGGCGGTTCTCGGTCAGCAGCGCCTCCCACTCGCCCTCGCACACCAGGAAGTCCAGGTCGTGCACCACATCGAGCATGGGTTGCTTCTTGAAGCCCAGGTCCGCCGACGGGACGAAGTACGAGCTCACGCGGTCCGGCAGGTTCGCCGCCTTGCCCACGTAGATCACGACGCCCTTGCTGTCCTTCATCAGGTACACGCCCGGCGCCGCCGGCAGCGACCGCGCGCGAGCCAGCAGCCGCGCCAGTCGGGACTCGCGCGTCTCGCTCTCGAACGCAGGGGGCGACTCGGCGGGCGCGAAGCCGTCGGCGTCGAGCACCGGATGATCGGGGTCGTCGGGCACGTCCAGATCGTAGAAGCGCGGGAGAGCGCCCGGCCGCCGACCAATGAAAAACCGGCGCTCTCGGAGGTCCGAGGGCGCCGGCGTTGGATCAGGATTCAGAGATGCCGTTGTTCCAACCGAGCCCGATCAGCGGCAGGGACCCCAGTTCTGCAGAACCTTCGTCAGGTCGCCGAAGCCCACCGACCCGCTGGCGTCCGAGTCGGCGTTCGTCTCTTCGACCGAGCCCCACTGGGAGAGCGTCGCCGTGATGTCGGAGAAGGCGACCATGCCGTCCAGGTCGACATCACCCGGGCAGTCGTACTCGTTGGGGGCGAACGCGGTGGGCAGGACCTCGCGGGACGACGGCCCTTCCATGAACGACGCGTCGTGATTGGTCCGCGAGCGCGTGAGCTGGATGCCGCCGCGGGCCGGGGTGCCCGCGAAGTCGGACGTTGCGGCCGGGCCCCAGCCGCCCGCGGTGTTCCGCGCGAATTCCGCCACCACGCCGTCCTTCACGACCAGCAGTTGATCCCCCAGGGGCGGGACGAACTGCACGTCCAGTCCTTCGGAGCCGGCCAGAGCCGGAAGATTCGCCGTGGCGCGGAGCACCGCGCCCGCCGCACGATCGATGATGATGTTGTAGGCGTTCGGCGAGTTCTTGCTGCGGATCCAGATGCTGCCGTCACGGGGCGAGGTGCTGAGGTATTCCTCGCCGTCCAGCGCGACGGCGGTGGGAAGATCAAGGAGTGTGAAGCCGGCCTCGAAGTTCCCCGTGTTCAGAACGCCCAGCTTGCGGCTTGTCGCGTCCAGCAGAATGAGCGTGTCCGTCTGATCGGAGCACTCGAATTTCCGGGCGTTCCGCAGCAGCGAGGGGATGGCGACCGCCGCCGTGGTCCCGTCGAGCAGACGGACGACGGCCGGTCCCGCGGCTCCCGCCCCCGCTCCGGCGCCGGTGCCGCCGTATGAGCCGGCGATGATGTACAGCTCCCGGCCCCGTCCCGAGGCCACGGCACGAACGGTCGTTCCGTCGAACACGCGAACTCGACCCCCCGGTCCCAGTGCCGCGGCCGCATCATCCAGCAGCGGTACGCGCCACACGACGCTCGTCGGACCGTTCTGGCCCGGCACGTTCTCGACCACGTACGCGAAGAAGGGCTCGGACGCGGGCTCCACCGCCGCGATCTCGACGAAGCCGCCGATCTCGGCGTGCGTCGGGTTGGCGCCGCTCGTGAGCTGGACGGGCCGCCGCAGGCTCAGCGACTCGCTCAGCGGCGAGAGCGTGACGCCCGCCTTCGGCACGATCACGCGATACCCGTTGAGCAGCCCCGGCGAGCCGTAGCCCACGAACTTCTCGTGCGTGCGCTGATAGAAGACCTGGATGCCGCCGTTGCCGTCGTTGTCGGCGAAGAAGCCGGGGAGCTGCTCGACCTCGTAGGTGTTGGTGGCGAAGGTGGCCTGCGCCTGGCGATTCGAGTCGCCGTTGCCGGGGTCGCGGACCTTGATCTTCCGATCGCCGCCGCACCAGCCCTCGAGGCCGACCATGGTGATGACGTGGCCGCCGTCCTTGTAGTACTGGTTGGGGCCGCCCGAGTCGACCGCGTACCAGCCGATGAACGGGCAGACGTATCCGCCCGCGAGAACGCAGAACGCCAGGTCGTTGATCGACGGCGCGTAGAGCTGCTTGGCGGAGAACGCCGAAACGATGAACTTCCCCGGGGCGCGCCGGTCGAGATACTCAATCATGCCGGACGTCCCGCAGCAGGTGGTCCCGCCCGTCGGATGCGTCTGCATGTCGGCGCCGAGCTCGGCGATCGCCGCCGTCACGGTCTCGTACTCCGACTGCGACTGGAAGGAGGGCGAGGACCCGCCGGGCATCAGCCCCGGGAAGCCGTGGTTGGCGAAGTACGCCATCCAGTTGATGTGCGAGCTGGGAGAGCAGTACGCCTCGCCCTCGCCCGGCAGACCGGCGGGGATGAACACGAACTCGGACCCGTTCCAGAACAAGGGCCCGTTCTCGCGCTTCTGGTCGAAGTCGGGCACGAAGCCGTTCTGCACCGAGCCGATCGACCACGTGCACGGACGGGCCAGGGCCGGCGCCGCCACCGTCACGCCCGCGAGCGCGGCGAGCAGGACGGCCGGGCGGCAGAACGAAGAACCACACCAATCAGAGCGTTTCATGACTTCCATTCCTTGATACATGATGGTGACAGAATTCCGTGTCCGCGATGTGGCGGCCCTTCGGCACGCCCACGCGGTTCACTCCCCGGGCAATCAGCACGCGAGGGACGACCCATGGACAAGCGTCGTCAGGCCGCACGACGGGCGCACAGTTCAAGATTATCCAGAAACCGCCTGAAAGCCGGGGAAAACCCCTTTGGTCCGGCACCAGCGCGCCCGCGTGTCAGCGCGGGTGCCGCCCGGGCGCCCCCTCGTCCAGTTCGTCGTCCGTCCCCGACGTCTCGGGCAACGAGAGGTCCGGGATGTGGTTGAACGCGATCCGTGTCGGCGCGCTCTGGCGAACATCCTGCGTGACGCCCAGGTACACCGCATCGCGCCCCAGCTTGCGATTGATCGCGTCCATCGCCTGCGAGAGCTTGGCCCGCCGGGCGTCCTGCGCAAAGAGCGGCAGCGTCGCCGAGGATCGCGGCACCAGGTCCTCCAGCGCCACGCCGACGCGCAGCGGCGTCGCCGGCTTCCAGCGGCCCCACAGTGACGCGAACGCCTCAACCAGCGAGAGCGTGTCGCTGGTCTCGTGGAACGTCGTGTGCGCGCGGTGTGGAGGCGCGCCGATATGCTTGATGTTGAGCGACAGCCGCCGCGCGCAGTACCCGAGGCTCCGGGCCCGCGACGCCGCCTTGTGCAGCAGCTTGATGCAGATCGACCGAGCGCCCTCCGGCGTGCGCAGCGCGGGGGGCAGCACGTGCTGATGGCTGATCGAGCGGCGATGCGTGGGGCTCTCGCCCACCTCGTTGCCGCGCAGGTAATGGAACCAGAAACGCCCCACGATCGAGCCCCACAGCGCGTACATCGCGTTCTCGTCCAGCGCGCACAGCTGCGCGACCGTGTGCACGCCCCGCGACCGCAGCCGAACGTTCTTCCGCGGGCCCAGCCCGGGGAGGTCCGTCAGGTCCAGCCCCTCCAGCGCGCCGGGGAGGTCGGCGGTGTCGATCACCACAAGCCCGTCGGGCTTCTGCATGTCGCTCGCGACCTTCGCGAGGAAACGGTTGGGCGCGATGCCGATGGAGCAGCGGAGACACTCGCCGACCTGCAACGCGATGGCCCGCTTGAGCCGCCGCGCGAGCTCGACCGCCGTGTCCGTCTGCCGCTCGGTCCCCTTGAGCCGGCATGAGAACTCATCGATCGAGTGAACCTGCTCGACGGGCAGCACCGTGTCCGCCGCCGCGAGAATCCGGTGGTGATACTCGATGTAGACCCGGTGCCGCGAGCGCACCAGCAGCAGATCGGGGCACATGCGCCGGGCATCGCCCACGCGCGTCCCCGTCTTGACCCCGAACGCCTTGGCCTCGTAGCTCGCAGCGATGCACGAGGTCGAATCCGTCTCGACGGGAACGATCGCGACCGGCTTGCCCCTAAGCTCGGGCCTCTCCTGCTGCTCGACGGAGGCGAAGTAGGAGTTCAGGTCGACGAACACGCGCGACAGCATGGATGAGCGTAGGCAGCGCGGCCGGCGCGCAGAAAAACGCGGGCCCGAGGTGGGCCCGCGCTTGAGGAAACACGCTGAGTTTTCCGGCCGATGATCAGGCCGGGTTGCTGCCGGGCGCCGCCGCCGCGCCGGGCTCGCCGATCAGGATCTCGCCCACCTGGATGTTCAGGTGGCTCGGCTCCTCGCGGACGGCGCCGAGCGCCTCCGCCTTGGCCGCGGCCTCGGCCATCGCCTCGGCAACGTCCTCTTCCTCCGCGACGGGCGGCTCGGCCAGCAGCTTGGGACGGATCTGCTGATAGATCCGGAAGCCCGTGCCCGCCGGGATCAGGTGACCCAGCAGCACGTTCTCCTTCAGGCCGATCAGCTCGTCGACCGCGCCCTTGAGCGAGGCCTCCGTCAGCACCTTGGTGGTCTCCTGGAACGACGCGCCCGAGAGGAACGAGTCGCTCTGCAGCGAGGCCTTGGTGATGCCCAGCAGCAGCGTCCGGCCCGTGGCGGGCTTGGCACGCTTGGCCTTGGCGATGGGCTTGCCCGCGGCCTCGGCCTTGGCGTTGGCCTCCTTGATCTCGTGCTTGGAGACCAGCTGGCCGATCTGCAGCGTCGTCCCGCCCGCATCCGTGACGATGCCCATGTCCATCGTCTGCTGATTCTTTCGGCGGAACGCGATCTTGTCGGCGACCTCGTGCGGCAGGAAGTCCGTGTCGCCCTGGTTCTCGATGCGGACCTTGCGGAGCATCTGCGCCAGAATGACCTCGATGTGCTTGTCGTTGATCACCACGCCCTGCGCACGGTAGACGTTCTGCACCTCGTCGAGCATGTACGTGTAGAGCGCGTCCTCGCCCTTGATGCGCAGGATGTCGTGCGGCACGAGCGGGCCGTCGATCAGCGGATCGCCCGCCGTCACGTGGTCACCCGCGTGCACGAGCAGGTGCTTGTCCTGCGGGACGTGATGGTCCTTCTCGATACCCGAGTCGGAGATGATCCGGATGGTCATCTTGCCCTTGCGCTTGTCGGAGTGGATCTCGACCATGCCCGAGATCTCGGCCATGATCGCCGGGTCCTTGGGCTTGCGGGCCTCGAAGATCTCCGTCACGCGGGGCAGACCGCCCGTGATGTCGTGCGAGCCCTGGGCGGCCCGGGGCTGACGCGCGAGCATCTGTCCGGCCTTGACCATCGACCCGTCGACCACCTCGATGCGCGCCTTGGCGGGCAGGAAGTGGAAGTCGAGGATCTTGCCGGTCTCGTCCTCGATGACGATCTGCGGGTGCTTCTCGCCCTTGTGCTCGATGACCACGAGCGCCTTCTGGCCCTTGCCGGCGTCCTCCTCGCGGACCGTCTCGTTGAGATCGATGTCGACATAGCGGACCTTGCCGTCCTTCTCCGCGAGGATGGGGACGCGGTGGGGGTCCCACTTGACCAGCTGATCGCCGCGCTTCACCGTCTGCCCGGGGCGGACCATGATCTCCGCCGCGTAGGGGACCTTGTACTTCTCGAGCTCGCGGCCCCGCGAGTCGACCACGAGGATCTCGCCGTTGCGCTTCAGCGCGATCAGCACCTCGTCGCCGTGCTCGTTCTTGGTGATGACCTCGTTGCAGTCGCGGAGCTCGACGCTGCCGGCCTGCGTCGCGAGGATGTTGGTCTCGACGAGCTTGGTCGTCGCGACGCCGCCCGTGTGGAACGTGCGCATCGTCAGCTGCGTGCCCGGCTCGCCGATCGACTGCGCCGCGATGATCCCGACCGCCAGGCCCTCCTCGACCATGCGGCTGGTGGACATGTCCATGCCGTAGCACAGAGCGCAGCACCCGCGGGCCGAGTCGCAGGTCAGGGGCGAGCGGACGAGCACCTGCTCGATGCCGATCTCCTCGACCTTCAGCGCCGCGTCGATGGTCACGACCTCGTTCTCGCGGACGATCACCTCATCCGTGACGGGGTTGATGATCGTCTGGCGCGAGACGCGTCCGTTGATCTGGTCACGCAGCGGGACGTCGACCTCCTCGCCCTTGTACAGGGCCCGCTTGACGACGCCGCGCGTCGTCCCGCAGTCCTGCTCGTTGACGATGACCGACTGCGCCACGTCGCACAGCTTGCGCGTCAGGTAGCCCGAGTCGGCGGTCTTGAGCGCCGTGTCGGCCAGACCCTTGCGGGCGCCGTGCGTCGAGGAGAAGTACTCGAGCACCGTCAGCCCCTCGCGGAAGTTGGCGCGGATGGGCGTCTCGATGATCTCGCCCGAGGGCTTGGCCATCAGGCCCCGCATGCCCGCCAGCTGCTGCACCTGCGACACGTTGCCGCGGGCGCCCGAGTCGGACATCAGGTACACGGGGTTCAGGTAGCGCTTGCCGGCCTTCTGCTCGATCGAGACCTCGTTGCCGTTCTCGTCGCGGCGGTCGCTCTTGAGCGTCTCGATGAGCTTCTTGGTGATCTCTTCGCGGCAGTGGGCCCAGATGTCCAGGAGCTGCCGGTAGCGCTCGCGCTCGGTGATGATGCCGCGCTCGTAGTTCTTGCGGATGCGGTCGGCCTTCTTCTGCGATTCTTCGAGCAGCGTGTGCTTGGCCTCGGGGATGCGCAGGTCCGTGATGCCGAAAGAGATGCCCGCCAGCGTCGACCACCGGAATCCCGTCTCCTTGAGACGGTCCAGGAAGTCGATCGTCGCGGCCCGGCCCGCGTAGGCGTACGTGTCGTCGATGACGCGCGCGGCGCCCTTCTTGCCCAGGGCGCAGTTGTAGAAGGGCATGCCCGGCGCCAGGATGTCGGAGAAGAGCACGCGGCCCGCCGTCGTCACCACGCGGCGGTTGGCGGGCATCGACTCGGCCGGGCCCTTCTGCGCAGTCACGATCTCGTCGAACCCGTCGACGCGCACCACGATCGGCTGGTGGATCCCGATCGACCCGTGCTCGAACGCGAGCATCGCCTCGCGCCGGTCCTTGAAGTGCCGCAGCGTCGAGGGCTCCTTCGACGCCTCGTCATCGATGACCGTGATGAAGTAGACGCCCAGCACGATGTCCTGGCTGGGCGAGATGATCGGGTTGCCGTTGGCGGGGGAGAAGATGTTGTGCGTGCTGAGCATCAGCACGTGCGCCTCCGCCTGCGCCTCGACCGAGAGCGGCAGGTGGACGGCCATCTGGTCGCCGTCGAAGTCGGCGTTGAACCCCGTGCACACCAGCGGGTGGATCTTGATCGCGTTGCCCTCGACCAGCACGGGCTCGAACGCCTGGATGCCCATCCGGTGCAGCGTCGGCGCGCGGTTCAGAAGCACGGGGTGCTGGTAGATGACCTCCTCGAGGATGTCCCACACCTCGGGGTCACGCCGCTCCAGCATGCGCTTGGCGCTCTTGATCGTGTCCGCCAGGCCGTGCTCCTTGAGCTTGCGGATGATGAACGGCTGGTAGAGCTCCAGCGCGATCTTCTTGGGCAGGCCGCACTGGTGCAGCTTCAGCTCCGGGCCGACGACGATGACCGAACGCGCCGAATAGTCGACGCGCTTGCCCAGCAGGTTCTCGCGGAAGCGGCCCTGCTTGCCCTTGACCATGTCGGTCAGCGACTTCAGCGGCCGGTTCGACGAGCCCAGCACGGGCCGGCGGCAGCGGTTGTTGTCGAACAGCGCATCGACCGCCTGCTGCAGCATGCGCTTCTCGTTGCGGATGATGACCTCGGGGGCGTTGAGGTCCATCAGCTTCTTCAGGCGGTTGTTGCGGTTGATGATGCGGCGGTAGAGGTCGTTCAGGTCGCTGGTCGCGAAGTTGCCGCTCTCCAGCAGCACCAGCGGGCGCAGGTCGGGCGGGATGACCGGGATCACGTCCATGATCAGCCAGGACGGATCGTTCTCCGAGTTGCGGATCTGCTCGACGATCTTCAGCCGCTTGGCGAGGTCCTTGAGCTTCTGCTTGGAGCGTGTGTCGCGGATCTGGTTGCGCAGGTCGGTCGCCAGGGCGGTCAGGTCCGTGCGCTCGATGAGCTCGCGGGCCGCCTCGGCGCCCATGAGGGCCTTGAACGCGTTGCCGTACTTCTGGAGGGCGGCCCGGTGCTCGTCCTCGGTCAGGAGCTGCTTGAAGGTCAGCTCGGTGTCGCCCGGGTCAACGACCACGTAGTCCTGGAAGTAAATGACCTTCTCGAGGTCGCCGGTCTTCATCGCCAGCAAGTTGCCCAGCCGCGAGGGCATCGCCTTGAAGAACCAGATGTGGACGATCGGCGCCGCCAGGTTGATGTGGCCCATGCGCTTGCGGCGGACGCGCGAGTGCGTCACCTTCACGCCGCAGCGGTCGCAGATGATCCCCTTGAACTTCGTCCCTTTGTACTTGCCGCACGCGCACTCGTAGTCGCGCTCGGGGCCGAAGATCCGCTCGCAGAACAGGCCGTCCTTCTCGGGGCGGTACGTGCGATAGTTGATCGTCTCGGGCTTCTTGACCTCGCCGAAGGACCACGAACGGATGTCGTTGGGCGACGCGAGCGTGATCTTCACCGAGCTGAAGTCGTTGACGCGGTCAAAGACGGACTCGGGCATGGTTGTCATGGTTGCGTGAACCCTCTGGGGGGTGATGATGCGGCACCGGCCCGCGACTGCGGGCACGGCGCGTCATGGAGCGGCAGACACAGAGGCGCGGGGAACGGGGAACGCCGGCGGCCGCCGCACGCGTGCGACGACCCCGGGCGGGATCACTGCTGATCGGCGGGCTTCTCGGCCGGCTTGTCCGAGGGCTCCGACGACTGGGCCGGCGCCGTCGGGGTGGACGCCGGCGCCGAGGGACGCATCAGGTCGGGAGAAACCAGCACGCGCCACTGACCCTCGAACTGGTTGAGGTCGACGGTCCGCTCGCCCGTCAGCTTGCGCTGCTTGCTCTGCGCGTCCGTCGTGTAGAAGTGCAGCTTGAACTGCGCCCGGTGCCCCTGCTCGGCCACCAGCTTGTGCTCGACGTCCTGCCAGGGCTTCGTGAAGAAGTCGCGGATGATGTCCAGCTCGGCCTTCTGGATGTTGGGGTTGGCCGTCTCGGGGTCCATCGCCGCGGCCATCTCCTGAAGGTCGTTGTACGCCACCGACCCGGGGTCGGTCAGCTCGACGACGCGGTGGAAATCGCCCTTCTTCATCGCGGCGACGAACAGCTTCACGGCGCCTTCGGACGTCTCCTGAGTGGCCTCCGCCGCGGCCGGGGCCGTCGCGGACGTCGGCTGCTTCTCGGCCGGCTTGGACTGAGCGAGCACGGCGGGAGAAGCCAGGAACAGGGCCAGAACGGTGAGCTTCAGCGTGGTCTTCATGGCGGATCTCTTCCAGCAGAGCGGGCCCGGGTGGGCCGGCGGCGTGCGGCGGGTTCGTTCGGTGCCACTCGACGGGCACCCCAGGCTTACAGCAGACTCGCGGTCTCGGTCTCACGCTTGCCCAGCGTGATGTTCATGCCCAGACCCTTGATCTCGTTGCACAGCACGTCGAAGGCGACGGGCATCCCCGCCTCCAGCGTGTTCGAGCCCTTCACCATGGACTCGTAGATCTTGGTTCGGCCTTCCACGTCGTCGGACTTGACGGTCAGCAGCTCCTGCAGCACGTACGCCGCGCCGTAGGCCTCCAGACCCCACACCTCCATCTCGCCGAAACGCTGGCCGCCCGTTCGGGCCTTGCCGCCCAGGGGCTGCTGCGTGATCAGCGAGTAGGGGCCCGTCGCACGCGCGTGGATCTTGTCGTCGACAAGGTGGTGCAGCTTCAGCAGGTACATGTATCCGACGGTCGTCCGCTGCTTGAACGGCTCGCCCGTGCGCCCGTCGAACAGCTGGATCTTCCCACCCCGCGGCATGCGCGCCATGATCTCGCGGGGCGCCGGGTGCGAGCCCTCGGACTCGTACCGGCCCGCCTTCGACGAGATGTGCTCGTTCGCCTCGTGCACCGCGGCGTGAACTTCGTCCTCCGTCGCACCGTCGAAGACCGGCGTCACCGCCTGGAACCCCAGAATCTGCGCCGCCCAACCCAGGTGCGTCTCGAGGATCTGACCCACGTTCATGCGGCTGGGCACGCCCAGCGGGTTCAGCAGGATGTCCACCGGCGACCCGTCCTCGAGGAAGGGCAGGTCCTCGTCCTTCACGATGCGGGCGATGACGCCCTTGTTCCCGTGGCGGCCCGCCATCTTGTCGCCCACCGACAGCGGACGCTTGGTGGCGATGTACACCTTCACCATCTCGAGCACGCCCGAGGGGAGCTCGTCGCCGCGCTTCATGTGCGCCAGCTTGCGCTCCTTCTCCTTGCGCATCGCCTGGATGCGGGGCCAGAACTGCCCGTAGATCGTCTCGGTCGTCTGCTTGGACTCCTTGCCGCCCTTGATCCACTTCAGGTCGAAGTTCTGGATCTGCTCCAGGATGACCGCGGGGATGTCCGACGCGCCGACCTTCTGGCGGGTCGAGGGGTCGACCAGTTCCGTGCCCGCCGCGTCGTTGATCGCACGCACCATCTGGCGGAAGACCTGGATCGTCTGGTTGTCCATGTCCGCCGCGTAGGTGTCCATGTCCTTCTTGAGCTGCTTCTTCTGCTCCTCGTTCATGTGCACGCGCCGGCTGAACCGCCGCGTACCGATGACGATGCCCTCCTTGCCCGCCGGGACCTCGAGAGAGTCGTTCTTCACGTCCTCGCCCGCCCGGCCGAAGATCGCGTGCAGCAGCTTCTCTTCGGGGGTCAGCTCGCTCTTTGACTTCGGAGAGACCTTGCCCACCAGGATGTCGCCGGGCTGGACCCGCGCGCCGATCCGGATGATGCCGTGCTCATCGAGGTTGCGCAGCATCTTCTCCGAGACGTTGGGGATGTCGCGCGTGAACTCCTCGCGCCCCAGCTTGGTCTCGCGGATCTCGACGTCGAACGAGTCGATGTGGATCGACGTGAAGACGTCGTCCCGCACCAGCCGCTCGGAGATGACGATCGCGTCCTCGAAGTTGTAGCCGTCGAACGTGTTGAACGCGACCAGCACGTTCTTCCCGATCGCCAGCTCGCCGTTCAGCGTCGACGCGCCGTCCGCGATGACCTGCCCCTTGGCGACCTTCTGCCCGGGCTTGACCCGCGGCTTCTGGTTCAGGCACGTCCGCTCGTTCAGGCCGACGTACTTCCGCAGCACGTACTCGTCGGCGTTGTCGATGATGATCCGCTGCCCGTCGACGTTCGTCACGGTCCCCGCGTTCTTGGCGCGGATCACCATGCCCGAGTTCTTGCCGATGTCCTTCTCGAGACCCGTCGCCACGCAGGGCGGCTCGCTCGTGATCAGGGGCACCGCCTGCCGCTGCATGTTCGAACCCATCAGCGCGCGGTTGGCGTCGTCGTGCTCGAGGAAGGGGATCAGCGCCGCCGAGACGCCCACCAGCTGCTTGGGCGAGATGTCGACGAAGTTGACCTCCGCCGAGTCGATCTCGGCCAGCTCGCCGTCGACCCGCGCCAGGATCGCTCCCTTGCGCAGCTTCTTGTCCTCGTCGAGGCTCTCAGAGGGCGCCAGGATCGCCTTCATCTCCTCGTCGGCCCGGAGCTGCACGATCTTGCCCGTCAGCTTGCCCTCCTTGACCTCGCGGTAGGGGGTCAGCAGGAAGCCGTACTCATCGATCCCCGCGTAGATGCCCAGCGAGGCGATGAGGCCGATGTTCGTGCCTTCGGGGGTCTCGATGGGGCAGATGCGCCCGTAGTGCGAGATGTGGACGTCGCGCACCTCGAAGCCCGCGCGCTTGCGGTTCAGGCCGCCCGGGCCCAGCGCCGACAAACGCCGCTCGTGGACCAGCGACGACAGCGGATTCGTCTGGTCGACGACCTGCGACAGCTCGGACCGCCCGAAGAAGAAGTCGATCGCGCTCGAGATGCTCTTGGAGTTGACCAGATCCGCGATCTTGGTCAGCTCGTCGGGCTCCTTGACGCTCATGCGCTCCTGCACCGTCCGCCGCAGCTTCAGGAAGCCCTTGCGCATCTCCTCGCACGCCAGCTCGTCCAGCGTGCGCAGCCGGCGGTTGCCCAGGTGATCGATGTCGTCGACCTGCGCGATGGGCCGCCCCGTCTTGGGGTCCGGACGCTTGGAACGCAGGTCCAGGATGTACTGGATCACCCGCAGGAAGTCCTCCGCGCGGATGAACATCTCGGTCTCGGGCACCTTCAGGTCGAACTTGCGGTTGATCCGGAACCGGCCGACCTTCCCCAGCCGGTACCGGTTCTCGTCCAGGAACTTCTCCGCGAAAAGCTGCCGCGCCTTCTCGACCTGCGGCGGGTTGCCCGGACGCAGACGCGTGTAGATCTTCAGCAGCGACGCCTCGAACTCGCTCTTGGCCTGCTCGTTGAACTGATCGAGCCGCTCCTCCGCCACCGTGTTCAGGATGAGCGGGTCCGACGGGTTCTGGATCACCCGGACCGCCTTCAGGTTGCTCTTGAGGATCTTCTCGATGTTGTCGCCGATCTGCGACCCGACGTGCACCAGCTCCTCGCCCGTCTCCAGGTCGATGATCGACTCGGCCGCCCAGTGCTCGGGCCGCACCTTGTCCGCCGCCAGCTCCTCGATCTGATAGAAGAGGCTCAGGATCGCCGCGCTGTTGCTGATCGACTCGTCGAGGCACCGCAGGAACGTCGTCGCCGCAAGCTTCGTCGACTGGTCGATCCGCATGACCAGGACGTCTTTCTTCGTGACCTCCAGCTCGATCCACGAGCCGCGCTCGGGGATCACCCGCGCCGAGTGCAGCGGGCGGTCCGCCTCCGACGACACGATCGAGAAGTCGACGCCCGGCGAGCGGTGCAGCTGGCTCACGATCACGCGCTCGGCGCCGTTGACGATGAACTCGCCCCCGCCCATCATGATCGGGATCTCGCCGAGGTAGATCTCCTCCTCGGGAATCTCCGGGTGGTTCTGCCGCTTCAGACGCAGCGCGACGCGGAACGGACGCCCGTACGTCAGCCGCAGCTCGCGGCACTCGTCGGGCGTGTATCGGGGCTCCTCCAGCGTGTAATAGGCGTACTCCAGCGACATCGTCCCGTCGTAGCTCTCGATCGGGAAGATCTCGCGCAGCAGCGCCTCGAGCCCGAAGCGCGTGTTGCGCTCGTGCGGGCCCATCTCGAGCTGGAGAAAGCGGTCGTACGCCTGGCCCTGAACGATCGTCAGGTCGGGCACGGCGATCGTGTCGCCCCGCTTGGAAAAATCGCGCACGTTCCTCGCGACCATCAGTTGCCCTCGCATCGACAAACCGACCGCCCCGCACGCGCCCCACGCCGCACGGACGGTCCGATTACATCAGATGGTGAAAAGTGTGTGTGGCACCGGCACGCGTCAAAGCCCGCGACTGTAGCCATCCAAATACAAGTTTGCAAGTCCTCCCAGACCGGATCGGCATGGAACTTGCAGCACAAGCCTCCGGGGATGAAAAAGGGGCGCCCCGAAGGACGCCCCCTTCGCAATCCGTACAAAAGCCTTACGCCAGCTCGACCTGGGCGCCCGACTCTTCGAGGCTCTTCTTGATCTTCTCCGCTTCGTCCTTGGCCAGGCCCTGCTTGACGGGCTTGGGAGCACCCTCGACCAGGTCCTTGGCTTCCTTCAGGCCAAGGCCCGTCAGCTCGCGCACGACCTTGATCACCTGGATCTTGTTCGCACCGCCGCTCTTGAGAACCACGTCGAACGTGCTCTTCTCTTCAGCAGCCGGAGCCGCCCCGCCGCCACCGCCGCCACCGCCGCCGGCGACCATCACGGCCCCCGCGGCCGCGGCCTCGATGCCGTAGGCCTCCTTCATGTACGTCCCCAGATCCACGGCTTCCTTGAGCGTCAGCCCCGCGATCGAGTCGCCGAGCTGTTTCACCTTGTCGCTGATGGTCGACATATCTGCCATGTTCAAACTGCCTTTCGTAACGGTCTTCCCGAGAGGGGCCGAGACGCTCGACCTTTAACCCGCCAGGCGGGCCAGTCAGAAAGTCCCAAATAGGGGCGGAAAGTATACGGGCCACACGGGCCGGAGGGAAGAGAGCGACCGCGACACGCCCCGAGCGCGCCGCACGCTGCCCGCGCCCGCCTCACCCGATCTTCGCGATCGCTTCGCCTTTCTCCAGCTTCTCTTCCACGGACTTGACGATCCCCATCACCTTGCCACCCGGGCCCTTGATCTGGCCGAGGACCTTGCGGGCGGGGCTCAGGATCAGCGTCACGGTCGTCGCCAGCGCCTCGCCCCGCGTGGGGAACTTCGAGAGCTGCTCGATCCCGGCCTTGCCCTTGAAGAGCACGCCGTCCAGCACCGCTCCCTTGAGCTCCAGCTTGTCGACCTTGCCCGCCCACTCCATGATCGTCCGCGCCACGTCGACGACGCTCTCGGCCCCGTACGCCAGCGCCGACGGACCCGCCATCAGCGGCTCGATCGCCGCCAGCGGCGTGCCCTTGAACGCCTGGTTCGCCAGGTTGTTCCGCACGACCGTCACGCGCACCTGCTTCTTCCGCAGCTCGTGACGCAGCTTCATCGTGTCGTTCGATGTCACGCCGCGGATCGAGATCACCACCGCGTCGTTGACCCCCGCCAGCTTCTGCTGGTAGTCGCGGATCATCAGATTCTTGACGGCTTTGCTCATGGCTCGTCCTGCTTTCTCTCGAAGGGGTTAGGACGCGGCGACCGCGACAGGCGGGGTGACCAGGACGCTGGGAGTCATCGAGCCGCTGATCGCGATCTTCTTGATGTACACGCCCTTGACGGACGAGGGACGCGACGTCTCGATGGTGTGGATGAAGTGCGCGAGGTTCGCCGCAAGGTCCGCCTCGGCGAAGCTCATCTTGCCGATCGGGACCTGCACGTTCCCGCCCTTGTCCGTGCGGTACTCGACCTTGCCCGCGGAGTATTCCTTGACGCCCCGAACAATGTCGGCCGTCACCGTCCCCGCCTTCGGAGAGGGCATCAGGCCCTTGGGACCCAGCACGCGGCCCAGCTTCGCGATCACCCGCATCATGTCGGGAGTCGCGATCGCCACGTCGAAGTCCATCCAGCCCTTCTCGATGTCGCGCGCCAGCTCCTCGCCGCCCGCGCGAACCGCGCCGGCCTCGAGGCACGCCTTCTCGGACTCGGCCCCGCAGAACGCCACCACGCGCTTGCTCTTGCCGATGCCCTTGGGCAGCGCCACCGAGCCGCGGATGTTCTGGTCGGGCTGCTTGGTGTCCACTCCCAGCACCATCACGCAGTCGACCGTCTGATCGAACTTCGGCGCCTTGAACTTCTTCAGCGCCGCCACCGCCGACGCCACGTCCATCACGCCCGAGGGACGAGCCTCGAGGTTCGACCGGTGACGCTTCCCGCCCGTCAGGTTCAGCTTCTTCTTGGCGATCTTGCCCATATGGATCAGCCCTCCACCACGATGCCCATCGAGCGGGCGGAGCCTTCGATCATGCGCATCGCCGCCTCGACCGAACCGGCGTTCAGGTCGGACATCTTCTCCTCGGCGATCTGCTTCACCTGAGCCCGAGTGACCTTCCCGACCTTGTTGGAGTTGGGAGTCGCCGAACCCTTCTCGAGCTTGGCCGCCAGACGCAGCAGCTCGGACGCCGGCGAGCTCTTGATCACGAAGTCGAACGAGCGATCGTTGTAGACCGTGATCACGCAGCCCACGATCCGCCCCTTCATGGGCGCCGTCGCTGCGTTGAACTGCTGGATGAACTGGCCGGGGTTCACGCCGTTGCCGCCCAGCGCGGGGCCCAGCGGCGGACCGGGGGTCGCAGCGCCCGCGGGCGCCATGACCTTGAACGACGTGACGACTTCTTTCTTCTTGGCCATGATTTCTCCACCTTCCACCGGCCCCGGCTCACGATCGAGCCTGGACAGCCCCTTCCGGCCAAGGAGAGGGACGGGACGCGGTGGTCAACGGTGCTCGGGACTTGTCCACCACACCGGAACCCTTCCGGAGCGGTGGGGGAGAGAGTATACCACCACCCCGACCCCGGGCAACCCGGCCTCAGCCCATCCCCCCCGGGGTGGGGGGGCGGGGACGGAATGCCCCAGCCGTGCCCGTTACG
>JANRJV010000004.1:0-94322 GCA_033763795.1 Planctomycetota bacterium
GCCGGGCCCCCACCGCTGTCGCGCGAGGACGTTCTCCGGGCGCTGGCGTCGGAGCTGGAGTCGCAGGCGAGCGCGTCGGACTCGCCGGTGGGCGCGCTGATCCGTCTGGCGGCGCTGGAGCTGGTGTCCGGTGCGTCCGCCGGGGCGGCGCCCGAGGCGTCGAACCTGACGCCCCGGGAGAAGCAGTTTCTGGAGTCGTGGCGGGAACTGATCGGCGCGGCGCGGGAGAACCTGAAGCACGAGAGCGACGTCCGGCCCCTGGCGGACAAGGTGGTCGAGCTGGCGGAGCGGCTGCGCGCGGAGGAGTCGATCGCGGTGGCTGATGCTCGGCTGTGCACGCGGATCGACGGCTTCGGGATGTTCAACGAGCTGTCGCGGCGCGACGCGGGCGGGCCTTACGTGTTCACTGCGGGCAAACCCGTGCTGTTCCTGATCTACACGGAGCTGGTCAATCACGCCCACGCGCCGACGACGCGGGGCGGGGCCGAGGGGTTCCTGGTGAGCCTGTCGCAGGAGCTCACGCTGACGCACGCGTCGAGCAGCGGCGAGTCGGTGGTGTGGCGGCGCGGGTTCGAGGGGGTCTCGGAGTTCTCCCGGAAGAAGCGGCGAGACTTTTACACGACGGAGCGCGTCTCGCTTCCGGCGACGCTGGGGGTGGGGGCGTACCGGCTGAAGGTGTCGGTGCGTGACGAAACGAGCGGAGCGGTGGCGGAGGCGGTGATCCCGATCGAGTTCGTGGCGGCGGGGTCGGCGCCGCGCTGAGGCGGGGCTGGGCGAGCGGGGCGGGCGCGGGATGGGGTGCGGGGATGGGGTGGGGCGGGGCGATCCGCTACTCTGCGTGGCCCTGCTGGAGGGTTCACGCTCATGCTGCAACGCCGCGACCTGGCGCACATCTCGCCGGGCAAGAACATCCCCCACGCTGTCAACGCGATTATCGAGATCCCGAAGGGTCGGAGGTCGAAGTTCGAGCTGGACAAGAAGACGGGGCTGATCAAGCTTGATCGGTATCTGTACTCGGCGTCGCACTATCCGGGCGATTACGGGTTTGTGCCGCAGACTCTGGCGGACGACGGCGACCCTCTGGACATCCTGGTGATGGTGAACGAGGCGACGTTCTGCGGGTGCCTGATCGAGGCGCGGGTGATCGGGATGTTCCGGATGCGGGACAAGGGGCGTGACGACTTCAAGCTGCTGGGGGTTCCGAACACGGACCCGCTGTTCGCGGAGTATCACACGCTGGAGGACGTGCCGAGCCACTACCTGCGTGAGGTCGAGCACTTTTTCACGACGTACAAGGCGCTGGAGGGGGTTGTGGTGGAGTCGGGCGGCTGGAGGGGCGTTGAAGAAGCAGAGCATGAGGTGCGGGAGTCGATCCGCCGATTCACGGAGGCGCAGCTTTCGCGGCGTTGAGCGCCTCGGCCGCCGGGCGCCGGCATGAACTGGGAACTGGTCCTCAACTGTGTGCTGATCGTGCTGGCGCGGATCGCGGACGTGTCGCTGGGGACGCTGCGCACGGTGGCGGTGATCTGGGGACGGCGGTACCTGGCGTGGGTGCTTGGGTTCTTCGAGGTGCTGATCTGGGTTCTGGTGGTGGGCCGGGTGATCGGCCTGGCGCAGCAGGAGCCGGTGTACGCGATCTTCTACGCGGCGGGGTTCGCGACGGGGAACTTCATCGGGATCACGATCGAGCGGGCGCTGGCGTTCGGGGACCAGGTGGTGCGCATCTTCACGCGGCGGGGGTCGGAGATGTCCGACGCGCTGCGGGCCGAGGACTACGGCGTGACGGAGTTCGACGGGCGGGGGCGCGACGGGCCCGTGATGCAGCTGTTCATCCAGACGCGGCGCAAGCGCGTGCCCGAGCTGATCCGCCGGGCGCGGGCGATCGATCCGTCTTGCTATTACGTGGTCGATGACGTGCGGACCGCGGGGACGGCGACGGTGGGCAGCCAGTCGCCCAGCAACTGGCGCGGCGTGATGCTGCGGCGCTGAGGGGAACACACGGCCCGAGGCCGGGCTGCGGCTGCGCCGATGGCGGCGGGCGGGCGCTGGTAGCCTCGACCGGTCGCGTCCGGCCGGGGCTGGGCGGATCTCAAGGGGTTCACGATGAGCAAAGGTCTGGCACCGTCTCGCGCCCTGGTTCTGTGGGGGTGCGTGCTGATCGCGCTGCTGTCCGCCGGAGCGATGGCCCGGCAGGATGAGCCGGTGGAGGAGCCGCCCGTTCTGGCAGAGGGCGGGCTGACCCCCGAGAAGCGAGAGGAGCTGCGGGGCAAGCTGTTCTTCCTCGCCGAGATGATCTCGATGCGCAGCCGGTATAGCCCGATGAACTCCTCGAACGTCGACGCCGTGGCGGACGCGCTCGAGCAGTACGCGCAGTCGCAGGAGGTCGAGCGCACTTCCTTCGAGGGGTACCCGTCGCTGCAGACGGCGTACCGGGACGTGCGCGCGTTCCTGGTCGGGTCGCGCGGCGCCATCATCCCCGCGATGCGGATGATGCCGGTGCCGGTGATCATCCCGGACCCGGCGGAGTATCCGGAGCTGGCGGTGGTGTCCGTGCTGATCTCGATGTCGCTGGAGATCGCCAAGCACGGGGCGATCCGCGACTGGTGCGAGGAGTACGACATCAAGTGCCGGAGGTCGTACGAGCGGATCATGCCGCTGGTGCGGCTGGCGGCGACGGGCGAGCCCTGGCCGGACCCGATCATCAGCATCAAGAACGGCTTCACCCGGCAGGAGTGGGTGTACCTGGAGGCGACGAACGTCTCGGGGCGGGACCTCGACAACGTGACACTCGCGCTCAAACTGGAGACGATCGACGGGACCAGCTCCAAGCATTTCTATTTCATCCCGCGCTGGCTGGGATCGCCCGGGGAGGAGGGGGGCCAGAGCGAGACGGGGGCGCACGGCCCGCGGTACTTCATCCGCATCGCGACCGACTGGCTGCCGATCGGGGCCGCGGCCACGACGCGCGTCACCGCGGAGGTGGTCTCCGACGTGTTCGTGGCGCGGAACCTGCACTTTGACATCGACGACCACATCCCGACCGCGGCGGACCGGGCGCTGGCGATCGCCGAGCGGAACCTGAACACCAAGCAGAAGCCCAAGCTCGTCATCGACGCTGTGCAGCGCATCCGCCCGCGCCTCTCGGCGTATGCGGATCGTGCGTCCCGCGCCGATGCGATCGCGCGGGCGGCGCGGGCCGAGCTGAATAGACATATCGAGCGGATCGACGCGGAGGTCGATGGCCTGCTCGACGAGATCACGGCGCTGCAGCAGAAGGCCCGCGACACCGATCAGAGCGAGCCGCGGGACGCCAAGCGGAAGCGTGAGGCGGAGGCGAAGAAGGAGATCGCGGAGCGGCGGAGCCGGGTCGAAGCCCTGCGCCGCGAGCGGGCGGAGTGGCTGAGCGGGAAGCGTTGAAGTCTCGCTGTGGCGCGGCGGGCGGCGGGGGCCGGCGGTTCACCTGCAGGATGAGCCGAAGTAGCGGAGGACTTCGGTGACGTCGGAGAAGGACGACTGGCCGTCGATGTTGGGGTCTCCCGGCCCGGTGCCATCGTCGTAGGACGTGCCGAAGCGGCGGAGGACCTCGGTGATGTCGGCGAAGTTGACTGCGAGGTCATCGTTGGCGTCGCCGGGGCAGCGGGGTGTGACCGAGAAGAACGCTCCGGTGCTCGAGCCGCCGCAGGCGTTGGAGACGGCGACGTCATACTGCCCGCTCCAGTTGCCGTTGACGGGGTCGATGCGGAGCTGGGGGGAGGTGGCGCCGCTGATGTTGCCGCCGTTGGCGAGCGGGTTTCCGTCGCGGAACCACTGGTAGGTGAGCAGCGTGCCGGTGGCGGTGACGCTGAACTCGAGCGGCCCGGGGGCGACGACGTCGCCGGCGGTGAAGCCCGTGACGAGGGGCGGGACGCATGCGCCGGAGTCGGTGAAGGTCCAGGAGGTGATGCGCTGCTGGGCGAAGGCGGCGCCGGTTGAGCCTGTGAAGCCGATGAACGCGCAGCCGTCCTTGTTCAGGATGGACTGGCCCGCGATCGATGCGAGGTCGATGGGGTGGGTGAGCAGGAGCGAGCCGTCGAGATACACCTCCATGACGCCTGGGGTGTACGCGACGCGGAGGGTGTGCGGCTCGCCGTCGTTCAGATCGATCGGGGCGTCGGCGTGGGCGAGGGAGTAGAAGTCTCCCGACTGGTTCTGGTTGACGCCGTCGGTCTGGATGCTGACGTGGTCGCAGGCGAACTCGTCCGGGAAGCAGAAGGTGTCGATCTCGACGGCGAGTGAGCGGGCGATCCCGGGCGCGACGCCCGCGCCGTAGCCCAGGTCGCTGCCGCCGCCGCTGAGCGCGTTGACGGAGTCCGACTGGATGAGGAAGGCGATGCCGTCGGCCTGGCCTTCGAGCTCGAAGGTGAAGGATGTGTCGAATCCCTGCTGCACGTCGGCGGTGGCGACGCGGTACCACGAGGCGCCGGCCTCGCCCTCGACGCCCCGGGTGAGGATGATGTCGCCCGCATCGGCGGTCGCGGTGCCGACGAGGGAGAAGAGGGCGGGGCTCTCGGTGGCGTCGGTGATGAATCGCGCGCCGCAGCCGATCTTCGGGTCCGACGCGGAGTTCGAGAAGGTCCACTGCAGGATGGACTGGGTGGCGACGACGCCGCCCGTGGCGCCGGTGAAGCCGGCGATGAGGCATCCGCCGGGGTCGAGGACGGAGCCGCCGGCGATGTTGGAGAAGTCGACGGGGACGATGATCTGCGCCGCGGTGGATCCGGCGAAGAAGACGTAGAGCAGTCCGCCGGAGTACACGACGCGCATCTGGTACTGCTGCTGCTCGACGAGCGGCTCGGAGAGCTGTACGTAGGCGAGCGTGTCGACGTCAGCGGCGGAGTTTGCGTCCTGGCCGCGCGACTGCACGCTGATGTGCGGGGCGGAGAACTCGCCGTCGAAGGCGAAGGTGTCGATCTCGATGGCGAGCGAGCGGAGGATCCCGGCGTATCCGAGGTCGGAGCCCGAGCCGCCTATGGCGCCGACGCCCTCGGACTGGAGGACGAAGGCGAGCCCGTCGGCGGTGCCGTTGTTGATGGTGAAGACGAAGGTGGTGTCGAAGCCTGCGGCGGGGTCGACCCGTGTGGGTACGAACCAGGCGGACCCGGCCTGGCCGGAGATTCCGGTGGTGAGCCTCAGCTGACCGCCGGTGATCTCGGCCGAGCCGTTGAGGAAGAAGGAGCCGTCGTCCGAGAACGACATGAGGTCGATGTTGAGATCGCACGGGGGCTGGACGCCGCCCGACGCGGAGCCGGCGCCGGCCAGACCGACGACAAAGGCGCCCACCGCTGCCAGCACACGCATCGTCATGGACTCTTTCTCCTCTGCACTCCCGATCCACCGGTCTGGTGGCGTTCCCGGAGCAGCGGGCCGGACAGCCCGACGGCCCCCTCGGGGAATCTAATCCCAAAGAGGGGGGCGGCAAATCAAAGAGCGACAATCATGGAATCCATCGTTCGGGGAAGGGCGTCCGGGCGGTCGTCCGGGGGCCTCTTCGGGAGCGCGGCGGGGGGCGGCGAGGCGGTCAGCGTCGCGCGGACTTTTTCTTCGCGGCCTTGGTGGTCTTCTTCTTGGCGGCCGGGCGCTGGGCGGCGCCTGCGCTCTTCTTCGTGGCGGCGGCGCGGCTCTCGGCCTTCTTGGCCGGCGTCCTGGCGGGGGCCTTGGCGCGGGCGCCGGAGGTGGAGGGTGTGGAGGACGAGGCTTTGGGCTGGCCGAGTGTCTGCAGATAGTTGCTGATGTATGCCTGCGCCGGCACGCGGCGGATGACCGCGCCGATCACATCGAGCGGGAGGTCTTCAAGCGTCTTGAAGCGGATGCAGGCCTTGCCCATGTCGAGCTTCTTGCCGGACTTCCTGTACGCGTCCTGGAACCAGCGGAGCACGTCGGGCGAGCCGTAGACAGACATGAGGTAAATGGACATGTGCTGCTTCTGCGAGGCGATCCCGGCGTAGGGGAGGGGCTGCTTGGGGTCGCAGTGGTAGCCCTGCGGGAAGACGCTGTGCGGGACGTAGTAGCCGATCATGCCGTACTGCATGCCTTCCTCGAGCCCGTCGCTGAGGTTCTCGAGGATGACCTTGCGGACGGCGTCGATGGCGGCACGGCGGTCGGCGGGCAGCTCGGCGAGATACTGCTTGACGGTGGCGGCTTTGCTCTGCATGAGGGGTCAGGATACCGGCGGGGGCGCCGAGGGGGCGTAGACTGGGGCAGCGTCGCCGAGACGTTCGGGGTTGATGGAGGGCGTGCATATGCTGCGGCGGATCGCGATGGTCGTGCTGGTGTCGCTGGCGATCTTCCGGGCGGAAGCGGCGAGCGCGGCCCGAACTGCTGAGGAAGTGGTGGAGCGGGCGCTGGCGCGGATGCAGGCGCAGCAGGAGCGGGATGTCGCGCGGGCGAGGCGGCTCGTGGACCGGGTGGAGCCGCGGCTGATCCGGCAGGTCGGTCGGGGCACGTCGCAGGCGGTGCTGGCCCGCTCGGTGGCTCAGCATCAGGGCCGGGTGAATCGCATCCTGAACGAGGCGCTGCGAAAAGTGGGGCTGGAACGCGACCGGGCGCTGCGGCTGCTGCGGCGCTTGGAGCGGCGCCAACTGGAAGAGGTGCTGGTCCAGCGGCCCGTGCTGCGCGACGGCGCGGACGGCGTCGTGGCGGCTCTCACCGGGGCTCAGGACGAGCTTTCCGAGCGCCTGGAGCAGGCGGGAGCGCTAGATCCGGACGGCGGCGATGGCGACGGGGACGGGGATGGGGACGGTGATGGAGACGGCGACGGTGATGGGGACGGCGACGGCGGCGGGATCACGGCGGTGTGGCTGCCCGTTGATAACGGCGCGTGCGCGGAGCCCGGTCAGAATGTGAATCTGGCGACGTTCCGCAGCGCGGATCTGTACCTGCGGAGCGAGGGGGAGTTTGCGCTCAGCGCGGTCGTGGCGTCGAACGTGGAGGGCGTCGACAGCACGGAAGAGCTGCAGATCACGGGCGGGAGCTTCTTCGAGCATCCCTACTCGGCGATCACGCTGACGCGGCCCACCGATCAGACGGTGCAGGCGAACCCTTGCGCGGCGTTCGACACTTTCTATGCGATCGATACGAGCGCGACGCCCGCGGCGCGGCTGCCGCAGGTCTCGCCCGATGCCGACGAGACGCGGCTCGGGGGGACGTGGATCCTGACCGACGGGCAGGGCAACGCGCAGACCGAGCCGGCGATCGCCGAGACGGGGCTGTTCCCGGGCGACGCGACGGGGAGGTACGTGCGGATCGCGCGGGTGACGGCGTCGACGGGGTCGTCGGTGGCGGGGATCGTGCAGGCGACGGTGTCGGTGAACGGTCAGACGCGCGCGGTGACGGTGACGGTGCCGAATTGCGCATCGTGCTGGGCGCCGTGAGGGGCGCGGGGTGGGGGCAAAACGAACCGCCCGCGGCTATGCCTTCCGCGGGCGGCCTTGCTCTGCTCGGTTGTCCATGCGTCGTACAGATTCGGGGTGCTTCACCTCTTACCCGTCTGCAAGCAGACACCAACGCCCCGGCGCCTGTGCACCGGCAGAGCACGTCTCCGCGAGTCGAGGAGGGTTCTGGGCGTGCTGATCGTGCCGTGCGCGGACGGCATGATGCAGAGCCGCGGCACCCCCGGGGCCGCTTGGCGCACGAAACGAAAGCACACCCAGGGCATGAACCCTGCTCTCGCCTCTCCACCTGAATAGTCATGACACGGCCCTGTGCAAAGCCGCGGCTGACTCCAGGTGAGAAGATACTCCCGTGGCGAGAATCGGCAAGGCGGGTGCGACGCGAATGTGGCACGAATCGCGCATTTCCGCCGGGAAGCGGCTGAGGGGCGCTCACTCTCGGACGGTGCGCCGCTGGAAAACGTTGTTGGTTGCGCGCCGATTACCCAGCTTCACGATCCGGACGGAATGCGAACCAGGAAGCTGGGCTGCTCCCGGTCGGGCTCTCCCTGGCGCTTCTCAATGATGGGGAGATTGCCGTTGTGGAGGTTGCGGGGGTGTTTTTGCTGGAGTTGGAGCAGCTTGGGGTTCACCGGGCGGAGCGATGTCGGGTCGAAGTCGTCGTCGCTGAAGACGCCGACGGTGACGAGGCTCATCTCGGTGTCGTGGTAGTAGAAGGCGATCTCGCCCTTCTGGCGGAGGGCGACCGCGGCGCGTTCGGCGGCGCGCTTGCGTTCGGCGGGGTCCTTCGACTGGTAGAAGCCGATCTGCAGGGTGTACTGGGCGTCGTCGCCGAAGGTCTGGCGTGCGGCGAGCAGGTTGAACTGCGGCTGTGAGCCGAGGTCGACGCGTTCGGTGCGCTTGGGGGGCACGAGCATGGCGCGGGCGAAGGGGCGGGCGCCGTCGACGGCGAGCGCGCGGATGTTCTTGAGGTCCTCGACGGCGTCGGGAGATTCCCGGTCGGCGTAGTTGCCGCAGACCAGGGCGGCGCCGCGTTCGGTGGTTCGGATGGAGACATCGGACCGGCCGACGAGGCGGGCGACGTGGGGCAGCCTTGCCTTGGCGTCGGCGAGGGCGGTGTCGCCCGTGAAGGTCTCGAGGACGATGCACCAGCCACCCGACTGCTCCTTGGAAGGGGCGAGGACCTGAGCGGGGGAGTCTTTGGGGGGCTTGGGCTTCTTGGACGAAGAGCCCCTTTGAGCGTCGGCGGCGAGAGACTCCGTGCCGGCGAGGAGCACGGCGCAAAGGGTCAGCGCCACAAGGGTCCAAAGGGGGGTGAAGCGGCGCCGGCCCTGCAGCGTGCGCTGGGGGCGGTTTTGAAGAAAAGCGAGAATCGCCTTCAAGGTCCGGGTCGGCATTATGCACCCTAAATCGCTGATCGCACAGGGTTTAGAGTCAGAAATGAGGCGAGGACAAAGTTTCAGTCCTGCCTCCTGCTCAGACGATACACCTTACGCCTCGACGAGCACGGATGTCCTCGCCAAGGCACGGACAAGTCAAGACGAACAAGCTCGACCCCGGGGGAGGACACCCGGCAGACGGAGGACGCGGTCGAGCCGCCCGCCAAGGTCGGCGGCAATTTCAGGAGTGGTTCCTCCATGTCTGGCATCAGCGGCATTTCCTCCAACTCTCCCGCGTACCGCACCGACTCTCCCGCCCGGGGCCTGACCCGCCCGGCGCCCGTCGAGGTGCAGATCCCGACCGAGCGTGTCGACACGGTTGACCTGTCGGAACAGGCCCGGCTTGTCGACCTGCTCAAGTCCGGCGGAGACGTCCGCGAGGACGTGGTCGCCCGCGTGCGCGGCGAGATCGAGCGCGGCGGGTACGACACCGACGAGAAGCTCGACCGCGCCCTCGACGCGATGATCGACGAGATCCTGGGCTGATCGGCGGCTGGGCGTCGTCGGCCCCTGGGCATTCAGAGACTGCAACTGACCACCGCGATCCACCGGTTCGTGGACCAGGCCCGCCGGGGTGAACTCCCCAGGGTCATCGCGCGCCTGCGGAGCGGCTGGGCGGTGCTCGGGCCGTCGCAGCTTCTGGAGGGCTATGCGCTGCTGCTGCCCGACCCGGTGGTGGGCGACCTGACCGACCTGAAGGGGTCGGACCGGGGCCGGTTCCTGGACGACATGGCATCGCTGGGCGACGCGGTGTCGGCGGTGTGCCGACCGCGGCGGCTGAACTTCGCGATGCTCGGGAACGTGGAGCCTGCGCTGCACGCGCATGTGATCCCGCGCTATGCGCACGAACCGGTCCCGCTCCGGGACAAGCCCATCTGGAGCTACGCCCGGGAGGTGTGGGACGCGCCCGAGCACGCGTTCGATGCGCAGCGGCACGCGGGGCTGATGGCCCGGCTGCGGGCGGCGCTGCGCGAGGCGGACGGGGCGGCGGCGGGGGGACCGGGCTGAGCCCCGGGTCTATGCTGGCGATCGAGCGGGCCGGCATAACCGGGCGGGCGGCACGCCGGCGAGGAGCGATGATTTGATGGCGCAGACGTGGCCCAGAACCGCGGTGATCGGCGCGACGGGAGCCGTGGGCGTCGAATTTCTCAGGCTGTTCGAGGAGCGGGGGGTGAGGCCTGCGGAGCTGGTACTGCTGGCTTCGCCGCGGTCGGCGGGGAGGCGCGTGGCGACGGTGGCGGGCGAGGTGGAGGTTCGGCCGCTGACGGGCGATGCGCTGCGGGGCGTCGAGCTGGCGCTCTTCTCGGCGGGGGGGAGCGTGAGCCGGGAGTTCGGGCCGGTGGCGGTGTCGTGCGGGGCTGTGGTCGTCGACAACTCGTCGGCGTTTCGGATGGATCATGGGACGCCGCTGGTGATCCCCGAGATCAATCCGGAGGCGCTGGCGCCCTTCGCGGGAAGGACGCGTCCCGGGATCATCGCGAACCCCAACTGTTCGACGATCATCCTGCTGATGGCGCTCGACCCGCTTCGGCGGGGGTTCGGGGTGCGGCGCGCGGTGGTGTCGACGTACCAGGCGGTGAGCGGCGCGGGGGCGAGCGCGATGGATGAGCTTGCCGAGCAGACGCGGGAGGTGCTGGCGGGGCGGCGGCCGAGGCCCTCGGTGTTCCACGAGGTGTGCGCGTTCAACCTGTTCAGCCACAACTCGAAGGTCGACCAGACAACGGGGCTGAACGTCGAAGAGCAGAAGATGATCGACGAGACGCGGAAGATCTGGGGCGACGCGTCCGTGGAGATCGTGCCGACGTGCGTGCGGGTGCCGGTGATGCGGGCGCACGCGGAGAGCGTGACGGTGACGCTGGAGCGTGCGGCGAGCGAGGCTGATGTGCGGCGCGTGCTGTCGGAGGCGCGGGGCGTGCGCATTGTCGATGACCGGGCGGCGAACCGGTTCCCGACGCCGCTGGCGGCGGCGGGGGGCGACGATGTGCTGGTGGGTCGCATCCGTCCCGACCCGACGCAGGCGCACGCGGAGGGGCGGTACGTCGGATGGAGCTTGTTTGTGTGCGGGGACCAGCTGCGGAAGGGCGCGGCGCTGAACGCGGTGCAGATCGCCGAGCGCGTGGTCGGGAGCTGACGCGGCCCGCCGCGGGCGTGATTACCGGACACGGGGGATTGGTTGAAGGAGCGGCGGTCGCGGGGCCGAAAAAGGGGTGATGTCCCTGTTCGGTCTGCCACGCCCGATCGAGCCCGGCCTGACCGCCCGCGAGCGGAACATCGATCGCTCGCGCGAGAAGCGTCGCGCGATCGAGCCGCCGGGCTCCACGCGCGCGGCGGACGAGGTCGAGCTCTCTTCCGCGCCGGAGGTCGACTCGGCCGACCCGACGCGTGTCGTGAGGGGCAACGCCGACCAGGAAGCGCACGAAGACCGGACCGAGCACGGGTACTACACGCGGTCGGGCACGAAGACGCTGCCGCCGGCGACTCGTCACCGGCTCGACATCTCCGGCTGATCCGGCGCGCTCGTTTGCGATGTGACGGGAGAGTTCAGCGGCACGCCGAGCCGAAGGCGGCGAGCGCGGCGGTGATATCCGCGAAGTCGACCCGGCCGCTCGCGTCGGCGTCTCCAGGGCCCGTCGCGGGGAACCTGGCGGCGCCGAAGTTTGCGAGGACGGCTGTGACGTCGGCGAAGCTGACCTGGAGGTCGCCCGTCGCGTCGCCCGGGCACTCGGGCGCGAGCACGACGATCGGGGCGTCGACGGTGCGCTCGCCGCAGGGCCCGGTGATGCGAGCGCTGTAGACGCCCGAGGCGCCGGCGGCGATGGCGGAGAGGCTGAGATCGGGGGTGGTTGTGCCGGCGATGTCCGCGGTGTCGAGGAGCGGCACGCCGTCGCGCAGCCACTGATACGCGAGGGGGCCCGGGCCCTCGGCGCGGACGCGCAGCGCGAGCGGCCCGCGCGCGGGGAGGGTCTGATCGTCTGGGGCTTCGATGATCACGGGCGCGATCGGCGCGGGCAGCGCGAGCGTGTTGCCCCAGTTGAGCCCGAAGTCATCGTTGGCGGGCGCACCGACGATGACGAGGCCGCGCGAGGTGGCGACCGACCAGCCGAAGTCGTCGTTGGCGAGCTGGGTGCGCGTGACGGTGGAGCGGAGGGTCCACGGAGCGCCGGGGGCGGCGTCGTCGCGGTCGAAAACGCTGGCGCTGCCCGTGTTCGGGGCGGGGGCGTCGTCCTTGATGGCGCCGACGACGATGACGCCCTGGGCGACGGCGACGGAGAAGCCGAACTGATCGCCCGGGGCGGCGTCGCCCGGGGGGAGCTGCAGCGTCTGCGCGAAGGTCCAGACGGCGGCGGGCCCCTCGCCGGAGCGGGTGAAGGCGTATGCGGCGCCGCTCTCGCCGGGGCCGGCGGCGGGAGCGCCGACGACGGCGATGGCGCCCGACTCATCGAGCGCGACCGACGCGCCGAAGGCGTCGGCGGCGGCGGCGTCGGGCGCGACGAGGGTTGCGACGTGCTGCCACGCGGCGGGCGCGTCGCCCGCTCGGCGGAAGAGCAGCGCGGCGCCGGCGTTCGCGCCGGCAGCGGTGTCGCGGCCCGGCGCGCCGGCGAGCGCCCACTCTCCAGAGATGGCGACGGAGTCGCCCAGCGTTTCGCCCGCCTGGGGCTCCGGGGGCGTCAGCGCCCCGTCGAGCGTCCACAGGCCGGGAGCCGTGCGCGCGAAGACGGCGACGCTGCCCGCGTTGGCGCCGGCGGACGTGTCATCGAGCGGAGCGGCGATGGCGGCGCGGACGCCGTCGGTCGCGAGCGCCGACCCGAAGGTGTCGCCCGCGCCGGGGGCGGGCGCGAGCAGGGTTGCTTCCTGCTCCCATGTGCCGCCGATGCCGCGCTTGAAGACGGCGACGGACCCGGCGTCGGCGAGGGGCGCATCGTCCAGCGCAGCGCCCGAGAGCGCCAGCACGCCGCCCTCGGGCAGTCCGGCGATGGCGACGGCGCCGCCCGCCTGATCGAAGGCCGCGGCGGAGGAGGCGCGCAGCAGCGTTTCCTGCGTCCACTGGAACTGATCCGGGCCGACGCGCACGCCGCGCGTGATGAAGGCGGCGCCGGCGAACGTGAGTGGCGACTGGCCGTGGAAGTTGTCGCCCGAGATGACGATCACCTCGTCGGGAGTGATGAAGTGCAGCCCGACGGCGAAGCCGTTCTGTCGAAAGCTGCTGGGGCTCGCGGGGAAGAGCGACGTGAGGACGGGCGGGGGGCACTGGGCGAACACAGCGCCCGGCGAAGCTGCCGCAAAGACGAGGAACCACGATCGGGCCGCGGAGTGACGGCTCTGAGTGCGCGGCCCAATCGCTCTAACAAGAGAGCCCAGCGTGACGGCGACCGACCGCATGTCCACACCGCCACAAGTTAGTTCTTTTGCCTCTTCACAAAGCTTTCGAAGCTTTTCTGGAACTTTGTGCTCGACAGCGCCCAGAAAAACAATGGGTCCTTAGGGGTCAGCACACGCGGGGTGCCTTGCGGCTCGGAAGACTCGGGTGCGTCCGTGGTCGGAAGCGGACGTGCCGGCCCGTCAGCCGGCGCGTTGAGAGGTTTGTCGTGAGAGTGCTCGTGCATGCTGGTTCCTCGCGGGCGCCGCCACCTTCGCCAACATTCCTATCGGTGAGTGCGGCGTGTCCTCTCGCGTCTCTCCATCCTCAGACGAGGAGTAGTGGTTTAGTATGTACGGGCCCCTTGCTTTGAGCAAGCCCTAGCCGGTCGCAAAATCGAGATCACGCGGCCCAATATGCAGAGGATCGTCCGAATCGCCGATCTAGATCTTGGGGTTCAACGGGTAACGTCACCGACAAGATAATCACAAATGACCTCCGGGTCCTCTTTGGCTGGCGGGGGCAGAGGGTGACCAAAGCCGAAGGTGAAAACCGCGTAGGCAAACCGATCGACTCGCCGAGACTTCGAGTTCCGCGCGAGCTGGCCTCCGGTGATGACCAGCCGCCACTGGTTCATCCGACTCATTTCTTCGAGCCAGCGGACGGTCCGGTCGTAATCGGCCTTGGAGCGTCCGTAGGAACGGAAATCTTTCTGCTCTCTGAACTCGGCGAGCAAAGTCGCCAGCGACCGCGATTGTGTGCTCAGATCGATTGAGCCGGAACGGATCGACGCCTCGATCCGCTCATAGATTTTAGGAGCGTTGGGAGGCAGGCTCTTGATTTCGTTGTTGCGGACGCCCAGAGCGTGGGCGCGCAGCTTTAAATTGTACCCCACGTAGACACCCCACTGACTTGGACAAAGCGTCGGCTGTCCGACGCCAGATCGACATTAGCATGGAGGACTTACCTTGTGCAACCGCGACGTCACTTCGACGCCGACATCTGCGGGTAGATCATGTAGCGGTCGTGTACTTCGAGGATGAGGTCGTTGCGGCCGTCGCCCGTGACGTCCGCGATGATGGCGGCTCCGGGCTCGAACTCGCGGTCGTCGCCCCGGCCGAAGAGCCTGGACTCGAAGACCTTGAACTCGGTGGCGAGGAAGATGCGGCGGGAGCGCGAGAGCGTGAAGATCTGGGCCATCTGCTCGCGCGCGTCGAGGACGACGATGTCCGTGAAGCCGTCGCTGTTGAGGTCCCCCGCTTCCATCTCGTGCTCGAGGCGCTCTTCCGAGTCCGAGCGGAAGGCGGCGAACTCATCGAGGGTGTAGCTGGACCCGCCGAAGCGGACGACGGCGAAGGCGCTGTCGCTGGCGGCGAGGACGCCCGGGGCTCCGTCGCCGCCGAAGGCTCCGGCGTGGAGCGACGCGGTGTCGAAGGCGGAGAAGCGGAGGCGCTCGGAGACCTCCCATCCCTTTTCGCCGCGGGAGAGGACGATGAGGCGCTTGTTGGCCTTGTCGGCGGCGACGATCGAGGTGGGGCGCGAACCGCCCTGCAGGACGGTGAGGCCCGTGAGCACGGTACCGCTCTCGGGGATGGTCGCCTGCTCGACGACGCGCCAGCCCTTCTCGGGCGAGAAGGCGCAGGCGCGGACGAAGTTCTGATCGGCGACGAGCAGCTCGGCGTAGGAGTCGTTGTCGATGTCGAGCATGGCGGTGTTGTCGGGGCCGGCGGCCTGGACGAGCCCGAACTGCGGCATCGACTTGTCGGTGAGCAGCTTCATGTCCGCGGCGGGGCCGTCGACGGAGCGGACCAGCACGAGGGGCTCCCCCGGCGTGAAGAGGACGAGGTCGGTGGCGCCGTCGTGGTCGAAGTCGCCCGCGAGGCCCGACTGCGGCGGGCGGCTGACGCCCTCGAGCTTGAGCGTGACGGGCGTGGAGCCGTCGGGCCGGTGGATCTCGAGCGTGTGATCGCGCTTGTCCTTGACGACGACGGCGAGCGCCGGGCCGCTGCTCAGCGGCGCGTAGACCATGGCGACGGGCGACGCGCCGGCCGTGGCTGTGGGCAGGGGCTGGGGGAAGCTGAGCTTCTGAGTGGAGGAGTCGAGGTGCGAGACGCCGACGACCTTGTCCGCCTCGCTGAGGACGAAGACTTCGAGGGTCGGGTCGGCGTCCCACTGGCCCGAAGCGATGGAGCGCGGGTCCTTGAGGGCGCTGAAGCGCTCTCCGGAGGAGAGGCCCACGCCGCGGAGCTGCCTGTAGAGCAGGAGGGTGTTGCCCTGCTGATCGGCGGCGAGCAGGTCGAGCATGCCGTCGGAGTCGATGTCCGCGACGCAGAGGCTGCGGTTCTTGCTGGCGCCTCCCGGGAAGGCGAAGACGTCGGCGGAGGCGTCGCGCTCGCCCACGCCGGGGCTCTGGGTCTCGGCCTCGGTCTGGAGCTTCAGATCGTGGAGCACGACGCGGCGCGTGGGGCGCTCGATGACGCCTATGGCGGAGGCGGCGCGGTCGGGAAGCCTGACGGGCTCGAGCTCGCGGAGGGCTGGCATCTCGAAGCGCAGCTCGGGGCCCAGCTGTCCGCTCTTGGCGCCGGTCGAGAAGCCGGGGGTCTGGAGCCAGAGCCTGACGGGCGTGGAGTCGTCGGGGACCGCGGCGAGGATGTCGAGCAGGCCGTCGCCGTTGTAGTCCTCGACGAAGTGGGCGACGATGTCCTGCCCGCTGCCGCCCGAGCCGAGCTGGATGGGCTCGCCCGTTACGGCGGAGGCGGAGAGGCCGAAGACGTTGATCCGGCCGCCCACGAGGGCGAGGACCTCCGGCGCGGGGTCTCCGGTGACGTCGGCGATCTCGAGGCCGTCCTGCCCCATCGCCAGGTCCTTGACGCGGCGCTTGGAGAGGACGTCGAAGCGGAGCGACCCGGTCTGGCGCAGGATCACCAGTTCCTGCGGATCGCCCGCGTAGACGATGTCGAGCTTGCCGTCGGCGTCGACGTCGTGGACGCGGAAGGCCTGGACGCGGTGCGAGACCGACACTTCCGTGCGGTCATAGAAGGGGCTGGGCGGGAGCTGGTTGACCTTGTAGTCGCGGACGATGTCCTGCTCAGTGCGGGGCGTGGAGCGCTGGGCGTGGATCTCGATGCGGCTCTTGGAGTTGTTGACGATGACGAGATCCTTCAGCCCGTCGGCGTTCATGTCCGCGGCCAGGGCGGGGCCCGTCCCGCGGTCCACGACGATGATCCGCGGCTCCTCCCATCCGAAGTAGCCCGCCAGGTCCGGGGCGGCCTGATCGGCGCGAGCGGCGGTGGAAAGGCCCAGCACGCAGCCGGCGAGGGCGGTCAGGCGGAGGGCGTTGCGGGGGGCGAGACGAGTGTGCATGCGTCGCTCCGTGGGAGGTCTGTGAAAAGACTGGGGCGGGCGTCCCGGGATGCCGGAAGGGGTTCGCCGCTCTGAAAACGCGGCCGCCCTATGGGTTCCGCCGGCGAGCCCGGGCTCGTCGGGCGGACTTCTAACAACGATGGTGAAACTTCAGCGCGTCTGAAACCGAACAATCCGCAGAACCTTGGCTCCGGCTACTGTACCGGTCCTGTACATGTTCGTGGCGAGCTTTGGGGAGTTCAGTCGAATGATGATGAAACTGACCGCCGGCGCTGCACTGGTTCTGGGATCGATGATGCTCTGCGCTCCCGCGTCCGGCGCGGACACAGCTCAGCCCGCGCCGCCCGGGGTCGACTCGATCTCGCTGGTGGACGGGAAGACCATCTCGGCTCCCATCCTGAAGGAGACGTCCGAGACGATCTGGGTTGACCTGGGCGACCAGGTGATCGCGATCCCCCGCGTGCGGGTCGCGGGCATCGTCCGCGCGGAGCCCCAGCCCGAGGCCGAGGCGGAGGATCCCCGCGCGCTGTACCGCGTGGCCCGGGGTCTTCCCGAGAGCACTCCCAAAGAGCTGGCCAAGACGATCGGCGAAGCGGTGATCATGGTGAGCACGCCCAGCGGGCTGGGGTCGGGCTTCATCCTGCATCCCGACGGGTTCGCGATCACGAACGCGCACGTCATCCAGGGCGAGACGCGGCTGAAGGCGACGGTCTTCGAGCAGGGCGAACGCGAGTTCCGCCGCCTCGTCATCGACGACGTCGAGATCCTGGCGGTGAACGATCACCTGGACCTGGCGCTGATCAAGCTGAAGCATCCCGACGGCAAGGCGTTCAAGACGACGCCCGTGCAGCCCGCCGAGGACCTGGACGTCGGGCAGGACGTCTTCGCGATCGGTAGCCCCCTGGGGCTAGAGCGCACGCTGAGCCGGGGCGTGATCGCGACGACGCAGCGCAACTGGGAGGGGCTGACGTTCATCCAGACGACGGCGGAGATCAACCCGGGCAACTCGGGCGGGCCGCTGTTCAACCTCAAGGGCGAGGTCATCGGCGTGACGAACATGAAGATCCCCTTCGGCGAGGGGCTGGGCTTCGCGATCCCGGCGCGGTATCTGCGGGATTTCATCCGGAACTACGACGCGTTCGCCTACAACAAGGACAATCCCAACAGCGGGTACAGCTACAAGGACGCTCCCTCGCGGAGCGACTTCGGCGCCCCTCCCGCGCTGGAAGACGCCTCGGGCAACCAGGACTGACCGACCGACTGACCTTGCCGCGACACCGTGCGATCCAGCGAGCCCGACGGGTCGGGCGGGCGCCGGCCGGCCTACGAAAGGGTTCGAGCAGATGAATCGTGCGCACCGGGTTCTCCGCCGCGGCTGTTTGGGCGTCGCTCTGGTCACTCTGTGGCAAGCGGGGGCCGCGGGCCCGGCGCTCGCGAAGATCACGATCGCCGACCTGGCGCCGCCCAACGCGGTGGTGGTCGCGGGCTGCGACGACTCGCGCGCGATGTACGAGGCGTACGAGCGTTCCGGGCTCAAGGCGATCTTCAGCGATCCGCGGTTCAGGACCTGGTTCGAGAAGCACTCGAAGGAGACCTTCGAGCAGATGGCCGGGGACCTCGAGGGGTTCGGGCTCAAGCTCGAGGACTTCAAGCGCCCCGCGGGCGCGCTGGGCGTGGCGGCGTGGATCCCCGAGCTGACGAACGAGGAGCTCGCCGCGGACGGCGGCCCGGACGCGCGGAGCGCCGCCGAGTTCGTGATGATGGCGGACTTCGGTGAGGACGCGGCGGCGATGGACGAGGCGTTCGTCCGCGCCCTGACGAAGGGGCAGGAGCAGAACAAGCTCCAGATCTCCGACTGGCGGCACGGTGAGATCGAGGTCCGGACCTACTCCTTCGTTGCCGGGGGAGAGGAAGAGGGCGACCTCGAGGTCCTGGGGCAGCGCGACGCCTTTGCGCCCAAAGAGGTGCACTACGCCAGGCACGGCGAGTTCCTGCTGCTCTCGAGCGAGAAGCAAGCAATGGAGCGCTCGCTGGACCGCGTCGGGGGCGAGGCCGGGCCCTCGATCCGGGAGAACGCGACGTTCCAGCGGGCGGTCGGCAAGCTGGACGAGCCGCAGTTCTACGCGGCGTATCTGTCCGCGCCGGGCCGCGAGTTCTTCGACAAGATGATCAACAACCCGCTGATGCAGGACGAGGAAGCGAACGTCTTCGCCAAGTCTGTGCCGGGCGTCGCGACGGCGCTGGGCCTGAACGAGGTGCAGGCGGCGTCCTTCGGGTTCAACTTCGCGCCCGAGTCGGGCATGATGGAGCAGCGGTTCGCCGCCCTCGTGCCCAACAAGACCGGGCTGGTCGCGCTGTTCGACGCGCCCTCGATCCGCTTTGCGCCCCCCTCGTTCATCGGGCCCGACGTGCAGAGCGTGACGATGCTGCAGTTCAATCTCGGCGGGCTGATCCCGCTGGTGAACCAGGTCGTGGCCAAGCTGCCCGAAGAGCTGCGGGCGCAGTCGGAGGGCATGGTGATGGGCGTGGCGATGGCGGCCGGGCCCATTCTCGCGAACCTGGGCCCCGAGATCACCGGCGCGTCGCGGCTGGTGAAGCCCTTCGGCGCCGCCAGCCAGGAGCAGCTGTGGGCGCTGCGGGTGAAGGACGCGAACGTTCTTCAGCAGGCGCTCGCCGGCCTGTTCCCCTCGATGGGCTTTGAGAGCCGGGACTTCCAGGGGAACCAGATCTGGTCGCCCGCCGCGGGCGGCATGATGCCCGCGGAGATCGCCGTGGCGATCGGGTTCGGCCATCTTCTGGTGGGCCCGCCGGGGTTCGTCGAGGATGCGCTGCGTCAGGGCGGGGCGGGCGAGGCGCAGAAGCTCGCCGACGAAGCGGGCTTCAAGCAGGCGGTCGGCACGCTGGGCGAGAAGGGCATCGGCTACTCGTTCAACCGGATCGCCGACTCGCTGCGCTATCTCGACTGGACCGCGCGCAACCACGAAAAGATCGTGGACGAGCAGATGAAGGAGATCTTCGGCGAGATGCCCGCGACGGACGAGGAAGAGCGGGCGATGCGCGACGAGACGCGCCGGGCGCTGATGGAGTCGACGCCCGGCTGGATGCGCGAGCCCCTGCCGATCGATGTCGTGCTCGAGCACGTCGGGGATTCGGTCACCGAGTGGCGCTCGACCGCCGACGGGTTTGAGGGCGAGGTCCTGATCCTGCGCAAGCAGCAGTAAGGCGGACGCGCGGCCGGGCGCCGGGCGGGGGCGGCGGCTAGCGCCGCTCCGCCAGACGGGCGGTCATGCTCTCAGTCAGGTCGAGCCGGGCCGGAGCCGCGCCGGGCGTGGGCTGGTCGCGCCAGGCAATCGCCACGTCCACGTCGAAGAGGTGCAGCAGCGAGTGCAGATGCTGCTCGATGCTCCGGCGGGCGCTCTCGATGTACTTGGCCTCGCTGCGGCGGAAGAGCTCGGACGCCTGCTCCTGCGCGGCCTGCATGAGCGCGCGCTGCGTGTCGGCGTTCATGGGGATCACGTCGACGAGCCCGAGGATCCGGCCCGCCTGGATGTCGTACGGGGCGACGTCGGTCAGCCGCAGGGCGCCCTCGATGACGGGGAGGATGACCCGGTAGCGGGCGCGGTCGTTCCCGGGGCCCACGGGGTCCAGCAGCTCGACATCGCCGGGCCGGAGCAGGCTCAGATCGACGAAGTACTGCTTCTCGAAGTTGAAGATCATGGCGATCTTCGCCTGCGAGAGGAGGATCGGGGGCACCCACGCCCAGCCGCGGGTGCTGGTGGCGATTTCCTTGGCGTGGACCTCGAGCCCGACGATCTTGCCCACGGCGCGGATCCGTTCGGCGACGGTGTGCATCCGCACCTCGGTCACCGGGGCGGCGGCCGCCTTGCGACGGATGAGAAGCAGCAGCACCGCCACCATGAGGACACCGGCCAGAAGGCTGACGAATACGAGGGCGAGGGTCTGCGTCATGCAGGGTTGTTCCGGGGCGTGCGTCGGGGATTCCGGCGAGCCGGGGCCCGGCGCTCACGAAGTGCCGAACTGGCGTCGAGCAGCGGGCGGGCCCGTGACACTCACGGGCCGAGGGGCGGCCTGAATCGCCGACCAGGCGATTCTAGGGCTCGCGGGGGGTCAGCCCTTGGCCGGGGCCACTTGGGGCTGGGGCGCCGAGGCCGGGGCGCGGCCTGAGTCGCCCCCGGGGACCACGCCGACCTCGAAGGCCCGGATGAAGCAGTGGCCGCTGATGCAGGCGAGGATCCCCAGGCAGAACGCCGAGATGATCGCGACGGGAATCAGGAGGATCGGCGAGATCCCCAGCAGCACGCCGCGCGGCCCGGGCAGGGCGATTACAGCGAGAGCCGCGAGGATCGGCGCTCCGGCGACGATGCCCCGGGTCAGCAGCCCGGTCGAGCGTGCCGGCTGACGCGTGAGGACGGCGAGGCCCGAGAGACCGATAAGGGCGACCCCCGCCGCGAGCCGGGCGAGAAGCAGCGGGACGATGTTGATTCCGGCGAGGACGTCGGGGGCGGTGAGCTGGCCGCGCATCGCGGCGGCGATCATCTGGGGGTTCGAGAGGGCTGCGGCCGCGGCCACGATCCCGCCCGTGCAGAGCAGCGAGAGAGCGGGCCCCGAGGGCAGTCGGTGCAGAGCCGTGAGGGCGCCGGTCAGTCCGACGACGAGGACCACGACCTCAAAGGCGAGGAAGTACCAGCGGCTGCCCGAAGCGGCGAGCGCCACGCCGCCGAGCGCCGAGAGAAACACGACGGCGCAGGTGAGCAGCGCCGGGAGTGCGATCGTGCTGGGAAGTCGCGTCTGCAAGCGGAAGAGCCTACCTGAGGCGGGGTGTTGCCCGCGGAAACACCGGTTCGCGAGGGCGGAAACCGCCCGGGCTTGATTACGCGGCCCGGGCGCTGGAGTTCGCGGAAGCCTGGCTCGTCGGCGGGGGCGACTGACCCGCCACCGGCTTCGCGGGGGACGCCGCCGCCTCGGGCGACCAGACGGACGTCTGGCTCCGCCCGCCCCGCTTGGAGGCATACAGAGCCTCGTCGGCGAGCCGACGGAGGTGCTCGGGCCCGGTGGCACGGTGCTCGCCCGCGCACGCGATCCCGATGGAGAACGTGGGCCACTGGCCGGGAATTCCCAGGGCGTGCGGGCTGCGGGCGAAGAGGTCGCCCAGTCGGCGGGCCACGGCCCGGGCCTCGGTCGAGGACGTTTCGCGGAGGACGATGAGGAACTCGTCGCCCCCCAGCCGGGCCGCGAGGTCGCCGCCGCGCAGCTGCGAGCGCATGACCTCGCCCGCGGCCCGCAGGGCGCGGTCCCCGGCGTCGTGGCCGCAGGTGTCGTTGAGCTGCTTGAAGAAGTCCATGTCGACCGCGAGGGCGGCCAGCTCTTCGCCCGCGGCGGCGGCGGAGGTCCACGCGTCCTCGAACGCCTGGTCGAACCCGCGACGGTTCAGCAGGCCCGTCAGCTCGTCGGTGTGCGAAAGCTTCTGAAGTTCGGCGACGGCGGCCCGGGTCCGGCGCTGCACGCGCGCGTCGAGCTCGCGCCGCAGCTGCGCCGCCTCGAGGCGGTCGCGGTGGGCCGAGAGAACGGCGGCGTGGATCGCGCGGGCGAGCTCGGACAGCTCGTGATCGTCCCCCTGCGCCAGCAGCACGGAGAAGCGGTGCTCACGGTCGACCTTGGCGACATTGGTGAGACACTCGGCGAGCCAGCGGCGGTCGGCCTGAGCGCGCCACTCGGGCATCAGCACCAGCAGCAGCGCCAGCAGTGAACCGGCGGCGAATCCCACGGGGAGCGACAGCAGCACCGCCGCCCGCGTCTGCATGCCCGCGGCGTCGCCGTAAAGAGCGGCGGCGCCGGTCACGACCGAGACTCCGAGGATGAGCAGGATCGCGCGGCCCCAGACCGGCAGCCTGCGCCAGTGCCGGGGAGTGGCGCGCCCCGCCGACGCGCCCTCCGGCGTGCTCACGCCGGCCGAGGCGTCGGGCTGTTCGGGCGCCGGAGTGGAGCGGTCGATGGCGGTCATGCGAGCCCCGCGACCCGGGGCGCGGCGACAAGCCGGTGCGGGTCGGCGAAGGTCGATCGGTCCGACCCGGGCCGGGCCTTGGAGCTCGCCCCGCGCGCACGGACGGCCCGCTGCAGGCCGCGCCAGTCAGGGGGGAAACTCACGTCCGAGAAGCAGGATCACCGCAGCGCGATCGCGGCGGGGCTCGCCGCGCCACGCAGCGACCGGGCCAGCGCGGCTGCCCCGAAGAACGCGGCGGCGTAGCAGACGTCGCCCGCCAGCGTGTACTTGAAGAAGGGCAGGGCGGCGACGAAGCAGCGCACGAGGCCGTCGACCGTCAGGCCGTACGACCCGGTGAGCCAGACGGCGAAGTTGGTCACGACGAAGAAGAGGCTCGCCGAGGCGAGGGCTCCCGCGGCGACCGCCGGGACGCCCGGGCGACGCTGGATGAGTCGCCCGAGGAACGCCGAGGCGATGAACGAGCCGTAGACCGCGGCCATGAGGGCGGGGTTGTAGAAGCCGATGAGCGCGTCGGAGACGAGCATCGCCGCGACGGGAACGGCGCACGCCGCGACTCGGGAACGGAACAGGAACCCGGCGAAGAGCGCCGCGGCGCCGACGGCGGCGAAGTTGGGCGCCGCGTCCACCAGCCGTGAACCGGCCGCGACCGCGACCAGCAGGACGAAGATTCCGGCGCAGACAAGAGCGGGGCGTTGATTCATGGTCGGCTCGCGGACGCAAACACGCCGGGCGTTGGCCCGGGCGCACACCTTCGGTCAGTCTTTCCCGGGCTCGGCCCATCCGTACGGGGCGAACCGCCACTCGATGGTATCACCTGCCGCCACCTCGCTCACCGCGAAGGAAGCCTGCCCGGCTTTCCCCGCGACCTTGAAGAGCCAGTTGCGGCTGGACGCCCCGCCGCCCTCGTTGGCCAAGCCGTCGATGCTGGTCAGCAGGGAGCGCTCGCCCGTTCCCTTGGCCTCGTAGGCCAGCCGGGAGGGGCCCGAGAGGCCCGCCGCGTGGTCCAGCACGCCCTTGACCGTCATGCCGGGGGTCCAGGGGATCTGCTTCCAGCGCTTGGAGACGCTGTCCGAGTACTCGACCAGCAGCTCGACCTGCTTGGCGTCCCCGCCGACGGCGGGGCCCCGGGAGGGGGAGTCTCCCGAACCCGTCTGGGCCAGGACCGCCGAGAGCAGTGGGAAGGCGAGCAGCGCCGCCGCGACGATCACGGCGCGACGCGAGAGCGAGAAGCCGCGTGCGGGCGCGGCTGCCGGGAGTGTCTCAGGCATGGAACGGACCTCCATCAAGTCTGGCGGCGTAGTCACGGAACGGGCTGCCCCGGCGCGGGCGCGGGCTCGGCCCCGGCGGCGGGCGCGGGGGGGGCCGGGGGCACCGGGGGCGCGGGGGCGACCGCGGCATCTTCCGGCGGAATGTCGACGACCAGCGTAATGGATCCGGCGCTGATCAGCAGCTTGCCTTCGAGCAGCGCGAAGGGGCCCGGCGAAGTCGGGCTGCCGACTTCCACCAGGCCGCGCGAGAGCAGCTTCATGGACGGCAGGTCGTAGAGGTTGATGTGGAGGGCCGCGAGCCCGGGGTCCGCGCTCTCGGGCGCGGGGCTGACCGTGACCGCCTTCGTGCGCGCGACGCCCGCGAAGTAGGTCAGGTCGTCGCGCTCGCGTTCGTCGATGCCCACAAGCGAGCCCGAGCGGTCGTAGAGGGCGAGCCCGATGCGCGTGGCGACGGCGGTGCCCTCGCCCAGCTCGCGGACGCGGATCCCGCCGAAGCCGGCGTCGAGGCGGTCGCGCGTGTCCAGCCCGCCGACGCGGAGCGCGCCGGTCTCGCTGTCGATCTGGTAGAGCGCGCCGTCGCCGCCCCGCACGATGACGCGGCCCGGCAGGGCCCACCCGGAGTTCGACGCGGCGATGCCCTTGGCCTCGGCGCTCCAGCGTTCGCGGCCGCGGTACGCGTCGAGCGCGACGACCGACGAATCGAGCCCGACGAGCGCGAACCCCTCCGGGGAGAGCCTCGTCCAGCGGACGCGCGAGCGCGCGTCGTAGCGGAAGATGGTCTGCCCCGTTCGCGCGTCGAGGGCCAGCACCACCGCGGGCATGGGGGTGCCGGCGTGGGGGTCGTCGAACTTCGCGGCGGGGTCGATGGGCCCGTCCGCGCCGCCGACGAGAAGCGTGCCGCCTTCGAGGGCCGCGTCGTGCAGGCGCGGAACGGTGGTGCCGCGCTGCCAGAGGACCCGCCCCGAGGACAGATCGATGCCGATCGCGCGGCCGGTCATGTCGAGCAGCACCAGCGTCTGATGATCGACGAAGGCGTTGACCTGGTCGACGGGCACGCGCTGGTTCAGCGGCGTGTCGATGACGGGGGCGGTGTCGGCCTGCGGATCGTCGGGATTGCCGTCGAAGGGCCCGGGGGCGAAGTGCGAGCGGAAGGGGGCCGACTCCCAGCGGACGCGGCCGGTCGCGCGGTCGCGGCAGATCACGACGTGGTCCGGCCGGTTGTGCCCGCGGTCCTCCCGCGCGAAGTAGGCGCCCGAAGCGTCGAGCCAGAGGAAGTACTCGTCGCGGACGCCGCCCCAGACCTTCTCGGGAAGGCCGGGCCCGGTGACGCGGAAGAGCGCCAGCTCGTTGTCGGTGGAGAGCATGACGATCTCGTCGGTGACGGGGCCGCCGGTCTCTTCGAACAGGGGCTCGGCGATGCCCCAGCCCAGGAGCGGTATCGACGCGGTCGCCTGCGTGCCGATGCGGGGCAGCCGGGCCCGCGCGTCGAGGATCTGCCGGAGTTCCTGGACCAGCGAGCCCGGGTCCAGCGGGGCGCCCTGCTCCGTGAGCATCATGCCGGGGTGCTCACGCTCGAACTCTTCGAGCGTGCGGAGCGCCGGGTGGACGAGCCCGGTGCGCGCGAGCTCGCGGACGAGGCGCCCCGTCAGCTCTCCCAGGAGCGCATCGCCCGGGTCCAGGGCGAGGCGTGCGGCGGCCAGACCCTCTTCGAGCGACTGGGCCGCGAGACGAGGCCGGCCCTGCGTCGTGAACCGGGCGGAGGCTTCCAGCCAGGCCCTCACGGACGCCCGCGCGACGGGATACCGCCGCGCCACGGCCTCGAAGGGTTCGGGCGCGAGCTCCTCCACAAGACCGGCCAGCATCCGCTCGGCCTCGGCCTGATACACGTCGTACAGAACGCGCCCCTCGCTCTGGATCAGGCGGCGCAGGCGCCGCGTCGCTTCGAACGACGCCGCGACGGACGTGTCGCCCGCGACATACCGCGTGTCGGCGAACTCCGGCGCGTCGAGGATCGCCTGGTAGGCCTCGACGGCCCTCCCCCACTGCTGCTGCGCCTCCCGGACACGGCCCAGCGCGAGCTGGTACGCGACGCGCTCCGCGGGGCCCGTCGCGCAGCGGTCGAGGCGCTCGACGAGCGATGTCCGCAGCGGGAGCTCGAGCGGGGCGGCGGCCGAGTCGGGCCCGGGCTCGATCATCGCGAGCACGGCGGCGAAGAGGGCGCGCTGATGGTCGCGCGAGCGGGGGTTGAGGGGGTCCGCCTCGATGCCTGCGAGCGCGCGGTCCACCGCCGCGAGTATCTCGCCGGGCTTGCCCGCGCGGTGCGCGAGCTCGGCGAAGGTGATCGCCGCCTGGGCGTCGGGCGGGTCGGCGTTCATGCGCTCGCGCAGCAGCTTTTCCGCGACCTCCCACACGAGATAGGTGTGGACCTCGCGGTCGTCCACGACGATGAGCTGGCCCTCGAGCGGGAGGACGTTGCCGGGTTTGTCGAGGGTGACGGCGAAGTCCGCGGGCTCGCCCGCGCGGGCCGGGTCGTAGACCTCCACGCCGTCGAGCGTCGGGACCATCAGCGACGAGCCGAAGGGCAGCACGCGGCCACGGATCTCCGACGCGTCCAGCGAGAGGACGTTGCGCGTCTCGACCGCCGGGCCGAAGTCCGCGAGCTTGCCCGAGACGATGCGCCTGGAGCCGACTCCGATGAGCCAGTCGCCGGCGATCAGCAGGTATTCGGGCCCGCCGAAGCGGCTGGCCGGACAGCGCCCGACGATGGCGCCGGTGGCGGCGTTGAGAGCGACGATGCTCGCCTGCTCGCCGCCGCCCTCGAAGCCCGACGTAGCGACGAAGTACATGATGCCGTCCGAAACGACGGGCGCGTTGGATTCCCAGGGCTGGTCGGGCCTGCCGACCGCCTGCTGACCGGACTGCAGGCGGCGGATCCAGCGCAGGCGTCCGGTCGCGCTCTCGAAGCAGGCTGCGAAGCCCATCCGGTGCGTCGAGAGCACGAGCCCGTCGTGCAGGAGCGGGGCTTCCGAGACGCCGCCGCGGGCGCCATACGGGAGCGCGCCGCTGCTGCCGAGTTGCCGCACCCAGAGCAGCGTGCCGTGCCGCGCGTCGAGGCCCACGGCGTACTGGCTCTCGAGCCGGCGCCGCGTGACGTCCTTATCGATCATCGCGACGACCACCCCGTCGTCGATCAGCGCCGGGCCCCGCAGGACTCCCTCGTCGAGCTCCGGAGCCTTGAGCTCCGCCACGGTCCGCGACCAGAGGACCCTTCCGCTCGAAGCCTCGATCGAGACGAGCCGGCGCTCGGGCACGTCCGCCCCCTGGAGCGTCAGCCCCATGACGGCGGCGACGTGCACGCCGTCGGACGACGCCGCGGCGCACTCCGTGAACCCCTGCTGGGGGCCGATGGTGTATCGGCGGCCCTCGATCGGATCGAGGCGCATCGACCAGCGGCGTGACAGCGTGAACCTGTTCCACGCCGTCAGGGTCTGCATGTCCTGCACGTAGAGCGTGTCGCCCACGACCGTCGGCAGGGAGAAGAGCCAGAGCGCGCCCTCGCGGGGCGGGCTGGGCGCGTTGCGGTAGTTCACGGCGGGCTCGATGGGCAGCGCGTCCCCGAGCGGGGCGGACCAGAGGGGCCGGGGCAACAGCTCGGACAGCTCGCCCCTGGGGACCGGGCCGAAGGGCCAAAGCTGCGCGGGCAGGTCGGGGCGGGCGGCGGGCGTCAGGCGCGACTCCGCGCCCGAGGCTTCGCTCCAACTCGTCGCCAGGGCCGCGGCTCGCGGGTCGTCGATGTACGAGGCGACGAGGCGTGCCAGCGCGGCGGCGTCGGCCTTCCCGTTTCCCTTGCGCTCGGGGTGCGCGTCGAGCTCGGCCAGCAGATGGAGCGCAGCGCGGAACTGGGCGGATTCGAGCCGGCGCTGCGCGATGCGGAGGGCGGCCTCGAACCCCGCGGTCGTCAGCATGCGCGAGCGCTCGACGGCGTCGATCTCGCCGCGCTCCACGGCCTCCCGCGCCGCGGGGTCCTGCAGCGCGCGGTAGCGGTCCAGCAGCCGCGCGTCGGCGAGCAGGGCCTCGTGCACGCGTGCGCGGACGGTAGTGAACAGGTCGGGATCGTCGGCCCGGGCGATGGTGCGCTCGGGCTCTTCGTCGAGCAGCGACTGCAGCACGCGCACGGCCTCGTCGAGATTCCCGATCGAGGCCAGCTCGCGGGCGCGGACGAGGCCGTCCGCCGCCCGGGGGGAGTCGTCCGTGAAGACGGGGCTGGCCGGCTGCGCGAACGCGACGGGGACGCCCGCGGCGCCGAGCAGCGCCCACGCGGCGGCGGTCCGGAAAAAGCGGCGTGTCTGGGGCATTGCTTGCTCGCGGGGCGATCGCACGGCGGAGGACTCCCGGGCGGTACAGGCGGCGCCCTTTCCCCGATCGGCGTGCTCGCTCGCCCGGGACAGTCTAGCGCCGCCGGATCGGGCCCGGGCTCACCCGGGCGCACGCGTCAACCGATACAGACCGGCCGTCCAGCGGGATGCGTGGCCCTCGACCGCTGGACTTCCCGCCGTGCGTGCGCCGGCGGGCGACAGCCAGGCGGCCGAGGCCTTCGGCGCGGAGCGCGCGCATGACCGTCTTTTCCTCTCCACCTTCGCTCGGGGCCGTGCTCGCCGCCCCCGGGGCGGATGGCGTTGACAGCCCGGCGTGGGCCCGGGGCCGGCGCATCACGCTCCTCATCGTCGCCATGCTGCTCATGGGGGCGCTGGATCTCGCCTGCACGCTCACATACATGCGCACGAGCGGCATGATCGAGCTCAACCCGCTGGCGCGGCTGATGATCGCCGTGGGCGACGAGCGGCAGCTCATCCTCTTCAAGCTCCTCATGATGATGCTCAGCGCCGGCGCCCTCTACTTCGCCCGGTGGCACCGGCGGGCCGAGGTGTGCGCCTGGATGTGTGCGGCGGGTCTGCTGGCGCTGGTCCTGCACTGGACGAACTACAACCGGTCGATCAGCCAGTACACCAATGATGTTGCGGTGCTGGCGCTCTCGGACGACCAGACGGTGCCCGAGTGGGTGATGCTGGAGCCGGGGCGCTCCTCGAACGCGCCGCGGGTTCAGCCGGTGCGTTCGGCGGCGAACTGATCGAGCATCAGCAGCCCCCGGCGGACGTGCGGGATCGTGATCGACCCGCCCACGACCATCGCGACGTTGAGCGCGTCCTCGATCTGCTTGACGGTCCAGCCGGTGCGGACGGCGTTCTCGAGGTGATAGTTGATGCAGTCGTCGCACCGCAGGACGGTCGACGCGACGAGCCCGAGCAGTTCGAGCGTTCGCTCGTCGAGGCCGCCTTCCTGGGTGTGATCGCGGTAGGCGCCCGAATCGAGGGCGAGGAAGCGCCTGATGCCCAGGTGGTCGCACGCTTCGAGGCGGGCCTGGGCGGCGGCGCGGCGCTCGCGGAACGATGTGGGTGTTTCCGGTTGCTGCATCGGGTGGAGTGTAGGGCTCGTCGCGAGCGGTCAGGGCGCGACGGCGCTCTCGCGGGCCGGGCGCGGAGCGCCGGAGCCGTGGGGCCCGTGCTGGGCCGGGGGCGGGGGCGGAGGAGGCGGCGGCGCGGCGCCGGCGAGAGCGCCGCCCAAAGCCGCGGCCTGGGCCTCGAGCGCCTGGCGGCGCGCGACCTTGACCGCCGTCACGCCTATGAACGCCGCGAACACCATCGCGATCGTGAACACAACGCGGACCCGGCCCATGCTCAGCCAGACGCCGAGGGCCGCGAAGACCGTCCCGATGCCGTAGAGCGCCAGCACCGCGCCCTTGACCCCCAGGGCCCGCTTGAGCATGTGGTGCAGGTGCTGGTCGTCCGGGGCGCTGAAGGGCTTGCCCGCCAGCTTCCGCCGCACCATCGCGAGCACCGTGTCGATGATGGGGATCGAGTAGATGAGCAGGCCGGCGACCACCAGGTGCGTCCGCCCCGTGTCGCCCAGCATGAGCACGATCACGATCGTGACATAGCCCAGCAGCAGCGATCCCGCGTCTCCCAGGAAGATCGTCGCCGGGTTGAAGTTGTGCGGCAGGAACCCCAGGCACGCCCCCAGCAGCGCCATGCAGAGTGTGACGCGGCCGGAGTCCAGTTGCCCGTCGTCCGCGACCGCCATGCCCAGCGCGATCATCAGCAGGCCGATGGCGCAGATCGCGGTGACGCCCGAGAGCAGCCCGTCCAGCCCGTCGATGAGGTTGCTGGCGTTGCACGCCCCCAGCACGAACATCGCGATGATCGCCACGCCGGTCCAGTAGATCAGGTCGAGGTGGATCACGGATCCGAACAGGGGCAGCGAGACGGGCAGCGAGAAGGTGTACTGCAGGTCCTGGTTGCCCAGCAGCGCCCCGATGGGCTGCAGCAGGCCCGCGGCGACCTTGGTGCCCACGTCCTCGTAGGCGAGGGCGGCGGCGGCGAGCAGCTGCCCGCCGATCTTGGCCCGGGGAACAAGGTGCGTGACGTCGTCCATCAGCCCCGTGAACATGATGGCGAACATGCCCACGAGCACCGAGACGGGGACCGGCTTCTGCTCGAACTGCGAGCGGTGCTCATCGATCAGGCTGATGACCTTGCCGCTGATCACCAGGTCCGGCGCCACGAACGAGAAGACGATCGCGGCGAGCATGCCGATGAACACCGCGACGCCGCCCAGGTACGCGACGGGCACGCGGTGGATCTTGCGCGCTTCGCTGGGCCGATCGATGATGCCGTTCTGGATCGCCAGGCGGCGCATGATGGGTGTGGACAGAAGCGTCACGACGAACGCGACGATGAAGACCCCCAGGTAGCCGTGGAAGATGTCCAGCCGCGTCTCGCCCCGGAGCAGCGGCGCGGCGGCATCCACCTCGCCCGTCGTCAGCGGCGAAACCCCGGTCTGGGCGAGATGGAAGCAGAGCGTGGCGAGCATCGGGGCTGAGGGCGACCTCGAGCGGTCGGGGGGTTTCCTGGGTCGGGTCGGAAAGCAGTTCGGGCGGCGTACTCAGCCCGGGAATATCTCCGGTCATTCATCGGCCTGTCGCCACCCCATCCCGCGCGCGATGTCACGGATCGTCTCCTCCAGACGGATCCGGGGCTCGAACCCGATCGCTTCCCGAATACGCCCGAGATCGGGGCGGCGCTGGCGAAGGTCTTCGAACCCTGGGGCGTACGCACGATCATACGAAATGATCGCCGGTTCCATCGGTTTCCCGAGCGTGCGGCACACGAGCCGCGCCAGCTCCAGGATCGAGATGGGCTCGTCCGACCCCACGTTGAACACCCGGCCCCAGCATCGGGGCGTCCGGACCATCCGGGGCAGCGCCGGGGCGACGTCGCGGACGTCGCAGAAACAGCGCGATTGCCCGCCGTCGCCGTACACCTCGGGCGGCCGCCCGGCCAGCACGCGCGAGACGAAGCTGGGCAGCACCATCCCGTAGTCGCCCACCTGCCTGGGGCCCACCGTGTTGAAGAACCTTGCCACCGTCACGCGCAGACCCGTCTGCTGATGGTGCGCGAGCGCCAGGTGCTCGTCGATCGCCTTGCTGCACGCGTAGGACCAGCGGAGCGCGACCGTCGGACCGATAACGCAGTCGTCGTCCTCACAAAAAGGCGAGCGGGCGCTCTTGCCGTAGACCTCCGAGCTGGAGGCGACCAGCACCGCGGGCCCGTCGCCCCCGCGCCGCGCGCGTCCGGCGGAGGCGAAGCGCAGCAGCGCCGCCGTCTCGTGGACGTTGGTCTCGATCGATTCGATCGGGCGCTCGATGATCCGCCGGACCCCGACCGCGGCGGCCAGGTGATAGATCTCGTCGAACGCGGGTTCGTCGGTGAGCGCGGGCAGGGCGCGCGAGAGCTCCGAGACGATGAGCCGGGCGCGCGGCGACGCCGCCAGGTTCTCCCGCCGACCGGTCGAGAGGTCGTCGACGACGGTGACGTCGCAGCCCTGGGCCAGCAGCCGCTCGACGAGGTGCGAGCCGATGAAGCCCGCGCCGCCCGTCACGAGGCAGCGGGCCGGGGGGCGGGGCTCGGCGTTCGGGCCGCTGTTCAAGGTCGGCGCGTCCATATCCGCGGGGAGCGGGACCGATCAGGTCGACGCGGAGCCGTTGTCCGACGCGGCCTCGCCGGCGGCCTTCTCCTTGGCCCTCTCCTTGGCGTTGCGGCGGCCTTCGGCGCCCTCGCCCCGCTCACGTCCGTAGGCGTGGGTGACCTGGAAGTTGCGCTTGAAGTACCCGCCCGCCGAGGCGCGGAGCCCGTTGACGACGACGCCCAGGAACTCGGCGCCCGAGTCGGAAAGCTGGTTGCGCAGGCGGACGATCAGGCCGCGCTTCTCCGCAAACGTGCGCACGACCAGCACGACCGAATCGCAGTGCGTGGCGAGCGACGCGGCGTCGCCCGCGACGACGGCGGGCGTGGCGTCGACGAGGACCATGTCGAACTTCTCGCGGGCCTGGCGCATGATGCCCGCCATCGCGGGAGTCGTGAATCGCTCGAAAACTGGGACGTCGCGCCGGCCGCAGGGCAGCAGCCACACGTTCGCCACCGACGTGGTGCGGACGGCGTCCTCGAAGGTCACGCCGCCCATCAGCAGGTCGGCCAGGCCCGGCTTGTCCGGCGCGCCCAGCAGCCCGTGGAGCGAGGGCCGGCGGAGGTTCGCGTCGATGACGAGCACGCGCATGTCAACCGCCGCCATGTTCGCGGCGAGATTGGAGATGATCGTCGTGGCGCCCGAGCCGGGCAGGCCGCTGACGACCATGACGGACTTGAGCCCGCGCCCGGCGGTCTCCTTGCACAGGGAGATCCTCAGCTGGCGGATGCTCTCGGCGATGGCGCCCGTGGGCCTGTCGCGCACGGCGGTCTCGACGCGCTCGGGCTGCGAGGGGTCCATCGAGACGTCGGGCACGACGCCCAGGACGCGGGTCCTGGGGATCAGGGCGATGTCGTGCGGGCCGCGCACGCGCTGCTCGCGGATCTCGCGGAGAGCGATGATGCCCACGGTCGCGCCGAGCACCAGGATCACACCGATCGCGGTCATGGGGATCAGCTTGGGGAAGGCCATCTCGTCGGGGATCTCGCCGCGCGAGAGGACGCGGACGCGCACGCCGCGCTGCAGGAGCAGGCGGGCGTCGGCGACGTTCTTCTCCATCTCGGCCTTCTTGGCGAGCTTCTCGGAGCGTTCGGCGGCGAAGTTCTCGTAGTCCTTCAGAGCGTCGGTGACGTCCTCGAGGGTGGTCTTGGCGGCGGCGAGGCGCGTCTCGGCCTGCTCGACGTTGGCCGTCAGGTTCCGCACGCTGTTGCGCAGGTTCTCGATGACCGTCATGAACGCTTCGCGCATGAGGTCCTCGACGAGCTTGTCGCGTTCGGCCTGCTCGGCGGCGAGCCGCTCGAGCAGCAGCCTGACCTCGCGGTGGTTCTCGCCGAAACGCTCACGCTGGGCGCGGATCGCGGACTTGAGGGCCGCCACCGACGCGTCGCGCTCCATGACGATGGGGCGGCGCTCGACCTCGTCGCGGACCGCCTCGGGGTAGACCGTCCCCGAGGGGTTGTTGAGCTGCAACTCGTACCCCTTGAGCTGCTCTTCCGTGAGGATCTTCTCCTCGCGGGCCTTGACCAGCGCGGGCTGGAGGTTCTGGACCTCGTTGTACGCGACGGTCGATTCCTGCCGGAGCGACGTCAGCTGCTTGGCGCTCAGCAGCGCCTCCATGCGCTGGTCGATCGATTCGATGTCCTTGGCCAGGTCGCGCACCACGCCCTCGAACTGCTCGATGCGGTCGCGCTCGTCCTTGCCCGAGCGGTCGCCCGCGTCGCTCATGTACACGTCGCTGATCGAGTTGACGATGTTCGGGGCGTCGTCGCGCGAGGGGGTGCCCACGCGGAGCTGGATGATGCTGGTGTCGGGGATCACGCGGGCGCTGACGATCTTCCGCAGCTTGCGCAGCGCACGGGGGCGGTCCAGCTCGCCCGCGGCGTCCATGTACTTCTTGGCCCACTGCGTGTTCTTGACCTCGCGCTCCTCCAGGGCCTTGCTGAGGATGGTGTCCGACTTCATGATGCGCGCCTGCGTGTTCATGAAGGCGTCCTGCTCGTCCTGATCGCTGCCCGCGGCGCCGTAGATCGAGTCCGTCGCGGTGGTCGCCAGACGCCGGACCTCGTACGTCACCTCCGCGTCCCAGCGGGGGAAGGTGCGCGCCAGCCCGAAGTAAGACCCCACCCCCACCACCGTCCCCACGATCATCGCCGCCACCAGCCACGGGTAGTACTGCTGCAGCAGCTTCATCGGGTCCAGCGCCGCCAGCGCGCTGGGGGCCGAGACGGGCGCCTGCCCCGAGGCCGGTTTGCGCGCCGGCACACCGCCGGTCGAAGGGGGAGCGCTGGGGGTTGTGGTGCTGGACATGACGACTGACTCCTGCTGAGGACCCCGCGCGAACCGCCTCCGCGCAAGGGAAACCCTCGTCTCCTCCGGCGACACTTCCGCCGGCTCTCTCGATCTCTGGGCAGCTCCGGGTCTGTGCGGACCCTGGCGACAAACTACCCGATCCGCCCGATCCATACGCCCGCACCCGACAGTGCGTTCGCGGAGATCCGGACCTGATCAGCGAAACCAAACACATACCAACCAGCGCCCGGCGGCAGCGCCGGACGCCCGATGCCCCGGTGGCATCGGCTTATTCGAGGGCCTTCCGGAGCGAATCAAGCTGCTCCTTGTAGTCGTCGAGTTCGTCCGAGCGGGCGCTATCGCTGGCGGAGATCGCCTCGCGGAGCGACCGCCGGGCCGAGGACTTGTCGTCGGCGGCCAGCTGGGCCAGCCCCAGGTGCAGGTTGCCCACGAACCGCTCCTCGGGGTCGCGGGCGGTCTCGACCGCGCGGGTGAGGATCTCGACGGCCTTGGCGTAGTTCTTCAGCTTGTAGTGGGTCCAGCCCAGGGTATCCAGGATGGTGGAGGAGTTAGGCCGAAGCGCCGCCGCCTTCTCGGCGTAGGGCAGGCCCGTGGTCGGGTCCCCCAACTGGGCGACGAGGGTGTACGCGAGGTTGTTGGCCATTTCGAGGTACGCCGGGTTGGCCGTGCCGTTGGGCTGGGCTTCCATCAGCTCGATGGCCTTGCGGGCGGAGTCCACGGACTCCTTGAACGCCTTATTGGCGTACTGCGAGGTGCTGAGCGCCCGGTAGACCTCGATGCGGGCCGTCTCGTCCAGGTCCTGGGCGAGGAGCTTGTTGAGCTCGCCCTCGAGCAGCGCGGCGGGGTCCACGCCGCGGCGGGAGCTGATGACGATCGTCTGGAGGAACGGGCTCAGCCCGCCGCCGGACTTGGCGCGAGTCTGCAGCCAGCGGACGGCCTCTTCGGGCTTACCGCCCTTGAGCGTCGTCAGCTGGTCCATGAAGCGCATCGAGCGCTCCGAGCTCCCGCCCACGATCGACATCGCCTCGGACAGGTGCTTCTCGGAGAGGTCCTCCTGCCCCGTGTAGGCCCGGGCCCGCGCGCGGAGCATCACGTCGAACAGCGGGTCGCGCTCGTAGCGCCAGCGCTCGGACTCGGGGGCCGCGGCGGCCTTCTGCTGCGCGTCGGCGATGGTCTTGTCGATCTCCGGGATGAGCTGCTGGACGCGCCGGCGGTCGGGGTTGACGCCCGGGCGCAGGAGCATGTCGAGCAGGACCACGCCGTTCACGGGGTCGGGCTCGGCCTTGTAGTAGCGCTCCAGGAGGTCGGCCGCTTCCTTGTAGCGGTCGATCCCGCGCTGGCCCAGGAAGTTGGCCCCCATGCGGAGCCACTTGGTCTCCGTGGGCCGCGCCTCGACGGTGCGGAGCAGCTCCGTCTGCATCTCGGCGATCTTCCCGTTCATCGCCAGGTCCTTGACGAGCGCGAAGCGCAGGTCGTCGTTGGTCGGGTTCGCGTCGACGGCGGAGCGCAGCGTCGCGGTCGCCTGATCGTTGCGGCCCAGCTCGCGGAGCAGCGAGTAACGCTGCGTCCACGCCGTCACCTGCGCCGGGCGGAGCTTCGTGACCTGCTCGAGGTCCTGCAGGATGTCGGGGACGAGGCTGTCGCGGACGCTCTTTTCCTTGGCGTCCATGTTGAACAGGGCGCGCTGGAAGTAGGAGTTGGGGTTGCTGGGGTTCGCGGTGACCGCGCGGTCGTAGTACTGCCGGGCCGCGCGACGGTCGTCCTTGCCCGCGGCGATGGCGCCCTGGAGCAGCAGCACCTGCAGATCGTCGGGCTCGGTCCTGGCGAGTTCGCTCACGAGACGGCTCGCGTCGTCGTAGCGCTGCAGGCGGAGGTAGACCTCCGACATGCGCTTGCGCAGGATGCTCAGCTGCGCGGGGTCGGTCGTGACCTTCAGAACCTCCTCGTAATGCTTCACGGCCTCGGCGAGAGCGGAGTTGGCCTGCTCACGCAGCTTCTGGCCCAGACCCTGCACGTCCGCGGCTTCGACGCCCTCGGCGGTCGCCGACTGCTGCGACAGGTTCGTGCCGATGTCGAAGTTCAGGTCGCCCAGCGCGCGGTCGGCCTGCCGGAGCGTGGGGTCCTGCGTCTGCTGGGCCTGGCGCATGGCCGCCATGGCCTCTTCGACGCGGTTGCGCTTGCGCAGGTAGTCGGCGTAGGCGAGATACGCCGTCGTGCTGGCGGCGGGATCGAGCCCCTTGGCGATGTAGTCCTGGAAGGCCTTGGCCCCGCCGTCGATGTCGCCCTGAGCCGACAGCGTCTCGGCGCGGAGCGACGCCACGACCAGCGGGTTGATCCCCTCGACCTTGGAGAGCTGTTCGAGGGCGGCGTTGGCCTCGTCGAACTTCTTCTCGAGCGTGAGGAGCTGCGCCAGGGCCGCGAGGTTCGGGCCGTTCTGCGGGTCGGCGGTCGCCATCTCCTTGCGGGCCGCCAGGGCGCGGCCGCGGTCGCCGTACTGCGCTTCGAGGCCCATCCACAGCGCCACGAGCTCGCGGTTGGCGGGGTGGAAGCGCAGGATGCCCTCCTCGGGCGAGATCACCTTCAGCGCCTCGGCGCCGCGGTTGCTCTGGATCAGGACCTCCGCGTAATCGCGGGCGATGGACACGTCGTCCGGCTTGCCCTCGTAGGAGCGCTTGAACGCCTCGATCGCTTCGGGCAGGCGCCCGGCCGCCTTGTACGACTGGGCCAGCAGCTTGCGGGCCGTCGGGTTGAACGGGACGCGCTTCACCGCCGTCTCGAAGGTCGACACGGCCGCGGCCAGCTTCTCGGGCCTGTCCGCGCCTTCGACCAGTTCCAGTCGGCCCTGGTACAGCAGCCCGCCCAGCTGATCCACGTCCAGCTTGGCCGCCTGCTGCGCGATCGCCTGGGCCTTCGTGTAATCCCTGCGGTTGAGCGCGACGACGAACGCCATGTCGATCACCCGCGGATCGTCGGGCGCCAGGCGCTCGGCCTCGGACAGAGCCTTCTGCGCCTCCTCCGTGCGCCCGGCCTGCAGGAACACGTTGAACCGCTCGAGCTCCTTTATCCCGGGCGGCAGGTCGGACTGCTCAACGATCGTGAGCGCCGCCTCGACCGGGTCCTTGATCTTGAGCTGCGTCAGGGCCTGCTTCACGAACTGATCGTCGGGCGCCTTCTTCTGCAGCGCTTCCAGGCGGGCGATCGCGTCCTCGCGCCGCCCCTCGCGGATGTCGAGCTGGACGATCTCGTTGATCAGACGCCGGTCCTCGGGGTGGCTCTTGAGCAGCGCCTCGATCCGGTCGCGGGCGCCGGCGAGGTTGCCCTCGTCGCGCATCTTCCGCGCGCCGATCACGCCCGCCACGATGGGGTCCAGCGTTGCGTCGCCCTCGGTGCCCCCCGACATCATGGCGCGGATGCTGGAGACGCGCTCCTGATACTGCGCGTTGTCGGCGTCGACCTTCAGGGCCGCCTGGTACGACTGCAGCGCGTCCTCGAAGCGTCCCATGCGGATGTAGACCTCGCCCAGCGTGGCGTTGGTCCACGCGAGCGTCGGGGCCGCGTCGCGCATCTCCTGGAGGACGAGCCGGGCCTCCCCGTAGTTCCCCTGTGCGACGAGCGCCTGCGCGAGGATCTGGAGAACCTCCAGCGAGCGGGCCCCCGCGTCCGTGCCGCGGGAGCTGTCGCGCAGCTCCGAGAGCCTGGCGACGGTCTCGTCGTAGCGCTTCTCGGCGAAGGCGATCTTCGCGTCGCGGAGCAGCAGCTGCTCCTTGCCGCGGACGCCGGCGAGCTGATAGAGCTGCTCGCGGTAGGCCTTGGCGCGCGTCAGGGCCGCGGCCCGCGCCTCGTCCGTGTCGGCGTCGTTCCACTGCGAGATGGCGCAGTCGATCTGGAACGCCATCGCCGACATGCGCTGGCTGGGCAGGACGAGACCCTCGAGGCTGACGGGCAGGTCCGGCAGGTCGATGACCTTCTGGAACTGGGCGATGGCCTCCTCGAGCTTGCCGCCCTGCTGGAGCAGCACGCCCTTGTTCATCATCAGGCCCGCGTCGGTCGGGCGGTTCTGCAGGGCGCGCTCGACCACCGCCGTCAGCCCCGGGATGGCTTCCTTCCCGGCGACGCGGATGACCGTCGCGACCAGCCGCTCGACGTGCTCGGTGGGCACCTTGGCGGGGTCCGCCGCGAGGGTGATGTCGACCAGCTTCATGGCGTCGGCGTTGAGCGACTCGATGATCTTCAGCCGCTCCTCGTTGTTCTGCACGATGCGCAGCCGGTCGCTCTGGTTGGCCGCGAACGCCGCCAGCGCCGCCTCGGGCGAGTCGGGCATGTCGGCGATGAGCTTGTCCGTCAGCTCGCGGGCCTTGAGCCGGGGCGCTTCCTCGAGGTCGGGGCGGCGGTCGCCGCGGAAGCGCTCGGCCTCGGAGAGATACCAGCGGATCTGCGCGATGCGGCTGGTCAGGTCTGCCGGGTTGGCGGCGATGGCGCTCTCCAGGTCCTTGAGGGCCTGGTTGCGGTCCTCCTCCTCGACGGTCAGGAGGGTCATGCGGTCGGCCTGGGCCGCGCCGCGGATCGCCGCGACCTTCTTGGTGATCGGGTCGTCGGGGTCGAGGTCGCGCAGCCGCTCGGTGGCCTCGGCGATGATGAGCTCGAGCCCCTGGCGCGAGAGCGTGGCGGCGCGCACGAAGCGGTCGATCTCCGAGACGTAGTCGAGCTGGGCCTGCGGGTCCGAAGCGCGGAGGACCGCGATCTTGCGCAGGATGTTGCGGTAGAAGGTGTACTCGTTCTCGTAGCGGGCCCGGTTGTCGGGCGTCACCTTGAGCAGCGTGTCCTTCCACTTCTGGAGCCACTCGAGGTTGTTGTTGTCCTTGCCGACGGCGCGCTCGTAGAGCTTGGCCGCCTGCTGGTAGTCGCCGGCCGCCGCGAGCGCGTCGCCCTTGGTCACCCAGCGCTGCGCCCGGCCCGAGAGCACGCTGTACGCCGCCACAACCGCGCCGCTCAGCAGCACGAGGAGCACGGCCGACAGAATCACCAGGAACTTCATGTTCGCGCGCGACGCCATTTCTCAACCTTTCAAAGCCGTCGGCCGCTCCGGGGAGACGCGCCCCCCGACCGCCGACACTTGTGTGTGCTGCCTCGCCCGGGCGCTGCCGCCCGGGACGACCTCCTGCATCTTCCGTCCGCCCAGCCCCACGCCGCGCGGCTCATCGTGAACTCGAAGCGCCGCCGGCCGAGGCCGACGCCCCCCGGGGATTGTCGGGCGGGTACCGGCCCTCGGTCACCTCGACCCAGTCCGGCACTCGCAGCATCAGATCCGGGAACAGATCGTCGAGCATCCGCCCGGCGATCTCCGCCAGCTCTTCCGCCGACTCGACAGTCGGGCTGAGGAACTGGATCTTCGCATAGTACGCGTAGTCGTCCTGCAGCCGGAACGCCAGCAGGCGGACGTCGTCGGCGCTGGGCGCCACGCCGCCGTTGGCCAGGAAGAAATACCCCGCGAAGAGCGACTGCTTGGCCTGCGCGTCGCGGAAGGGCGTGACGCGCATCTGCAGCTTCTCGACCCCGATGGGCAGCCTCACCCGGCTGGGCACGCGCGCGTTCCGCGCCGTCCAGACCCTCGAACCGTCGGCCAGCGGCGGGAGGTCCGGGTCCGGGACCAGCCGCGACATGTCGATCGGCACCGGGACGGTCCGCGTCGCGCCCGCGTACTCCATGCCCCCGCCCACGAGGCACCGCTCGGGAACGTGGGGCACGGTGTCGATCATCCCCGTGTAGTACGCCGCGTGCAGCTGCACCGCCACCTCGGGCTCGACGGGCTTGCCCGCCGCGTCGACCCCGACGTACCAGCGCGTGACGTAGTTCTCCGTCCCCAGCTCGGCGAGCCCCTCGGCGCTCATCACCTCGTCGCGCACCATCTTCCACCCCGCCAGCTCCGTGGGCAGCGTGTGGAACTTCAGCCCGCTCCGCGGCTGGATGGGCATCTTGTTGAGCTGCAGCTTCAGCGCCGAGATTATCGACCCCAACCCCAGCGCCGACGCGACGAGCACGGCGAGCGCGACCGAGGCCGCGACGGCCAGGCCTCGGCTGGGCCGCGCGGAAGATGGAACGCTCTGAACGCTCATGCCGTTGCTCCCGGGGCCGGCGCCGCCAGCTGGTTCCCCAGCGCCTTCAGCAGCCACACGCAGCCCATGAACAGGAAGAACGCCGGGATCAGCAGCAGTGTTCCGATGAACGTGTGCGCCCCGCCCACCGCCAGGTCCGCGTCAAAGAGCGTCGCGACCCCCAGCACCGCCACACGCACGATGTTCATGAGGAGCGCCACGGGGATCGCCAGCAGGCAGACCGCGATGCGCTGCCACCACAGCCGGCACGACAGGAACGCGACCGCCACCGCCAGCGCGATGAACGCCACGACCATGCGCATGCCCGCGCACGCGTCCGCCACGTTCAGCGGCGTGACCTCCCCCCCGTGATACACGTTCAGGATGTTCCCGTTGATGTCCGTGTCGACCTGGATCAGGTTGAGCAGCGCCCACGCCCCCTGCGACGCCAGCAGCTTCAGCCCCCACGTGATCTTCAGCATGATCGCTTCGGAGATCGTGACCGCGAAGCCCAGGTACGCCAGCGGGAACACCATGATCGGGAAGACCCGCGGCCCCAGCAGCAGCATGCTCAGCCCCGCCAGCGCCAGGATCATCGCGAAGCCCTGGAACATGTGATTGGGGTAGCCCGTCAAGAAATAGACGTAGGTGACGATGCCCATGAGCATCACGCCCAGCCCGGGCCAGAAGGGCTCGATGCCCGCGCGCACAATCTCGTCGCGCCGCTGCCAGACGTAGAAGCCGCTGATCAGGGGAACGATGTAGGCGTGCCCCCAGTCTTCGAAGTGGTGGTAGCTCCAGCCGCCGGTCCCGAACTGGCGCAGGATCCAGCGGAAGAAGACCGCCGCGAACGCCAGGACGAGCGCGCCGATAACCAGCTGCGCGCCCAGGCTCGCCCGCGCCGCGCGGGCGGGCAACGCCTGAGGAGCCGCATTGGACGCAAGCGTCGTCATCCGGTCGTCGAGTCTCCCGAAGGTCCGGCCCTGCGCCGAACTCGCCCGTGCCCCCAAGGAACAACTCCGCCCGGCCACGATCGGCCGTCGCACCGCCCGTCTTACGACCTTCCGTGCGCCCGGTTCGGCGTCATGCCTGGCAAAGCCTCCCCACTGGACGGGAGGACTGCTTTCGGACCCATCCGTCAACAGGACCCGGCCCGTCAGTTTACCCGGCTCAGTTGCCGAACCGGTCGGTGGGCGGAGCGCCGAAGACGTCGTTGCCGAAGTTCCGATCCAAAAGGAACCCGAACCCGTACGACGCCCGGAGCCCGCCTCGAACGACCGCCAGGGGCGTCGCCCAGAAGTTCGTGCCCACGTTGACCAGGTCGTCGGGCTTCAGGAACAGGTCGGGCTGCGTGCCCTCGGCGATCGCCCGCAGATTCAGGCGGATCGTCGCCTGGCGGTCGTCGCCCACCATGCGGATAAGGTCCACGCGCTCGGGGATCGCGATGGGGCTGAGCCCGCCGGCCGAGGCGATCAGTCGCTGCAGCGTCAGCTTGCCCGTGAAAGGAAGCTGGTAGACGCCCGGGCGGTTGACGCCGGGGCCCGTCAGATAAATGAACCCCTGCTTGGGGCCGGGAACGCTGATCGCATCGCCCGCACGGATCACGAGGTTGTACTGCGCGACGCCCTGGATCAGCGGCGCCACCGGCACCTCGATCACGCGCTGCGTGACCACGTCAGAAGCGGTGTCGGCGCTCTTGAGCGGATCGTCGCTCTCGGGAAGACCCGTCCCCGCCGAGCCTCCCTGCTGGATGACCTGCACCCACTCCCCGTTCAGGAACATCCACTTGCCCTGACCCGCCACGGCGGGGGTCGCGCCCGCGGCGGGGCTCGACATTCCGTTGGTCGCGGCGGGGGTTCCGGGGGTGCCGGGGGTTCCGGGGGGCCCGGACAGAGTGCGCGGCGGGACGTCATCGTCCGGCAGATCGATCGGCGGGTCGGACTGCATCACCGCCGGCGAGACCGGCCGCGCACGCCTGAGCACGCCGGGCGTTGCCGGCGGCGGATCTTCCGCGGGCGACTCGGGCTCGAGCAGCGATTCCAGATTCTCATCGCCCGACGGCGGCGTCGTCTGGATCTCGCTCTTGGGCGTCGGGGGCGCCGTCTCGTCGGCGGGGCGCGGCTGCGCCTCGTCCTCCGTCAGCCCCTCGATCAGATCGATCAGGCTCTCGCCCTGCTCGGGGCTCGGCGCCACCTTCGGGGCGCCGGCCGTCCCCGTCGGAGCTTCCGCGGCTTTCGCGGGCTGCCCCAGCGAGACCTGACGAATGATGTACACCTTGTCGATCGTGGGCGACACGCCACCGGCGTCCGTGATCGCTTCTAGCAGGCGGTAGTCCGGCCCCGGGACCGCATACCGGCCCACACGGTCGACCAGGCCGAAGATGCTGAACGTCGCCTGCCGGGCCCCGGGAACCTGCACCTCGACCAGCGGATCCGACAGAATCCCCGCGTCGACGATCGCTTGCGCAATCGCCCGCTCGGCCTCGGCCCGCGTCAGCTTGTTGATGAAGACCTCGCCGATCTGAGGCAGCGCGATGTAGCCCCGGGGGTCGACGAGCTGCTCGAACCGCGCCTCACGCCCGGACTCGTAGAAGTCCAGGATGATGATTACCATGCCGTCGCCCGGACCGACGCGGTATTCCGCGACCTCCGGCAGCAGATCCTCGGGCATGACGGGCGTGACGTCCACGAACTCGCCCGTGTCGCGCTCGATGACGTCGATCCGCTCCAGGATGGGGACGATCGTGGGAGTCTTCTCCCACCGGCCGATCACCGAGGGATCGATGAACGAGTCGGACTCGCATCCGGCAACGCCCACCAGCGCAGCGGCGATCGCCGCCGTCCCGAGCAGGCGGACAGCCCTGCCCTCGCTCCGGACCAGACAAGCCGCTCGGTTGCTTCGTCGCACGGGTCGAGTCGGCACGAGCGACTCCTCCAATAGATCAACTGTCGCGGCCACTCGGCTCACGCCGGGGATTCCTCTCGCGGCGCGGCGAGGTACGGCAACACTAACATCGGGCGAATACCTGTCAACCATCCAAGAGCTTTGCTCAGCGTCGCACTCCACCGGCCTGTGCGCCCAAGGTTCAACCACTGCTCCGACACGCCCCCGCCCCGCCCCCAAGGGTGGGCCGCGACGCACGCATCGGCACGCACGTTATCGACCGCTCCACGTACCTCCATTCAGCCCGAGCGGTTCGCCGCCGCAAGGAACTTCTCTGATTCGGACTCCGCCGGACCCGCAATCTCCAGAGAGGGACCGGCCCCGACCACTCCTATACTTGGTCACGATGAGTTCCCCTTCAGACCCCGCCACCGGCTCGATGCCCCATCTCGTCAGCCGGGGCCTGCAGAGGCACCCGCGCCCGCTGGGCGGCGATCCCCTCCGCCGGATGGATCCGCCGGTACTCAGCCTGGGGGGCATGGTCCTCAACAATCAGGACGGCGCCCCCGCCCAGCTCGCCGGCAAGCGCAAGCCCGCCTGGCTCCGCGCCAGGCTCCCGGGCGGCGAGGGCTACGAGCGCCTGAGCAACATCCTCGAGAGCCACGGCCTGCACACCGTCTGCAAAGAGGCCGGCTGCCCGAACATGGGGGAGTGCTGGTCGCGGGGCGTCGCCACCATCATGATCCTGGGCGACACCTGCACCCGGGCGTGCGGCTTCTGCAACGTCAAGACCGGCCGGCCCGCCTCGCTCGACCGCGACGAACCGCGCCGCACCGCCGAGGCGGTCAAGCTCATGGGCGGCGCCGGCCTGCGTCACATCGTCATCACCAGCGTCAACCGCGATGAGCTCCCCGACGGGGGGGCGGCGATCTGGGCCGAGACGATCCACCGCGTCCACGACGCCTGCCCCGGGCTCTCCATCGAGGTGCTCATCCCCGACTTCGAGGGCAATTGGGCCGCACTGCAGATGGTGATCGACGCCCGCCCCGAGATCCTCAATCACAACCTCGAGACCGTCCGCCGCATGTACCCCGCCGTGCGCCCCAGCGCCAAGTTCGACCGCTCGCTCGAGCTGCTGCGGCGCTGCAAGGACGCCGGGCTCGTCACCAAGACGGGCGTGATGGTCGGCATCGGCGAGAAGGACGCGGAAGTCCTCGCGCTCATGGACGAGGTCCGCGCCCAGGACACCGACATCCTCACGATCGGGCAGTACCTGCAGCCCACGCGCAATCACCTGCCGATCGACCGCTGGGTGACCCCCGAGCAGTTTGACGAGTTCCGCGGCGCCGGGCTGGCCCGGGGCTTCAGGGTCGTCGAGAGCGGTCCCCTGGTGCGCAGCAGCTACCACGCCGACGATCAGGCCGATCGGCTCACCGGCGCGGCGCGCCAGACCGCCGACGCCATGCAGCAATTGCTCAAGCGCGGCTGAGCGGGCCTCATCGACGCGCCCCGCGCCCGCACGACCCCGCCCGCCCCGCGCCGCGGATCCCCACGCCGCGCCGTGAATTACACTCCCGCGATGCCTCCGACCGCCCGCCCGACGTGGCAAGGCCGCAGCGGCGCCGCCCCCTACATCGCCGCCTTCTTCATCTTTGCGCCCGCCGGGTATCTCATCACGCTCATCCAGACCAAGCCCTGGACCTGGGCCGCGGGCACGGTCCTGACCCTCTTCGCAGGATGCATGGCGATGGGATGGTCGGTCGTGTTCACCGACATCCGCCGGCTCTGGTGGCTGCTCGTCCCGCTGAACGTCGCCCCCTTCTTCCTGCCGCAGTTCCTGATGCGCACCGCCACCGAGCTGGGCATCTCGCGCATCGGATCCGACCTGTCGGAGCTCGCCAACCGCATCATCTGCGGCGTGCTCACCGTCGTCATGGTCTCCATCGGCTGGACCCTGATGGTCCGCTTCCTGATCCGCACGGAGTCCCGCACCGCCCGCCTCAAGACGGAGATGGCCCTCGCCTCCCGCATCCACCGCGGGCTCGTTCCGCCCCTCCACGTGCGCACGCCGCACTACGAAGTGCTGGGACGCTCCGACCCCAGCAGCGAGATGGGTGGCGATCTGATCGACGCCGTCGTGCGCGAGGGCGCCGTCGACGTCTACCTCGCCGACGTCTCCGGTCACGGCGTGCGCGCGGGCGTGCTGATGGCCATGCTCAAGAGCGCCCTGCGCACCGCGCTGCTCCACAAGAGCTCGGGCCCCGCGCTGGGCGAGATCGCCCGCGACCTCAACCGCGTCGTCTGCCAGCTCGCCGAGCCCGACATGTTCGTCACCTTCGCCTGCGTCCGGCTCACCCCCGGCGCCCCCGCCGAGCTGGCGCTCGCGGGCCACCTCCCCACGCTGATCGTCGCGCGCGACGGCTCCGTGCGCGAATGCGCCAACGAGAACCTCCCCCTGGGCGTCGACCCCGACGAGCGCTTCGCCACGCTCCACGCGGAGGTGCACCCGGGCGACACCGTCGTGATGCTGACGGACGGGTTCATCGAGCCCCGCGATGCCGCCGGGAGGCAGTTCGGGCTCGCCCGCGTCCGGGACCAGCTCTCCCGCACGGCGGACCAGCCCCTGGAGCGCATGGCGGCGAGCCTCTTCGACGCCGTCGCCGCCTTCGCCCCGCGCGACGACGACCAGAGCCTCGTGATGCTCCGGATCATCTGACCGGGCCCGCGCCCCTCGCGGGCTTGCCGGACCCTTGCCCTTAATCCCGGACCCGCCGTGCCCGATATCTCCGCAGCGGCGGGACGGATCCCGCGCTTTCGTCCCTTTCACTCGGATAACCGTGGGGTGTCCCGCGCTCAGGGAGGGTCTATGCTGTATGGTGAGCCAGACTTTGGCCCACAAGGGGACACCATGTCGCCCGACATCGTCGAAGCCCTCGTCAAGACGATCGAGTTGAAAGACCAGAGCACCGCGGCTCACACCTGGCGCGTGGTCCTCTATGCCCGCGCCCTCGCCGAACGCGCCGGGATGAAGCCCGAGTTCATCGCCCGCCTGACCACCGGCGCCGCCCTCCACGACGTCGGCAAGATCGACATCCCCGACAACATCCTCCAGAAGCCCGGCAAGCTCACCGACGAAGAGTTCGAGGTCATCAAGAGCCACACCGTCGTGGGCCACGAGCGCCTCCGCCGAATGGGCGAGGACGACCCCATCCTCCTCGACCTCGTCCGCCATCATCACGAGCGCGTCGACGGCAAGGGCTACCCCGACGGGCTCCGCGGCGACCAGATCCCCGTCGTCGCGCGCTACTTCGCCGTCATCGACACCTTCGATGCGCTCACCAGCGTCCGCCCCTACCGCCGCGAGGTCGGCATCGAGGCCGCCGAGAAGGCGATCATCGAGCTCAAGAACGGCGTGGAAACGCGGTACGACCCCGCCGCCGTCGAGATCTTCGTCGACCTCTACCGCCAGGGCGAGCTCGACTGGATTCTCAGCTACTTCAACGACGGCAGCGACGTCCCCGCCGTCACCGAGCTCGCCAGCACCCCGGGCAAGACCGCTCCCGACAAGATCAAGGTCTGACGCCCTTTCGCTGCCGCGACGCCCCCTCAGCGCCGCTTGGTGGGCAGCGCGTCGCCCTCCACGCCGCTGCGCGAGCTCATCCCGGGATACTGCGTCGTGAACGGACGGCTCGCTTCGAAGCTCATCCTCTGACTGAGCGTCACCGCCGGCGCTCCCGCGTCCCCCGCCCGAGGCTCGGCCCCTCGCGCGACCAGTCGGATCGTCGCCTCGACCGCGCTCGTGCTCCGGGAATGCAGCGTGACCTCCCCCCGCGCCGGGGCCACGTGCGTCGGCAGTCCGGGGAGCTCCTCGAGCAGCCACGCCTGCACGCGCTCGCCATCGACGGGCGTGGGCGATTCCGTCTGCAGATCGCCGGGCACGCGGACCAGCCACGTCAGATGCCCGCGCAGCTTCGCTCCGGGCTCTTCCAGCAGCGGGTCGCGCACCGTCAGCAGGTCGCCCGCCCCGTCATGCACCAGCGAGACGATGGTCGAGCGGTCGAGCGTCGTGAACGCCGGCCGCGTCGAAGGGGCCCACGTCGACACGGGCTGGGGCGGGCCCGCCGAACGCGTGCGCGCGGCACATCCGCCCAGCAACGCCACGTTCATCGCCATCACCGCCGCCGCCGCCACAGCCAGAAGATTGGTCATGCCTGCTCCTTCGGCCTGCGCCGGTTGCGCCCTTCATCCTTTGCGGCGTCCTTGGCGCCGCCCCGGTCCCCGCCGGGCTTCGCCGCCCGGGACGCGGGCCTCCGGCCGCCCGCGGCGGGGGCCGCCGACGGGCCCGTCAGGCCCGCCATCTGCCGCAGGATCGCGTCCAACTGGGCGGGCACCACCATCGCCGACAACCGGCTCTGCCGTACCAGCGCGAACGACGCGAACCGCGCATCCGCCTTGATCTCCGCCAGCGTCACGGCTCGGGGCACCGGCTGAATCCCTTTGATGTCGATCGCCACCAGCTTCTCATCGTTCGCGTCGGGATCGGGGTACGGGCCGCGCGTCACGACCGCCAGGCCAACAATCCGTTTCTCGCGACCGGTGTGATAGACGAACGCCTGATCGCCCTTGGCGGCGGATCGGACGGCGAGGAGCGCCGCCGCGTTCGTGATCCCGGTCCAGGCGGTCGTGCCGTCCCGGACCAGATCGTCGAACGAGTACTCGTCGGGCTCGGTCTTGAGCAGCAGCGTCGCCACGCGGACCAGTCTAGATCGCCCCCAGTCAAAAAGAACGACGCCCCGCACGGAAGAGCGGGGCGCCGGACGTTGATCGATCGAGCGGCGGGTCGCGCCGCGTCGGATGTGATCGCGGAGGACGATTACTGGCGCGAAGCGACGGGCTCGCCGGCCTTCACGGGCTCGGCAACCTTCTCGCCCTTGCAGTGATCGCCGTCGTTCTGGCAGGGCTTGCCGTCGGCGCGGACGCCCGAGCCCTTGCAGCAGTTGGGATCCTTGGCGGCGACGTTCTGGACCTTCGCGCCGCTCTTGCAGCAGCCTGAAGCGCTGGAGACCTTCTCAACCTTGGCCTCGGCCTTGCCCTCGCCGCAGCCGGCTTCCTTCATGGAAGCGGCGCAGAACCCGGCATCAGCCTTGTAGAACATCGCGGGCATCACGACCGGGAAGCCCGAGCCCACCACGACCTGGCCACCCTTCTTGCTGCAGCCGCCCTCGCTCTTGGCGGCGACGGCCTTGGCCTTCGCGCCCGAAGCGCAGCAGCCGGACGACTTGGCGCTCGCAGTCTGGACAGCGCCCTCGGCGCCGCAGGCTTTGGCAACCTCGGCGGAGCAGCCGGACTTGTCGCTCGCAGTCTTGACTGCGCCCTCGGCGCCGCAGGCCTTGGCAACCTCGGCGGAGCAGCCGGACTTGGCGCTCTCGTTGTTCGAAGCGGCGACGACGTTCGCCTCAGCGGCGCAGCCGCCTTCCTTGTTCTTCGCGGCCGTCGCCTTCAGGGCGCAGCACGACTTCTTCTCGCCGGCTTCTTTGTTGGAAGCCTGGATCGCTTTGGCCTCGGCGGTGTCGGCGGTCTTAGCTTTCTCGCCGCAGCCGGCAACCATCGAACACAGGGTCTTGCCGGTCATACCCATGTACCCCGCAGCGCCCACGGCAGACATGCCGGCGACCGCGAGAACACAGGACACGCAGGTGGCTCCCAGACGGCTGATCATCACACACTCCTTGGTTCAAAGCAGCGGCCGACCAGCCGCCCAGATCGCACACGCGCGGCGGCGACAACCCCGTCGCCACCTCCGACCAAATCTTTCAACCGCCTGATCGGCAGGCCGATTCCGCCATTCTTGCACTTTGTGCAGCAAACTCAACCCTCATCACCATCGGACTTTCCGGTTCCTCGCCCGCCGGCTCCCTCCGGAATCCGCCCGACACCGCCGCTCTCGTCCGAGAACCGCGCCGCATCGCCCGCAAACGCCGTGTGTTCGGTGTGTATTCGGTCGATTTGAGCCGGGGAATCTTGCACGCCCTCATCGACGTATCTGATGCTGGAGTCAGCAGCACATCTCCGCGACCGGACCGGGACATCCGGGTCGGCACGGAGGGGAGAAGAAAACATGAAAAGCAGCTTGTTCAGCGTCTCGATGCTCGCACTCGCCGCGGCCTCCGTCGCCGCGCCCGCCAGCGCAGGCTTCGTCTACATCAACTCGCCGCTCGTCCAGGGGCTCGACGCCCCCGGCTCGACCGTCGCGCAGGCGAAGTACCGGCTCTCGCACACCAACTTCGATATCTCGCTCGACCGCGGCGCGGGCACCAACCCCGGCCAGTTCGTCTCGGCCAACCTCGGCAACAACAACGCCATCTCGGGCCGCGTCTTCCAGTTCACCCTCGAGCACACCGCCGGCAAGGGCTTCTCGTTCTCACTCGGCGCGCCCGGATCGCCCTTCTCGACCCCGGTCGCCTGGGGTTCCTTCGGCAAGGGCGCGGGTGTCGCCGAAGAGCTCGGCGGTGTCGCCCCCGGCGCGTCATTCAACAGCCTCGTGCTCGAGGCCCGCGCGTCGCGCAGCAACTCGTCCATGCAGTTCAGCGACCTGGAGTTCCTGAGCAAGGGCCTCACCATCGCCGACGGCTCGTTCGAGAGCGGCCTCGTCGGCCCCTCCACCTCGGGCAAGGGCGACGCCCCCGGCCTCTGGACGCAGGAGCTCTTCGCCGACACCGACCTCTCAAAGGTCAACTGGTCGCTCACCGGCCTGCTCCGCGGCGAGCGTGACGCCGGCGCGGGCGGCGATGAGACCGTCAAGTTCACCGTCGGCGCCCGCCAGAGCGCCGCGAGCGTTCCGACCACCGGGGCCGCCTCGCTCTTCCTCGTCGCGGGTGTGCTGAACCTCCGCCGCGCCCGCCGCTGATTCCCGCTGAAGATCCCGCGCGGCGTGCGGCGCGCGACCGCCTTCGATTCTGACAGCCTGTGTGGCTCCTATGGGCTCGTCGGGGACAACACCCCGCCGGGCCCATTGCTTCTTTCGCGGATCGGAGCGACTCCGGGACGCTTCCGCCGCACGTGCGCCGGCTCAGCGGGCCGCCAGCGCGATCGCCAGCCGCTCCATCGCGTGCGCGATGGGCACGTGAGCGGCGACATGCCGCTCCGCCTGCTCGACCGCCTCGAGCGAGGCCAGCAGCCGATCAACACGGTCCCGGTCGATCTTCTCCGCGGCGCCGCTCGCGGCTCGGAGCCCGCGCCGCTGCCGCTCGGCGAGGAGCGCCAGCAGATGCCGCGTCCCCGCGAGATTCGCCGCTTCCTTGCTGGCGTTCTCGTGCGCCTTCACCCAGCCCTGCGCCCAGTCGTCCACCAGCTTCGCGAGCGTGACGCCCATGCCCGGCGTGAACGAGCCCCGATCGGCCGACGCGAGCATGGGCTCGAGCGTGCGCGACCACTCGTACATCCCCCCCTCCACCGCGCGCTGGGCCATGCCCGGCGAGCCGCCCGCGAAGTCCATAAGCCACTCGCGCTCAGCCCCCGACACGTCCAGCCCGCTCCGCTTGAACCAGGCCTCCATCGCCGCCCGGTCGAGCGAGCCGAAGACCACGCGCTGGCAGCGACTGCGGATCGTCGGCAGCAGCATCTCCTCCGCGGAGGTCACCAGGATGATCACGGAGCCGGGGGGCGGCTCCTCCAGCGTCTTGAGCAGCGAATTCTGCACCGGCGCGTTCCGCGGCGAGGGGTCCAGCAGCTCCGCCTCGTCCACGATGAACACCTTCGCCGCCAGGCCCCCCGGCAGCGATGACGCCCGCGCGATGGGCCTGAGCAACCGCTCTTCGATGACCTGCCGGGGAATGGTCAGGAGCTTGCGGTCCCGCGTCTTCTTGTCGTCGGAGAAGCGGGCCAGCTCCTTGGTGATGACATGCAGGTCCGGGTGTGAGCCCTGCGCGATCAGCCGCTGCACCTGGCTGTCCGGATCGGGCTCCAACTCGCCCGAGAGCGTGGGCCCGGTCGACGGGTCGAGCAGCGCCGCGGCGAAGGCGTCGGCGGCTGTCCGCTTCCCGACCCCCTGCGGACCTGAAAAGATCCACGCGTGATGCACCCGCCCCGCCGACAACGCGGCCCGCAATGTGGCGACGGCGTGGTCCTGGCCCAACACCCCAGACAAGCTCGGCGCCGCTCGTTCGCTCACCGCCGCACCATACCGGACCGCGAGTCGACACCCCCCCGCACCGTTCGGGGCTTCCGCGGGCGCATGCACGCCCGCGACGCGCCGCCCGCAACGCCCGCGCAGAGCCGTCCGCGACGCACGCGCCGCCGCACCGCGCTCCGTTCGCGCGAGCCGGGCCCCGCCGCCCGCGCAGAGCCGTACGCGCCCCGCCTGCCGCACCGCCGGCGCTCCATACCGGCGGCCGCTGCACCAGACAGCGCGCCGACTGCTCGCGGCAGATCGCTCCCGTCCGCCGCCTCTCTCGCTCAGCGCCCCGCTTGCTCTCTCTCTTCTCCCAAAGGCGGCGCCGGACGCCTCCAACTGCTTCCGAAGAATCTTCGAACGCTCCAGCGCGGTCGCAGGTCGCGCCGGGTGCGCCCGATCCGTCACACCTCTGATCGCCTGGTCACGCCGCCGCTTCGCGCGATGGCGCTCCGCTCCGCGGCGATGTCTCACCGCGGCCCACAAACTCAAGTCGCTCCAGCAGACGCCCCGTCACCCGGTCGTGCCGCAACCCCGTCGACTCCACTGAGGACAGCAGCTCCGCGAAGCGCACGACGCGGGCAAACCGGGGCTCCAGCGCCAGTTGCCACAGCACGATCGCGGTGTCCAGCGAGTCGCCGATCATCCCCGCGTGAGTCTCGACCCCGTCGTCCTCAGCCCGGCTCTGCGCCAGATGCAGCGCGTGCAAGCCCTCATGAGCGGCGCGCTCGATCGCCTCCGCCAGTTCCGCGGAAACGGGCCCCTTGCCCGCACCCAGCGCCGGCCCGCGCCCGCCGGGCAACGAGGCCACCTGATCGCGCAGCGCCAGCAGCGCCGCCACAGCCACGGCGGTCGACCCGGGAGAGCCGAAACCGCCCCGCCGCGACTGGCTCGCCAGCAGATGGTCGACCAGCACGAGAGACAGGGGCGTCGGCTTGTAGGTCAGTTGAACCACCCGCTGCAGCGCCAGGCCCAGCCCCGCCGCTTCCAATGATCCGGCCTCGGAAAGCCTGAGCCGGACCCGCAGCGGCAACGGACGACCCCCCCGCTGCGCTTCATCGAGCAACCGGGCGTACTCGCCCGCTTCCGCCAGCCGTGCCATCCTCGGAAAATTGACCATGACGCACTCCCTGCCGTCGTGAGGCTGACCCTCAATCGGGTCCTGTACGGTATGAGTATGATTGGATCCTGATAGGGTGTCAAGGAAGTTGATCGGATTTTGTTTGCATTGTCCCCCGCCGCCCTGATACCCCATCTCCGGCAGGGCCATTCCGCCCGCGGGCACCACCCAGCGACGCAGAACGCATGCGGCGTGTACAACCCTTACCGGGCTTCACACCACAGGCGCCTCGCGGCTGCTTCCCACGCTCGCACAGGCGGCCCGGACAGTCAGCCACCCCGGCACGGAACACATCCCACATGCAATACGACCAGCCGCAGCACGACCCATACGACCAGGGCGACATGATCGATGACCGTCCCGAGGCTCGGACGAACACGCTGGGAGTGGTCGGGCTGGTGCTCTCGTTCTGCATCTCGCCCGTCGGGCTGCTCGTCAGCCTGGTGGCGCTCAGCCGCCGCCCGCGGGGCTTCGCCGTCGCCGGCGTGATCGTGGGCCTGGTCGGCACGATCGTGTGGGGCATCGGAGCCCTGCTGGCCGCCAGCGCCTGGGCCTACGGCCCGGCGATGTTCAAGACGCTCGGCGACTTCACCGTCATCCAGCAGCGGCTGACGGTGTACGCCGCGAACAACAACGGCGCTCCAGCTCCCGATCTCACGACCGCGGGCGTTCCGGGCGACGCGCTCGTGGACCACTGGGGCACGCCCTACGTCTTCACGCCCGGCGCGAGCGGCACATGGACAATCCAGATCGCCGGCCCCGACCGCACGCTCGACACCGCCGACGATGCGCGGCTGAGCGGAACAATGTCGCAGGCCGAGATCGGTCGCGCCATCACTCCCATGATCGAAGCGGCCGGCGCGTCCCGCGCCGCAGGCAGCGCGACCCAGCCCGCCCCGGCCCCCAGCACGTCCCCCGATCCCGCCGATCCCGCCGGCGCCGCACCGGACGCGCCGCCCGCGAGCTCCGACCCGCCGCCGCCTCAGCCTCCGGCGTCCCAGCCTTGACCGTTCCGAGCCCGCTGCATCGGAATCGCTGCCTGTTTCGTCCGCCAGAGCCCGCCGGAAGAGTGCGCCGCGAAAGCAACCCGGCCAACCCCCGAATGAGATGACGGATGCACGCCGTGCCCCGCACGCGCGCATCCGTGTGGAGGATCTCGCGATGGACAACGTTCAGAATCGCAGCAACGGCCTGGGTCTCGCCGGCTTCATCGTCTCGCTCATCGGCCTGTGCGCCGGCGGCCTGCTCAGCCCGATCGGACTGATCATGAGCCTGTTCGCGATCGGACGCGAGCCGCGCGGCTTCGCCATCGCCGGCGTTGTCATCGGATTCATCGGGACGTGCGGCGGGGCGATCGCCGCTCTGTTCTTCAGCGTTGCGATCGCGGTGGCACTCGCCGCCGCGGGCTTCACCGCCGCCGCCGGGGCCATCGGCTCCATGGGCGGGCCCGCGTTCCAGTCGCAGATCGAGATGGCCGTCCTCGCCGCGAACCTCGAGGCGTATCGAACCCAGCACAACGCCTACCCCGCGACGCTCGCCGAAGGAACCACGCGACTGGACGCGAACTCATCGCTGCGCCTCGACGCGTGGGACAAGCCCTACGTCTACGAGCTCGTCGAGCCCACGCGCTTCGTCCTCTTCTCGATGGGGCCCGACGGCGTCGCGCACACGTCGGACGACATCGTCCTGGGCGAGAAGCCGCAGCTCGCGCCGCCGGCCGCGCAGCCCGCACCGGCCCCGGCGACCCCCGCCCAGCAGACGGACCCCAGCGAAGCGCCCCAGAGCGACCCCGACAGCGAGTCCGACAGCGACACGGAGCAGCCCGAGCAGCCCGGCGACTCCGAGCCCGCCCCGGCCCAGCCTCCGGTGTGAGAACTCGGGCCGGCTCGAGCGCTCAGCCCCTGCGCAGGACCAGCATGACCGAGCGAAGCGGGCCTGTGAACAGGCGGTCGCTCGCGCGCTGCAGCCGCATGAGCTCGCGCAGCGCGCCCCGCAGCTCGGGCCGCTGGCGCGCCAGCATGGCGCACCGTGGCTTGAGCAGCCGCTGATACGTCGCGCACTGTCTGCCCGCTTCGCGGCGCGGCATGGTCCGCCGCAGCACGACGCTGTCGCCCCACCGCTCCGCCCGCCGCGCCAGCTCGCTCGCGAGCGGGAACCGCCTCCCGATGGGCGAGCGCGGGTCCCCCGCGACGTCATCCACCAGCATCAGCCCGCCCGGCCGAACGCACCGGCGAAGCAGGGGCACCGCGCGCTCGATCGGGAACAGGTTGAGCATCACCGCCGCGTCGTAGCGCGCGGGCGGCACGCCGCGCGCGTCGCCCATGACAAACCGGCACCGTCCCGACACGCCCGCCCGGCGCGCCGCGCTGCGCGCCTCCTCGATGAACGGGCCGTACGCGTCGATTCCGTTCACGCGGCAGCCGAGCCGCCGCGCCAGCTCCACCGACAGCGCGCCCTTGCCGCACGCCAACTCCAGAACCCTTGCGCCCGGCGCCAGTCCCGCGCGGACGAGCAGCGCGACCGAAGGCCCAGGCTGACAGCCCAGCGTCGTCAGCGGATCGAACACGCGGTCCAGCACGCCGCGCAGCGACGCCGGCGCATCCAGCGAGCGAGCGATCACGCGCGCGGGGACGGCGGACGCCCGCTGGGCCCCGTCCGCCGGCCGCTCTTGCAAGGGCTTCAGGGGCACGAGCCGCCGAATGACCGCAGAACCTCCGTGATGTCCGCGAAGTTGACGGCCCCGTTTCCGTCGGCGTCGCCCGCGCACGGGTCGGGGATCGCCGCGCTGACGAAGAGCTTTGCATGCCCGGCGTTGGGGAACGTCGTGTCCGCCTGATTGGCGCCGACGATCAGGTCCGCCAGCCCGTCCTGATTGATGTCGCCCGCGCCGGCGACGGCCCGGCCGAAGTTGTCCCCCGCGGCGTCTCCATTGAACGTGTACAGCACCGCACCGTCCGCCCCCGAGAAGACCCGCGCGCTGCCGGAATCGACGCCCGTGTTGTCATCCAGCGGCGCGCCGACGATCGCGTCCTGGAACCCGTCGCCGTTGACGTCGCCCGCCGCCGCGACGGCGAACCCGAGATTGTCAAAGGCGGAGTCGCCCCGGAACTCGCGGAGAATCACCCCGCTGGCGACCGAGATGATGTACGCGGCCCCGGCGCCGCTCGCGGCCGCGTCGTTCTGCGGCGCGCCCACCAGCACGTCCTCGGACGCGTCGCCGTTGAGATCGCCCGCCCCGGAGACCGCGCTGCCGAACTGATCACCCGCCTGCAGCCCCCGCAGCGTCCGGATCGTGTCCCCCGTCGCGCCGGAGAAGACGCGCGCCATGCCCGCGTCGTTGCCCCCCACATCCGCGAACCGAGCGCCCACGATGTAGTCGGGCACCGTGTCGCCGTCGACGTCCCCCACCGCGCTCACCGATGCGCCGAACTGATCGCCCGCGGCGTCGCCCGTCATCGTGCGGAGAAGGCTCCCGTCCGCGCCGGAGTAGATGCGCGCCGCCCCCGCGTTGGCCCCGCCCGCGTCGTTCAGAGGCAGGCCCACAAGCACATCATCGAACCCGTCGGCGTCGACATCGCCCACCCCGCTCACCGACGAGCCGAACGTGTCGCCGGTGGGGTCGCCGGTCAGAGTCCGCAGCAACTGCCCGGTGAGGCCGGAATAGATGTTCACCGCTCCGTTCCCCCCCGAGACGAACGGCGCGCCGATCAGAATGTCCGGCGCGCCGTCGTTGTTGACGTCTCCGGCGCTGCTGACCGAGAAGCCCAGCCGATGCCCGGGCGCCTGCCCGAAGAAGAAGAACAGCGGCAGCCCCGTCTTGCCCGAGATCGCCCGCGCGCTCCCCGCGCTCGCACCGTTGGTCGGGTCCAGCACGATCCCGATCAGGAGATCGCTCACGCCGTCCGCGTTGATGTCGCCCAGGCTCGCCACGGAGTAGCCGAAGAACTCACCCGGGAAGTCCCCGGTGAACGGGTACATCGGGACGTGCACCGCCCCGGCGGACGCCCCCCCCGTCACGAGCCCCGCAGCGACCAGCGACACCATCCCCGTCCCAGCACGAATCTTCATCACGAATCGCTCTCCGTTCCCTCTGATCTTTCGGGTGCTGCGGTTGAGCGGCTCCTCCGCCCGACCGTGCCAGCGTGCGCCAGGCGACGCCGACCGGCGCCGCGCAGAACAAGTGTGACGCCGATTCGCCGCTGTGCAAGCAGGCCTCGGACTTCCCGGCCCCCATCCGCGCGCAGCACCGGCCAGCCGCTCGGGAATCGCCTGTCCCGTCCTCACTCGCGCTCGATCAGCAGCTTCCCGAAGGGCATGTTCAGCTCCACGCGATACGGGACGTTGTCCGCATCCACCCAAGCCTCCGAGCGGAACGGGCCCATCGGGGTCGTCAGCTCGCCCAAGTACCGCCCGCACGGGACGTCCGCCCCGCGGAACGCGACCGTCGTGTCCTCCAGCCGGGTCACCTTGTACGGCGTGGGCTGCACCCGCCAATCGGGAAACCCGAACCCGAGCGAGACCAGCTCGCGCGACTCGCCGGGCTTCAGCCCATAGCCGCGGAACTCGAAGTACGTCCACGCCGTCGCCGACGGCATGAACACATGGTTCGCCTCCAGCTTCGTGACCTGCTCGGGCAACTTCTCGCCGCCGCGCACCGCGTTTGCGCGGATCGCGCCGTCTTCGACGACGTACGTCGCGACGACCGGCGTCGGACCCATCTGGTGCCAGTCGACCTTGCGGACCGCGCCCCCGGCGCTCAGCTCCGCGCGCAGCGTCGAGGGCGGGGAGCCGCCGCCCTTGGGCTTGCTCTCCGTGAAGAGGTAATAGCCCTCGTCGGCCCGGGTGATGACGTACGTCTCGTCGCCCGCCGGGAACTTCCCGAAGGTGTACCGGAACGCGCCCCGCGCCACTTCCTTGCCCGGGAGCGCCGCGGCTGCGACCGCATCCGCATCGCCCTCCTTCGCCGCCGGCGCGTCGCCCTGCTCGACCGTCCGCCTCAGGTTCGACATCAGCTCGTCGAGCTTCGCCCTGCTATGGGCTTCGCCGCGCAGATAAACACTCTCGATCTGCGCCGCATGTCGAACGTCCTCCAGCGGATTGCCCTTCACGAGCAGCAGCGAAGCGGTCTTTCCCGGCGCGATCGAGCCGAGCTTCTCTTCCACGCCGCAGAACCGCGCGGGCGTCATGGTCGCCGCTCGCAGGACGTCCGCCGGCTTGATCCCCGCGTCCTGCCAGAGCGCCATCTCCATGTGCACGGACGCGCCGGCGAAGATGAACGGGTTCGCGAGGTCGGTGCCCACCATCAGCGGCACGCCCTCGTCATGCAGGATCTTCACCAGCTTCTGCATCGGGGGCACGACCTGCGCCGCGTACTGAGCCCAGCTCGTGTACTGCGGGCTCATCCAGAACTCGCGGATATGCCCCGGCACATACGCCAACATCGGGTCCGCCGCCGCGTCCTTCTCGATCGTCCGCCCGATGCCCTGCATCACGACGATCGTCGGGCACTGCACCATGCCCGAAGCCGCCACCTCCCGCGCCAGGCCCCGCAGCGCCTCCTCCGAGACTTCCTCGAACGACGCCCAGCCCGCCAGCGTGCGGTTCACCGGGCGGTTGCGCTCCTCTTCCTTCCCCGCGAGCCCCGCGATGGCGGCGTCGAACCGCATCAGATGCTCGTTGCACGACTGCCCCGCCGCGAGCGCCTCGCGCAGCGTCACGCTCTCGGGGATGTGGCCCGTCACCTTCAGCCCCGCCGCCTTCGCCTCGGCGAGCACCGCCTCGTACACGTCCTTCTTCAGCCGCGAGTACACCTTGATCTGATCGACCCCCGCCGCCTTGAGCTTCCGCACCGCGGCCCGACCCTGCTCGGGCGTGTCGCACGCCTCGGAGAAGGGCCACACTGGCGGATCGCCGTCGATGATCGCGCCCGTCACGAACAGATCGGGCCCGAGCGTCCGCCCCTCGCGGCAGTCATCGCGCAGCGCGACCACCACATCCGTCGGTCCTCCCAGGTCGCGCGCCGCCGTCACGCCGTGAACCACCAGCATCGTCGGGTACGTCTCGGGGCTCGCCGTTAGATGCACGTGCGCATCGAACAGCCCGGGCATCGCGTAAAGACCGCGCGCGTCCACGTCCGCGACGCCCGCCCCGGCGACCGCCTCACCGGCGGGCACGAGCCGCGCGATCACGCCGTCCGTGATCACGATGTCCTTCCCGCGGATTAGCTCCGCCCGCTCCACGTCGACGATCGCCGCACCGCGGATGACGGCCGTCCCCGCCATCGCCTCATACGCGGCCGCCCCCAACAGGCACGACCCAAGCAGAACACCCCTCGTCGCGATCGATTCGGCTCGCCTGCGCATGCACCGTCCTCCAGAAGACGTGACTGATCACCGGACGAAGTGATACCTCCTCCGGGCCACGCCCGCGCAGACCCTCCGCGGGGCGCCCCTTCTTCCGCGGCTCCCGGCGCCGGTTTCAGCTCGCACATCGGGCTCATCGCCCGTCCGCCCACACCCCCGCCCGGCGCGCCCCCGCCACAGGACCCGCCACGCACATCGCCATCCCGGCCCCCCCCAGCCGCTCAGGGGCAGACGGTATTGAAACGCGACAGAACGCTGGAGATATCCGCGAAGTTCACGGCGCCGTCGCCGTTGGCGTCGCCGGGGCCGAACGCACTTGTCGTGTCGCCGAAGCTCGCCAGGACGCTGGTGACATCATCGAAGCCGACCGCTCCGCTGCCGTTCGCGTCGCCGACGCACGGCGGCGGCGCAATGCCGCCAATCTCGACGCGGACGATCGCGGCGTCGCCCCCGATTCTGCCCGCGGCGAGCACGCGGCCGTCGGCCTGCGTCGACAACGCATTAAACGCCGAGGGAAGCGGGCCCGTGCTCGCAGTGAACGCGCCGTCGTCCCCGAGCGTGTACAGGGTCGTTCGGCCGCCGGCCACCAGCGGCCCGCCGTCGCTGATGATCGCGCGGCCTCGCACGATGCGGACTCGCGCAAACTCGCCGTCGACCTGGTAGCTCGGGAACGCGTTGAATGATGGGTCGATCTGGCCCGTCGTGCCCAGACGGACCGCAAAGAGCTGCGTCGGCCCGAACTGGTCGAGGTTGAAGTCGAAGAAGACGCCGTTGCCCACGATGAGCAGCCCGCCGTCGGCTTGCGCCGCGAGGGACGTCCCGCCCGCGGTCTGCACGCCCATGGGCGAGCCGGGCGCGGGAGGAAACGCGATCACGGCCAGTCCCGACGCGCCGAAGGCGGGATCGAGAGCCCCGGTCGAAGCGTCAAGACGCGCCGCCACGAGCTCGCTGCCCGAAGTCCCGGTCACGATGATCTGGCCGCCCCTCAGAATCGCATCGTTCGCGGAAGTCAGGACGGTGCTCGCCGGGAAGTTGATCGTTGTGCGACCGCCCGCGCCGAAGGCCGGGTCGACGGCCCCGCTCTCCGTCAGCCCGACGATCGCCCAGTTGTTGACGATCCGATTGCCGGGATTGGTCGAGTAGTTGCCCACGACCCGGATCGCCCCCGTCGGCAGCACCAGCAGACGCGCGGTCGTGTCGGACAGTCCCGACGAAAGATCGACGAGCACGCGCCCGCCCGAGCCGAAAGTCGTGTCCAGCGTGCCGTTGGAATTGAACCGCGCGATCGCCACGTCCGAGTAGCGACCGAAGGTCGTGCCCACGGGGGTGGTGACGGTTGCGCCGGGCCCGATGCTGTCACCGGCCACGAGGATCCGCCCGTCGGGCAGGATCACGACGCTGGTCGCCGTGTCGAAGCGCGGCGCGCCGAAGTCGAGTTCGACCGTGCCGCTTGAGTTGAACGACGGATCGGGCGCGCCCGTCGGCAGCAGCCTCGCGACAAGGAAGTTCGACCCGCCCGCGCCGCCGGTCGTCACCCGTGAACCGACCGCGACGATGCGCCCGTCGGGCTGAACAGACAGGTCCTTCCACGACTCGCTGAGCACCGGTGCACCCGTCACGGCGATCCCGCCAGAACCAAAGGCGGCGTCGACCACGATCTGTCCCGACGCCTGCACGGCTCCCGCCGCAAGCCCCGAAAGCGGAACAACCGTTCTGATCAGCAGGTCGCGGAGGCGGAACGTCGTCAAACCACGCGTGAACATGCGGCGTATCTCCGCACGCCGCCCGTGATGCCCGTCCAGGGCGCGGCGCGCCCCGTTCAATGTCGCCGCCGCACGGCCGCCTTGCAGACAAAGCCGCCAGCGCCCCGCCGCGGCGCAAGAGTCACCCGCGCGTCCGCCCCGGACTCTCTCACGGGCACGTCGCGTTGAAGTTCCGCAGGACGTCGACGACATCCGCGAAGTTCACACTTCGGTCGCCGTTCGCATCGCCCGGGCAGGCAGGGGGAAGGGCAGTCCCCCATGAGAAAGCCGCCGCGCTGAAGAAGAAAGTGGCGCTGCCCGAGTCCGTTCCGTTGCTGTCGTCCTGCTGCGCCCCGACGATAAGGTCATCGAAGCCATCGTTGTTCACATCTCCCACGCCGCTGACGGACCAGCCGAAGTAGTCCTCCGCCGAATCGCCGTTGAAGGTGTGGAGGACCGCCCCGGTGGCCCCGGAGAAGACGCGGGCGCTGCCGGAATCTGTGCCGTTGTTGTCATCGAGAATTGCCCCAACGATGACGTCGTCGAAGCCGTCGTTGTTGACATCTCCCGCGCCGCTGACGGAGAAGCCGAAGTTGTCAAACTCAGAGTCACCGTTGAAGGTGTGGAGGACGGCGCCGGTCGCACCGGAGAAAACCTGGGCGCTGCCGGAGTCGACGCCGTTGTTGTCGTCGAGCCAAGCTCCGACGATGAGGTCGTCAAAGCCGTCGTTGTTGACGTCCCCTGCGCCGCTGACGGAATAGCCGAAGTAGTCCCCTGCCGAGTCGCCGTTGAAGGCGTAGAGGACGCCGCCGGTCGATCCAGAGAACACGCGGACGGTGCCGGAGAACGGGCCGTTGTTGAAGCTCTGGGGTGCTCCGACAACGACATCGTCGAAGCCGTCATTATTCACGTCGCCCGCGTCGCTGACGGACCAGCCGAAGGAGAACTCGCCTCCGAAGGAATACAAGAGCTGCCCTGTGGCCCCGGAGAACACTCGGGCGGTGGGGAAGGCGGCGTCGGGATAGCTCCCAACGATGACGTCATCGAAGCCGTCGTTGTTCACGTCTCCCGCGCCGCTGACAGACCAGCCGAAAAAGTCCAACGCCGCGTCGCCGTTGAAGGTGTAGAGGATCGCGCCGGTGGCACCGGAGAAGACGAGGGCGCGGCCGACGGCGTAGCCGTTGCTGCTGTGGTAGGGGGCCCCGACGATGACGTCGTCGAAGCCGTCGCCGTTCACATCTCCCGCGCCGCTGACGGAAATGCCGAGAAAGTCCTCCACCGCGCCGCCGTTGAAGGTGTAGAGGATCGCACCGGTCGCGCCGGAGACAACGCGCGCGCTGCCGAAGTCGGCGAACCCGGTCCCGGGTATCCCGACGATGAAGTCTTCGAAACCGTCGTTGTTCACATCGCCCGCCCCGCTGACGGAGTAACCGCAGTTATCGAACGGCGCGTCTCCCTTGAAGGGGAAGACAGGGACGTAAACGACCTGCCCGGCGGCCGCGGACGCCACCATCGCCAACGCCACAGGTCCCCACACAGTCCGGCAATTCATCATCGTTCCCCTTTCACGAGTTCCGCGGCTCATGCCGCCCCCACTTCGCTCAGCCAGGCGGAGTGCACCCACTCGAAACTCGTCGCGTGCGGCACTCGCTCCGTCGCGCATACGATGCCACCGGTTTTACCCCAAGCAAATCGCAGACGCGGGTTCGCGCACGAATACGCTCAACGGCTGGAAAATAGGCGAGAGGAGCCGCCACAGCAGCTTCTCGCCTTCACCGCAAGCGATATTGCCCCAGCTCTCTCAGGGGCACGTCGCGTTGAAGTTCCGCAGGACGTCGACGACATCCGCGAAGTTCACGCTCCGGTCGCCGTTCGCATCGCCCGGGCACGGCGCGGGCGGAGCGGGCAGCGGCACGCTGAAGAAAACTCGCGCGCTGCCGGAGTTTTCGCCGTTGTTGTCGTCCCAGTAGGCCCCGACGATGAGGTCGTCGAAGCCGTCGTTGTTGACATCCCCCGCGCCGCTGACCGAGAAGCCGAACAGGTCGCCCTCCGAGTCGCCGGTGAACGTGTAGAGGATCGCGCCGGTGGCCCCCGAAAAGACGCGGGCGCTGCCGGAGTTAAAGCCGACATTGTCATCGAATCGCGCGCCGACTATGAAATCGTCGGAACCGTCGTTGCTCACGTCTCCCGCGCCGCTGACGGAGACGCCGAACTGGTCGCCCCCCGAGTCGCCGTTGAACGTGGAGAGGATGGCACCGGTTGCGCCGGAGAAGACGCGGGCGCTGCCGGATGCATCGCCGTTGTTGTCGTCGAACAAGGCTCCGACGATGAGGTCGCCGAAGCCGTCGTTGTTCACATCTCCCGCGCCACTGACGGACCAGCCGAAGAGGTCGCCCGCCGAGTCCCCGTTGAAGGTGTAGAGGACAGCGCCTGTCGCGCCCGAGAACACGTTCGCGCTTCCGGAATCCACGCCGTTGCTGTCGTCCCAGCGTGCTCCGACGATGAGGTCGTCGAAGCCATCGTTGTTGACGTCCCCGGCGCCGCTAACGGAATGGCCGAACCAGTCGTCCGCCGAGTCGCCGTTGAAGGTGTACAGGACGGCCCCGGTCGCGCCGGAAAGAACGCGCGCGCTGCCGGAGTCAATGCCGTTGTCGTCGTCGAGTCGGGCCCCCACGATAAGGTCGTCGAATCCGTCGTTATTGACGTCGCCCGCGCCGCTGACAGAGCTGCCGAAGTTATCGCCAGCCGAGTCGCCGTTGAAGGTGTAGAGGACGGCCCCGGTCGCGCCGGAGAATACGCGCGCGCTCCCAGATCCATCGCCGTTGTTGTCGTCGAGATTTGCCCCGACGATGAGATCGTCGAACCCATCATTGTTGACGTCGCCCGCGCCGCTGACGGAGAAGCCGAAGTTATCACCAGCCGAGTCGCCGTTGAACGTGTAGAGGACGGCCCCGGTCGCTCCCGAGAAGACACGGGCGCTGCCGGATTCGATGCCGTTGTTGTCGTCGAAATGTGCCCCGACGATGAAGTCGTCGAAGCCATCGTTGTTTACATCCCCCGCTCCGCTGACGGACCAGCCAAAGAAATCGCCCGCCGAGTCGCCGGTGAACGGGTACGAAGGAGCGTGGACGACCTGCGCCCCGGCCGCGGACGCCGCCATCGCCACCGCCAACACCCCGCACACAGTCCGCCAATCCATCATCGCTCTCCTCTCACGAGTTCCGCGGCTTATGCCGCCCCCACTTCGCTCAGCCAGGCGGAGTGCACTCCACCTGAAAAGCGGCACACCCACGCCTATCCCGCCCCACAAGGATGACACCCGTTTAACCCCAAGCAAATCACAAACAGCCGCTTCGAGCGCAAACTCATACAACAGGAACCCACTCTGCCACATTGGCAGCCAGTTCCGCCAGCTGGCCACGGATCGCCCCTCCCCGGCAGCACGCCCCGGCCTCCGTCGCCGCTCCCGACCTGCCCCGGCTGGCACCGTCCTTGCACTCTCGCTTTCACACAGACACTGAACACCTCGATCCCTCTCCGATCCCCAAGGGGCTCACCATGTCCAAAATCATCGGCATCGACCTCGGCACCACCAACTCCGTCGTCTCCATCATGGAGGGCGGAGCCCCCAAGGTCCTCATCAACTCCTCCGGCAACCGCATCACCCCCTCCGTCGTCGGCTTCACCGACAAGGGTGAGCGCCTCGTCGGCCAGCCCGCCAAGCACCAGCAGGTCACCAACCCCAAGAACACCATCTTCTCCATCAAGCGCTTCATGGGCCGACGCCGCGCCGAGGTCGCCGCCGGCGGCTCCTCCGCCTACGGCAAGAGCGGCAACGAAGAGTCCAAGGTGCCATACACCATCGTCGGCGGCCCCGAAGAGTTCGTCCGCGTGAAGGTCAACCAGGGCGAGTTCACCCCCCAGCAGATCTCCGCCTTCATCCTCCAGGACCTCAAGAAGACCGCCGAGGACTACCTGGGCGAAAAGGTCGAGCGCGCCGTCATCACCGTCCCCGCCTACTTCAACGACGCCCAGCGACAGGCCACCAAGGACGCCGGCGAGATCGCCGGCCTCAAGGTCGAACGCATCATCAACGAGCCCACCGCCGCAGCCCTCGCCTACGGCCTCGACAAGAAGAAGAACGAGAAGATCGCCGTCTTCGACCTCGGCGGCGGAACCTTCGACGTCTCGATCCTCGACATCGCCGACGGCGTCTTCGAAGTCCTCTCAACCAACGGCGACACCCACCTCGGCGGCGACGACTGGGACCAGCGCATGATCGACTTCCTCGCGGAAGAGTTCCGCAAAAAGGAAGGCATCGACATCCGCAAGGACCCCATGGCCCTCCAGCGCCTCAAGGAGGCCGCCGAGAAGGCCAAGATCGAGCTCTCCACCATGCAGGAGACAACCGTCAACCTGCCCTTCATCACCGCCGATCAGTCGGGCCCCAAGCACCTCCAGGTCTCCGTCACCCGCAGCAAGTTCGAGAGCCTCTGCTCCGATCTCTTCGAGCGCCTCCGCGAGCCCTGCGTCGCCGCCCTACGCGACGCCAAGATCGACGCCTCACGCATCGACGAGGTCGTTCTCGTCGGCGGCTCCAGCCGAATGCCACGCGTCCAGCAGATCGCCAAGGAGATCTTCGGCAAGGAGCCCAACCGCAGCGTCAACCCCGACGAGGTCGTCGCCATCGGCGCCGCCATCCAGGGCGGCGTCCTCAAGGGAGAGGTCAAGGACGTCCTCCTCCTCGACGTCACGCCCCTCTCGCTGGGCGTCGAGACCCTCGGCGGCGTCATGACCAAGCTCATCGAACGCAACACCACCATCCCCACCTCCAAGAAGGAAGTCTTCTCGACCGCCGCCGACAACCAGACGACCGTCCAGATCCACGTCCTCCAGGGCGAACGCGAGTTCGCCCGCGATAACCGCACGCTGGGCCTCTTCGATCTCCAGGGCATCGCACCCGCCCCCCGAGGCCTGCCCCAGATCGAGGTCGAGTTCGCCCTCGACGCCAACGGCATCCTCACCGTCACCGCCACCGATAAGGCAACCAGCAAGAGCCAGAACATCAAGATCACCAACTCGGGCGGCATCGACAAGGCCGAGATCGAGCGCATGAAGCGCGACGCCGAGATGCACGCCGAGGAAGACCGAAAGCGCCGCGAACTCGTCGACCTCAAGAACCGCGCCGACGGGATGGTCATCCAGACCCGCAAGGCCCTCGAAGAGCACGGCGGGAAGGTCGGCCCCGACGTCCGAGGCCGCATCGAGAGCGCCCTCTCAAGCCTCGAAGACAAGATCAAGGGCGACGACAAGGCCGCCATCGACGCCGCCATCAACGAGCTCAACAAGGCCTCCATGGAGCTCGGCAAGATCGTCTACGAGGCCGAGGCCGCCAAGGCCCGCGGCTCATCCGCTCCCGGCGCGGGCCCCGCCCAGCCGGGCGCCGGCGAAGGCCCCGCCAACTCGGGCGGCGACGTCGTCGACGCCGAGTTCAAGGTCAAGGAGTAAGCAACCCTTCCACGTTCCGAACTCCCCGTGAAGCATGCCCCCGCACACGCGCCCGGCGTGCTCCCACAGGGAAAGACCGAACGTCAATACGCCGCAAAGCCCGCGCGCCCACTCGATTCTTTGAAACCGCGCGGCTGAATTCGAGAATACCTGTAAGCATCACCTCCAGGTGCCCCTCGGCTGAAACACGCTGCGGGGCGCTTTTCGCAGATCACACCTCTCACGGCGCTTGGCTCGCCCTTTTCTTGAGCTCGTTGTAAAGCTTGTAGACATCCGTCACTCGAGGCTCGCATTTGTGCGGCTTCTCACAGCCCTGCTGAGCATGCCGCCGGTAGGCACGTTCCGCGGCTTCGTCCGGCCGGCCACGGGACACGAGTTTGCAGAAATCTACGCGACCCTTCCTGTACGGTCCAAGACCGTTCTCTTGCCAGGCCCGATCACACTCCCTCTCCGCGTCTCGCTGGCAGGTGCAACCCTGGTTCACCTCCTCCAGGTGCAGCAGAAGCCAGTACTCGAAACACGGATTGCTAACAGCCACCCGAACGCGCTGGTCACTTCCCGCCGCCTGATACGCCGCGTCGAGCTCTGCTTTTCTCGCTGATTTCCGAGCCAAATCAGCATCTATGACCGCCCATGCAACGTCCGCCTCGTCGGGATCTTCGAGTGATTTAAGCGCTCTCTCAACAACCTGTTGGGGCGAGGTTTCGTTCGAACTACTTTCGACAACCTCGAAAGCAAACGTCTTAGCGTGGAGAAGTTTTCGTAAAGCTTTCCAGTATCTAGGTCCGGACTTGGAGTCTTCGCAGACGATGAAAATGCGGTAGCGGGGTTCTCGGTTTCCTTGTTCTCGTTGCTTCCTTCTCACTCCTCGCTCCCGTGACTGAGATCGTCTTTGCGAAACACATCGCCAAAGTCAACATTTCGCGGCACAGCGCCGTATCGTCCCTCAAGATATCTTTTCCGAAGGTTATTTTCTTTCCGTTCCTTAAAGTCACTCAGAGAGTAGAGCGATGCGATCCCTTGATCGTTCTTCTCCGTCAGATAAACCTGGTCGCGACGAAGAGCGGACTCAAGAAGCGCCGTATCGTGGGTTGTGAAAACCACTTGCGACGTTTGCTCCGACTCTGGAGAGTTCACGGCCCCAAGAAGGGCAGTAACAATAGACGGGTGCAGACTCGACGAAAGCTCGTCCACGAAAGCTGTGCGCGACTGGCGCGCGATGTCCTGCCAGAAGGCCGCCAACTCAAAGATCCTCCTTGTACCAAGCGACTCTTCATCATAGTCCAGCTGATACGCACCTCCGACGCCCGCATGATCGAACTTCGGGTGGAGTTCGTCGAAATCGAAGATGGCATCCGACCTCGATTGGGCCGGTATGAGGGCCATCACGGCCTGAACAAAATCCGAAGGCGCGGGCCGCTTGAGGATGTTGACGTCTGTGATCCCAAGATCGGCGGGCTTCAACAGACTCTCAAGAGCCCAGTCACGGAACTGTGCATCTTTGTGCATTCTATTCTTCGTCTCGCGAAGTCCGCTTGTCAAAGGCGTAGAAGCCCCAGACGAAGAAGGCAACACCGTTCTTAGCGATTGCTTGAGTTCGTCATAAACCGATTTGAATGCCGACTGATTAAGTTGTTGTGCAACAGAGATCGCTGCTGCGTTCGCTCGCGTCACGGAGCTGAGATCGACTGTCATCTCCCTGTCAGCCGACTTGGGGACATGGATCTCTTGCTTCTCCCTTTGGAGCCAGAACTCTTCGCGCTCTCCGTCGTACTCTTTAATATGCTCTGAGTAGATCTGCTGGCGGTCGAAGACGATCTCGTACTGAAGATACCGCCTTACCGGCGATTTGTTCTTGTTCACTTGGACCAGAACTTCGCAGCCAAGCTTCGAAGGCTTGTTAACCGTGTTGGGATCCAGCTTGAACGGAACGTATTGCGAAAGCGTCTGCCCCAGCTGCGTTCGGGGGCCCGAATCGACGACGAGCCACCCCAGCGCAGACGCGGCTTGAATGATCGTTGACTTGCCTGAGGCGTTCGGCCCGTAAATCGCGGCGAGCCGAAGCAGCTTCATTGGTTTGGGCTCACCTCGAACCTCAACCTCAAAGTATCCCCGCTGGCCCTCGGAGTGCAGGTCCGTCGCTTCGAGAGACAAGCTGAACCCATCTCTGAAGGCACCATAATTTTCTCCGTACAGTCGCACCAGCACATTCCACCTCCTCTTCCGGAATCAACGATATCGACAGCCCGCGCAAGAATCTTGCGCGGTTTGCCGAGATCTTGAGGATTTTCGGTTGGGAAGCGGTAGGGTTCGCCGGCCGGCTCAGCCGCGCGTCGCGCTCTCGATCAGCGCCGCCGCCGCGTGCTTCGCGTCGCTCGCGGGCGACTGGCCCCCGCTCAGCTGCGCCACGACGATCGCCCCTTCCACAAGCAGGAAGAGCTGCCGCGTGAGCAGCGCCGCGTCGCGCGCGCCCGCCTGGCGAGCGATGGATTCGAAGAACCGCTCCGCGATCACGCGGTGCTCGTGCGCGAGCTGATGCACCTGGTGCGTCCGCTCCGGAAATTCGCTCGATGCCTTGATGAACGTGCAGCCGGCAAAATCCTCGCGCCCGAACCACTCCGTCAGCGCATCAAAGACCGACAGCAGGCGCTCCTTCGCCGGCGCGCCCTCGGGAAGCACGCGCCCGCCCAGCCAGGCCCCCCACTGATTCTCCAGCCGCGCCAGCGCCGCCGCGATCAGCGCATCCTTGCTGTCAAAGTGCGAGTACAGCGTCATCTTCGCCACGCCCGCCTCGGCGAGGATGGCGTCGATGCCCACAGCGCGGAACCCGCGCTCCGTGAACAGCTTCAGGGCCGCGGCGATCAGCCGCTCACGCGGAGGCAGTGCACCATTCTGAACCGCGCTCCCGTTTTTTTCGGACGCGGACGCTCGGGCGGAAGTCATTTCCATTGCCTCACTTAGACGCCGACGCCGGGGTCGGAGATTCGACGGATGAAAAACGTCTCACAAAATTATACAGACTGGTCTGTTACCGTGCGCCTCCCGCCGGCATCTCAGGCGAAGTGACCGCCGGCACACCGCCACGCGGCACGCCAAGAAGGAACGCACGCATGCCCCGCATCACCCCCCTCGTGCACGAACAGGCGACCGGCAAGGCCAAGGAGCTCCTCGACGGCGTGAAAGGCAAGTTCGGCTTCGTGCCCAACATGCTCGCCACCATGGCCCAGTCGCCCGCCGTCCTCCGCGCCTATCTCGACTTCTCCGCCGCCCTCGCCACCGGCACGCTCAACGCCAGGGTCCGCGAGCAGATCGCCCTCGTCGTCGCCGAGACCAACTCCTGCGACTACTGCGCATCCGCACACTCGACCATCGGCAAGATGGTGGGCCTCTCCGACGCCGACGTCGCTGCCGCACGCGACGGCGCCGCCACCGACCCGAAGATCGGCGCCATCCTGACCCTCGCCCGCGACCTTGTCACCAGCAAGGGCCGCGTCAGCGACGATCAGCTCCGCGCCGCCCGCGCCGCGGGCCTCACCGACGGCGAGGTCGCCGAGGTCGTCGCAAACGTCGCCATCAACATCTTCACCAACTACATCAACCACGTCGCCGACCCCGTCATCGACTTCCCCGTGAAGGTCAAGACCCGCGGCGCCGCCTGACACGCCGCAGCGCGCCGCGCAGCGAGCGCATCCCGCGCCCCACATCCGACCGCATCCGCTTGAATCCGCACGATCACACGCCCGGCCCGCTCCCTTCGAGCTGCGCCCGGCGAGGATTCGCTCCGCGCAAAGTGCGCCGAGCCAACCCGAACACACACACCCAGGAGGTTCAGCCATGTTTCTCGCAGCCGCATCGCGTCCGTTCTCGCGTTCAGCCCGCTCGCTCCTGACCGTCGGCGCGCTCGTCGCCGCCGCCGCCGCCGGCGCGGTCCTGTCGTCCGCCGCTCCTGAGGCGGGCGCCGCGGAGCCCGCTGCCGCCGCCTCCTCTTCCTCACACGCCCTCACGCTCCCCCGCGTCCGCTACCACACCGTCAACGTCGAAGGCGTCGACATCTTCTATCGCGAAGCCGGACCGAAGGACGCCCCCGCCATCCTCCTCCTCCACGGCTTCCCCACCTCCTCGCACATGTTCCGCAACCTCATTCCCCAGCTCGCACAGAACTACCGCGTCATCGCGCCGGACTACCCCGGCTACGGCCAGAGCGCCACCCCCTCGCACAAGGAGTTCGAGTACACCTTCGACAACCTCGCCCGCGTCGTCGACGCCTTCACACGCAAGGTCGAACTCGACCGCTTCGCCGTATACCTCCAGGACTACGGCGCCCCCATCGGCTTCCGCATCGCCGCCGCCAGCCCCGAGCGCATCACGGGCCTCATCATCCAGAACGGCAACGCCTACCTCGAAGGACTCCCCGACTCCTTCTGGGGCCCCATCAAGACCTACTGGGCCGACCCCACCGAGAAGAACCGCGCCGCCCTCAACTCCCTGCTCACCATCGACGCCACACGCTGGCAGTACACCACGGGCATCCGCGACGTCGCCAACGTCAGCCCCGACGCCTGGACCATCGATCAGGCCGGGATGGACCGCCCGGGCAACAAGGACATCCAGCTCGACCTCTTCCTCTCCTACGGCTCAAACCCGCCCCTCTACCCCGCCTGGCAGCAGTACTTCCGCACGCACCAGCCCCCCACCCTCATCGTCTGGGGCAAGAACGACCCCATCTTCCCCGAGGCCGGCGCCCACCCCTACCTCCGCGACCTCAAGAACGTCGACTTCAACCTCCTCGACACGGGCCACTTCGCCCTCGAAGAGGATCACGACGTCATCGCCCGCAAGATCCTCGCCTTCATGCAGGAGCGCGTCCAGAGCCGCTGAGCGGCCGCCCCTCACACGCGCGGTCCGAGCCCGCGGGCTGCCCGCTCGAGCGCCAGCCGATATCCCCACTCCTTCGACGCGTTCGAGTCATGGATATCGCGCAGCCCGAAGCGCTGGAATCCGAGCGCTTCATACATCGCGTGAGCCTTCGTGAAGCGCGTGTCGCTCCACAGCACCAGCTCATCGCACCCGCGGCCGCGGGCTTCGCGGATCACCAGCTCCGCAAGCCCCCGGCCGATTCCCATTCGGCGCCAGGGCCCATCGACATACATCGACTTGAGTTCGCCCGAAACCGCGGCGTCTGAGCGCTCCAGCGCCAGCGCCGCCGTCGCGCGCACCACCCCCGAACCGTCCTCACGCACCCAGAACTCGCCCCCCCGACGGACCGGATCGTCCGGCGCGCGGAAGTGCTCGATCAGATGCGACAGGTGCGCCTCGCACTCGTCCTCGAGATTCAGCCGCAGCCCGTACTCCGCGTAGCACCGGCCGATCAGCTCGATCACGCCCGGCACGTCCGGCTCTTCCAGCGGCCGCGCCCCCCTCAGCGACTCCGCGGCGTCCCCACGCCCCTCCGCTTTCACGGCGTGCGCTCCGCAGGCCCGCCCGCCAGCGTCAGCCCACGCTCGAACAGCCGAAGATCCGCGTCGTCCACCACACCGCTCCCGTCGAAGTCCGCGCGCACCTTACCGGTCAGCCCCTTCTGCTCGATCAGCTCGACCAGGTCCGCCGGCCCAACGATGTCGTCCGAATCCAGATCGAGCAGCTCCGCCAGCGCCCGCCGCGCGTGACCCTTCTCGGGCTCCATCCCCGCCTCCGCTACGACGCACAACGAGTCGAAGAACATCCCCCGGTCCCGGCCCTTGCCCTTGAACGTCAGCACGTGCGCCTCCGCCTCGGGAGCCAGCGGCGGCCGCGGATCCTCTTCCTCCTCGACCACCTCCAGGTCATCCAGGTTGATGACCACCGTGTCCGCGTCCTGCTCCGCGTCGATCGCCTCCCGCCGCGCCCGCGCCAGCTCGCTCCCCGCCGCAGGACCGTCCACCCCCGTCCGCCCGGCCGGGGGCGCAGCAGCGTGCGCTGGCGCGCCACCCGAAGCCCCAGCGTCGCCGACAGGCACGTGAGCGACCGCCGCCCGCGGTTCGGCCGCGTGCCCCGTCCCCGCCGAGCTGGCCCGCAGCCATACCGCCGCGCCGACCGCCCCGGCCCCCGCCAGCAGCAGCACCGCGTACCACACGCTCCGCGAGCCTCGCCCCGCGCCGTCCGTCGACATCACAACGTCGCTCCGCGCCGCGGCTCAGTCCTCGTCTTCCGTCTCGACCGTCGCCACCAGCCGCACGTTCGAGAAGTCCTCGACGCCCTTCACCACGATGTACCACCGCCCGCTCTCGGGCTCATCGACCTCGATCGTCTCCGAGTTCCCGTCGTTGACCGACGAGAGGGGCTCGTCGCTGTCGGTGTCCGGAATCTCGCCGCGCTGCACGTACAGGTCGGCGTTGCCCGTCCCGCCGGAGGTCCGCACGCGCAGCAACGTCGCGTTGGAGGGCACGCTCACATAGAACTTCAGCTCGTCGCCCTCATCGCCGTTGATCCGCGTCGTCGAACCCGAGGTCAGCTTCCGGGCCTCACCGTCGCCGCCGCTGGAAGCGAGGCGCTCGATCTTGATCTTGCCGCCCGTCAGGCCGGTGTTCGACCGCACCGCCAGGAACGCGTACCGCGCCGTCGTCGAGATCCCCGACTCGGCCAGGTCCGTCACCTCGACGACCGAGGGCAGCTCGTTGCCGTCGCTCACCGCCGCCGCGTCGTCCGCCGACGCCGGGTACGTGCCCTTGAGAGCCAGCTCCGCGTCGCCCTCCGTGCCCGTCACCGTGATGCGGATGCCCCGCGTGTCCCGCGCCCCCGCCGCTCCCCCGTTGATCGTCAGGCGAAGCTGCCGCTCCGTCCCCGCGTTCACGCGCAGCCGGCTCTCGGCGCTCGTCCGCGTCGCCGCGAGGGTCTGATCGACCACCTGCAGCTGCGACGCCACCGTCATCGTCACGTTGCGGAACCGGTTCCGCCCCCGGATCAGGATGAACAGCTCGCCCGAGATCGGGTCGGCGATCGTGATCTTCTCCTTCGTCCGAGAGCCCTCGCTCTTGAACGGCGCATCATCCTCGGAAATGTCCTCGCTGTACCCGGCGTACAGGTCGCAGTCGCCCGAACCGCCCGACAGCGTGATCACCGCGTTGGCCCCCGGCGCCACCTGCAGCACGTACAGCGTGTCCTCGTCGGCCCGCCCAGAGATCCCCGTCACGCGGTCGCCCGGGTTCAGCTCCACCTGCGCCCGCGCCTCCCCCACAAACGCACCGACGACCACCGCCGCAAGAGCCCACGCCGTGCCACCCATCGACTTCAACATCAGAGCCTCTCCTTCTTCCGAGCGAGCGTGAGCGTGCGAACCGCTCCGCGGTGCGTTCTGGACCAGCCGTCCGCGCCCAGCGACGAACGTCCCCCGCTCATTGGACACCGGGTGTGCGTTCCGGTTGCCAGACGCGCGAGGATTTCGCATCCAGAATCGATCGTAAGTCCTGATTTGTCAAGCTCATGGACGCGCGGTCGTGGGATTCCCTCGTGCCCAATCGCAGCAACGCTGCCGCAACGCCGTCGCGCAGCGCCCCCGGCGCCCCCGGCGCCCCCAGCACCCCCGGCGCCGCCGGCGCCGCCGCCTCACGCCAGGATGTCGACCCGGCCGAGCGGGTCCGCAGGCCCCGCCGCCTCGCGACGCGCCTGCGCCAGCAGATCCGCCGCACGCACCCGCTCGTCGCTCTCGACCGCCTTCCGCGCCAGTTCCTCCGCCTTCCTCGTCAGTTCCTGGGCGTCGCGCTCTTCCTGCTTCCGGGCCTCGAGCGAACGCTCGCGACGCTCCTCCAGCACGCGCTCTTCCTCGCGCCGCTTCTGCCGCTCTTCCCGCAGCTCCGCCGCGCGCCGCAACGACTCGTCCACCGCGCGCAGCATCGTCCCCGTCGCCTCCGCGCGCACCCGCGCCGTCAGCAAACCCGGACTCTCCGTCAGCCGTACGCTCGCGTTCACGGCGACACTGTTCGCGCTCAGTGCCCGTCCGCGACGCGTTATCCCCCCGCGCGATCCCCACGCAGGTCCGTCTGTACGACCTGTGACGCGTGCGCCACCCCGCCCCCCTCAGGGGCCGGGCCGCGCAGAGCCCCCCGCCTCACTCCGCCGCGGCGGGCGAGGACAGCACTTCCACCCGCGAGTACTGATCGAGGTTGAACACCACGATCTCCCCGTCGTCCTTCCGAAGCTCCAGACGATCGAGCCACAGCTTGTCGTCCCGTCCGTGGGCGAACCACGAGCCGGTCTTCTGCTGCCCGAACCGCTGAATGACCCCCTCCACGTGCATCGCCGTCGTGCCCTTGGCGAAGGGAATCTGCTGGTGGATGCGGACGCGCATCCCCGGCCGGTAGAGGTTCGTGGTCGGAGCTTCCATGGGTGCCGCCGAGTGTAGAGCGCTCGCTTTCCCCCGACAAACCCCGCCGCGACGTCCCCCCGCCCCTTCCCCCCGCCCCCGCTTCAATACCATCCGTACTCAAAGCATGGCCCGCGTCCCCTCTCTGACACACTTCCTCACCGACGCCTCGGTCGTCCGCCTGTGCACCGTCCTGGGCCAGATCGGCCGGGCCAAGGTCACCGTCCACGACCGCTCCGGGCAGCGCGTCGTCTACACCGGCAGCGATCCCCCATGGGCGCTGGGCCCCCTCGACGACGACGCCCACCTCGTCGCGCACGCCATGACCACCATGGAGCGCTCCGCCGGAGTCATCCCCCACGACGGCCGGATGATCGAGCCCGTCATGGTCGCCGGAGAAATCATCGGCGCCATCGTCATCGAGGCCGACGCCCTCCGCGCCGCCGCCGCCAACATCGACAAGGTCCGGGACGTCGTCGCAAGACTCGCCGCCACCATCAGCGAGTTCTGCGAGCAGGACGTCCTGCTCCGCCAGCGCAACGCCGAGCTCTCCGTCCTCTTCCGCCTCTCCTCCATGCTCGTCTCCGCCCGCGACGTCGACACCGTCCTCTCCGTCGCACTCCGCTCCGCCGTCCAGATCCTCTCCGCCGACGCCGGCTGCGTGCACCTCCTCGAAGACGACGGCCGCCAGCCCCTCCGCGCCCACCTCAACCTCTCCGGACAATTCATCAAGGCAGTCACCGCCGCGCCCCCCGAATCCGCCCCCATGCGCGAGCTCATGGCCGCCGAAGGACTCGAAGGGCTCGTCACGGGCTCCCTCTACTTCAGCGGTCGCTCCCTAGGACAGCTCCGCCTCTTCTGGCGCCGCAGCGTCTTCATGGAGCCGCCCGAGCAGGCCCTCCTCCAGACCATCATGGAGCAGGTCTCCGCCGCCGTCGCCTCCGCGAGGCTCATCGTCAACGAGTCCCGCGCACGCCAGGTCCAGCGACAGCTCAAGCTCGCCGCCGACGTGCAGCGACGCATGCTCCCCCGCACCATCCCCAACCACCCCAGGCTCGACATCGACGCCCGCTACATCCCCTCGATGGAACTCGGCGGAGACTTCTACGACCTCATCGACCTCAGCGGACACCTCGGCCTGCTCATAGGCGACGTCGCCGGAAAGGGCGTCCCCGCCGCACTCCTCATGGCCTCCGTCCGCTCGTCCTTCCGCGCCTACGCACACGACCTCTACCACCTCAGCGAGGTCATGGCCCGCGTCAACCGCGCCCTGGCACGCGACACGCTCGCCAACGAGTTCACCACCATCTTCTACGGCGTCATCGACCCCGCCTCCCTCAGGCTCACCTACTGCAACGCCGGGCACGATCCCCCGCTCCTCCTCCGCGCCAAACCCGGCAGGCCCCCCGTCGACGCGGACTTCCACGAGCTCGAAGCGGGAGGCATGGTCGTCGGCGTCGACGCCTCACAGACCTACGCCAGCGGAATGTTCGACCTCCAGAAAGGCGACACCATCATCGCCTACACCGACGGCATCGTCGACGCACGCAACTTCGAGAACGAACGCTTCGGCCGCACACGCCTCCGCGCCGGCATCCTCAGCTTCCTCGCACGAACCCCCGACGCCACCGCCAAGGCTCTCGCCGATCACCTCGTCTGGGAAGTCCGCCGCTTCATCGGACTCAACCCCCAGGTCGACGACGAAACCCTCGTCATTCTCCGCGTCCGCGGCTGACGCGCCCGGCGCTCACCCCGCGCGCCATTCCCCCCGCGCGTCTCCCCGCCCACCCAACACAAAAAAGATAAAAGGCCCCGCGCCCGGCGCGAGGCCCCGTTTCACAGTTCTCATCACACCCGATCGATTAGGGGAAGATGCCGCGCAGCGCGTAGACCTGCGCGATACGGTCCAGCGCCGCGATGTACGCGCCCGTCCGCATGTCCACGCCGAACTTCTCGCGCGCCAGCTTCACCCGCCGCGCCGCCAGCACCATGTGACGGTTCAGCTCTTCGTCGACCTTCTCGAGGTCCCACGCCTGCTGCGTCTTGTTCTGGACCCACTCGAAGTACGACACCGTCACCCCGCCGGCCGAGCACAGGATCGCCGGCAGGATCTCGACGCCACGCTCCAGCAGGATGCGCTCGCCCGCGGGAGTCGTCGGAGCGTTCGCGGCCTCGGCCACGACCTTGCAGTCCAGCAGGCTCGCGCGGTCCGGATTGATCATCTGCTCCAGCGCCGCCGGGATGAACACGTCAACCTTGACCTTGTAGAACTCCTCGGCGGTGATCTTGTCGCCGCCCTTGAAGCCCGCGACCCCGCCGTGACCGCGGACGTGCTCGTCCAGCGCCACCGTGTCCAGCCCGTTCTTGTTGTACACGCCCCCCGTGTGATCCATCACCGCGAGCACCTTGCCGCCCCGCTCCTCCCAGAGCTTGCCGGCCCACGAGCCCACGTTCCCGAACCCCAGCACCGAGCACGTCCCGCCCTTGATCTGCAGCCGCATCTCGGGCAGAAGCTCCGCCAGCACGTCGATCACGCCCTGGCCCGTCGCCTTCTCGCGGCCCAGAGACCCGCCCATCTCGACCGGCTTGCCCGTCACCACCGCCGACGCGTCCTTCGCGCCGTTGGTGATGCTGATGTACGTGTCCGCGAACCACGCCATCATCTGCGCGTTCGAGCCCACGTCCGGCGCCGGGATGTCATAGTCGGGCCCGATCTGCGGCGCGATCGCCGCAACGAACCGCCGCACCACGCGCATCAGCTCGCCCTTGGACAGCGAATAAGGGTCGCACTTCACGCCGCCCTTGCCGCCCCCGTAGGGGATCCGCACCAGCGAGCACTTCATCGTCATCAGCACCGCGAGGCTCTTGACGTCGTCAAGGCTCACGTGAGGATGGAACCGAAGCCCGCCCTTGAACGGACCGAGCGCGTTGTTGTGCTGCACCCGGTACCCCTTGAACAGACGGTGATGCCCGTCGTCCATCAGGACCGGGAAGTGCACCATGATCTCGTTCTTGGGCTGCGCCAGGATGATCTGCACGTGGTGGGGAACGCCCAGCACCTCCGCGGCGTGGAGCACCGCGTCGATCGTCTGCAGGTACAGATTGTCGGGGTCCCGGTTCATCCCCAGCTCGTCGAAGACGGGGCTGCCCAGGAGCTGACGGGAAGGAGCCTTGATCGAAGCCTTCGTTGCGGTCGGGGCCATCGTGGTCACCAGCGCTGTGGATTGAAAAAGCTACCGTCACATACGCCCGCGACCGCCGAGACCGTCTCGGCGCGGGGCCCGTCCCGAGCGCCTCGCGCTCCGGCTGACCTGCAGCTTCGGGCCGGCCCACCAGCCGGCGCAAGGATGTGCCGCGATGATAGCGTACTTCGCCTCCGACCTCGTCTGGGCAACTCGCATCAAAGCCCTCGCCCAGGACCTCTCCATCGAAGCCCGGCCCGTCCGCACCGTCGACATGCTCGCCGCACGTCTGGCCGACAGCCCCGTCCGCGGACTCATCGTCGACCTCGAAGCCCCGGACACCGCCCTCGCGCTGCTCAACCATCTCCGCGCGCACCACACCGCGGAATCCCCGCACAAAAACCCCTCAGTTTCCCGCCCCGTGCGCACCGTCGCCTTCGGCCCGCACGTCGAGACCGATGCGCTCCGCCAGGCCCGCGCCGCCGGTGCCCAGGTCGTCCTCACACGCGGCGCCTTCCACCATCAGCTCCCCGACATCCTCCACATGCTCGACGCGCCGTCCGACTCGCCCGCGCAGTAAAGCGCTTTACCCTTCCGCGCTCCGCGCAGCATCATTCAAACCCCGTCCCGCTGCGCCCGCCGAAGCAACCGCGACACCGTCGCCGCGCTCGCCCCCAACTCCGCCTCGATCTCCCGCAACGTCCTCGGCGGCCCGCCGTCCCACCCGAACCGCGCCGCCAGCACCGCCGCGCCACGCGAGCCGGGCCCCCACCCCTCGACCGCTTCGCGCACGCCCTCGGGCGCATCCAGCCACGCCTGCCACACGTTCACCGTCCGCGTCCAGCAACCCTCCGCCAGCGCCTTCCCCCTCGCTCCCTTCACCCCCGCCAGCGCCCGCGACAGCGCCAGCGACACCGGCGCCGCCACCCGCCCCGGCCCCGACGCATCGAAACGCTCAACGCCCTCGATCGCCGCCCCGTACGCCGCCCGCGCCACCGCCCTCAGCATCGCCTCATCCAGCGCGTCCAGCCGCTTGCCCAGCCGCTCCTCGATGCTCCGCACGATCAGCGGCCGCTGCATCCGCACCAGCTCAACCTTCACCAGCGTCGCCCACCGCAGCAGCGTCTCCACCTCATCCAGCGCCAGCGAGCCCGGCTCCGCCCCCGCCCGCTCCAGCGCCCCGCGCGCCAGCCGCCGCAGCGCGCCGTACGCCCACGCTCGCGCCCGCTCCGCCGCCAGCGCCGCCACCGCCGAACGCGACGCCTCCAGCACCCCCCGCACATCGCTCGGCTCTCGCTCCCCCAGCCCTCCACGCGTCAGGGGATGCGCACACGCCTCGCGATCCGCGCGCTCATCTCCCGGCTCGGGAAGCGCCAGCCCGCGTAGCAGCGACGCACGCCGCGCATTGACCACACGGTGCACCGACGCGCGCGTCAGCCCGCTCCGCGCAACAAGCTCCGCCGCGCTCACCCCCCGCAGCCACATCGACCAGATCTCCTCATCGCGCGGCCCCGGCGCCGCCCGCGCCCGCCGTGCCCCCGGCGTCCCCCGCACGCCGCGCCCCGGCCGCGCCGCCCGATCTTCCGCGACCACCCGGCGCATCGACTTCACGCCCCCGACCCCGCCGCGCCGGCGCTCGAACCCTTCCACGCATCCGACCGGGAACACCAGCCGCGATCCCTTCCCCGACTCCGCCAGCCGCAGCGCCACCAGCCCGCGCCGCCGGTAGCGCTCGATCGTCCGCTCGCTCACCCCCCACCGCGACCGCAGCTCCGACAGCGACATCAGGGGCAGCCCGATGACCCCCGCGTCCAGCTTCTCCTCCGACAGCCGCACCACGAACGCCGACAGGTCGCCCAGCAGGGCCTCGCCCACGATCTGCACATCCTCGACCCCGCGCACCTCAAAGCCCGTCAGCCGGACCACCAGCCACTGCACCGGGTACATCTCGCCGGGCTCGATGTCCGCCGCCAGTTCGACCGCCATGCGCACCTGCCGCGCAACAGTCTCCGCCGGCGCATGCCGAAGCTCGCGCGCCAGCGCCTCGAGAACACTGCTCCTGATCCGGCTCAGTGGCGGCATGGCGCTCCACGCTCCCCGCCGCGACTCCCGTCCGCGCTCCGCCTCATCCCGCCCAGCACACCCGCCGCGCCCCCGAAATCACGCCGCACGCCGCCGCCTTCGCGAAGAACACATCCACCGACCGCCGATGCTCCTCCGTCACCTCGTACCGCAGCAGCTCGCCCACGTACCGCCGCGCATCCGCCACGGGCCAGCCCCGCGACGGCGCCCGCGCCGCAACGATCCAGTCCAGCCGCGTCGCGTTGTGACGCCGCTGACGGTCCAGGATCGCCGCCCCCGTCCGCACCGCCTCGCTCCCCGCCTCCTCGGCCCGGCACATCCACGCCGCGTACACGAAGGGCAGACCCGTCAGCTCCTTCCACTCCCGCCCCAGGTCGAGCTGATGCGGGTACAGCGCCGCCGGCGGCGCGTCCGTGATCACCTTGTCCCCGATCAGGAGCAGCGCCTCGGGCCACGCCGCCTCGCGCGTCGCACGGTGCGCATCCAGGTCGAACGCCCGCAGGTCGGGACGCACGCCGTACCGCTCCGCCAGCAGCACGCGCAGCAGCGCGACCGACGTGTGACTGTCGACGTCCGCGTGCACCACGCGGACCTCGCCCGCCGGCACGCGCGAGAACAGCCGCACCGTCAGCGTCGCGCCGTCGCAACCGATCATCCCCGCCGGCACCAGAGCCACCGGCCGGTCCGCACGCTGCGCATCGATCACCGACGCCAGCGCCAGGTCCACCGACCCGCCCAGCAGCAGATCCACCAGCCGCGCCGGCGCCGTCAGCGTCAGCTGCACATCACGCAGCTTGCCCAGCCCCTCGATCAGCGGCAGCGTATTCAGATAGCTCACCGCGCCCAGCCGGATCGCCCCCGTCTTGCCCGCCGAGCCCTCAGCGGAAGCCCCGGCCGTCGCTTCATTCGTTCCTGCCTGCATGACCTCTATCGTAGACTTCGCTCGACGCGCGGTCCGCCGCGCCGCACGCCCCCCTCACCCGCCTCCCCGACACACGCCGCACGCCGCACGCCGGAACGACGGATGACGCACCTCACCCCGGGCAAACTTCTCGTCATAGGCGGCGGCGGTCACGCCTGGGTCGTCACCGAGGCCGCACGCGCCGCCGGCTGGCGCGTCCTGGGTTTCTTCGACGACGACCCCGCCGCCATCGTCGACGACAACACGCCCCGCCTCGGCCCGATCGCCGGCGCCGCCGCGGGCCCCGAAGACGACCCCGTCCCGCACGCCATCATCGCCCTGGGATCGCTCTCCACCCGCGCCCGCATCATCCGCGAGCTCGGCGGCCTCTTCGCCACCGTCGTCCACCCGCTCTCGCACGTCTCCCCATCATCAACCCTCGCCGAAGGAACCTTCGTCGGCGCCACCGCCGTCGTCCAGGGCCGCGCCACCCTCGGCCCGCACTGCATCGTCAACACCGGCGCCATCATCGAACACGACTGCCGCATCGGCCGGAACGTCCACCTCGCCCCCCGCACCGTCCTCGGCGGAAACGTCCACATAGGCGACGACACCCTCGTCGGCTTGGGCGCCTGCGTCCGCCCGGGCGTCCGCATCGGCCGCGAGTGCATCATCGGCGCGGGCGCCGCCGTCGTACGCGATGTGCCCGACGGCCTCACAGTCGTGGGAGTCCCCGCCCGCCCTTCAGACTCCTGGCGCGAAGGCGACGCCGGCTGAGCGCCGCCGCGCTCCGCTCACTCCCCCGCCGCGCCCGCGTCCGCACCCTCGCCCGCATCGGGCCCCGGCGCCGCCGGCGCTTCCACCGCCCGCGGCGCCGCCGGCAACTGTGTCGCCAGCTCTGCCGCCCGGTCCAGCAGCCCCTGGCGATCCGTCGCCGCCGGCTCCAGCACGAAGTGCCACTCGATCAGCGTCTTCTTCCGCACAGGAACCGCCGCCGCCGCCAGGTCGACAAACGGCCACTCGTGGAACGGCGCCTTCGCCTCCGCCGTCGTACGCAGCGGCTCGAACCCCGGCTTGCGCACCCGCACGTCGTACACGCCGAAATACGTGAAGTCCACCTCGCAGGGCGTCGCCCCAACGTCGACATCGTTCAGCGAGACCTCGGCCCCCGCCGGCTCCGAAGTGATCCGAATCCGCCGCTCCGCGCACCCGCCAAGCCACGCCAGCACAGCCCCCCCGGCCGCCGCCGCCGCCAGAACCCGCCGCACGACATCGCTCCGCGTACGCCTCAAGGTCGTCTCTCCGGGCCCGCCGACACCGCCGCCCCCGCTCCGCCCGCCGCACGCTGCCGCCACGGCGCATCGAACTCGTCCCCGCGGAACAGCGAACCAAGATAGCTCCGCCTCACGATCTCGTCGTTGATCAGCTCCCGAGGCGTGCCCTCGCGCAGCACCTTCCCCTCGTTGATGATGCACGCCCGGTCGCACACGCGCAGAGTCTGCTGCACGTTGTGGTCCGTGATCAGCACCGCGATCCCCATCTCCGTCAGCCTGTGAATCTCCTTCTGAAGGTCCTCCACCGCCAGCGGGTCCACGCCGCTGAAAGGCTCGTCCAGCAGGATGATCCGCGGCTCGGTCACCAGCGCCCGCGCGATCTCCAGCTTCCGGCGCTCGCCCCCCGAGCACGTCCGCGCCATGTCCCGCGCCTTGTGCGTCAGACCGAACTGCTCCAGCAGTTCCGCGCACCGCGCCCGCCGACGAGACCGCGCCAGCGCCGTCGCCTCCGCGATCGCCAGAAGATTCTGCTCCACCGTCAGGCGCTGAAAGATGCTGGGCTCCTGGCTCAGGTACCCCATCCCCAGCCGCGCCCGCTGGTACATGGGCAGCCTCGAAACATCACGCCCCAGCAGCTCGACCGTCCCCGCGTCCGGGTCGATCATCCCCATCACCATCCGGAAGCTCGTCGTCTTGCCCGCGCCGTTCCGCCCCAGCAGCCCCACGATCTCCGAGGGCTCCACGTGGAACGACACCCCGTCCACGACGCGCCGGCCGCCGAAAGACTTCGAAAGGTTGGCCGCCCGCAGCAGCGTCACGACCAGAGTCTACGCGCCCGCGCCGCCGGCTCACAACGAGCCCCGCCCCCGACGCCCCTCAAAGAAAACGCAGGCACATCGGGTACCGGTAAAACTCGCGCCGCCCCGCCGCAATCGCTCCCCGCACGCAACCCACGCAGTTCAGCACCGCCAGCACCACCCACCCCAGCCCGAGCAGGGGCGCCGCGATCCCGAACGTCACCATCGTCAGCAGCCCCAGCACCGCGCCCCCCGCCGCAAGGTACACCAGCAGCGAGATCTGGAAGTTCACGGACTCCCGACCGTGATCGTCCAGAAAAGGCGACTCCGACTTCTTGATCTGCCACATCACCAGCGTCCCGATCAGGCTCGCGATGGGAACGTTCGCCGTCACCAGCGACAGCAGCCCCGCAAGATGCGTGAACACCGCATAACGGCTCTCGTCCGCCGACACGTCAGGGTCCACAACGCGACCCGTCGACGCCTCGTTCACACGGGATTTCATGTCCTGCGGCATCGCTGCGCTTCCAAAGCTGCCCACTGAGCATCCTCCTGACGCGGGCCCCGCCCCGCAAGCCCGCACGCGCCGCCTTCTCCGTTTCTTCGGAGCCCCGCCCACCCGCTTTCACCCCGCCCCCGCCAAGCCCCCCGCCCCGCCCCCTCTACCATCCCTCCATGACCGCCCTCAGGCCCGCCATCGCCGTCTCCATGGGGGATCCGCTGGGGATCGGGCCCGAGGTCACCATCAAGGCCCTCGCTTCCCTCCGCCAGAAAGACGGCCCCCAGATCCGCATCTACGGCGAGTCCCACGCCCTCCACGCCGCCGCCGACCGCGCCTCCATCGAACCATTCTGGTGGCGCGTCCGCCACGACTTCCCCCACCTCGACACCACCTCCGTCCACGACGTCCTCCTCCTCGACTACCCCGAGTTCGAAGACGCCGCACGGCCCGCCCCCGGCCCCTCGCGCCTCGCGGGCGAAGCCTCCTTCCGCTTCGTCGACGACGCCATCGCCGACGCCCGGCGCCCCGAACACGACCCACGCCGCGTCGCCGGCATCGTCACAGCGCCCATCAGCAAGGAAGCGTGGGCCCTCGCCGGCCACAAGCAGTTCCCCGGACACACCGAGCTCCTCGCCGCCCGCTTCGCCGCACGACGCGTCCGCATGATGTTCGTCGCCCCGCGCCTCCGCGTCATGCTCGTCACGGCCCACATCCCGCTCATGACCCTGGGCGACGTCCTATCCATAGGCCGCGTCTCGGACACCATCGACCTCGCACACGAAGCCTGCAGACAGCTCGGCGTCGAGCGCCCACGCGTCGCGGTCTGCGGCCTCAACCCCCACGCCGGCGAAGCCGGGCTCCTCGGCCACGAAGACTCAAAGATCATCGAGCCCGCCATCCGCATGGCCGTCGAACGAGGCGTCGCCGCCACCGGGCCCCACCCCGCAGACACCATCTTCAACGCCGCACTCAAAGGCCATCACGACATCGTCGTCGCCATGTACCACGACCAGGGACTCATCCCCGTCAAGCTCCTCGCCTTCGACTCCGCCGTCAACGTCACCATCGGCCTCCCCGCCGTCCGCACCAGCCCGGACCACGGCACCGCCTTCGACATCGCCGGCAAAAGCCTCGCCGACCCCGGCTCCATGCGCGCCGCCATCGCCCACGCCCAGCTCCTGCTCCGCTCAGCCCCCTCCGCCTGACCGCTCCACGCGCGCTCAACTCGCGCACTGGCGCGCCGCGCGCCCCTCAGCCGGACGCCCGCTTCCGCAGCTCGTCCGTCAGCTCGCCCGCAAACCCCCAGTTCTCCGTCCGCACCTCGTCGATCACCACGTGCGTGTGCTCGGGACGCTTGCCCAGCACCCGCACCAAGGTCGCCGTCACCTCCCGCACGATCTGCGCCTTCTGCTCCCGGCTGACACCGTCATCCGTGATCCTGATGTTCACATAAGGCACGCGCGCACACCTCCGCCCCGCCGCGCCCGCCCGCCTCCGCGCCCGCGCGCACGCACGCGCAGCACGCAGCAGACCGGCCGCGACGCTCGGCAGCCTACGCCCCCGCCCGCCCTCGCCCGACTCCGCCGCCCGCCCGGGCTCTCAGTGCCCGGACGCCGAACCGTTCTTCGAAGGCAGCAGCACCGACAGCACCACCGCCGCCGCCAGCGTCGCCAGCACCGCGATCAGCGACACCGTCGTGTCGATCTTGATGCTCTTGGCCGCCTCCCACGACAGCCCGAAGAACCCGCCGATGTCGTCCAGGTAAGGGGGCACCGACAGCAGCAGCAGCTTCACGCCCACGAACGCCAGGATCAGGATCAGCGCCGGCTTCAGGAACCGGAACTTGCGGATCAGCGCCGCCAGGCAGAAGTACAGCGACCGCAACCCCAGGATCGCGAAGATGTTGCTCGTGAACACGATGAACGGATCGGGAGTGATCGCGAAGATCGCCGGGATCGAGTCCACCGCGAACACAAGGTCCGTGATCTCCACCATCACCAGCGCCAGGAACATGGGCGTCATCGCCAGGGGGCCCAGCGTCCCGGGCCGCGGCGGGTCCTGCACCAGCTTCCCCGTCGCCGGGTCCGTGCTGTACGTCGGCGCCTCCGTCCGGCGCGTGAAGAACCGCTGACCGTCGTAGAACTCGCGCAGCGGGAAGATCTTCTTGCACAGACGCACGATGACGTTCTCAGACGGGTTGTCCGAGCTCTTGATCACCGCCATCTTCAGCGCCGTCAGCAGCAGGAACCCGCCGAACACGATCAGCACCCACGTGTACCGCAGCACCAGCTCCGCGCCCAGGAAGATCATCACGCCCCGCATCAGCAGCGCGCCCACGATCCCCCAGAACAGCACCCGGTGCTGGTACTTCGCCGGGATCGCGAAGAACCCGAAGATCATGGCGATCACGAAGATGTTGTCCATCGCCAGTGACTTCTCGACCACGTACCCCGTCAGGTACTGCTTCGCCGCCTCAAGACCCCGCACCTCCCCCGAGATGATCGTCGGCGCCGAAGGGTCCAGCGCCGCCGCCGGGTTGTACATGGGCGTCTCGAGCCCCAGCCCCAGCCAGTGACGCTCGTACGCGAAGTACACGAACACCGCGAACGCCAGCCCCATCGCGATCCACACCGTGGACCACGCCGCCGCCTCCTTCATCGAGACCTCGTGCGCCTCGCGATGGAACACCCCGAGGTCCAGCGCCAGGAAGAACAGCACCAGCGCCACGAACCCCACGTACGCCCAGATCTTCAGGTTCGCCGCCGTCGACACCGCCCCAGCGGCCGCCGACCCGACATCACCCGCCGCCAGCAGCAACTCGAACATGAGACCTCGCAAAGTCAGGCGACGCGCGCACGCGCCGCCGATTTCGCCTGGTCTCGCGCGGGCGAGCTCGTCGCTCGCATCCGTTCACCGGGGCCGAGGGCCGGCCCGTATTGACGACGAACGGAGCCCGCTTCAGCGGGCGGCTACTCCCCAAGGCAGAGAGTCACAGAGTGTCGGCCCATCACCCCCGCGCGTCAAGACACCCGCCCCTCCGCCGATCCATTCCCACCGGGCAATTCCTGTGCACCCGACGTTTCCTCCGGCCCCACAGCAACCCGCGCCCCCTTCCCGGGCCGAGGCTCCACCGCCGGCGCGTTCAGCGACGCCCGATACCGCAGCGTCGCCCACGCCCACAGCGCCACAGGCATGAAGATCGGGAACGACACCGCCCACACCAGGAACCGCGGGATCGGGCTGAACTCCGCCAGCGCCACCACCCCGCACCAATACCCCACCACCACCGGCGGAACCCACCACCGCGACGTCCGCTGCGCCAGCGAGTCCGTCCGCCGCGTCACCACGCGCGAACGCCTCTTGATGTCACGCAGCAGACGACGCGCCCAGATGAACTCCGTCGCGATCAGCGCCAGCCCCGCCGGCCCCAGGATCGTGAACCCCGGCCCCGGCAGCGGCGAGATCAGGATCCCCACCACCACGATCGTGATCCCCGCCGCCAGCACCCATATCCGCCGCGCCAGGCTCCCCTGGCGCAGCCGACGTCGGCGTCCGGGCACACCGCCGGACGCCTCGCTCGGGCCCTTCAATTCGGTCGCGGAAGAAGTCATGGCTGGGCGGACAGACCCAGACTGTAGACACCGCCCGCCTCCCCAGCCCCCCGCCCCCGCTGCACCATCAGCATCCGTCCCCCCGACACCGCCCGCACCCAGCACGCCAGCCCCATCCGCTCAAACACCTCCACCGCCCCCGACGCCCGCGGCCGATTCGGATCCGCCAGAATCGCCGGACACCCGGCCCGCGCAATCAGCCGCGCGATCGGCCCGTGCGCACGCTCGAAATACAGCACATCCGAACCCACGATCAGGTCAGGCTCCCATCCCGCTAGCGCCGCCGGCCAGCCATCGTCCCTCCAGTCCAGCACCACCGCGCGCCCCGACAGCCCGTTCCGCCGCAGGTTCGACCCCGCCAGCTCCACCGCCCGCTCATCAATATCGCTCAGCACCACCTCGGCCCCGCGCGCCGCCGCCACAAGCCCCGCCAGCCCCACCCCGCACCCGATCTCCAGCACGCGAACCCCGGGCCCGACCAGCACGCTCGTCGCCAGGCACTCGCCCAGCACTTCCGCCGCCGGCCAGACCGCCGCCCAGTAGCCCCCCTCCGCCGAACCACGCGACTCGGCCAGCCGAACCGCCTCGTCCGGAGCGTCGGGCGCCTCCACCTCGACACCGATCCCCCCGGCAAACTCGAACGCTCGCAGCATCTGGACCACTCAGCCCGGCGTGCACGCTCACCGCAAAACCGACCAACCGACCGCCCCCGGCGTGCGCGCCCGCCCCACGCGTCTCAGGACACACGCTTCGTCACCTGGATCAGGTGATAGCCGAACTGCGTCTTCACAGGCGCCGACGTCTCGTTCAGACCGATCGGCCCGAACACCACCGTCTCAAACTCGGGCACCATCTCCCCCCGCCCGAACACGCCCAGGTCGCCCCCAGCCTTGCCCGAGGGGCACAGCGAATGCTGCTTCGCCATCGCCCCGAAGTCCGCCCCGCCGTCGATCTTCGCCTTCAGATCCTGCGCTTCCTTTTCGGTCTTCACAAGGATGTGACGGGCGGCAGCACGCGGCATGTCCAGACTCCTTTGCAGCTCTCGCTCACGAACAACAACTCAAGTCTATCCACCGATCACGCCTCAGCGCTTCGCCACGCCGTCGCGCTCCGCCAGACGCCGCGCCACCGCCACGCCCGAGTTCAGCGCGCCCTCCATGTACCCCACGAACTTGTAGCAGCAGTGCTCGCCCGCGAAGTGGATCCGGCCCAGCCCCTTCGCAAGCCGGGGCCCGACCTTCGTCACCTCGCCAGGCCCGGGGAACGAATACCCCGCACGCGACCAGCCGTCCTTAGGCCAGTTCATGAACCGCGACTTCGTCCGCTGCTGCGTGTACCCGGGGAAGATCGTCTCCAGGTTCCCCGTGTAGCTCCGGTCAAGATCGGGCGGCGTCTTCGCGCTCGCACGCTCCGCCGCGGGCCCGCCGCTGAACGCCACCAGCGCCGCACCCTTGTCCGTCTCCTGCCCGTCCGTCCCGTGCCACGTCCAGCCGATGTCGCCATCACCCAGAGAGTCCGGCGCCAGCCCCTTCTCGCGCCAGAACGGCCCCGTCACCCCCGCCAGGAACTTCACGTTCCAACCCATCTGAGGCTTCAGATCCGCCGGCCAGCCCCCCGGGATCTCGAGCCGGTCCCACACGCTGGGCGGCGTCGCCACCACCACATCATCACACTCGATCGTCCGCCCGTCCCCGCACGTCACCTCCAGAACGTTCCCCTTCGCCGCGATCGACCGCGCCGATACACCCGTCACCACCCGCGCCGGCCCGACCGACTCCGCCAGCATCAGCGCCAGCTGCTGGTTGCCCCCCGCGCAGCGATAGACCTCGCTCTCAGTCCAGTACTTCTCGACCCCGCCCCCCTTGATCTGCGCAAGGTTCCCCAGCAGGCTCTGCCGCGCCACGTCCTGACCGTTGTCCGCCGTGAACAGCGCCGCCAGCGCCGCCTTGCACACGGGCGATACATCCACCGAATCAATCCACGACCTCGTGCTCCGCGCGTCCAGCTCCGCCGCCCGCGCGTCCGTCCAGGGCGCATCCTCGGGCACGTCCCGCGCCAGGTCGTTCAGCAGGCTCGACGCCGCGTCCAGCTCCTCCCACAGCTTTTCCGCCTCCGCCGCGTCCAGCTTCTTCCCGCCAAGGAAGATCTGCGCCTCGCCGTCCTCCTCAGACACATCAAGGAACGACAGCTTGAAACGCTCGGCGTACGCCACCCACGTCGGATGATTCGAGCCGATCAGCTCGCCCCCGCCCTCCACGTTCATCCCCGGAACAACGTCGCTGAAGCTCAGCACCCGGCCGCCCAGCCGGCCCCGCGCCTCGATCACCGTCACGTCATACCCCGCGCTCTTCAGCTCGAACGCGCACGCCAGCCCCGCGAACCCACCGCCGACCACTACCACGCGCTTCGCGCCGTCCGCCGCCCGCGCCAGCGCACGCGCCGGCGAAGAGCTCAGCAGACCCGCCGCACCCACCGCCAGCGACGCCTTCAGAAACCGGCGACGCTCCTCGAAGTCCGCGACCCGACCGAACCGGTGCGCCAGCAGCGCATACAGCGAGCGTGCCACCTGTCAGACCCTCCTTGCGCCGCACCCGCGGCGTGAAACCACTCATCGCCCGCGCCTCTCGCCCCGAGCCCGCGCGAACGCTCCACACATCCCCGCCCCCACGCCCCGCCCCCCCCCGGGTGGGGGCCGATCACTCGTCGTTGGTCGGGCCCGTGCAGATCATCCACAGCTTGAAGAAGTTCATGATCTGCTGCTTCGTCAGCTTGTTGGCGTTCAGCGCGTACGTCACCTTGCTCGACGCCGGAGCCTCAGACCCCGACGCGAACGTGTCCACGTACGAGATCCGCCCCGTCAGGCACGGGATCGAGTTGTCGACCGCGAAGAACGCGTCCTCCTCGCTCATCGACTCGAACGCCGCCGACTCCGTCGAAGCCTTGCCCGCCTTCTCCTCGTTCCAGCGCAGGTTGAAGTCGTAGTACCCCTTGCCGTTGGAGTCGCGCGCCGGGTCCTCCACCCACTTGATCGAGCCCGTCACGACGTCCTCGTGCTCCTTGCCGTCGAGCGTGTAGCGGAAACGGATGCCGTCCGTGTACCAGTTGCCCGTCTCGTAGTCGTAGTCCAGCCGGCCGCTCACGCTCGTCCGCGCGTAGTTCTCGCTGGGGCCCTTCGCCAGCACGATGTTGTCGAACCGCATCGGGTCCGAGTGCTTCACCGTCACCGCAACCGTCTTGTTCCCCACCACCCGCTTGAACGTGTACTGCGCAAGGTTGTCCTTCTTCTCGGCCTTGCCGACCATCCGACCCCCGAACGGATCGGTGAACGACTTCGCCGCACCCACCGCGTCGATCGCGATCCGCAGCGGACGCTCCTTCGACCCCGCAAGCTCGTACGCACCGCTCGTCGGATCGATCGGCACCAGCCCCACCCACTTGCCCACCACCTTCTTCTGCTTCAGATCCTTGGGGTTCAGCACCGCCAGGTTGATGTCGAACGCCAGTGAAGCGTCCTGCTTCTTCCGCTGCAGAGTCTTCGTGTACAGGTTGGGCAGCCGCTGCAGCTCGCCCGAAAACTCCGTCGTCTGCGCCACCCGCAGCGCGAACTTGTACACGTCCGCCGCCCCCACCGCCGCCGACCCGGGCTTCAGGTCGCCGGACGTGTCCAGCCGGCTCCGCGTACCGAAGTCGATGTCCATCGTCCCCGCGATCACGCCCTCTTCCGTGATCGTCTCGGGCTCAGCCGCCGCCGCCGGCCCGGCAAGACCCAGCAGACCACCGGCCAGAGCCAACGCAACGACACCCATCTTCAGCAGCCCGGCGACGCTCAACATGGTGTGGACTCCTGCTCGCCCAGCGGGCGACATGGTGCGACAACCAACATCCGCCGCAGCCTACCACCACCGCGGCCCCGCCTTCTTCCGCCCGCCCGTCGGCGATTTCACCCCGCACGCCCCGCACCACCACCCGCCCCTGCCAAAACGCACGACGCGCCCAAACACAAGACATCTCCACCCCGCCGCAGCCACTCCCAAAAACCTACGTATGCTTCCTCCATGAAGAACCTCCCCCTTATCGTCGCCGCGATCGTGCCGCTCGCCGTCGTCGCAACCACCCCGGTTGCCGTGACGACGATCGCCACACCCGGCCCCACCCAGCCCGCCCTCCGCTCAGACGCCGGCGACCAGCTCGCCGCCCGCACCCGCTCCACCGGAGGCCGCCGCGAGAACGCCCGCCGAAACAACATCCGCGAGCAGCTCCGCCGCGAACGCGCCAACGGCAACCGCGCCGACCGCGTCCCCGAAGGGCCCGACGGCGGGCCCCCGCTTCCCAAGGCCTGATCCGGACCCCCCGACATCACAGCCCCACACAAGCCGCGGCCCGAAGCCGCGGCTTTTTTCGTTCCACCGCCCGCCCATCACCCGCAAAAAGAAAAGCCGCCCCGACACTCGCCGGAGCGGCCGTCAATCAATAGTTCATCCAAACTCAGCCCGCGCGGCAATCCGCCGCGTCGTTCACGCCGACATCAGCGCGGGCCGGTTCGAGCCCGACGAGAGTTCATACTCCTCACGCGCAGCCGAAACTCGCGCCCGCCGACCACCAGTCGCCAGGTGCCCCAGCGCCCGCGCGATCAGCTCGCCACGGCTCGACGCGTTCAGCTTCCGGTGCAGGCTCTTCACATGATCGTGCACCGTGTGCGGGCTCCGCGCCAGATCCACCGCGATCTGCTTCACGCTCTTGCCCAGCGCCAGATGCTCCAGCACCTGCTGCTCGCGGTGCGTCAGACGCGTCAGAGCCGTGCTCCGCTCCACACCGAACGCCAGCGCCGCCCGTCGAACCAGCAGCGGCAGCACCGCCCGCACGATCTCGAGCTGATCGCTCGTCGCCGCCGCGCCGGACGCCGAACCAACCTCGATCACAACGCAACGGCCAACCTGGCCCCCGGCGATCGGCCCGACACCCACCAGCAGATCCGTCACGCCAAGCTTCGCCCACCGGCGACCCGCGGCCGACTCCAGCCAGCGGTCCCGGCACGGAAGCTCGCTGATGATGCCCACCTCGCACTGCTGACGCACCACCCCGTCCTCCCCGAGCCACCAGTCGAAACTCGACGCATGCTCGGGGTGCAGCATCTCGCTCTCGATCGCGCGGCCGAACGGATCGGAACCCGTCGCGCCGCTCGCCTCAAACTGCAGGATGGACCCCCGCGATCCCACGCACGCCAGCGACACCGCCGCGATCGCATGGGGACGGATCCCCTTCAGCGAAGACGCCGCCCGCGAGCACCAGTCCTGCGTCGCCACCGCAGGAAGCGAAGAAAAACCCGCGGCGACCTCCACTGCCATGTGCAGCGAGCCCGCCGACGACACTTCCACTATCTTCATTTGCGTGTCCTTTCAGTCATGGAAAGGGTTCACCGAACTTGCCGGATGATACCTCTTTAAATCAGAAGTAAATGGCCTTTCATCGTATCGGTTGGCAATTCGCCTTAATGTGCGAATACACCCGCCTCCTCGAAAGGAGTAGGCTTTATCCCTAGGTCCGTCGACCGCACGCTTCCCACGATGATGGGACCCGCTCGCCGCCCTCTGCGGGCAATCCGGATTACTTTGCCTGAATGTCGGCCTTCTCGGCGATCAGCGCCGCGATACGCGCCGCCAGCCGCTCATCCTCACGAACTTCCGTGATGAAACGCGGTTCATCTCCCCGCTCCACCGCTTCAGGGTCCCTCGTGAAACTCACCAGCTTCACGCTCGTCGGATCCACCCGACGACCCGGCTGATACACCCGCTCAACCCTCACCGTCACGCGACCCCGCAGCGGCGCCGCCTCATCGCGCAGATCGCTCGCCCCCGCCCCCGCTCCCGGCCCCGCCGCGCGCTCCTCGACAGGCACGAACTCGATCCGCGCCTCGCGCCGCTCAAACTGCGTCAGCCCGCCCAGCGCATCGCCCACCCCGCTCAAGTGAGGCACCCAGGGCGTCGCCAGCCCCGACGAAGGCCGCGGCGCGGACGTGATCACCCCCGACCGCGCATCCACGCGCCCCAGCTCAAACTCAAACTCGCGCAGCGCCTGCTTCGACGACTCGAAGACCGCCGCGTACCGCCCCGCGCCCACCTCGAACGTGGACACAGGCTCAGGCCGCGACGAACACGCCGCACCGCACCCCGCCAACCCGATCCACACACAGCCGAGCCATCGTCCGCGCATCGCAAAATCCTACCGCGCCCGCCCCCGGACAACCCCCGCGCCCCGCCCGCTACGATGCGCGCTCCAGACAGGAGCAAGGCCATGAACCCCTCACTTCCCCGCGGCAACGCCGTCGTCGCACAGTCCGGCGGACCCACCTCCGTCATCAACCAGTCCCTCGTCGGCGTCGTCGAGGCCCTCAGGGGACACCCCTCCATCGGATCCATCCTCGGCGCTCGCCACGGCGTCCGCGGCATGGTCGACGAGTCCTTCGTCGACTTCTCCTCCGTCTCCCACCACCACCTCGAGCTCCTCGCCGCAACACCCTCCGCCGCCCTCGGCTCCAGCCGCGACAAGCCCGACGCCGCCTACTGCGAACGCATCCTCGCCGCACTCAAAAAACGCGGCGTCAGCTACTTCTTCTACATCGGCGGCAACGACTCCTCCGACACCTGCCGCATCGTCAGTGAAATGGCCGCCTCAACCTCCTACGAGCTCCGCTGCTTCCACGTCCCCAAGACCGTCGACAACGACCTCATGATGAGCGACCACACACCGGGCTTCGCCTCCGCCGCCCGGTACGTCGCGCTCGCCATGGCGGGAATCAACCTCGATAACGCCTCGCTCCCCGGCATCATGATCGACGTCGTCATGGGACGCCACGCCGGATTCCTCACCGGCGCCAGCGCCCTCCTCCGCGAACGCGAAGACGACGGCCCGCACCTCGTCTACCTCCCCGAAGTCCCCTTCGACATGGACCGCGTCGTCGCCGACGTCGACGCCGTCTACCGCAAGTACAAGCGCTGCCACATCGCCGTCAGCGAGGGCGTACAGGACAAGTCGGGCACCCCCCTGCTCGCCCTCCTCGCCCCCGCCGAAGAACGCGACGCCCACGGCAACATCCGACTCTCAGGCACCGGCGCCCTCGGAGACTCACTCGCCAGCACGCTCCAGCAGAAGCTCACACCCGCCGGCGGCAAAGCCCCAAGAACCCGCGCCGACACCCTGGGCTATCCCCAGCGCTGCTGGCCCGAGCAGAGCCCCGTCGACGCACACGAAGCCCGCGCCGTCGCACGCTTCGCCGCTCGCACCGCCCTCCAGGGCGCCCTCAACGGCTCCATCGCCATCCAGCGCTTCGCAGGCCCGGGCTCACCACGCCCCGACCAGCCCTACGCCGTCGAGTTCAAACGCGTCGAACTCAAGGAAGTCGCCGCCAAAACCCGCCACCTCCCCGCCGAGTTCATCGACGGGACCCGCGGCGTCACCCAGGCCTACCGCGACTGGCTCCGCCCCCTCGTCGGACC
>JANRJV010000005.1:0-4265 GCA_033763795.1 Planctomycetota bacterium
GAACTTCCCCAGCGGCATGTCCGCCGCCGGCGGCCCGCGGTCCGCGTACGTCCCGTCGGCCTGGGGCTTCCGCTCGTCCCACACGAACCGGTAGATCACCCCCTTCGGGATCACCACGTAATCCTTGGGCCCGAACCGCAGCGCCCCCATCATCGTGTACACCACACCCGACCCGAAATGGATGAAGAAGCACTCGTCGCCCTGCGCATTCTTGAAGTGATAGGGCATCTGCTCCGCCGGCACACACACCGCCATCTCGCAGTCCGCGTTCCCGAAATACACCACCCGCCCCGTCACCGTGTCCCCCTCGGGCTTCTGCGGCCCCGTCTTCACGTGCCGCATCCGCATCGTGTCCGTCTCGACATACTCCACCTTCGTCGAGTACATCGTCTTCCAGCCCGTAATCTGCGTCGGCGGATGGATGTGGTACATCGTCGACGTCGGGCCCGTGAACCCCTCCGTCCCGAACAGCTCTTCCGAATACAGCGCGCCGTCCGGCCGCCGGAACTGCACGTGACGCTTGCGGGGAATCTGGCCGAGCTTCATGTAGTACGCCATACGCAGCCTCCAGCGTGCGGCCCGAGTCGCCGCACGTTCAACAAGTGTATCCCCCGCCGCGCCCCATCGAAACCGCCCGATCAACGCTCATCGCCTTCGATTCTTCGGCGCACAGACCCCGCCCCCGTCCCGATTATCCCGCGCCCCGCCCGCCGCGCGCTCCCCGCCGCTCGAACCCCGGCGCACCACCGCCGTATCGATGACTGACAGTCCTCGGCCCACGATGACGACCCCGAACTCCACTTTGCGCACGCCGCGCCGACCCCGCACCAGAACCTGCTTCCGCTGCGGCTACGACCTCCGCACCCTCGACCTCAACTCGATGTGCCCCGAATGCTCCGCGACTCGACCGTGACACTCACCCCACCGATCGCCCGCTGGATGCCCGCCGCCGGCCGCAGGCGCATCGACTTCGCCTTGCGCCTGTGCATCGTCGCGCTCCTCGCCGTCTCCGTGGGCGGGGGCATGACAGGCCTCATTCTCTTCTACCTCGTCATCAGGGTCATGTTCGACCTCGGCGACCCGCCAGGCTTCCTCTCAAGCCTCGCAAACGTCCTTATGGCTCTCGGGTGGGCCGCGTACGCGCTCTGCGGCTTCGCTGCCGCCCTCTGTCTCATCGCCTGCCCCGTCCTCCGCGGCGAGCCCGCGCACCTCATATCACAGCGGACGAACCTCGTCTGCCTGGGTCTGACCGCCCCTCTCATCTTCTTCGCCGTCGCTTACACGGGCTTTCTCGCCGTCGATTCCGTCGGCGGATTGATCGTCTTCGTGCTCCCCGCCCTCGCCGGGATCGTCGGCACGCCCGCCATCGCCGCCTCCTACTGGATCCACGGCCTTCTCACCGCCCTCACGCGAGACCACGCCACACGTTCTGACCTTCGTCGCCGCGAGAGCCGCATCGCCATCATGTTCCTGGCATGGCTGGCGGGCGTCCTCTTTGCCGGTTGCGCCGCTGAGTTTTTCGGCGGGGGCCCGGCACCAACGCCGATCATGGACTTCGTCTGGGTAATCGGCTTCCTCGTCGGTGGGCTAAGTTGGTCATTCCTCATGCTCTACATTGCCCGAGCCGCTTATCAGGCTCTCACGCAGCTCCGCCGCGCCCACGCCGCACCTGCGCCCGGGTATCCAGCCGATCACCTCACCGCGTCGCGCCGCCGCGCCCCACGGGCCTCCCCGTCATGACGCAGCTCGCGAACCTCTGGATCCCGCCGCGCAGTCCGCGCTACCGCGCCTGCTTCCGCTGCGGCTACGACCTCCGCGCCCTCGACGCCTCCGCGCTCTGCCCCGAGTGCGCCCGCGAGGCCGCCGTCCTCTCCGCACCGCCCATGGCCCGCTGGAGCCGCGCCGCCGACCTCGACCGCATCGAGCTCACCCTCCGCATCGGCGCCGTCGCCCTCATCGCGTTCGCCCTCGCCGCCGGCGCCGCCGGCGCCGTCGGATTCTTCGAGATCCTCGACGATTTCCAGGTCCGCCCCCTCAACCCGCCCCCCTATGTCGGCGAGATCGTCGCCATCATGATCTCCGGCGGCTGGACCATGTACGCCGGCTTCGGCTTCGCCAGCGCCCTCAGGCTCGTCCGCAGCGGCCGCGTCGTGGGCGAGCCCGCCCACCTCCGCTCGCAACGTTTCCTCGTCAGCTACCTGGGCCTGCTCGCCCCCGTCATTTTCTTCACCGCCGCCGTGACGGGATTGTCTCTCCTCCTGATCTTCGAGATCCTCTCCATCCTCGTCATCCCCACCGTCGCAACCATCGTCGGCATGCCCGCCCTCGCAGCCTCCTTCTGGGCAAGCGGCATGCTCACCGCCCTCACGCGCGACCACGCCCGCCGCAACATCCACCGCCGCCGCGCCCGCCGCATCGCTCTCGCCTTCGCCGCCTGGATCCTCGGCGCGTTCCTCACCGGGGTCGGCGCTGTCACCTGCATGCACTACGAGGCGTACATCCCCGTCCGCCCAGTCGCCTTCACCGCCGCGACAGTCGTGCTCACGGGCGGCCTCTCCTGGTCCTTTCTGATGCTCTGGATCACTTCGGTGGTCCTTCACGCACACGCCAGCCTGCGCCGCGCTCGCTCACCCGACGGCCAGCAAAACTCCGTCTGGGCCGCGCTCTTCCACCCCCGCGAGCTACTCACGCGCTACTTCCGCCCGCGTTCCCCTCGCCCGCTCCCGCCGCCCCTCTCTCATACACCCGCTGATCCAGCCGCTCCATCGCCCGCGACGGATCCACCAGCCCCGTGAACCCGAACTGCGCGTACAGCCCGTGCGCATCCCGCGTCATCAGCATCCACCGCCGCAGACCCTGCAGCTCCGGATGCGCCACGATCGCCCGCATCAGCAGCTTCGACAGCCCCCGGCCCCGCCACGCCTCCAGCACGAACACATCCGCCACGTACGCGTACGTCGCCAGGTCGCTCACCACCCGCGCATACCCGACCTGCTCGCACCGACCGCCGCCCGTCGCATACACGCCGAACGTCACGGAGTTCGCCGCCGCCTTCTCCACCACCGCGCGGGGAATCCCCTTCGACCAGTGGCACTCGCTCAGGAAGCCGTGCACCACGCCGAAGTCCAGCAGCGACCGCTCGTCGCTGACCAGGAACTCGCCCTCGCGCAGCTCGTGAGCCCCCATACGCTCACTTCGGCGCCTTGTAGAACGGCATCGCCGTCACCTCCGCCGCCAGCTCGTCCCCGCGCCCCGCGTCGATCGTCAGCTTCGTCCCCGGCGCCGCCAGCCCCGCCGCCACGTACGCCATCGCGATGGGCCGCCCCAGCGTGGGCGACAGGCACCCGCTCGTCACTTCACCCGCCTCCTTCCCCGACGGATCCTTCACGCGCATCCCCTGCCGCGCCGTCCGCTTCCCCTCGATGTTCAGCCCCACCAGCTTCTGCGCGGGCCCGCCCGCGTCGCGCGTCCGCTTCAGCGCCTCCATCCCGACGTAGGGCTCGCCGCGCTCCGCGCTGTCCTTGTCGATGTTGATCGCAAAGTCCAGCCCGCTCGCCAGCGCGCTGATCTCTTCACCCAGTTCATGACCGTACAGGGGCATCCCCGCCTCCAGACGCAGCGTGTCCCGCGCCCCCAGACCCGCCGGCCGAACAACGCTGTCCGGAGACGTCGGATCAACATCTTTCAGCAAAAGCTTCATCGCCATCTGCACCATGCTCGCCGGAAGGATCACCTCAACCCCGTCCTCGCCCGTGTACCCCGTCCGGCTCACCAGAAGCTTCATCACCAGGTAGTTCTTCTCGACGAACCGGTACCGCTTCAGCTTCGGAATCTCCTTGCTGAACCGGCCGATCAGCTCCATCACCCGGGGCCCCTGCAGCGCCACCATCGCCGTCTTCATCGTGCGATCCTCGATCGTCACGACCAGGTCACCTTTGACCTCCTCGAAATGCCGCAGCAGCTTCTCCCGGTTCGACGCGTTCACCACCATCAGGTAGTCGTCGTCATCATTCTTGTAGACCAGCACGTCGTCCCGCACGCCGCCCCGATCGTTGCACACCAGCGAGTACCGGCACTGGCCGTTCTCCATGTCGCTGATCCGCCGCGTGCACAGCCGCTCCAGGAATCGCCGCGCGTGCCGGCCCGTCACCTTCACGCGCCCCATGTGCGACACATCGAACATCCCGCCCGACGTCCGCACCTGACGGTGCTCCTCGTGGATCCCGCCGCCGCTCCCAGGCGGCGCATACATGATTGGCATCTCC
>JANRJV010000006.1:0-23545 GCA_033763795.1 Planctomycetota bacterium
GCGCCGCTCGTCGCGACCTGATCGGCCCGCGCCCGCTCGACGATGCTGACGAAAAGGTCCTCCAGCCGCTGGCGGGGTCGCGACACGCCGGCCATCCGCACCGAGCGCCGCTCCAGCACCGACCGGATCTCGGCGATGGTCGCCTCGTCCAGCGTGTCCGTCTCGATGACCGACCGCTCGCGCGATTCCAGCAGGTCGGCGCACGTCCCCTGCGCGCGGATCTTCCCGCCGTAGAGGATCACCATGCGGTCGACGCAGTCCTCGACGTCCGTCAGCAGGTGGCTCGAGAGGATGATGGTCTTGCCGCGCCGGCCGAGGTGGATGATCAGGTCCTTGACCTGCCGCGTGCCGACCGGATCGAGCCCGGTCGTCGGCTCGTCGAGGATCAGCAGCTCCGGATCGTTGATGAGCGCCTGCGCCAGCCCGATGCGCCGCTGCATGCCCTTGGAGTACTCGCGCACCTGCCGGTGCTGCACGCCCGCCAGCCCGACCATCTCCAGCAGCTCGTCGATCCGCCGCTCCCGCACCTTCTGCTCGAGCCCGAAGAGCTTGGCGTAATAGTCGAGCGTCTCGCGCGCGTTGAGGAACGGGTAGAGGTACGACTCTTCGGGCAGGTACCCGATCCGCCGCTTCACCGCGACGTCGTTCGCGGGCTTGCCAAAGACCGAGAGCCGCCCCCGCGACTTCTTCAGCAGCCCCAGGATCATCTTGATCGTCGTGGACTTGCCCGAGCCGTTGGGCCCCAGCAGACCGAAGATCTCGCCCCGCCTGACCTCGAAGTCGATGCCGTCGACCGCGCGGGCCCGGTCGCGCAGCCAGAAGTCCTTGAAGATCTTGGTCAGGTTCTGCGCGACGACGATCGGAGCCGCCGGGGCGCTCTCGGCCCGGGAACTCGCGGGTGTTGGTGCGGCAATCGCCATGGGTCCGTTTGGGCTCTCCGTCGGCGCCGGGCGCCTACTCGAGGGACTCGCGCATCTCCCGGACGCGCTCGTTGGATTCCACGTCGCGCTCGTACCGCGCCCGCTCGCGCTCCTTGGCGAACTCCGGGTCGGGCGAGAGCAGCAGCTCGAAGTTGTCCGTGCTCAGCACGACCTGGTCCGTGCGGTCGCTCGCGAGGAAGCTCTGCAGGCCGTCCGATATCGCGGACGTGAGGAACACCGCCGGGTTCGCGCGGTACTGCTGGAGCCGCGCCTGGAACGTCTCCGCCGCCCGCTGCGCCTGCTGCACGACCGTCGACCGGTACTGCGCCGCCTCGCTCATCATCGTCGCGGCCTGGCCCGACACGCGGATCTCGGGGTACATCGTCCCCGCGATCTCCACGTTCGCGCCGTTCTTCTCGCCCGCGAGAACGGAATCGATGACCCCCAGGATCTCCTCCGCCCGCTCTCGGTCGTTGAGCTCGATCGCGGCCTCGTACAGATCGATGAGGTCCAGCAGCGGCTGCGCCGCCGATCCCGCCGCCTCGTTCAGCGTCTTGCTCCGGTCGCCCAGCGCCTGGTCGCGCGCCTTGCCGGCGTTGCTCTGGGCGATCTGCACCTGGTTGAAGTCACGCCGCAGGTTCAGCGGCGCCGTCGCCGTCCGCTGGATGACCTGGCTGATCTCGAGGCCCGCGTCGATCTCGTCGAGGCTGCGCTGGGCCGTCGCACGGATCCGCGTCTCGACGCTGCTCTCGTTCGTCCCGCTCCCGCTGGCGCCGGGCTTGAGCAGATCGTCAACGACCACCGAAGCCGCGACCTGCACCACGGCCCGCTCGACGACCGCCTTGACGAGCGCCGCCTCCTGGTCCGTGTTGATGTTCTTGATGTAGTCCGCCGGCCTCGACCGCGTGTACACCACGCTGTACTGCGCGTGCGCGATGTTGCTGTCGGCCGTGAACAGCGAGCCGTCCCGCGCCGGGTCCAGGCGGTCGATGTTGTTGCCCACTTCCTCCAGCGGCCGGCGCCGATCCTCCGGACGCATGCCGGGCCAGAAGCTGTCGTCCAGCTCCACCGTGCGGTTGCCCGTCTCGACCTTGATGATCTCGCCCAGCGGATAGGGGAGGCTGAACTGGAAGCCGGGCTCAAGGTTGTCCGACTTGATTCGGCCCAGCTCGACGCGGATGCCCCGCTCCGCCTGGTTCACCTGCTGGAACCCCGAGAACAGGAACAGCGCCACCAGCCCGATCATCACCACCTGCAGCAGGCGGTACGTGATCCGCAGCGCATCGGTCAGCGACTTGTTCGCCGCGTCCATCGACGCCGCCCGCGCCTCGCGCGCGTCGTCCACGCGCAGCGTCAGCGACGCGGCCCGGCGAGGCTCCTCCACCGGCATCGCCTGCGGCGCCGCCTCGGCCCCGTTCTCGATGAACTCCGGATCGTTGGGCACAGGGCTCACCGGCCGCTCCCGGCGGCGCCCGTCCGCTGATCAACCTCGACCCCAGGCCCCCCCACCGCTTCGCCCGCCGCGGGGATCCGGCCCTCGCTGGCGCTCTTCCACGCGTCCGACCCGAAGATCGAGATCATGTTCGACGGGATGATCCACGTCGCCCGCCGGCCCAGCCCCGTCCGCACGAAGTCGAGCTGCAGCAGGAACGCCGAAAGCTGGGGCTCGGCGTTCAGCGCCGTCAGGTACGGCGCCGCTTCCAGATCGCCGCGGTTGCGGATCTGGTCGGCGCGGAAGCGCGCGAACTCGCGGATCCGCTTTGCGGCGCTCTCGGCTTCGGAGCGGATGGCGTTGGCGAGCGCCTGCCCCTCGCTCTCAGCCTTGGCCGCCAGCCGCTTGCGGCTCTCCGACATGCGGTTGAACACCTCGTTCGTCGTGTCCTGGGGCAGCACCACGCTGTTGATGCCCACCGACAGCACCTCGACCCCGTACTGGGCCACGTCCTTGCCGCCCGCGTCGGGGAGCTGGCGGAGCCGGTCGAGAATCGCCCGCTCCAGTTCGGGCAGTTTCGAGCCGCCTTCCTGGGAGGTGAACAGCTCGCCCAATCGGTAGCGGCTGACCTCGGACATCGCGCTCCGAAGGATGGATGTCAGGGTCTCCTGGGCGCGGTTGTAGTGGTCGCGCGCCGCCGCCCCGGACGAGCCGCGGAACCGCTGATAGAAGACCAGCGGATCCTGCACCCGCCAGGTCAGGAACGCCTCGGCGATGATCTGGCGGTCGTCGGCGGTCTGCTGCGTCTCGCTGCGGGTCTGGAGGAACCGCGCCCGCGTGTCGTACACCGTCGTCGTCTGGATCGGCGCGGGCCACTTGAAGCGCAGCCCCGGCTCGGTGATCACGTCCTCGGGCCCGGCCTGCCCGAACGTCGTCACCACCGCCGCCTCCGTGAACCGCACGGTGAACGAGCACATGTAGGCGAGGAAACCGCCCACGATCAGAGACGCGACCACGATCAGAACGAGTGTGCGCAAAGCGAAGGACCCCTGTCAGTTGTTCGTCTCCGGCGCCGGCTCGAAACCGGCGACCGAGGGAACCAGCTCCTCACCGTTGAATCGGACCCGCACCCCCGGCGGGACCATGTACACCCGGGCCCCGTCCGCCGCCTCGCGCAGCGCATCCAGCCAGCGCTTGGTCCGGAACGCCAGCGGCGCCGCCCGGTACGAAGCGATCAGACCCTCGCTCGAGGCGGCCCGCGCCCGCGCGGTCATGTGCTTCCGCCAGCGGTCGGCCTTGGCCTCGGCGATCAGCACAGCCGCGTCCCCCCCGGCCGTCGCGATCATGTCGTTGATCTTCTGCTCCTGGCGGATCTGCTCCGCCTCCGGCGCCCGGGGCACGGCCGACTTCATCCGCTCCAGCACGTCGAGCTCCGCCACGATCGAGCGCGCACGGTCCACGTCGCCCACGACCGCGGCCAGAGAGCGCAGCGCGTCCGCCTCGGCCTTCTCGACCTCCGCCAGGCGCCGGAGGTCCGTCCGCACGACGTCCTCGAACGCCGGCGCGACCTCCTTCTGAGGATGCGTCCCCGCAACCCCCGCGAACAGCACGCGCACCCCCGCCTCCGCGCGGTCGAACTCCGCCTGCACCAGCGACCGGATCCGGTCGCTCATCTCCCGCCGGCGCGTCCCGAGGATCTCGTCCACGGAAAGCGTCGCCACGTACTCAATCACGGCGCTCGACGCCATCGCCGTCAGCAGCTCCGACCGATACTGGTCGATCCTGCCGCGCGTGCCGTCGACCGCCAGCAGCTTGTACTTCTTCAGGTCGCTCACCACGTAGTGGATCGGGATCTCGATCGCCAGAAGGTTCAGGTCGCTGGACCCCCCCTCCGCGCCGCCGCCCGAGGGCTGCACGAGCATGTACGACTCTTCCACGGCGTGCTCGTTCGTCCACAGGATGGGCCCCTCGCCGATCGGCGCGGGAGTCCCAACGTGGATCACGTTCACCGCGTCCGCCGGGAAACGCTCAACACGCGACAGCGGCCAAGGCAGGTCGATCACCAGACCCGGCCCCACCTCGCGCACCAGATTCCCGTTCCGGCTCAGCAGCCCCCGCTCGTGCGGCGCGACCACCGTGAAGATCGACATCAGCCACAGCACGCCCACGGCCAGCACCACCAGACTCACCACCGACCGCGCCAGCAATTGGTAGAACCACGTCGAGCTGACGTTGAAGCCGAACTGATAGTTGATCGCCTCGCTGATCGACTCCGCCAGCTTGTCGGGGGCGGCGACGAACGCCAGCACACGCGAGTCGAACCCCGGACGCTGATACTCGCCCGCCTTGCGCGGCCGGTAGAGGTTCAGCACGAAGTTCAGCACCATCTCGGCGCCCAGCGCCACCAGCAGCCCCGCGAGCACCGGCGCCAGAACCCGGAGCATGAACTCGCTCCGCGCCGCCACCATGATGAAGTGCGACGCCGCGATCCCCGCCCCGATCAGCGCCGAGCCGACCGCCGCCGCGGACCCCGCGTGCAGCAGCAGCCACGCACGCTGCTTGGCCATCCCGGCCACGAAACGCGCGAACACAAACCCGATCACCGCGACGCCCACGCCCAGCGAGATCGCCCACCCGTGCTCCGACGGGGGCGCAAAGTTCGCCTCGTCGTTGAACTGCCAGCGCGTCAGTAGGTACCGCACCACCCCCACGCCAACGAACCCCGCGGCCACCACCAGCGACACCGTCGGCAGGAACCAGCGGTGCATCCACGCCAGCCGCTGCTGCTGCTGCTCGAGGTCGCCCCCCGACTCCTCGAACACCGACGCCTGCGCGGCCCCGGACGCCTGATACGCCTCCCGCTCCAGCGCCTCCAGCCGCTCCAGCCGGTGCTGATGAAAAACCAGCGCCAGCGCGACCCAGATGGGAGACCCCAGAAGGATCCCCATGCCGCCGGTCAGCGCCGCCGAGTCATCGCCCAGCACGCCATAGATAAGCAGCGCGAGCCCGAGAGCGATCTGGAGCGCCAGACCGGTGAGGCACACGCCGGTAGCCCGTCGATACGAGAGGTGGTCGGCCGTCATGGCTGCTTCAAGAGACTCATCGCGTGCGTCGGGCCTCCGTCAGCCCGCCGGGTCGGTCCCGGTGTGATCCGCAAGCGTTGCACCGCGAACCCGCCGCGGTGCACCGACATCCTGTCGCAACGGGCATTGTCGCGACGACGCCCCGAACTGTCCAACGACAATCGGGCGGGCCCTGGGCCGGACGCCCACACAACGCTCCGGAGAACCCTGGCCTGCCCGAAGCGTATTCCTTGTACGATCCGGAGGCGGATTTGTTCCAAACGGGTTGACCGCCGCCACCCCCCTCCGCCGCTTCTCGCCTCCCGCCCCGGACTCGACTCGCCCGCCGCCGGCGCCCGGCTTCCCCCCTTCCTTCAAGGACGACACCCCGAGCATGTTCGGCCAGCTCGCCGCCATCGCCAGAAACACCTTCGTCGAGAGCTTGCGGCAGCCCGTCTTCTTCATCCTCGTGATGGCGGGGGGCGGGCTCCAGATCGTTAACACCCTCCTTTCCGCCTTCACGATGGGCTTCACCGAAGAGACCGAGGTCTCGGGCGACGACAAGCTCCTCTTCGACATGGGGCTCGCGACCATCATGGTCTGCGCGACCCTGCTGGCCTCCTTCATCGCGACCAGCGTCCTTTCCCGGGAAATCGAAAACAAGACCGCGCTCACGGTCATCTCCAAGCCCGTGGGCCGGCCCGCCTTTGTGCTGGGGAAGTATCTCGGCGTCGCCGCGGCCATCCTCGTCGCCACCGTCATCCTCGTCGTCTTCTTCATGTTCGCCATCCGCCACCGCGTCATGTCCACGGCTCGCGACACGATCGACGGCCCGGTCGTCTTCTTCTCCAGCCTCGCCGTGCTCCTTTCCATAGGCCTGGCCATCTGGGGCAACTATTTCTACGGCTGGGTCTTCCCCTCCACCGCCATCGGCGCCATGCTGCCCCTGGTCCTGCTCGCCTACGCCGGCACGCTCTTCGTCAGCAAGCAGTGGGCCTTTCAGCCCATCACCACCGACCTCAAACCACAGATCATGATCGCGGCGGGGGTCGCGGTCATCGCCGTCATGGTCCTCACGGCAGTAGCCGTCGCGGCTTCGACACGCCTCGGGCAGGTCATGACCATCGTCGTCTGCGCGGGTGTGTTCATGCTCGGCCTGCTCTCCAACCACCTGCTGGGTCGGCACGCCTTCCGCAACGCCCACATCGCCATCGTCGACGCCGTCGAGAACCCCGACGAGCTCACGCTCGCACGCGCCGGAGACACCCTCACCATCCGCCTCAAAGCCGTGCCCAAGGTCGAGCTCGCCCCGGGCGCCTCTCTCTACTACGCCCCGGATCCGAGCGGCCTGGCCATGGCGGTCCCCTCCCACGCCCCCTTCGCGGGCGACCCGGGCGAGGCCCGCGACGTCCGCGGCCCCGACGCTCGGCCCGCTCTCGTGCTCGCCGCGCCCCCGGACGGGGTCTCTCTCACGCTGCTCAACACGGGCAACCTCAACGTCGAACGCCCTCCCCGCCCCGGCGACTTCGTGTTCACCCAGCCGACGCAGTCGAACTGGGCCGCCCGCGCCGCCTGGTCAATCGTTCCGAACATGCAGTCGTTCTGGCTCGTCGACGCCGTCACGCAGGGGCACCCCATCCCCCCGCGCTACGTCGCGCTCGTCGCGGGCTACGGCGTGGTGCAGATCGCCGGCTTCCTCGCGCTGGCCGTCCTGATGTTCCAGCGCCGCGACGTCGGCTGAGTCTCCGCGAGGCCCGGCCCGCGACTTCCGCTCAATAGGGCTGGTCGCTGCCCGCGATGTCCGCATCGCGCCGCTTGATCGCGCCGAACCAGACGATGCAGAACAGGGGCCACAGCAGCCCCAGCACCACACCCAAGCCCAGGCCGATGATCAGCCCGATGGGCCCGGACGCCTGCTGCTGCTGCGCGAACTTGGTCCCCGGGTTCTGCTTGCACCATTCAGTGATCTCCACCTGCGCCTGCACCTGCAGCAGGATCCACGTGGCGAACGCGATCAGCCCCAGACCCGCGTACACCAGATGCAGCACGCGCGCCACCGGCTTGCGCATCACCAGCATCGCCCCCGCCACGACCAGCACCACGTTCACCAGCGCCCCGCCGACCATCTGCGCGATCATCAGGGGCTCGATCGCCCCCATGCTCGGCGGCATCCCGTCCGGGAACTGCTTAGCCATCTCCGCGACGAACGCCACCTGCAGCCCCAGCGCTGCCCCGCCGCACGCGGTGCACGTGAGCGACACCGCGCCGATCACGATGCTCGTCACCCCGACGGGCTTGGGCCAGGCCTGCTCGGGCGCCTCGTAGGGAGCCGGGTCCGACATGCCGGGGAAGTCTTCGGGCCGGCCAGCGTCGCTCATCGAATCACCTCCGCTCCGGCGCCCGCCGTTCGAACCGCCGCGGCTCGCAGGGCTCAGATCGTCTTGAGGAACCGCACGTCGTTCTCATACAGCAGCCGGATGTCCGGGATGCCGTACTTGCCCATCGCGATCCGCTCGATCCCGAACCCGAACGCGAAACCGGTCCACGCCTCGGGATCCAGCCCGACCGCCTGGAACACCGCCGGGTCGACCATGCCGCAGCCCCCGAGCTCGACCCAGCGCGCCGGCTCGTCGGGCCTCAGCCGGATCTTCATGTCGAACTCGGCGCTGGGCTCCGTGAACGGGAAGAAGCTGGGCCGCAGACGGATCTCCGCGTCCGTCCCGAAGTACAGCCGCGCAAACGCGAACAGCGTCGTCTTCAGCTCCACCAGCGTCACCCGCGGCGCCACGTACAGCCCCTCGATCTGATGGAACATGTACGAGTGCGTCGCGTCCACAGTGTCGGGCCGGTACACACGCCCCGGCGCCACGATCTTCAGCGGAGGGCCCCACCCCTCCTCCAGCGCCCGCTCCAGCACGCGGATCTGCACCGTGCTGGTCTGGGAGCGCAGCATGCGTGGCCGGGCCGTCTCGCCCCGCTCCTTGATGTAGAAGTTGTCCACGGGCTCGCGCGCCGGGTGCGAGTCCGGGATGTTCAGCTTCACGAAGTTGTGCTCGTCGTCCTCGAGCTCGGGGCCCGTCGCCACGTCGAAGCCCATCCGCGCGAACACCTCGCACAGCTCGGACCGCACCCGCGAGATGATGTGCAGCCGGCCCATCTGCGGCGGCAGGCCCGGCTCCGTCATGTCGATGCGCGGCCCGGCGTGCGCCGCGCCCCCGCCCAGCGCCGCACGCCGCTCCTCGAACGCCCCTTCCAGCCGCGTCTTCACCTCGTTGGAACGCTTGCCGTACGCCGGACGCTGGTCCTTGGGCACATCCTTGAGGATGCCCATCGCCAGCTTCACCCGGCCCGATCCGCCAAGATACGCGAGCCGCCACTTCTCGAGTGACGACGCGTCCGTCGCCGCGGCCAGTGATTCGAGCCCCTCCCGCTCAAGCACGTCAAGCTGTTCGAGCATCCCGCGAGTGTACCGGCCCCCGCCCGACCAATGAAAAAGGCCGAGGACGTTCGCCCTCGGCCTGGGTGCATTCACAGAAGAGCGTACCGGGCGCGCCGGCCGCTCACGACGCCTTGGCGAACCCCTCGCGGATCTTCTTGGCGAACGCCGTCCGCTTGTCCGCGGCGCGACGGCGACGCGACAGGTTGCCGCCGATCTCGGGGCCCTCTTCGGCTCCGACGAACTGGATCACGCACAGCTCGCCCGCGTCGCCCACGCGGAAGCGGCCCAGCTTGATGATCCGCGTGTACCCGCCCGGACGATCCTTGAAGCGCGGACCCACGTTCTCGAAGATGTGCTTGACGATCCGCGGCGCCTTGCGGATCTCGTTGTACCGGTTCCGCTCGACGGTCGACGAGTCGGGGATGTTGAAGAACGCCTGCGCCCGCTCGCTCGTGCGGCGGACGATGTCGCGCTCCTGCTCCGTTGAGTACTTGTCGCTCAGCAGCCACGTGAAAGCGCGGTGATCGCGACCCAGCTTCGACGTCACCAGACGCCGGGCGTGAACGTCGTTCCGCTTGGCCAGCGTCACGATCTTCTCGACGAACGGCTGCACGGCCTTGGCCCGCTGCACCGTCGTCGTGATCTGCCCGTGCTCGAACAGACCCATCGCGATGTTCCGAAGAGTCGAGGTCCGGTGGGCCGTCGTGCGGCCAAGCTTGTAGCCGGCTTTGCGGTGACGCATGGTCGTTATCTCCTGCCCGGGAGGCCTTCCGACGCCGCCCGGGTCTCGGTCCTACTTCAAGTCTCAGGAAACCTGGAATCCTTCGGGAAGGGGCATGCCGAGCCCCAGGCCCATCTCCGCGAGCTTCTTCTTCACTTCACGCAGCGATGTCTTGCCGAACGAGCGGACCTTCAGCAGGTCCGCGTCCGTCTTGGTCACGAGCTCCGCCACAGTCTGGATCTTCGCGGACTCCAGGCAGTTGCTCGCCCGGACGGAGAGCTCCAGCTCGCTGATGGGCATGCTGAGCTTGCGGATCAGCTGCTCGTCGACGCTCGCCGCCGCCGCCGCCTCCTCCGACACGCGGGCGCGGCCCACCTCGAAGTACTGAACGAACGCGTTGAGATGCTTGCGGAGGATCTTCGCCGCCTCGACCATCGCCATCGACGGCGTCGTGGTCCCGTTGGTCCAGACCTCCATCGTCAGCTTGTCGAAGTTGGTCTTCTGGCCGACGCGCGTGTCCTCGACCTTGTAGCGCACGCGCTGCACCGGGGAGTACAGGGCGTCGACCGGGATCAGCCCGATCTCCTGGTCCTCGTCACGGGCGTACTGCTCGCTCGCGGGGATGTACCCGCGGCCGCGGCCCACGCGGATCTCCATCTCGAAGTCGACCTGCTCGGTCAGCGTCGCGATGACCAGATCCTTGTTGATGATCGTGACGGCGGTGTCCGCCTCGATCAGGTCCGCCGTCACCTCGCCCGGGCCCGTCGCGGCCAGACGCATGGTGCGGGGCTGATCGCCCTCGAGCTTCACAACCAGGTTCTTGATGTTGAGGACGATGTCCGTGACGTCCTCCATCACGCCGGGCAGAGTGCTGAACTCGTGCTGGGCGCCCGTGATCTTGATGCCGGTCACCGCCGCGCCCTCGAGGCTCGACAGCAGCGCGCGGCGGAGGCTGTTGCCCACCGTGGTGCCGAACCCGCGCTCGAAGGGCTCAACGATGAAACGCCCGAACGTGGGCGTGCTGAACCGCGTGTCCTCAACGAGGCGATTGGGAAGCTCAAGACCGCGCCAGCGAACTCGCATGCGACGATTCTCCGAAGTGGCCCGGCGGGCATCCGATCAGACGTGTCTCCAGAGGTCCCTCTCGGCTCGGTCGCCGCCCGCCGGACGAGCAGCTCCGCCTTCTTCGGACCCTGGAGCGACGCGCCCCATCCGTCAACCGTGCCATCCGAGACGCGCCTTCCGGATGGACGGAATGTCAACCCTCGATCAGTCGTTCAGACGCGGCGCCGCTTGCGGGGCCGGCAGCCGTTGTGAGGCACGGGCGTGTGGTCCTCGAGCGCCGTCACCTTGATCCCGGAGCTCACCACCCCGTTGATCGCCGACTCGCGGCCGGCGCCGGCGCCCTTGATCCGAACCTCGCACTCCACGACGCCCAGCTTGCGCGCCTTCTGCCCGGCGCTCTCGCCCGCACGGGTGGCGGCGAAGGGCGTGCTCTTGCGAGCCCCCTTGAACCCCATCGTCCCGGCCGAGTCCCAGCACAGCGCCTCGCCGTTCGTGTCCGTGATCGTGACGATCGTGTTGTTGAACGAGGCCTTGACGTGCACGATCCCGCGCACGACGTTCTTGCGGACCTTCTTGATCTTCTTGGCCATGAGCCCCAGCGTTCCTCAGAGTCCGGGTGTCCGCTCCTCCGAGGGAGCCGGATCGGACCGGTGCGAGTCTGAAAACCGGGTCGGCGGGGAGCCGCCGGCCCGACGAACGAACATCCTGCTGCGCCGCCGCGCCAAGGGACTCAGCCCTTGACGCTCTTCTTGCCGGCGACGGTCTTCTTCTTGCCCTTGCGCGTGCGGGCGTTGGAGCGCGTCCGCTGACCACGCACGGGCAGGCCCTTGCGGTGCCGCTCGCCCCGGTAGCAGCGGATCTCCTTGAGCCGCCCGATGTTCTGCGACACCTGGCGACGCAGACCGCCCTCCACCACGTACTCCGCGTCGATCAGCGACGCGATCGCGGCGACCTCCTGCTCGGTCAGGTCGCTCGCGCGCTTCTCCACGTCGATGGAGCAGCGCTCCAGGATCTGGTCCGCCAGGTGCGGACCGATGCCGTGGATGTACCGCAGAGCGAAGCGGATCTTCTTGCGTTCAGGAACGTCGACGCCGGCGATTCGAGGCATGTCCCATCTGCTCCAGTAAGGCGTGGGTCCCGACGGGACTCAGCCCTGAACCTGCTTGTGCTTGGGGTCGGACTTGCAGATCACGCGCACGCGGCCCTTGCGACGGATGATCTTGCACCCGCCGCAGACACGCTTCACGCTCGAGCGAACCTTCATGACACCCATCCCATCTCGGGCCGACCGGGCCCGATCGCGCGGCCCCAGGCCGCTTGGACAACGCTTACTCAGTGGCCCGACCAGCCCGAAGAATGGTCGAGACCCGCATCGATGAAAAAGCCCGGCCAGATCGTCCGGGCGAGCCACACAGTGTACCCGCCCACTCCCCCCTTTGCAACCAGACCCCGAACATCAGCCTTTCCAGGGCTCACCCCGGCCGGGCCGCCCTCCCCGGCCGCTCCGCCTCGCGGCCACGCCATACACTCGCCGCATGATCGCCCTGCCACTCTCCGCCGCTCCCACAGCCGCCGGCCGCTTCGGCACCTTCGGCGGCGTCTATGTCCCCGAAACCCTGGTCTCGGCCCTCGAACAGCTCCATGAAGAATATGACCGGGCCCGCCGCGACCCCGCCTTCCAGGCGGAAATGGACGCCCTTTTGCGCACGTTCGTGGGCCGGGTGACCCCCCTTCATCCGGCCCACCGGCTCACCGAGGCCGCCCGCGGCGCCGCCCCCAAAGGCCTGGGCGCCACCATCTGGCTCAAGCGGGAGGACCTCGCCCACACCGGTGCGCACAAAATCAACAACACCATCGGCCAGGCCCTGCTCACCCGCCGCATGGGCAAGAAACGGGTGATCGCCGAGACCGGCGCCGGCCAGCACGGCGTGGCCACCGCAACCGCCGCCGCTCACTTCGGCCTCCAGTGCGAGGTCTACATGGGCGCCGAGGACGTCCGCCGCCAACGCCTCAATGTCGTCCGGATGCGGCTGATGGGCGCACGTGTGGTCGAGGTCGCCTCCGGCTCGCGCACGCTGAAGGACGCTACGAACGAAGCCATGCGCGACTGGATGGCCTCGGTCGAGACCACGCACTACATCCTGGGAAGCGTCGTCGGCCCCCACCCCTTCCCCATGATGGTCCGAGACTTCCAGAGCGTCATCGGTCGCGAAGCTCGCGCCCAGTGCCTCCAGGCGCTCGGCCGGCTTCCCGACTGCGTCATCGCCTGCGTGGGTGGCGGCTCCAACGCCGCTGGCATCTTTTATCCCTTCATCGACGACGCCTCGGTCGAGCTGGTCGGCGTCGAAGCCGGAGGCCGGGGCTCCACTCCGGGCGATCACGCCGCTCCGCTCTCGTTCGGCGCCCCGGGCGTGCTCCACGGCTCGCTCAGTTACGTCCTCCAGGACGACGACGGCCAAACCGCCGACGTCCACTCCTGCTCCGCCGGCCTCGACTATCCGGGCGTTGGTCCGGAGCACTCCTTCTGGAAAGACTCGGGCCGTGTGCGCTACACCGCCGCCACCGATGAGCAGGCTCTGAGCGCTTTCAGCACCCTCGCCCGCACCGAGGGCATCATCCCCGCGCTCGAGACCGCCCACGCGATCGCCGAGGCGGTCCGCCTGGCCGCGCTCATGCCCCGCGATCAGCACATCGTCGTCAACTGCTCCGGTCGCGGCGACAAGGACGTCGACGAGGCCGCGCGGCTCCTCGCCGAACGCTCCATCGGGGGCGGCCCACGTCTGCCCGTGGATTCGCCACTCCCGCGCGGCTGAGCGCTCCCCCGTCCGATCAAACGCGGCTCGTCACACCTTCTTGTGCGCCCAGTTGCCGCGCATGAAGGCCGCCGTGAACAGCAGCGAGCGGATGCACAGCTCCAGGCATAGGCCGATCCACAGCCCCGTCAGCGGGTGCACCCCCATCGCCTGCATGGGGCTCGGATTGGACAGCAGCCCGCCGCCCGGCAGCGGCAGGTCCACTCCCGAAAAGAGCCACGCCATCGGCAGCCGGAGCCCGAAGATCGAGATCCACGTGATCCAAGCCACCGAGCTCGTGTCCCCGGCCCCCCGCAGCGCCGAGCGGAACACGATGCTCACCGCGAACACCGGCTGCGCGAGCCCCGCCACCGCAAGACACACCGGCACCCTCTCCAGGTGCACCGCCTGCTGCGTGAATAGCCCGGCGATCTGCCTGCCGAACAGAACGAAGCTGAGCCCGCAGGTCGCCATGAGCCCGCACGCAATCCACAAACAGCGGAGCACCGCCCGCCGCGCCAGCTCGACGCTCCCCGCGCCGAGATACGTGCCCACCAGCGTCGCCGCCGCGAGACTCATCGCAAAGCCCGGCAGGAAGCTGAACGCCTCGATTCGAACCGTGATCACGTTCGCCCCCAGCATCCCGGGCTCGCGCATCAGCCCGACCATCAGGATGACCAGGAAGTTGCCCAGCCACATCCCGAAGGTCTCCGCGACGTTCGGCAGCCCCACGCGCAGCAGTCGCCGCACGGTGTGCCAGTGAGGCCGCAGCCGCCGGGCTCTCAGCCGCACCCCGTGCACGCCGCCGATCAGCATCCACAGCATCACCACCGCCCCGATCGCCCACGCGATCGACGTCCCCAGCGCGACCCCCGCCACGCCCATGTCCCACGACACGGGGTTCTCGAGCAGCACGCGACGAACGGTCGAGCCGTCCGGCCCCTTCGCCGCCACCGCGAGATCAACCCCCGAAAGCAGGAACGAAAGCACCAGGTTGATGATGTTGATCGCCAGCATCGCCATCAGCGGGCGGAACGAATCGCCGGCTCCCCGGCAGCACGAGATCCCCACCTGCACGAACGTCTGCAGGGGCACCCCCGCCGCGCACAGATAAATGTAGACCACCGCCAGCCGGTGCGCCCCCGGGCCCAGGCCCAGCCACGTCGCGACCGTCGGCGCCATCACAGCGGTGATCCCCGCCACCAGCACGCCCAGCACCAGACCCAGCGTCGTGCACTGCCCGACGACCGCCGACGCGATGCCCAGCCGGCCCCGGCCCATGCTTCGCGAGATCATCGCCGTCGCCCCGACCCCAAGGCCGATCGAGACCAGCGCGACGAACCACATGAAGTACGCCGCCCCGCCCACCGCGTCGGCCGCGTCCGCGGAGATCCCCGCCGACAGCGTGGAGTCCACCACCCCCATCAGCGAGCTCAGCAGCGACTCCAGCAGCACGGGCCACGACAGCACCCAGATCGCCCCCCACATCGACATCCCGGCCAGCTTCCCGGAACGGATCAGCGTCTCGTCGACCGCGGCGGTCGCCGGCGCGGGCTCCGCGATCGCTGTGTCCTGCACTTCGATGGAATCGTGGGGGCGCGACACGGGGCGAAGATCCTATCCGCCCGCCGCGCTCGCCTCTCATCGCAGCTTCATCGACGCGATCGCCACCGCAACCAGCAGGATCGAGATGATCCAGAACCGCGCCACGATCTTCGTCTCGGGCCAGCCGCCCCGGTGCAGATGCCAGTGATAGGGCGAGCAGCGGAAGATCCGCTTGCCCTTGGTCGCCTTGAAGTACGCCACCTGCAGCGTCACGCTCCCGATCTCGATCAGGAACACCCCCGACATCACCAGCAGCAGCGCCTCCTGCCGGATCACCACCGCGACATATCCCATCAGCCCGCCCAGGAACAGCGCGCCCGTGTCGCCCATGAACACCGCAGCCGGAGAACAGTTCCACCAAAGGAATCCCAGGCATCCCCCCGCCGTCGCCGCGCACACGATCGCCAGCTCGTCGCTCGTGGGAACGTAGGGCACGAGCAGGTACTTCGCCGCGTCCTCGTAGCCCGCCACGAAGCACAGGACCATCAGCCCCAGCGTCACCGCGACGCTGATCCCCCCCGCCAGCCCGTCCATGCCGTCCGTGATGTTCACCGCGTTCGACATGCCCGTCATCATCAGCAGCATGATCACCGTGAACGCGCCCACGCCCAGGTAGATTAGCCCCTCCGCGGGCGGCGCGCTCGGATTGTCATAGGTCTTCTGGAAAGGAAGGTTCAGCACGTGCGCCAGGTCGTTGCCCGCGGAAGAGTCCCCCGCGCCGTGCGCGAAGTACCCGATCAGCAGCCCGACCCCGAGCTGGAAGACCAGCTTCTCCCACGCGAATAGCCCCTGCCGCGAGCCGCCGGGCCTCGACGACGCCGTCAGCTTCAGCCAGTCATCGACCGCCCCCACCGCCGCGAGCCAGACGATGGTCACCACCGCGTACTGGACGTACGCGTTCGTCAGGTCCGAGAGCAGCAGCGTGGACGCCAGGATCGAGGCCGCGATCAGCACGCCCCCCATCGTGGGCGTGTTGGCCTTCGACGCCAGCAACTGGTTCAGCTCCGCGACGTCAAACTGCGCCTTGTCGCCGATCTTCTTCTCGCGGAGCCACCGGATGAACCTCGGGCCCAGCACGATCACCAGCGCGAACGACAGTCCCCCCGCCAGAAACGCCCGGAACGCCAGCTGATCGAGCACCATCACGAAGCGGTACACCCCGTGCTCCATCAGCCAGGTCCGCAGCATTTCCAGCAGGTTGAAGAGCATGCCCAAGCGTTCCTGTCACGCGATCGCCCGGGCCCGGGGGCCCGCGGCCCCTCCCGGCGCCACCGGCCCGGAGCCGCTCGCGCTCGCCCCGCCGCTCACCCCGGACTCACCGGCCCCCGGCGCTTGCCGCTCCAGCGCCGCCACGATGCCCTCGAGCCGCACGCCGCGCGACCCCTTCAGGAGCACGCAGTCGCCGGGCCGGATGAGCGAGGCGATCCGCCGCGCGTGAGGCTCGGACAGCTCCGACAGCATCTGGAACTCGCACCCGGGCCACTGCGACTGCAGCACCCCCGCGATCCGCAGCGCTTCCTGCCCCACCGTGACCACGAGCCGCGCCGGGCACTCGCCCGCGATCCGCCGCGCCACCTCCTCGTGCAGCGCCGCCGCGTGCTCGCCCATCTCCAGCATGTCGCCCAGGATCAGCACGCGCCGCCCCGCGTCGGGCGCGACCGACGCGAACGTGCGCACGGCCGCCAGCACCGAATCCGGATTCGCGTTGTAGCAGTCGACCAGCAGGCTCGCGCCCCCGACGACGCGCCAGTTCAGCCGCATGTCCGCCGCCTGCGCCGCGCCCAGCCCGCGCACGATCGCCGCGTCATCGAGGCCCAGACGCCGCGCCACCGCGATCGCCGCCAGCGCGTTGAGCGCGTTGTGTTCGCCGATCAGGGGCAGGTCGATCGTCAGCCGCTCGTTCACGCCGAACCGCAGGCTCGGCGGCCCGCCCTCCGCCCCGCGCACGTGCTCGACCCGCGTCAGACGCAGATCCGCCCCCGGCCCCGGCCCGAACGTCAGCACCTGCGGCACGGGGCGCAGATAGTCCGCCAGCAGCGGCTCGTCCGCCGGAACGATCGCCGCGCCCCCGGGCCGAAGGTCCACGAAGATCGACGCGTGCTCGCGCGCCACGCTCGCCGTGTCCCCGAAAAACTCCATGTGGTCGCGGCCCACCGACGTCACCACGGCGATGTCGGGCTCCACGATCCGCGACAGCCGCCCCGTCTCCCCCGGATGATTCGAGCCGACCTCGCAGACCAGGTACTGATCCCCGGGCCGCGCCGCCAGGATCGTCAGCGGAACGCCCACGTCGTTGTTGAAGCTCTTGGGGCTGCACGACCCGCGCAGCTTCGCCGACAGCACCGAATGGATCAGCTTCGTCGTCGTCGTCTTGCCGTTGGACCCGACGACCGCGATGACCTTCGTCCCCTCCAGCGACCGGCGGTACGCCGCCGCCAGCTGGCCGAGCGCCCGCCGCGTGTCCGCGACCCGCAGCACCGCCGGCCCGGTCCCGCCGCGACGCACCGACTCCGGCGCCGCATCGACATCCTGGACGATCAGCAGGGAGGCCCCGGCGTGCACGGCCTGATGGAGAAACTCGTGCGCATCGAACCGCTCGCCGCGCAGCGCCAGGAACGCCTCGCCCGGCCGCACCGCGCGCGTGTCCGTGCTCAGCCCGCTCGCGAGCGCCCCGCGCTCCGGGTCGAGCTCCGCCGCCGGGCGCCGCACCCACACCCCGCCCGTCACCGCCCGCAGGTTCTTCGCGGTCCAGAAGCTCATGTCGCCCGCAACTCCTGCTCCAGCGCCGCGCCCGCCCCCGGCTTCAGCCGCGCGTGCAGAGCCTCCGCCGCGACCCGCCGATCGTCAAAGTCGATCCGCCGCACTCCCCCCTCACCGTCGGGCAGGAGCTGGTAATCCTCGTGGCCCTTCCCCGCGATCAGCACGATGTCGCCCGGCTGCGCGCCCTGCACTCCGCGGAAGATCGCCGCGCGCCGGTCCGCGTCGACGTGCACGCGCGACATCGCCTCGTCGGTCTCGATCCCCGCGAGGATCTCGCTGATGATCTGGTGGGGCTTCTCCGTGCGCGGGTTGTCCGACGTCACGATCACCTCGTCCGCCAGCCGCGACGCCGCACGCGCCATCCGCGGCCGCTTCGTCCGGTCCCGGTCTCCGCCGCATCCGAACACCACGCGCAGACGCCCCCCCGTTCCCGCCAGCAGGGGCCGCAGCGCCCCAAGCGCCTTCTCCATCGCGTCGTCCGTGTGCGCATAATCGACGAACACCGCGAACGGCGCCTCGCCCTCCGGCGGGTCCACCCGCTCCAGCCGGCCCGGCGGCGGCCGCAGGCCGTGCAGCGACAGCGCCATCTCGTCCCGCTCCACGCCCAGCGCGTGCGCCGCCGCGAGCGCCTGCAGCACGTTCATCACGTTGTACGAACCGATCAGCCGCGTGCTCCCCTCGATCACCCCCCAGGGGCCGCCGAAGCTCGCCTCCGTCCCGCGGATCGACATCTCCCGCACCGCGACCCAGCAGTCCGTCTCCGGGCCGCGCCGCGTCGAGCACCTGAGCACCCGGCCCCGGCAGCCCCGCACCATCCGACCGTGCCACGGATCGTCAGCGTTGATCACCGCCGTCGACTCGGGTCGCAGCATCTCGAAGAGCTTCGCCTTGGCCGCGGCGTAGTTCTCCATCGTCCCGTGATAGTCGAGATGATCGCCGGTCAGGTTCGTGAAGATCGCGACCCGGTAGTCGAGCGCCGCCACACGCTGCTGATCGAGCGAATGGCTCGACACCTCCATCGAGCAGGCCTTGCACCCGTGCTCGAGCATCCGCGCCAGCGAGAACGAGAGCTCCAGCGCGGGCGGCGTCGTCATCGCCGCCTTGGCGACCGCGCAGCCGTCGTCGACCTGCACCGTCCCGATCAGCCCGCAGCGCACGCCCGAGTCGTTCAGAAGCTGATGCACCAGGTGCGCGACCGTCGTCTTCCCGTTCGTGCCCGTCACGCCCGCGAGCGCCAGCCGGCTCGCCGGGGCGCCGAAGAAACGCTCGGCGAGCAGCGCCTCCGCCCGCGCCAGGTCCGTCGTCGTCAGCCACGCGACCTCCTCCGACCCCGCGGGCCGCGCCGCCAGCGGGTCCGTCAGAATCGCCGCCGCGTCGGCCGCAATGGCCGCCTCGATGAACTTCCGCCCGTCGACCTTGGTGCCCGGCCGCGCAATGAACAACGACCCGGGCATCACCGTCCGGCTGTCTTCCGTGATGTCGCAGATACGCGCCGTCCGGTCGCTCTCCCGGTCCAGCGTGATCTCCAGCCCTTCGATCAGGTCACCGAGCTGCATCTGCGATCCCTCACCGCCGCACGCCGTGCGCACGCCTGCGTCCGAACACTATCGGACCATGCACGCAAAAGAGCGCAACAATCTCACCTGTTTCCCCGCCCGTCCGCCGGCCCCAGCCGCCCCCGGAACTGCCCCCGGAACTGCCCCCCTTCGGCCGACCTTCAGGGCAGGATCAGCATCGCGTCGCCGTAGCTGAAAAAACGGTACCGCCGCTCGATCGCCTCCCGGTAGATCTCCAGCACCCGGCCCACACCATCCGGAAACAGCGCCCCGACCAGCGCCAGCAGAGTCGACCGGGGCAGGTGGAAGTTCGTCATCAGTCCGTCGACCCGGCGGAACCCAAACCCCGGCGCGATCAGCAGGTCCGTCTCCCAGGCCAGCTCCTGTTCGTCCGCCAGCCTCCCGCCCCCCTCGGGCAGGCTCTCCAGCGTGCGGACAGAGGTCGTCCCCACCGCGATGACCCGCCCGCCCCGCGCCCGAGTCTCGTCCAGAGCTCGCAAGGTCCGGCCGGGGACCGCGCACGTCTCCGAATGCATCGGGTGCTGCTCAACGAACGCCTCGGACACCGGCTTGAACGTCCCGGGCCCGACATGCAGCACGACCTCGGCTCGCCCCACGCCCCGCGCCGCAAGCCGCTCCAGCAGCGGACCAGTGAAGTGCAGCCCCGCCGTGGGCGCCGCCACCGACCCCGCCCGGTCGGAGCGGGCGAAGACGGTCTGATACCACCGGCGATCCTGCTCGTCGTCGATCTCCTCCGAGCGCTGCTTCCGGGCCGCCAGGATGTAAGGCGGCAAGGGCGTCGCACCGACCGCCGTCAGAACCGTCGGTCCGTCGACCGCCGCGCCCTCCGGGCTCGTTACGCGCCCCAGCCAGGTCTGATCATGCCTCTCGACGATCTCGAGGCGGTACTCGGCCTGCCCCGCGTCCCGCCCGGTCAGCACCACCACCAGCCCGGGCCGCACGGCGCTCCCCGCCTTCAGCATGACCTCCCAGAGGTCTCCCTGACTCCGGACATACAGCCCCTCGACGCGCCCGCCCGTGTCCGCCCGCCGGCCCATGAACCGCGCCGGCAGCACCGCGGAGCGGTTCATCACGAGCAGATCGCCCGCCAACAGCACCTCCGGCAGGTCCCGCACCGTCATGTGCCGCATCACCCGCGGGTCCGACCGTGAGACCACCAGCAGGCGCGCCGAGTCGCGCGGCTCCACCGGCGCTCGCGCAATCAGCTCGCCCGGAAGCTCATAGTCCAGCGCCTCCACCGGCAACATGATGCGAGCGTACATCGCCGCTGTTGCTCCCGGGCAACACGCGCCGCCCCGCCCCGCGCTCGCCCAGCACAACACATCGCCCTCTCGGCCCCCCCGAGGCCGCTCTTATCGGCCCCGCCAACGCCGCCGCGTTCGGCACGCGCATTACCAGTCACCCAGGGCCATGAGAATTCAAGACGTGCCGTACTTCCAGGGGCTCACGCCCACCGAGCGGAACCAGCTCCTCTTCGAGGCCATCCGCCAGCAGGGCGAAGAGATCCGCACCATCGTGGGGGATCTGTTCACGGGCGTCGCCAACCAGGCGGCCGAGACCGTCCGCCCCCTCAACTACTGGGCCCAGATCGCCCGTGAGAACCAGGCGGCCCCCGCGGTGACGCCCCTCAACTACTGGGAGAACCTCGAGGCCCAGCGCCGCCGCAACAACCAGATCGACCGCGAGTCGACCAATCCCCTGCTCCTCGGCGCCACCAACGACCAGGCCTCGCAGCCCACGCGTCTGCGCCCCGGACTGGGCACCGGCCTCACGCCCGTCGAGTTCGCGCAGGGCAAGCGCAGCGATACGCCGCTCGCCGTCCGCGTCGGTGTGCCCGCGCCCCCGCCCATCCGCACCGTGACGTACCAGGACATCGTCCAGACCCGCTCGCAGGTCACTTCCGCGATCGGCAGGATCATCGACGTCGTCGCCTGACCTCCGCGCTCCCGCGCGCGGGCATCAGGTCAATCGCAGCTCGACTTTTCCTCGGCCCCCGCCCGGATCAGACGCTCGCCCTCCTCGGGCGTCATCGATCCTTCCGCCACGTACGCCGCGATCTCGCGCTGCACGCGCGACCGGTGCGACGACCGCACCATCCCCGAGATGAAGTTGCTCAGAATCGCGATCACGGCGATGAAGATCCCGCCCACGATCACGATGACGGGGATTACCTCGTTCGCCAGCAGCATCGGGGTCGTGGTCACGGGTCGGTTCTCCTCAATGCGGTCAATCGTCCTGGGGAGCCTTGGCCTTCATCAGCCGCTCGCCCTGCTCCGCCGACATGCTCCCTTCGGCGATGTACGCCGCGATCTCGCGCCGCGAGCGCTCCCGGTGCGAGCTGTTCACCATGCTCTTCACCGAGCCGAAGACGATCGACACGATCGCGATCGAGCCCATCACCGTCCAGAACCACTGATCCGCGGCCGCTTCAATCAGCTGATTCATCGTCCGCTCCGTTCACCCCGCACCGCCGCTGAGGCGGGCTCGCCCGAGTTCATCCGGGGCAAACGGGGTCGCCCCGACACGCTGCGTCCACACCATTCCTTCGGCACGCCGCTCCGGCTCTTTCATTATGCCCGAGCGCACCCCCGCTTTCCCATACACTTCTCCCGGAAATCCCTCCATGCGGCTCGAGCCAGTCCTTCATCCCGAACTCGTCCTCACCCCCACCGACCTCGGCTCCATGGAGGCGGTCCTCACCCACCTCTCCAACCACTCGGCCCCGATGTTCCCCGCCCTCCAGGCCGGCCGACTCCTCGAAGGCTTCCTCGCCAGAGAGGCCGCCTACCCCACCTGCACACCCGAAGGCGTCGCCTTTCCCCACGTCCTGCTCCCCGAGATCGACGCGACCCGCGTCGCCGCCCTCCGCCTCCGGCCGGGCGTACGCTGGGCCACCTCATCGCCTTCTCACGCCGGCCACCCGCCGCAGGACCTCGTCTTCGCAATCTTCGGCAACTCCGACACCCCATGGGAGCACGTCCGGCTCCTCGCTCGGCTGGCTCGCATCTCCCAGGGACAGGGCGCGCTCGCACGCCTGCGCGCCGCCGAGAACCCGCAGCAGCTTCACGCGACTCTCGTTGCGGAGGACCGACGCTATGGCTAAGAAAAGCGCCCCGAAACGCGCCCGCCGCGAGCCCGCCTCTCCCCGCGCCACACGTCCGAAAAACGCTGACAAGACCGGCCCCCGCGCCTCGCCGCCCGCCGGGCGAACCTCCCCCTCCAAGCCCGCCGCACGCCGCCCCGCCGCCCAGACCTCCCCACCCACCGCCGGCGGCTCTCCCGTGCTGCTCATACTCATCGTCCCGTCCAAGACCGTGCTGAGCGAGCTGGTCCCCATGCTCATCGACCTCGGGGTCGACGCCACGATCCTCGAATCACGCAGGCTCTCCACGGTCCTCCGCGAGGACCTGCCCATCTTCAGCGGCCTGGCCTCCATGCTCCCCGACGCCCCGGGCGGCCGCCTCATCCTCTCGATCACCGACGCCGCACACGCGCACAGCCTCACCCGCACCATCGAGGACGCCAACTGGCGCGGCCCGAGCCCTATCCTCGCCACCATCGCCCTCTCGACCACCAGCGGCCTGCGCCGCTGAACCGCCCGGATCCGCCCGCCACCAGCCGCGCCCCGACTCCCCCGCCTGACGCCGGCCGATCCCCCCGCTACCATGACCCTCCCGCACGCCGGAGAGGTGGCAGAGCGGTTGAATGCGCCGGTCTCGAAAACCGGTATGGGCTTCGGCTCATCGGGAGTTCGAATCTCCCCCTCTCCGCTTGTCTCTCTTTCCGAGGTCTCCCGGGGCCACGAAGCCATCGAAAAAGCGCGAAAACGCCCGAGCGTCCGCGCGGTTCTGCTGGCAACAAGCGTCTGGGCTTGTCCCGACCGGTCCAGAATGTCGCGCCGGGGCGACAGCGATCTGGAATCGCAATTTCGGCAAGGAGTCAGCGATGCGTTTTGCTCGCGGCGTGCCGTGATCACGCCGTCATGTCCGCGCCAAGCCGAGCGCGGCACGTTGTCTCGACCAATCGAGACGCCCCGCCGCCGCGAGCAGCCGCGTGAGGGCGAGCCGCGCAGGCAACGACCCCGCGAACGCCCCTCGCACCGTCTCCGGCCCGAGGTTGGCCAGGGGCAAGAGGTAATGGACCCGCTGCTCACGCTCGCCCAGACGTGCCGC
>JANRJV010000007.1:0-2307 GCA_033763795.1 Planctomycetota bacterium
GGCGCCTGCCCGGCCCCCGCAGCCGCCACCCACCGCCCGCTCAAGATCGGCCACCAGGGATGCTGCTCCGTCAGCGACGCCGCCGACGCGCGCCTCGTCGCCGCCCACCTCGGCATCCCCCTCTACATCTGCAACTTCAAGAAAGACTTCGCCCGCGTCATCGACTACTTCGTCGACGAGTACGCCCGAGGCCGAACCCCCAACCCCTGCGTCCGCTGCAACGACTGGCTCAAGTTCGGCAAGCTCCACGACTACGCACGATCCATCGACGCCGACTTCGTCGCCAGCGGCCACTACGCACGCATCGAGAACGGACGCCTCCTCCGCGCCGTCGATCACGCCAAGGACCAGTCCTACGTCCTCTTCGGCATCCCCCGCGCCCAGCTCGCACGCACGCTCCTCCCCATCGGCGCCCTCCGAAAGCCCGACGTCCGCGCCCTCGCCGCGGAGCTCGGCCTCCCCGTCGCCGAGAAGCCCGACTCCCAGGAAATCTGCTTCGTCCCCGACAACGACTACGCCGCCCTCGTCGAGCACCGCGCACCCCACCTCGCACGCAGCGGACCCATCCTCGACCAGCAGGGCGCCGTCGTGGGCCACCACACCGGGCATCACCGCTTCACCATGGGCCAGCGCCGCGGCCTCTCCGTCGCCCTCGGCTATCCCATCTACGTCACGGGCAAGGACCCCGATTCCAACACCGTCCGTGTCGGCCCGCGCCAGGATCTCCTCGCCTCAGGCTGCGACGTCGCCGAAGCCAACTGGCTCACGGGCGAACCCGCCCCGGGCGAGTCCCGCCCCGTCCTCGCCCGCTACCGCTCCACGGGCCCGCTCGTCCCCGCGACCATGCGCACGCTCGAACCCGCCCCCGCCCCCGCCCCCGGGGGCGCTCCCGCCCCCTCGGGCCGCGCCGCACGCTTCTCCGTCGACTTCGACCAGCCGCAGGAAGCCGTCACGCCGGGTCAGGCCCTCGTCCTTTATGGCGCCCACGAGCCGGACCACGTCCTCGCCGGCGGCTGGATCGAACACACCCGCCGCCCCTGACCCGCGCCCCTCACTCCACCACATCAATCGAGATCACCCGCTCCCGCGGCAGGATCGTGTTCGCCCACCGCAATCCGCTCTTCGCACGGATCACCACCCACTCGTCAAACAGCGTCACCTCATCCACATCCTTCATCACCCCCGTCGTCCCCCCCGACGTCGTCACCGTCACCGTCAGGTTCCCCCGCAGCGACGCCGACGCAAGCTCGGCCGCGCCGGGGTTCCCCCGCGCGTCCGTCACGCTCGACCCCGCCGACACGAGAACCCAGCACGCAACCCCGCCCATCACCGCCCCCGCGCCCACCTGCATCCGCGACATCGACATAACGCCTCCAGTCCCGCCGCGCGCCGCCGCCTTGCCCGGCCGCCCCGCGCCGCACTTCTCATTCCTACCGCCTCATCGTCAAGTCGCCTCACTCCCGCGCCGCCAGCGCGAACCCCACCAGCCCGCGGTTCCCCTCGCGGTCATACGCCCGCACCCCGAAAAAGTACCGGTCCTTGCTCAAGGGCAGCCGCGCCTCCAGCGCCATGCCGACATCCCGCGCCCCCTGCCACGCAGCGCTCGTCGTCTCCCGCCACACCACCTCATACCCCGCCACATCAGGATCCGCCGCCGCGCTCCACCGCACCGTCGTGTTGTTCGACAGCTCCGCCGTCACCAGCCTCGCCGACCCCGGCGTGCCGGGCCCATCCGCCAGCAGCACCGCCGCCGCCACGTTCAGCCGCGTCACATCCGCCAGGTATCGCTCGTCCACGAACTCCGGCAGATCCCCGTACTGCACGCCGTTCTCGATCCGCACGTCCTGGTGCTGCCTCGAATAGTCCTCGTCAACCTCCGTGAACCGCACCGCCGCGAACCCCGCCTCGTGAAACGGCGTGTGATCCCCGCCCCGCAGAAACCGGTCCGCGCGCCACACCATCGTGGGCCTTACCCGCGTCCCCACCGTCTCCGCCGCATCGCACACGAACCGCGCCAGCTGCCGTGACGATGAATCCCCCAGCGCCCCCTCGCGCCGCAGCCGCTCCAATCCGCTCGAACCAAGCTGCCCCGCGGGCGACGGCGGAGCCCCCACGCTGGCGGGGGGCCGTCCCGCCCGCACCCGCGCCCCGCCGGCCAGCCCGGCCACGTGCGCCCGCGCGCCGTACAGCCCCGCCTCCTCCGCGTCGAACGCCACGAACACCAGCGTGTGATCGAACTCCATTCCCGACAGCACCCGGCACGCCTCAAGCGCCGCCGCCGTCCCCGACGCGTCATCGTTCGCGCCC
>JANRJV010000008.1:0-5893 GCA_033763795.1 Planctomycetota bacterium
TCATCGGGAGGCTCCCGCGGAGGCAGCAACGAGTACGGCTCGGGCCGCGAGATGGACGACCGTCAGTACGCGGGCAGCGGCGGCGGCTCCCGTTCGCAGTATGAAGACCGCTTCCGCGACGAGGGTTATGGCCAGCAGCAAAGCCGCCGCTCCGGCTCCGGCTACGACCGCCAGCAGTACTCGTCGTCCGGCTCGCGCGGATCTTCCAACTACGGCGGCGGCGGAAGCCAGGACGAAGACCGCGGCTCCCGCGGATCTTCGGGCTACGGCGGCTCGTCGTCCCGCAGCAGCAGCGGCGCCTATCCCCGCGACTACGACGAGGACGATCAGAACGGCGGCGGCAGCATGACCTCCCGCTCACCAGCGCGCGGCCGCGGCTCGCGCGACGAACAGGACGACTTCAACAACCCTGCTTCCAACCTCTCCTACGAAGACCGTTCCCGAGGCGGACGACGTTCCGCCGGCAGCCAGGACCGCGATGAGTACGGCCATTTCACCGGCGATCGTGACAGCGGATCGTCCTCCTCTCGGGGCGGACGGTCCTCGCGCGATCGCTGAGGCTCGGATGTGACGGAATGACGGATTCCGGTGTCGGTCGGCGGGGCACGGGCGGACGTCCGCTCACACGCATGTTCGCCCGTGCCCGGCGGCCGGAGGATGCACGGAGATCGCTTCGATGCCTAAAGCGTGGTCAGCCAAGGACGAGCGTCAGTATGAGCACGTCAAGGAGAGCGAGCTCGAGCAGGGCCGCACCGTCGAGCGCTCTCAGGAAATCGCCGCACGCACGGTGAACAAACAAAGAAGCACCGAGGGTCGAACCATGGAACAGAAGGACGATTCGGACTCGACGACCGAAAGGTCCGACAGCCGCTCCGACGAATCTTCCTCCGAGCGCTCCGGCAACGGCGGGGGCTCTGAGTCGGGCTCATCAGGCAACGGTGGCGGCGGCTCGGGCCGCGGCCGCTCATCAGGTTCTGAGTCTTCCTCGTCGAGGGGCTCTTCCTCCTCATCCGGCCGGGGCGGCGGTCGCGGCAAAGGCGGCGGCAGCGGCGGCAGCGGTGGGGGAGGCGGCGGCTCCGGCCGCGGGACAAGCAGCGGAAGCCGAAGCAGCAGCTCCGGTGGAAGTCGAGGCGGCAGTGGCACCAGCTCCGGCGGAAGCCGCAGCGGCAGCAGAGGCAGCAGCAGTGGCGGAAGTCGAAGCAGCGGCAGCGGTGGAGGCAGCAGCAGCAGCAGCAGCGGCAACGGTCGCCGCTCCAGCAGCTCGCGCTCGGGAGGATCCGGTTCGGGTGGCTCGTCCTCCAGTTCGGGCGGCTCGGGCGGTTCCAGCAGCTCGCGCTCGCGCGGCTCCAGCTCGGGATCGTCGAGCTCCCGTTCCGAGTCATCAGGGTCAAGCTCGAGTTCTTCGCGCGGCTCGCGCTCCGGTTCGCGCTCATCCAAGGCCGGCGGCCGCGGCTCTTCCTCATCGGGCGGCTCGGCCTCCCGCAAGAAGAGCAGCAGTTCCGCGTCGAAGAAGAAGTCCTCCAAGTCTCGCGGCGGGAAAAAGGGAGGCGGAAGAAAGAAGTCAGGCCGTCGGACCGCATCGTCACGATGACGGCATTGTTGATCACATACGTCGCGGCCGCGCCGCGATGAACCGGGCGGACGCCCAACAGGGAGAGCAAGTATGGCAGTCGTGAATCCTTCAATGAACCCGGGCTACGCAGAGCCCGTGGTGGTGCAGCCAGCAATCCTGACGCCACGCAAGACACACTGGGGCGCCATCTTCGCCGGAGTCGTCGCGGCCATCGGGGCCCAGGTGCTCCTCACCGCGCTGGGTTTTGCCATCGGAATCACCTCCGCTACCGAGGGAGGCTCGGCCGGTGAGATCGGCACGGGAGCCGCCATCTGGTGGCTCGTCAGCGGGACCATCTCGCTCTGCCTCGGAGGCATGGTCGTGGGCCGACTCGCCGCCATCCCATATTCCAGCGATCTCTTCCTCCACTCCTTCGTCATGTGGTCCTTCATCGCCCTGTTCGGCGTAGCAATGGTCTGGTCCGGCGCGGGCATGATCGCCACCGCCGGCTCCGCCGCCGCGGGTTCGGCCGCAGGTTCCGCCGCCGGCTCGATGTGGCGGCTCCCCATCTCGCCCATCGCCGCCCTCCAGAACGACCGCTCGGCAGATCGCGGCGCGACCGGCCGCGACAGCCGTCCGCTCGACCCCGCCCGCACCGCGCTCGACGGCCAAACCGCCGACACGCTCGGCCAGACGAACCGCGCCGGCGATCCCGCTCGGCCGGGCGATCCTCTGACCGGCACCGCGCCCGGCTCTTCCACAGCGGGCGATCGAAATGACGAGGCCCCCTCCCAGCGCACCGCCGAACAGGGCGCCGTTGATCGCGCGAACGTCCCGGCCGGCGGCAACACCGCCCCCGGCTTCGCCGGTCGCACCGCCACCGACGAAATTGATGAAGACGACGACACGCCCGGTGTCACCACCCGCGAAGAAGCCGAAGACACCGCTCAAGCCATCGCTTGGCTCACCTTTGTCGGCCTCGTAGTTGGCGTGGGCGCCACCATCCTCGGAACCTGGCTCGCCGCCCCCGGTGCCTGGCATAGCCACGGCTGGCGCGGCCACAACAACGCCCGCCACGCCTGATTCCCCCGGTCTTGTTCCACCTTCGCGCCGCGGGCGTCACGCCCGCGGTTTTCTTTTTGGGCCGCAGCCCGCCCAGCCTCAGCGCTGAGTCGCCCCGCCGCCCTTTGGCGCGGGAACCCGCGAAAGGTTCATGTTGAACGGGTAACCGGTCAGTCGGCGGTGGATGTAATCCGGCGCCCGGATCAGCAGGAACCCGTTGTAGAACGTGACCGTCGCGCCGTCCCCGCCGTTGTCCGCCCACTGCTCGGGCTCGATGTTGGTCGTGATAAGGTTGATCACGTCCATCGCCATCTCTTCCGAGGGCTTGAACTCCGGCTCAGAATCATCCTCCTCCGAGAAGACCGACCCGCCGCCCCCGCCGCCGCCCGCGCGGGCCTGCTGCAGCACCTGGTCGAGGTCCAGCTCGGGCATGTCCGTGAAGTTGGGGATCTGATAGATCAGGTCCTGGATGTCGTACATCGTCATGAACGCGAAGCGGTTGAGCGCGCTGCGGGGGCCGATCTGCAGCGCACCGCCGCTCGGCGCGAACTGCCACGTCGCCGGCGACAGGTCGCTCGTCGCCTTGGCGAGCACCCGCTCGATGAGCTGCAGCACGGTGATGTCCTTGACGGAGAGCGTCAGCCGCTGCTCGCGGTCCAGCCCCGGCGCGCCGGAATTCTCCTCGCTCCAGATTGGATCGACTTCCGCCCCGCTGAAGTCGGCCGCGAAGGTGATGATGTCCTCCAGCCGAGCGTCGGTGAACTCGACCGTGATCAGACGCGACAGCTTCTGCGCCGTCTCGCGCCGGCTCTCGTTGTCCGCCCGGGTCGGCGCGTCGACCTGCGCCGCCCCGGCGCTTGAAGCCAGCCAGACCGCCCCCGCGGCCGGAAGCACGCTCAAAACCAGAACGGACCGTTGGAGAAAGCGTCGCATCCTCAGCACTCCGGGTACCTCCCCAGTGTAGGACGCGCGGGCGGGCCGCGGGTTCAGCGGAGTCTCCCGATCCGACCGATCACCGTCCAGCCCCGCCCTGCTGCCCCGCGTCGATCGACGCCTGTTCTTGGCAGTACGAGTTGTCGATCTGCCAGATCGACTCGGCGATCCGCTTCATGGGGCGCCCGTTCTCCGGGCCCGGCAGCTTCCCGTCGCGCAGCACCAGGATCACGTTCGAGAGCGCCGCCGGATGCTGCAGGATGTACGAGTGCGACGTGAACCCCGTGACCTCCGCGTTGATCAGTTCGATCGCGGGCACACTCGCGAACAGCTTCCGCGAGGGTTCGGGGATGTGGACCAGCCGCAGCGCCCCCAGCCGCCGCCGGCTCCGGAACAGCCAGTCCGCCATCCCCAGTGCCTCATCCTCATCGGAGAAATACACGAGCGTCCGCCGCGCCGCCTGCAGCAGGTTCTCCCCGAAGAACCGCTGCACGAATACCTCGAGGTCCAGGTCCGGCGCCGCCAGGATCAGCGTCTCGAGCTTCAGATACTCGTACGTCGGCGGCGGGGCCGTCACTGTCGGGTCAAACAAACCCTTGCCCACGATTTCACGCGCCACCAGCCCCGCACCCACCGCCCCGCGGACCTCGGCGTTCAGTTCCCGCAGCGCCGTCACCGCCACGTCCGTTCCCCGGCTGTGCGAAATGATGTGAATCCGATCCACGTGCGGCGACCGGATCAGCGTCGCCAGCAGCAGCTTCAGATGCACGATCGTGTACTCGCCCGACTCGCGGTCGTACGCGTATCCCGTCAGCCCGCCCGACCCCGCGGGCCACGTGTACACGATCGGGATCCCCGCCCGGCCCCCCGCGTGCCACGCCTGCGCCAGACGAAGCACCGCATCGTCGAACTTGTTGTTGTACCCGTGCACGAACACCACGGCGTCGCGCCGCTCCTGGCCCTCCGCCCACCGCGCGATCAGCCCGTCGAACTTCGCCTGCGTCGCGTGGAACTCATCCACGGCTTCCTTCGTCAGCCGCAGCCGACCGTCCACCGCGACCAGCCGCGCCGGAACCGCGCCGATCGCCCCCGCGGGCTCCACCTTCGTCACGCGCGGGTGATACTTCCCGCTCCGATTGTCCGTCGTGCTGTCAGCGACCAGCGAATCCCACGTCGCGCCCTCGCCCAGCGTCACGGTCGCCGTGCCGAACGTCAGCTCGGGGCTGCGCCGGTACCCGTATTCAGGCCCCTCGGGTCCGACCTTGTCCGCCACGCGGTCCGTCACGTAGATCACCGGCGCCTCGGGCGTCCGTAGTCCCGGCGGCACCGCCTCGAACGCCGTCCGGCCCGCCTCGCCGTACATCACGTAAGGCGTCGGGATCATCTCCGTCTGGCACCCGCCCAGAACAACCCCCAGCAACGCCACCGCCGCAGCCGCCGCACGCTTCAGCACCATCGATTCACCTCCGCGAGGACGCCGCTCCGACGCCGATGAGAGTTCCATCATACTGACGCTGCGGGCCCGCCCGGGCCCGCAGCCGCCGCTCGCAAGTTCTCTTTCCCCGATGGCGCAACAAAACGGGCGCGACCCCAAAGCCGCGGCCGTCGAGAGGTGTCATCAAGCGCCGAGCCTCGTTCGCTCAGCCGCACTCGCTCCCGAATCTCCGCAGCACCGCCGCGACGTCGAGGAACGTCACGACCCCGTCTCCGTTCACATCGCCACCCGTGAACGGCGTCCGCGCCGGGTCCTCGGAGGCGAACATCGTGGAACCGTTCTCCGACTGAACGGCGGACCGGTCGAAGCCTGAACTCCGGAGAGCCGTCGCCCGCGGTCCGCCCCACGACCTGTCCGGTGCCTATAGTTGAAGCTCTTTGAGAACCTGGGGCCGACAGGCATCGACCGGACAGGGAAAGTCCGTCGTGGCGCGTCGCGGCGCACGCATGCCGCGTATCAAGCGTGCACAACCATAATTGCTGACCGCAATTTCGCTCTTGCTGCCTAACTGAGCAGCATCACGTCCGTCCGACGCCGATGAGGCGGGCGTGAACGACATCGGCTGGTACCCCGCTCTGCGCACCGGTGCGCGGGGACAAGAAGCAATACAGGCGCTGGGCATCCATCGAGCTGTCTCCGAGCGAGAGGACGCCGAGATCATTCGGAGGCTACACGCGTAGAGGCGACGGACGGACTGTTACGGCACGGGGGTTCGATTCCCCCCGGCTCCATTCTTCCTTCGGGTCCGGACCTCATGCGCCAGCAGGGGCCAGGGCTCCGCCACGGCCCTGACCCTAACGGCCGCCCTTCGGGTACCGTTTCTGCCCTGCGTACGTCGGCGGCCTACGAAC
>JANRJV010000009.1:0-6277 GCA_033763795.1 Planctomycetota bacterium
CGCGGTAGTAGCCGAGGTTGACGAGGGTCATGACGAGGGCGGCGGCGGCGATGATGACCGAGAAGACGAGTACGACGTGGAAGGCGGGCGAGGAGAGGAATGTCATGGGGCGGCTTCCGTGCGGCGTGCGGCGCCGAGGCCGCCGCTCTTGCCGCGGAGCTTGAGGATGGCGTCGTAGACGGGGTGGATGCGTGCGTCTCCGCCGAGGAGTGTCTCGAAGGGCTGGGGATCCCGCGCGATGACGAGGGTGGAGAGGGCCTCGGCGCCGGCGCGCATGGCGCGGGAGATGGCGCGGTGCCACGAGGGCATGCTGTGCGGGCGGTCGGCGGCGACGGGGTCGGCGCGGAGGAAGATCTCGGGGCGCTGGTCGTTCCAGAAGGCGAGCTCGATGGCGAGCGAGACGACACGGCAGGGGCCGACCGCCCTCAACCGTGCGGCGGCGGCGGCGGCGCCGGGGCGGACGAGCATCGGGGCGCGGACATCCTGGAAGGTGCCCTGGGGCGTGATCCAGAGCGTGGTGTGCGGGGCGTCGCGGCAGACGCCCGCGATGTAGCGGGTCATGGAGTCGATGACGCGGGGGTTGTCGGGGTCGATGCCGAAGAGCCCGAGCTTGCGCATGAATCGGAAGCGGGCGAGCTCGCGGGCGTCGATGGGGCCCAGCGAGCGGCGGGCGGGGGTGAAACGGTCGTGGAGATAGACGCCTATGAGCGGGTCCCACCAGCTCGAGTGGGTCATGGCCATCACGACGGGGCCTTGGTCGTCCGCGAGGGCGCGGAGCGTCTGCGTGGTTCCGGGGGCGGCGCGGACGGCGGCGAACCTGCGGGCGATGAGGCGGCGCGTGTACCAGGCGAAGAAGTTGAAGAAGCGCGCGGAGTGGGCGTCGGGGACGAGCGCGGGGTCGACGGCGGATTCGTCTGGGTCAGGCGCCGGCATGGGCCGTGGCTCGCGCGGTTTGGCGGGCCTTGATCTCGACTGACGGCGGCTCGCCTCGAACGTCTTCGATGAGTGCCGAGGCGGCGGTGACGCCGCTCATGAGGACCATGGGCACTCCGGGGCCGGGGTTGGCGCTGCCGCCCGCGAGATAGAGGTTGGGGTAGACGAGCGAGCGGTTGCGGGGCTTGAAGCCGCCCTTGAGGCGGCCGTGGGAGGCGAGGCCGTAGATCGCGCCGCCCTCGGCGTTGTACATGCGGTCGATCATGTTGGGGGTGAGGACGCGCTCGAGGACGATGTGCTTCTCGATGTCGGGCATGCCGGCGCGGCGGAGCTTGTCGATGACGACGGGGCGGTACTGCTCGAGGGTGCCTCCCTTGGCGTGCCAGTCTTGCCCGTCGCGGATGTAGGGGGTGTGGATGAGGACGTAGAGGGCTTCGCAGCCCGGGGGCGCCTGGGAGGGGTCGGTGCGGGAGGGGACGGCGAGATAGAGCGTGGGGTCGCGGGCGGGGATGCCCTGCGTGTAGATGTCGCGGAACTCGCTGGCGGAATCGGAGCTGAAGAGGAAGTTGTGGTGCGCGAGGTGGTCGTACTGGCGGCTGAGCCCCAGGTAGAGGACGAGGCCGCTGCAGGCGGGGGTGTAGTCGCGGGCGATGGCGCGGTGTCGGCGGAGGGCTTCGGGAGTGGCGAGCAGGTCGCGGAAGGTTCGCTGGACGTCGCAGTTGCTGACGAAGGAGTGTGCGGTGAGTTCGCGGCCGTCTTCGAGGAGGGCGGCGCGGACGCGGCCGTTCTCGACGCGGAGGCGCTGGACGCGCTGCCCGAGGACGGAGCGCACGCCAAGCTCGGCGCCGAGCTTTTCGAGGGCGCGTGCGACCATGCGTGTGCCGCCCATGGCGTAGCAGCAGCCGTGATCGACCTGTGCGGCGGCGATGAGCGAGAGGATGGCGGGCGCGAGGAAGGGACTGGAGCCCACGTACTGGAGGAAGTGCTCGACGAGCTGGCGGACGTGCGGCTCGCGGATCATGCCGTGGGCGGTGGCGCCGACGGTGCTGTGGAGGCGCATGGCGAGTACGTCGCGGAGGATGCCGGGCTCGGACGGTGGCGGCTTGCGGACGAGGTCGGAGATGCCGCCCAGGTCCTTGTAGAAGAAGACCTTGTCGCTGAGGCGGTACATGCGGCGGCTGTACTCGATGAAGCGGGTGTAACCGTCGCCCGCGCCGGAGCCCGGGAACTGCTGGTCGAGCTGTCGGGCGAGCTGGTCGACGTCGCGGCGGAGGTCGATGACGGCGCCGTCGTCGAAGAAGCAGCGCCACTGCGGGTCGAGGTCGATGAGATCGATGTAGTCGGGGGTGCGTCGGCCTGTGCGTTCGATGATGCCGCGGAGCACCTGGGGGAGGGTGAGGATGGTTGGCCCCATGTCGAAGGTGAAGCCCTGCTCGCTCAGGACGTTCATCTTGCCGCCCAGGTGCTGGTTCTGGTCGACGATGGTGACGCTGAGTCCCTGGCGGGCGAGCTCAACGGAGGCGGCGAGGCCGGCGAGGCCCCCGCCGATGATGACGACGTCGCTGGTGTTCATGGTCGGGCGTGCTGTCCTTGAGGGGGTCGGTGGGCGGCGGTGGGAGCGGGGGGAGCGGGGGGAGCGGGGGCGTGGGACGTGATCGATTCGTGCGCGGGAGCGGTGTCCGATTCAGTCATTGGCTGGTCGGACGTGGGTTGATCCGGCGTGCGGGCGAGAGCTGGGGATTTCGACCCGCCGAACATCCACCGGAGGGTGGCGGTCATGCGTTCGGTCATGCCGGGTGAGGGCTCGTCGCCAGCGGAGGCGGGCATGCGGAGGCGGGTGCTGGTGGTGGTGATGTAGAGGGGGCGGGTCATTGCGAGGAGTCCCGCCGCTCCGCGCGAGACTCCCCAGCCGCTCTCGCCCGATCCGACCACGCCCAAGCCTGGCTGTCCGGCGGGGATGAGCGCGTCGTTGATGGTCACGATCCCGGCGTTGAGTCGCGGCGCGAGTTCGGCGGCGCGGCCCGGCCGGGCGGTGAAGACGGAGGTCGCCAGGTGCTTGGCGCAGGTGCGATGGAGGTCGAGCATCTCGGCAGGGCCCGCGACGGGGATGACGGCGAGGACGGGGCCGAAGTGTTCGCCCGCCACGAGGGGGGCGCGGGGCGGGCAGTCGGCGATGACGATGGGGCGCAGGGTCGAGCCCTGCGGCGGCTCGAGGACTCCGGTGAGGCTGCGTCCGCCGGCGAGGACGGCGCCGCGGGCGAGGTCGAAGGCTTCGCGGGCGGCGTCGTGCGAGATGAGGGTGCGCGGGGGCGCGGCGGCGGCGAGCGGGGCGAGGGCGGCGAGGAAGCGCGGCATGACGGCGCGGTCGACCAGTGCGCGGCGCGGGGCCATGCACGTCTGGCCGGCGTTCATGGCGAAGGCGGTCCAGATGGAAGAGGCGGCGAGGGCGGGGTCGGCGTCGTCGAGGACGAGCGCGCTGTCGCAGCCCGAGAGCTCGAGGGTGGTCGGGGTAAGACGGTCGGCGGCGACGGCGGCGACGGCGCGGCCCACGCGTGTGGAGCCCGTGAAGACGATGTGATCGAAGCGCTGGGAGTTGAGGAGGGCCGGGCCCGCGTCGCGGGCGGCGTCGGTCCATGTCAGCGTGTGGGGCGGCAGACCCTGGGCGAAGAGCTCGAGCAGGGCGCGCTGGGAGCGCGGGGCGTTCTCGGATGGTTTCACGACGACGTCGTTGCCCGCGATGAGCGCCTGGACGAGCTGGACGCCCAGGAGCTGGACTGGGTAGTTCCACGTGGCGATGATCGCGACGCGGCCCAGGGGGGCGCGGACTTCGCGGGCGCGCAGGCCCAGCGAGAAGACGCCGGCGCCCGGGACGCGGCGGGGCGCGAGGATGCGCGGGGCGTGCTTCTCGTGCCAGCGCATGGAGATGAGCAGGGTGAGCAGGTCGCCCGTGAGCGCTTCCCACCGGGGCTTGTGGACGTCCCTTGAGATGAGGTCGGCGAACTGGCCGAGGCGCGAGGCGAGGGCGCGGCGCGCTGCGCGGAGCCAAGCGGTGCGTTCGGCGGGGGTCGTCGCGGCCCAGGCGCCTGTGCTCGGGGGCATGAGAGGAGTATAGAGGTGGCGGGCGGCGCTGAATCCGGGGGGGACGGACGCTCGAAGCCTTGTCCGCGATAGTGAATGGCGTGCGTGCGGATGTGTACCGTACGCGTCGAGCGTCCGTGCGATGAGCCAGCGAAAGTCACAATCGGTCGGGGTGATCGGCGCGGGGCCCGGCGGTCTGGCGACCGCGGCGCTGCTGGCGGCGTCGGGGCTGCGGGTCCGGGTGTACGAGGCCTGTCCGGAGATCGGGGGTCGCACATCGCGGATCACGCTGCGCGACGGGGAGCGCGGGGGCGGGGCGTACTGCTTCGATCGCGGGCCGACGTTCTTCATGATGCCTTATGTGCTGGAGGAGATCTTCAGCGCGGCGGGGGATTCGCTGGCGTCGCGCGTGGAGCTGACGAGGCTGGACCCGATGTACCGGCTGGTGCACGGGAGCGCGTCGGGCGCGGTGCGCACGCTGGACACGACGCAGCGGCTGCCCGAGATGGCGCGGCGTCTTGAGGCGATGGAGCCCGGGGCGGGGGCCTCGTTTGAGCGGTTCATGGCGGACAACCGGCGGAAGCTGGCGCTGATGGAGCCGATCCTGCGGAGCCCGATCCGCGGCGTGATGGACCTGATGAATTGGCGGACGATGAAGGCCGGGACGGTCATCAACCCGCATCAGTCGGTGTACCAGCACCTTGGCAAGTACTTCCGGACGGACGCTGTGAAGCTGTCGCTGTCGTTCCAGAGCAAGTACCTGGGGATGAGTCCTTACGAGTGCCCGAGTCTGTTCTCGATCCTGCCGTTCATCGAGTACGAGTACGGGATCTGGCATCCGACGGGCGGCTGCAGCGCGCTGATGGGCGCGCTGGCGGGGCTGGTCGAGGACCTGGGCGGGGAGGTTGTGACGGGCGCGCCGGTGAGCCGGATCGCGTTCAATGGTCGGCGCGCGACGGGCGTGGAGGTGGGGGGCGACCGGGGCGGGGTGTTCGAGCATGATCACGTGGTGATCAACGCGGACGCGGCGTGGGCGATCAAGAAGCTTGTTCCGGAGCGGCTGAGGCCCGCGGAGCTTTCGGACGCGTGTATCGACGCGAAGCGGTATTCGTGCTCGACGTTCATGCTGTACCTGGGGCTGGAGGGGCGGACGGAGCTGCCGCACCACACGATCTACATCTCGGGGAGCTACAAGGAGAACATCGACGACATCGCGGTCCGCGGGGTGCTGAGCCGCGATCCCTCGCTGTACGTGTGCAACCCTTGCGTGACGGACCCGGGCATGGCGCCGGCGGGGGGCAGCGCGCTGTACGTGCTGGTGCCCACGCCCAACTGCAAGAGCGGGATCGACTGGGAGGGGGAGAAGCCCCGTCTGCGGCGGCTGGCGCTGGAGCAGATGGAGCGCGTGCTCGGGCTCTCGGGGATCGAGGGGCGGATCCGGGCGGAGCGGCTGGTGACGCCCGACGACTGGCGCGGGTCGAACATCAACTTCGGCGCGACGTTCAGCATGGCGCACACGCTGTCGCAGATGCTGCACAAGCGGCCTCACCACCGGCTGCAGGGCGTGGACGGAGTGTGGCTGGCGGGCGGGGGGACGCACCCGGGGTCGGGCCTGCCGGTGATTTTCCTTTCAGCGCAGATCACGGCGAAGCTGCTGTGCGCCGAGGCGGGCGCGGCGTACGCTGGTGATCGCGCGGGCGGCGCGGCGGCGGCGTCCTCCCGGCGGAGCGAGGCTCTGGCGGCGGCGGGCGCATGACGCGGCGCGGGACGCGTGCAGGCGAGCGAGGCGCGGGGCGCGTGGAACGGAGCGTTGATGCATGCTTGAACCTTCCGAGACCCTGATGCCCGTGGCGGACGGGCTCGAAGACACGATGGCCGGCGCGGTGACGACCGCGGGGCTCTCGCTGCTGGAGATGTCGGAGCAGCGGCCCACGCTGGTGGTGTTCCTGAGGCATTCGGGGTGCCCCTTCTGCATCGAGGCGATGGCCGACGTGGCGCGGCAGCGGCGGGCGATCGAGCAGTCGGGCGTGCAGGTAGTGCTGGCGCACATGGGACCGGAGCCGGCGGGAGAGATCTTCGAGGCCAACGGCGTGGGCGACCTGCCTCGTATCAGCGATCCGGAGCAGAAGCTGTACCGCGCGTTCGGGCTGCGGCGGGGGAACCTGTGGCAGCTTGGCGGTCCCAAGGTGTGGTGGCGCGTGTTCCAGGCGCTGAGCGCGGGCCGGCGCGTGGGGCGCGTCGTGGGTGACGCGTGGCAGATGCCGGG
>JANRJV010000010.1:0-9361 GCA_033763795.1 Planctomycetota bacterium
GGACGCGGGTGCGCGGCTGTCGTCGGATCCTTCGGCGGGCGTGATTGTGCGCGAGGCGTTTCACGCGCTGTCGCTGGAGGTGAACCGGCTGGAGGAGCGCGGGTACCCGAACTCGAAGATGGGTGCGATCGCGCTGGTGCGGCAGTGCCTGTCGGATGCGCCTTGGCAGGTGGCGGCGGAGAAGGCCGCGGCCGAGGGGCGGGGCGAGCGGCCTGCGCCGGACGCTTCGGCGGCGGCGCTGGCGAAGGATCTGCCGCTGCTCTTTGATGTTGAGCATGAGCAGGACGTGCTGCGTGCGGGGAAGATCGCGCGGGAGTTCGGGCGGCGGGCGATGGTTGTGGGGTGCGGGACGGAGCTGCGGCGGTTGGAGGCTGTGGTGGCGGAGAGGATGCCGCTGATCCTGCCGCTGGCCTTCGCGGAGAAGCCCGAGGTGGGGACGCTGGCGGACCGCGAGTCGCTGGATCTTCGGCAGCTGATGCTGTGGGAGGCTTCGCCCACGAACGCGGCGCGTCTGGACCGTGCGGGGGCGCGGGTGGCGCTGACGTCGAGCAAGCTGCCCAAGGATCAGAAGTTCATGGAGAACCTGCGGGAGGCGGTGCGCGCGGGTCTGAGCGAGGAGCGGGCGCTGGCGATGCTGACGGTTGAGCCGGCGCGGATGCTGGGGATCGATGGTCGGTACGGGCGTGTGGCGCCGGGGATGTCGGCGTCGCTGGTGGTGATGAAGGGGGCGCTGCTGGGGAAGGAGTCTGAGGTTCGTGATGTGTGGATCGACGGGGTGCGGCACGAGATCAACGCGGCGCCTCGTGTGGAGCTGGAGGGGCGGTGGGCGGTGCGTTTCGAGGGTGTGGAGGGCGGGGCGGTCGAGGGGACGCTGAAGGTCGGGAAGAAGAATGAGGTGAGTTTCGAGCGGCCGGTGACGGAGGCGGACCGGGCTCGTGAGGCGGCGGCGAAGGAGAAGGCGGAGCGCGAGCGCGCGGCGGAGGGCGGGGAGGCGGGTGGAGAGAAGGCCGCGGGCGAGGGCGTGAAGGAGGAAGGGGAGAAGGCCGCGGGCGAGAAGGCGGACGAAGCGACGCGGACGTTCAAGGCGCGGATGGTGTCGGTGGATGAGAACCGGGTGGACCTGGTGCTGGATGGGGAGGCGCTGGGGGTGAGCGGTGCGGTGAGCGTGTCGGCGATGGTGGGCGAGGAGCTGCGCGGGTTCGCGGAGCTGCCGGGCGGCGCGCGGGCGGTTATGCGCGGGACGCGGAGCGAGGGGGCCAAAGCGGAAGAGGCGAAGGATGACGCGGATGCGGAGCGGTACGCGGGGGTGCCCGAGCGCTTCGGGCTGCCCTTCGGGCCGTATGGACTGATGGAGCGGCCGGCGTCGCGCTCGATGGTGCTGACGGCGCGGCGTGTGTGGACGAGCGGGCCGGCGGGGATCATCGAGAACGGGGTGCTGGCGGTGCACGGGGGGAAGGTGGTGTATGTGGGCGGGTCGGCGGATGAGGCGCGGGGGGCGCTGCGCAGCGCGGGCGGGGACGGGAGCGGGGCGGAGGTCGTGGATCTGGGCGACATGGAGATCACTCCCGGGCTGATCGACTGTCACAGCCACACGGGGATCGCGGGGGGCGTGAACGAGGGGACGCAGTCGTGCACATCGGAGGTGCGGATCTTCGATGTGATCGATCCGGATGCGATCGGGTGGTACCGCGAACTGGCGGGGGGACTGACGGCGGCGAACCAACTGCACGGTTCGGCGAACGCGATCGGCGGGCAGAACTCGGTGGTGAAGCTGCGGTGGGGCGTGGCGCACCCGGATGAGATGCGCATCGAGGGGGCGCCGGCGGGGATCAAGTTCGCGCTGGGGGAGAACGTGAAGCAGTCGAACTGGGGGGACCGGTTCAGCGACCGGTATCCGCAGACGCGGATGGGGGTGGAGACGTATATCCGCGACAGGTTTGTGGCGGCGCGCGAGTACGCGGCGGAGCGTGCGCGGAGCGGGAGCGCGGCGGGTGCGGGGGCGGGAGCGCGGCGCGATCTGGAGCTGGAGGCGCTGGCGGAGATATTGGCGGGCGAGCGGCTGGTGCACTGCCACAGCTACAGGCAGGACGAGATCCTGATGCTGTGCCGGGTTGCGAAGGAGTTCGGGTTCAAGATCGGGACGTTCCAGCATGTGCTGGAGGGGTACAAGGTGGCGGAGGCGATCCGCGAGCAGGCGATCGGTGGGTCGGCGTTCAGCGACTGGTGGGCGTACAAGTTCGAGGTGGTGGACGCGATCCCGCACGCGGGGGCGATCATGCACGACGCGGGCGTGGTGGTGAGCTTCAACTCGGACTCGGACGAGCTGGCGCGGCGGATGAACGGAGAGGCGGCCAAGGCGGTGAAGTACGGGGGCGTCGACCCGGCGGAGGCGCTGAAGTTCGTGACGCTGAACCCGGCGAAGCAGCTCAAGATCGACGGGATGACGGGCTCGCTGGAGGTGGGGAAGGACGCGGACTTCGTGGTGTGGTCCGGGAGCCCGTTGAGCTCGATGAGCCGGTGCGAGCGGACGTTCGTGGACGGGCGCGAGATGTTCTCGCTGGAGCGGGATCGGGCGGAGCGCGAGCGGATCCGGGCCGAGCGGGAAAGGATCGTGCAGAAGCTGCTGGCGAAGCCCAAGGAGAAGGAGAAGAAGGAGGGCGCGGGTGAGGGCGGTCCCAAGACCAAGCCGGCGCTCGTGCCTGATGAGCCGGCGCCGACGGGGCTGATGAGCGGGGGACGCGGGGCGTGGCTGTCGCCCGTGGGCGAGGACATCGACGCGGCGCGGGAGCTGGCGGCGCGGCGGGCGCTGGAGCGGAACTACGAGTGGCTGGTGCGCAACGGGCTGGACCCGCGGCTGCAGCACGTGGGCGACTGCGGGTGTTCGGCGGCGTGCGTGATCGAGTGAGGGCGGGGCGGTCCGGGGCGATGGGCGTGAGCGATACGAGCGGAGGCGAACGATGAAGCGGACGGGCGTGCGAGTGGCGGCGGGCGTGTGCGCGGCGGGGCTGGCGTGGAGCGCGGCGGGGCAGGACCTGGGGCTGAAGCCCGGCGTGCCTCAGAAGGAGACGTGGATCGTGGGCGCGACGGTGCACACGGTCTCGGGGGCGGTGCTGGAGGGGGCGTCGGTTCGGCTGGACCGGGCGGGGACGATCGCCGAGGTGACGACGTCGAGCGTGGCGGCGGACGCGGCGCTGTTCACGGTGGTCGATGCGCGGGGGAAGCACGTGTATCCGGGGATGATCGGCGCGAACACGCAGAGCGGGCTGATCGAGGTGGGGGCGGTGCGGGCGACGCTCGATTACGCGGAGACCGGGGCCGTGACGCCCGAGGTCAGGGCGGCGGTGGCGGTGAACCCGGACTCGACGCTGCTTCCCGTGACGAGGTCGAACGGTGTGCTGACGGTGGGTGTGCTGCCTCTTGGGGGGGCGATCCCGGGGCGGGCGTCGGTGATCCGGCTGGACGGATGGACGTGGGAAGACATGGCGGTGGATGACGATGCGGGTGTGGTGGTGAACTGGCCGACGATGCGGCCGACGCGCGGGTGGTGGGTGACGAAGTCGATCGAGGATCAGGAGAAGGAGCGGCGCGAGGCTTTGGCGCAGATCGACACGGCGTTCGCGACGGCGCGGGCGTATCTGGCGGCGCGGGGGGCGGGGCAGGCCGGGCCCACGGACGTGCGGTGGGAGGCGATGCGCGGCGTGCTTGAGAAGGGCGACCGGGTGTTCGTGCGTGCGGAGGAGCTGGAGCAGATCCAGTCGGCGACGGCGTGGGCGGTGCGGCACGGGCTGAAGCTGGTGATCGTGGGCGGGCGGGACGCGTGGATGCCGACGGCGATCGAGTCGATCAAGCAGGCGGACGCGGGGGTGATCATCGCGGGGACGCACCGGCTGCCCCGGCGGAACGATTCGGATTTCGACGAGAGCTTCACGCTGCCCATGCGGCTGGAGGAAGCGGGGGTGCGGTGGGCGCTGGCGTCGGCGGGCGGGCCGTTTGAGACGCCTCATGAGAGGAACCTGCCGTATCACGCGGCGACGGCGGTGGCGTATGGGCTGGGGCGCGAGGCGGCGCTGCGGTCGATCACGCTGTCGGCGGCGGAGCTGCTGGGCGTGGGCGATCGGCTGGGGAGCGTCGAGGTCGGGAAGGAAGCGACGCTGATCGTGACCGACGGCGATCCGCTGGAGATCACGACGAAGGTTGAGCGGGCGTTCATACGCGGGCGCGAGATCGATCTCGAGAACAAGCAGACGGCGCTCGAGAAGAAGTACCGCGAGAAGTATCGGCAGCAGGAGTGAGGGGGGGGAGGGGGGCAGTAGGCAGTAGGCAGTGGGGAGTGGGGAGTGGCGAGTGGACAATGGCGAATGGCGAATGGCGAATGGCGAGTGGCCACTGGCGAATGGTTAGCCGCTTGGTGGTTGTGAGGAGAGGTCGAGGCGCGGGGCCATCCACTGGCGCAGGCCTCGGGTGACCTCTATGAGGGCGGCGCCCAGGAGGAGTCCCGGGGCGAGAGCTTCGGGGATGACGCCTGCGGCGGTGAGGGCGAGTGTGAGGCCAAGCTGGACGGGACCTGCGCCGGCGCTGACGGCGTGGGCGGCTGAGGTCCAGCCGGTGCGCGCGGCGCGGGGTTCGCCCAGGAGTTTCCAGCCGACGGCGGCGGCGCCCCACCGGCCGTCGGAGCACCAGAGGACGGCGAGGACGATGGAGCCCCAGAAGAGGATGACCTGGTCGCCCGTTGAGAGCGCGCGGAGGTCGATGTAGACGGCTGCGTAGGCGGCGGTGGCGGGGAGGGCGACGGTGAGCGCGGCGGTTGTTGCGAGGGCGCGGAGTCGGCGCGAGCGCTCGCCCAGGCTGAGTGCGAGGAGCAGGCCCAGGATGAGTGCGGCGCCGACGAGTGTCATGGGGGGATTCCACGCGAGGATGAGCGCGGCGGCGAAGCAGAGGAACAGGCCCATGGCGCAGGCGATGTAGGGGCCGGGGCGGAGGGAGCTGACGATTCCGGGAGCGGCGATGCACGCGGCGTATGCGAGCGCGGCGGCGACGGGGCGTGGGAAGGGGGCGGCGGCGGGGGCGAGGAAAGGGATCATGAGCGCGGGGGCGGCGCCGGCGGCGATGACGGCGAAGATGCCTACGGCGATGGGGCGGCCTTTGGTTGTGATGAGGCCGCGCATCGTGCGTGCGAGGGCGCGGGCGCGGATGGGGATGAGCGCGGGGCCGATGAGGAAGGCGTAGAGGGCGAGGCAGGCGTGTGCGGCCCAGTCGGCGCGGGCGCGGGCCTGGGCGGCGGCGCGGCTGCGCTGGTCTTCGAGTGGGGCGAGCTGGTCGGCCTGGCGCTGCGTGTGCTCGGTGAGGGCGGCGGGCGAGACGCCCGACTGGCGGAGGACGGCGAGTTCCTGGGCGTGGGTGGAGGCGAGCTGGCGGATGGCCCGGGTCTGGTCGGTGGTGCTGAGGAAGAGGCGCTCGTGGAGGGCCGGGTGCGTGCGGGCGAGGATGCCCGGCCCCATGAAGAGGCCCACAACGAGGCCGGCGACGATGGCGGCGGCGGGGCGGCCGCCCGGCACGGCGGACCAGCGGAGCAGCCATGCGAGCGCGGCGGCGGGGAGTGCGAGCGCGAGGAGCTGCCAGAGCTGCCAGAGCTGCCAGAGCATGACGGGTGAGGGTACTTGCGGGGGCTGGCTCTAGCATTGGGGCATGACAAGCGGCGAAGAGCGCGAAGCGGCGGGCGGACTGCACGGGATGAGCGCGGAGGAATTCCGGCGCGCGGGTCACGGGCTGATCGACTGGATCGCGGAGTATCTGGAGGGAGTGGAGGGGCGGCGCGTGATGCCCGAGGTGCGGCCCGGGTCGCTGTACGACGCGCTGCCTGGGGAAGCGCCGGAGCGGGGCGAGGCGTGGGAGTCGATCGCGCGGGATGTTGATGCGCTGATCATGCCGAGCGTGACGCACTGGCAGTCGCCGGACTTTCACGGGTTCTTTCCGTGCAACAACAGTTATCCGTCGGTGCTTGGGGAGCTGCTGTCGGCGGGTCTGGGGATCAACGGGTTCCTGTGGCAGTGTTCGCCGGCGATTACAGAGCTTGAGATGCGGGTGATGAACTGGCTGGGGAAGGCGGTGGGACTGCCGGGCGAGTTCCTGTTCGCGGAGCGGCATGCGGAGGCGGCGGCATGCGTGACGCGCGAGGCGGGGGCGGGGGGGGGCGGAGGAGTGATTCACGGGACGGCGAGCGAGGCGGTGCTGACGGCGATGGTTGCGGCGCGGCATCGCGTGGAGCGCGGGGGTGCGGGGGGAGAGGGCGCGCTGACGGTGTATGCGTCGTCGCAGGCGCACTCATCGGTGACGAAGGCGGCGATGGTGGCGGGTGTGGGGCGCGAGGGTGTGCGTCTGATCGGGGTGGACGGTTCGCTGGCGATGCGCGCGGACGAACTGGAGCGGACGATGCGCGCGGACATCGCGGCGGGGCGGCGGCCCATGCTGGTGTGCGCGACGGTGGGGACGACGTCGACGGGGGCGGTGGACCCGGTGGGCGCGGTGGCGCGGGCGGCGCGGCGGGCCGCGGCGAGTGCGCGGGAGATTTCGGGGGCGGGGGCGGTTCCGGGGGCGGGGGCGGGGGCGGGGGCGGGGGGAGTGTGGGTGCATGTGGACGCGGCGTTTGCGGGGGCGGCGTGCGTGTGCCCGGAGCACCGGTGGCTGCTGGAGGGGGTGGAGGAGGCGGACAGCTTCAACTTCAACCCGCACAAGTGGCTGCTGACGAACTTTGACTGCTCGGCGTTCTGGACGCGGGATGCGCGGGCGCTGTCGGAGAGCCTGTCGATCAATCCGGAGTATCTGAGGAACAAGGCGAGCGAGGCGCGGGAGGTGGTGGACTATCGGGACTGGCAGGTGCCGCTGGGCCGGAGGTTTCGGGCGCTCAAGCTGTGGTTCGTGATGCGGCGGTTCGGGCTGGAGGGTCTGCGGGCGCATGTGCGTGAGCACGTGCGTCTGGGGGAGCTGTTTGAGGGTTTGGCGCGCGGGGATGAGCGGTTTGAGGTGCCCACGCCGCGGCTCTTGTCGCTGGTGTGCGTGCGGCTGCGGGCGGGCGATGAGGCGACGGCGCGCGTGCTGGAGCGGGCGAACGCGAGCGGTCGGGGGCTGTTCACGGGGTCGGTGGTGCCGATCGGCGCGGGGGGAGAGAACAGGCGGGTGATCCGCGTGGCGATCGGCGCGACGCGGACGCGCGAGCGGCACGTGCGTGCGGCGTGGGAGCTGCTGTCGAAGGCGGCGGAGTAAGGCCGTTTCCCGAATTGCGCGGGGGAGGAGAGCGGGCTTGGTGAAACTTCTTGAGCTGGGCCGAACACGGTCGATGCTTGCGCGCAGTAGATGCGGACCTGGCCGGTCTGGTCATGTGGCGCGGCCCGCCGGGGATTGATGAATAAGGAGTGCGACCGATGAGGACCCTTGTAGTCGCTGGTCTGGGAATGTGCGTTCTGGCGCACGCGAGCGATGCGAGTGCTCCGACGGCGAGAGTCAGCGAAGGGCTCGGCGCGGCGCTGAACGCGAACGCGGCGCTGGAGGCTCTGGGAGCCGACCGTGACGACAAGCTTGCGCAGCGGCTGGGCGCGATGCTGGACACGTGGCAGAGCGGCACGCCGGCGGACTATGCGGCGCTCATGCAGTCGTGGGGCGGGAAGTGGAGGTTGGAGCCCATGGCGTACATGCGCGAGCATGCACCCGAGCGGTGGCACGGCGCGGGCGACCCTTGTGCGGTGCGCGAGCTGGACTGGACGCGGGCGGTCGTGAGCGTGATTGACGGGGTGCGCCCCGACGGCGTGACGCACACGGACTTCGCGGTGAACAACCGCAACAGCGGCGGGAGCGGGAAGTTCTGCGTGTTCGAGTTCGGCGCGACAACGACATTCGACCTGGTGCAGGCGGGCCAGCCTGTGGTTGATGTCACGGTCCGGGGAGCGCTCGTGGGAGGGAAAACGTGCCTGTTCAGCTACAGGTTCGTGTGGGAGCCCGCGAGCGAGAACTGGGTGCCCTGGACGGCGTTCGAGACTCCTGATTCGGGCAACGCGCACTGCATGCGGATGTACTGATGAGCACGGGCGCGTGGCGTCGCTCGCCGAGGCGCGATGAAGAAGGGGTGGTAGAGGAGGAGCACGGTCGAGCGGAAGAACCGCTCGACGCGTGGCACCCGAGATAGGCGCGGCGCCCGACGTGGCCCCCTGGGCTCAGCGCTCTCGGCGGCGGCGTGGGCGGAGGAGCAGTCCCAGGCAGGCCAGGAGCACGGTGTTGGGGGCGGGGATGATCTGATCCTGCGACGAGGCGGAGGAAAAGGCGAAGGCGAGGGGGGCTTCGGCGGCGGGGTCGGTGGCGGCGTTGAGGAAGGTGTCGGTCCAGCCGGCGGTGACGGCGTTGAGGGGGGAGCCGCCCGTGGCGCTGGCTTTGAAGGTGCCGGTGGTGATGCTGAGCGAGGCGCGGCCCGCGAGGGCGTCGTAGTCGCGCATGATCTCCCAGAGGGCGAGCTGGAAGCCGGCGGCGAGGGGGGCGGTGACCGTGTTCGAGTCGCGGTAGATGACGTAGGCGGCGACGGCGCGGTTGAGTGCGCCGGCGCGGTCGATGTTCATCATGGGTGTGAGGGCGGCGGAGGGTTCGGAGATGGTGTGGGCGATCCAGCCCGAGCCGACGTACTGCGTGGGCTCGATGCAGAAGGTGGGGAGGGTGAGGGCGTTGAACCGGGCGCCGTCGCCCGAGCCATTGCGGGTCTCCCAGCGGAGCTGGCCGGCGAAGAAGGTGTGGATTGAGCCGCTGACGTCGACCTGGACGTTCTCGCCCAGGCCCTTGCCCAGGTAGCGCATTTCGAGGGCACCGATGTAGCCGGCGTGCGCGGCGGAAGGGATGGAGAGGACGGCGGTGAGAGCGAGCGCGGACGGGACGGCGAGCGAGCGCGGCGCGGCGCGGCGGGCGGAATGGAACATCGGGCGGGCCTCCTCGCTGCGCGTGTGCGTCACGCAGCAGGAGGAGGGTGCGATTGGCGGGGCGCGGGTGGAAGCGGCGGGGCGCGGCGCGGCGGGCGGAGGGTGGGTCTGCGCGGCGTGGCGAAAAGATGCGGCGTGGGCGGCGCGGTATGGGGACGTTGCGTGCGGGGAGAGGCGGGGGATCGGAAGAAGCGGGGTGCGGAAGGGGGAGGTAGAGGGGCGGGGCGGGGAGGTCGATGAGAGGTGTGTCGGCGTCGTGGGCCGGCGCGAGGGCCGCGTTCCTGGACATCGCCTCGGCTGGCGCCCTGTGCCCGAGTCTGCGGACGGGGCTGATCGGGATTGCGCTGATCGTGTATGCGAAGTTGGCGGAGCGGGTGGCGGCGTCCCGGGGCGGGGCGGCGGTGTGCGTG
>JANRJV010000011.1:0-163644 GCA_033763795.1 Planctomycetota bacterium
GGCTTGGCGCTGGGCACTGGCTTCTTCGGGCTCCTGCTCGCAGGGCGCAACGCCCGACGGGGAGACGGATGATAGCCTTCCCTGACGCACGCCGAACATCTACGCCGATGCTTCAGGCGGCGTCGGCGGCGGCGTAAGGGCCCTCGGGCAGCCCTTCGTACAGCGCGATCACCTCGGGCCCGCCCGATTCGCCCACGGAAGCAGCCCACTGCCGTGCCCGGGCCAGCAGCGCGGCTTCCATCGAGTCCGACGAGGCGATGACGCTGTCGAAGTCGCCGGGCCGGGCCTCGGCGGGCCTCAGGACAGGGACGGGCCCGATGAACGCCGTGGCGGGGGCGTCGTCCAGCACGACCAGCCGCGCCAGAGCCGCCTCCGGCAGCCCGCACCGCTCGACGATGAACACGCTGTGCCGTCCCCCGCCCATCAGCGCGACCCGGCGCCCGGCGTGCTCGGCCCGCTCCAAGGCCCGGAGAATGCGCTCGCGCAGGTAGCGGGCCCGGAACGAGAACTCCAGGCTCCGCCGGCTTCGCGCCAGGAACCGCGCATCATCGCGCGCCTGCGCCTCGACGGCGGTCGGCGGCAGGTCGCCGAAGTGCATCATGAACGTGCGCATGATCCGGGCGACGACCTCGGGCTTCACGTGCCGGTTGTCGTCGAGGTAGGGGCGGTGCTCCAGCTTGCGGACAATCTCGAATGAGGGGAAGTAGACGACCTCGGGATGCCGCGCGCAGAAGATCCGGGCGGCGACGCGGAGCGTGGACTTGCTCTCCTCGTCGGCGACGACGGCGCCCAGCGGGTGGACGCTGGCGCGCAGCGGGACGGGCGAAACGGTGAGCACCAGCCGCAGCCGCGGATTGTGGGCCCGCATGAGGGAGTAGGCCCGCTCCAGGTTTTCGAGGTTGCGCTCCACGCCGAACCAGGCGGGACGGTGCCGCCGGGGGTCGAACTCCGCCCGCGGCGGGAAGCGATAGAAGGCGCTCCCGTCGAGCGTGGACGTGAACGCCTCGACGAGGCCCATGGTCATGATGAAGACGTCGGCCTCCGCGATGACCTCGCGCACGGCGGCGGCGTGCTCGGTGCGCTCGCGGCGCATCTCCTCGACGGAGCCCCACTCGATCATGGCGCGGTACGGGTCGGTGAGGACCCCGTCCTTCTTCCAGTATTCCTCGACGGGGTGCCACTTCCCGAAGGCGTGCTCGATGTGCTGGCGGATGCCCTGCGTGGTGTACACGAGTCCGTAGGCGGCGGACCCGCCCTCGGACGCGGCCGCCTTGTCCCGCTCCTTCTCGATGAAGCGGTACCCGTGGCGGATGAGCCAGCTCTTGAGCTCCGCGGCGAAGCAGCTCCCCATCGCGGCGATGCGCGTCGCGCGGGTGATGAGCCCGGGCTCGGGGCGCGTGACGGGGTCGACGAGCTCCAGCGGGGTCTGGTTGCCGCGCTCGGCCCCGGGATAAAAGCACGACTGGAAGCTCTCGCCGCGCGTCAGCAGACCCTCGTACCGCTCCAGCCAGCCGTCCAGGCGCGGGTCGGCGTGCGATGCGGCGTCCAGAAGTGCGGCGTGCGACATGACGCGGGCTCCTCGCGGGGGGCGGGGGGACGGGTGATCTCGGGAGGAGTTATCGGTCAGTCGCGGGGGCGGCTCGACTCCGAGCGGCGGTACAGGGGCGAACTCACCCGCCGCGCTTCTTGCCCCGCCGGGCGACCTTGGTCCCGGGCATGCCGGGCTTGGGCTTGCTGGCGCCGCGGCGTTCGGGCTCGAGCTCCGACCGCCGCAGCGTCGCCCCGTCGCGGAGCATGGCGGGGTTCTCCTTGAGCTTCTTGATCTGGTCGCGGAGGGCGGCCGCCTTCTCGAACTCGAGGCTCTGGGCCGCCGCGACCATCTCCTCCTGCAGCATCTCCAGCAGCTCGGACGCGGCGATCTCGGGCTCCCCGGTTCGGGAGGCCTCGCGCGCCGTCTTGCGGGCGGCGAGCTCCTCCTCGATGCCTCGGCGGACGGCTTTGACGATCGTCTCGGGGGTGATGCCGTGCTCGGCGTTGTACGCCAGCTGCCTGGCGCGGCGACGCTCCGTCTCCTCGATGGCCGAGCGCATCGCGGGCGTCATCTGGTCGGCGTAGAGGATCACCTTGCCCCCGGCGTTCCGCGCCGCGCGACCGATCGTCTGGATCAGGCTCGTCGGGCTCCGCAGGAACCCCTCCTTGTCCGCGTCGAGGATGCACACCAGCGACACCTCGGGCAGGTCCAGCCCCTCGCGCAGCAGGTTGACGCCCACCAGCACGTCGAACGCCCCCTCGCGCAGATCGCGGAGGATGACCAGGCGCTCGAGCGTCTCGATCTCGCTGTGCAGATAGCGGACGCGCACGCCGTTCTTGTCCAGATAGTTCGTCAGCTCCTCGCACAGGCGCTTGGTGAGCGCCGTGATGAGCACGCGCTCCTTCCGGCGGACGCGCTCGCGGCATTCTTCGAGCAGGTCGGCGACCTGCCCGCTCGCCGGGCGGACGTGCAGCTCCGGGTCCACGAGCCCGGTGGGCCTGATGATCTGCTCGGAGACCTCGCCCCCCGCGCGCTGCAGCTCATAGGGGGCCGGGGTCGCGCTCACGTACACGATCTGCGGCACGACGCTCTCGAACTCCTCGAACTTCAGCGGGCGGTTGTCGAGGCAGCTCGGCAGCCGGAAGCCGTGGTCGACGAGGACCAGCTTCCGCTGGCGGTCGCCGTTGTACATGGCGCGGATCTGCGGGACGGTGACGTGGCTCTCGTCGATCATCATGAGCCAGCGGCGCCGCCCGGTCGCGGGGTCGGGCTCGACTCCCTCGGCGGCGGGGCCCCGCGTGAAGTAATCGAGCAGCGTGAAGGGCTTCTCGCCCGGTGCGCGGCCGTCGAGATGCCGCGAGTAGTTCTCGATCCCGTTGCAGTACCCGACCTCCTCCATCATCTCGAGGTCGTACTTCGTGCGCGCCAGCAGCCGCTGGGCCTCCAGCAGCTTGCCCTCGGAGCGGAGCTGCATCACGCGCTCGTCGAGCTCGGCCCGGATGTTCGCCAGCGACGCCTGCATCCGGTCCTCGGGCATGACGTAGTGCACCGCCGGGAAGACGAAGTACATCGACTCCTCCGCCAGGATCTCGCCCGTCAGCGGGTTGATCAGCGCCAGGCTCTCGATCTCGTCGCCGAAGAGCTCGACGCGGACGGCGTACTGCTCGTACGCCGGGTGGATCTCGACCACGTCGCCCCGCACGCGGTAGGTCCCGCGCTTGAAGTCCACCTCGGCCCGCTGATACTGCATGTCGTTCAGCGCGGTGAGGAACGCCCGGCGGTTCAGCCGGTCGCCCTTGGTCAGCGTGTACACGCGGTCCTGGTACGCGTCGGGCGATCCCAGCCCGAAGATGCACGAGACGCTCGCCACGACGATCACGTCCGGTCGGCTCAGCAGGTGGCTCGTGGCGGCCAGCCTCAGCCGGTCCAGATCGTCGTTGCGCGAGGCGTCCTTCTCGATGTAGATGTCGCGGGCGGGGATGTACGCCTCGGGCTGGTAGTAGTCGTAGTACGAGACGAAGTACGCGACGGCGTTGTGCGGGAACAGCTCGCGCATCTCCTCGTAGAGCTGGGCCGCCAGGGTCTTGTTGTGCGAGAGAATCAGCGTGGGCAGCCGCATCCGCTCGATGACGTGCGCCATGGTGAAGGTCTTGCCCGTGCCCGTGGCGCCCAGCAGGACGGCGGCGGGATCGCCCTGCTGCAGCCGGCGCGTGATGGAGTCGATCGCGCCGGGCTGATCGCCCGTGGGCCGGAACGGACTGACAAGCTCGAAGCTGCGCGCGGCGCCGGTGGGCATCGGCCGGATGGTAGGAGCCTCAGCCCCGCGTGCTCGCCAGTAGCTGCCGGGGTGATGCCCCGATCAGCCCCGCCACCAGCGGCGAGACCACCGCCAGCACGATCACCCCCAGCGCCACCCATCCTCCGGCGATCGCCCACCACGCGGGCGCCAGCGTGAGCTCGATGCCCGCCAGCAGCTCGTACATGCGGACCGCGGTCCACGATCCCTGCACGCCCATGCACGCCCCGAGAAGCCCGGCCGCGAGCACCAGCACCAGGATCTCCGCGACGATCAGCCGCCCGAGCATCCAGCGTCCGCCGCCGATCGCGCGGATCACCCCGAACTCGAAACGCCGCGCGTCGATCCCCGCCATCACGATGTTGGAGACCCCCAGGCTGGCGATCAGCATCGCGGCCGCGGCGATCAGGCTCGCCACCCGCATCGACCGCCTCCCGATCACGATCACGCCCTCCTTGATCTCACGCCCCGACCCCACGATCGCGCCGGGCTTGCCCAGCGCCTCGCGGATCCGGGCCGCGGCGTCGGCGTCGGAGATCGGCGCGCCGTAGGCGATCTGCAGCAGGTGAATCGCCCGGCTCTTGAAGACGCGCTCCAGGTCCGCCCGCGTCCCGAAGATCGTCCCGATCGCCACGTCGGCGTACTCGCGCCCGATGTCGAACGCGTAGCCCACCACGTCGAGACCGGGCGAAGAGACCGCCCCCACGATCTCGAACTCGAAGCGCTCCCCCTGGTGCGTGACGGCCAGTGTGTCGCCCACCTTGTACCCCTGCCGCGCCACCAGGAACTCCTTCGCCACCAGCACCGCGCCGCCCTCGTCGAGCCGGCGCCGCGCGTACGCCTCGTCGCCCGCCACCCAGTGCAGCTTGGTCATCTCGAAGAACGGGCCGGGCTCGAACGCGATGAAGTTGGTGGGGGGGTTGCGGAGCTCGGACAGGCCGAACACCTTCGAATCGATCTTGAAGAGCGTGATGGCGGCGGTGCCCGACACGAATTCGAGCCCCGCGACGCGGGCCCGGTCCTCCTCGTCGAGCCCCGAGAGGTCCTGCACGAACGCGTCAGGAAAGCGGATCGAGCCCAGCCAGTCGCGCAGCAGGGCCGAGCCCGTCGACCACAGGTCGGTCATCATCGCCACGCCCAGCATGAGCGCCGCCGCTGTGAAGCCGCTGCGCACCGGCGTCGCCGCGATCCCTCCCACGAGCAGCCCCCGCGGCACGCGCAGCAAAGAGGCGAGCACCGGACCCGCCAGCCGCGCCACCACCGCCACGATCGGCACCGCAAGCAGCGCCCACCCGCCCAGCACCGCCGGGATCCCCAGCGCCATGTGCCCCCACAGAACCACGCGCGGATCCTCAGGCAGCGAGACGATCGCTAGCTGCGCCGCCACCAGCACCGCTCCCCCGAGCCCGCAGACGAGCACCGTCCACGCCGCCGCCGGGCGGGCCCGCTGAGTCATCGCCCCCAGGGGATGCGTGCGGCTGGCGCTGAGCGCGGGCCACGCCGCCCCCAGGAGCCCCGCCGCCATCGAACCCGCCGCCGCCATCGACAGTCCCCACGCGCTCGCGTGCAGCCCCGCCGGCAGCCGGTCGGGGATGATCCGCGTCAGCGCGAAAGCCAGCAGCACCCCTAGCGGCACCCCGACCACGGCGCCCAGACCGCCGATCAGGCCCCCCTGCAGCAGCTGCGCCGCCGCCAGCGTGCGCCGCCTCGCGCCGATGCAGCGCATGATCGCCAGCTCGCGCTGCCGCTCGAGCACGCCCGTCGTCAGCCCCGTCAGCACGATGAACGCCGCGACGAGGTTCACGAGCACCGTCCCCAGCATGAACCCGATGGTGTTGGCGCGCAGCGTCTTCTGCACGCCGCTGGTCACCTTCGCCGTCGTCTGCACCAGCAGCCCTGGCGGCAGCTCCGCCTGCCAGCGCTCGGCGGCCTGCTGCGCGTCGACATCGGGCCCCAGCACGAGCGCGATCTCCGTCAGCCGCCCCCTGACCCCCGTGATCTTCTCGAGGTCCTCGCGCACGAGCGTCGCCTCGAATCGCTTGACGACGTCGTTGAAGACCGGCGTCTGCACGCCGACGAGCGTCAGCTCGATGGGCGCCCCGAAGCGGACGACCTTCAGCCGGTCGCCCGCGCTGACGCCCAGTTCCTGCGCCGCCGCCCGGTTGAGGACGATCTCCCCGGTGCGCTCCACCCGGCGCCCCGAGTCGAACTCGGGCTCGACGAGCCGCGCCTCGCGCGAAGGGTCCACGCCCAGCGCGCCCATCGTCAGCCCGGCCGCACCCGCCGCACCCGCCGCACCAGCCGCGCCAGCCGCGCCCGTCGTGCCCGCCGCCTCCAGCCGCAGCGATCCCTTGACCCGCGGCACGGCCAGCCGCACCTCGGGCTTCTTCTCCAGCGATTCCAGCAGCGCCGCGTCGAACCGGTCGCCCGCCACCTCGCGGATGCGAAGGTCGGCCCGCCCCAGCGTCTGCGCCACCCGCAGCTCCATCCCCGCGCTCACCGACGCCAGCGCGCATGAGATCGCCGCCACCAGCGCGCACGAGAGCGCCACCGCCAGCGCCAGCAGCGCCGTCCGCTTACGCCGGCCGCTGAGCGCGTTGATACAGAGCTGCCACGCCGCCCGCATCGGCTCCTTCCGTCCGCAGGCGGGCGCTCACGCGGCCGTCCTGCAGCACAAAGATCTCCCGGCAGTGGGCCGCCGCCGCCGGCTCGTGCGTCACCATCGCCACCGTCATGGATCGCTCGCGCGCGATGCGGTCCAGCAGATCCCACAACGCTTCGCTGGAACGCGAGTCCAGATTCCCCGTGGGCTCGTCCGCCAGCAGCACCCCGGGCGAGAACAGCAGCGCCCGCGCGATCGCCACTCTCTGCTGCTCGCCCCCCGACAGCGCCTCGGGACGGTGCCCCGCCCGGGCCGCCAGCCCCAGCATGTCGAGCAGCCCGCGGGCGCGCTCGCGGAGCGCGCCGCCGCGCTCCCCAGCCAGCACGCCCGGCAGCTCCACGTTCTCCAGCGCCGTCATCGTCGGGATCAGGTTGAACTGCTGGAAGACGATCCCCACCTCGTGCCGGCGGAACCGCGTCAGCTCGGCGTCGGAGAGCCCGTCCAGCCTCCGCCCCGCGACTTCGATCTCCCCCTCGTCGGGCGTGTCGAGCGCCGCCAGGAGGTGCAGCAGAGTGCTCTTGCCGCTGCCCGAAGCGCCCATGATGGCGTAGAACCCCGGCTCGCTGACCTCCAGGTCAACGCCGCGCAGAGCCTCCACGCGCGAGCGCCCCAGCGGATATGACTTGCGGATCGCCCGGCAGCGGATCATGCGGACAGGACCATAGCGCACCACCGCCCCGGGCCCCCCACGCGCCCACCGCGCCGGGACCTCCGCCGCACCGGGCCCGACAGGCCCACGCGCCTCACGCCTTGTACTTGGAGTCGTAGGTCGCCGCGTCCATCAGCCCCGACATCGCGCCGGCGTCGGACACCTTCAGCTTCACCAGCCACCCCTTGCCGTAGGGGTCGTCGTTGACCAGCGCCGGATTGTCCGCCAGCGCCGGGTTCACTTCGACGATCTCGCCCGCGACGGCCGAGTAGATGTCGCTCGTCGCCTTCACCGACTCGACCTCGCCCACGCTCTGGCCCGCGCCCACGCGCGTCCCCACCGCCTTCATCTGGACATACGTGATGTCCGTCAATTCCGCGACGGCGAACTTGGTGATGCCGAGCGTCAGCGTGTCGCCCGAGAGGCGGTGCCACTCGTGCGTCTGGGAGTATTTGGCGTCGGAGGGGCTGCTCATGGGCCGGCCATCATACGGATCCCGCCCGCGGTCTCCGGCGCCGCCTCGCGAGCCCCGCTCAACCCCGCCCCATTGGCCCGGCGCGTGGTCTGTCCACCCCGCCACCAGCCCCGGCAACCGCCCCGTCATCGCCCCGGAAAAATACTGAGATGAGGGCTCTTGCATTTTCGGTGGTTGAAGACCATACTTCTGGTTGGATTCAGCAACCACACGGCCGGTCTAGGCCGTTCATCAGTTCTTTCTCCCCTCCAGACGGTCTGGCCTCTCCGGGTCGACCGTCTTTTTCATGGGGCCGGATTTCCCGGTTTGCGGAATGTGCGGGTTCGAGTACAGTCCGCGCGGGAGAGCATGCTCCTCACACTTTCGATCAAGGCGGTATGGAATCTGCCCCAGTTCTCGGGACGCACGAGCGGTCCTCTGGACCTGCCGCGCTGGGCCCGCGAAGACCTGGGGGTCCACGGCCTGACGCTGCAGACATCGCTGTTTTCCGGCTGGGAAGCCGCTCGCTTCGACGCTCTGCGCGACGCCGCGGACAAGGCGGGCGCCCCCTGCCTCATCCTCGTTGAGGACGCGCCGCTCGCTTTGGCCGACCAGGATCCCGCCAAGGCCGACGCCGCCGTCGAGCGGGCCGAGCGGGTCCTCCGCGTCGCCAGCCGGCTGGGGTGCAGCAGCGTCGCCTTCTCCATCGGGGATCAGGGCAACAAGGCGACCGTGGAGTCGCTGACACCCCGGCTGAAGCTGGTCCTGGGCCGGGCCGAGCGAATGGAGTTGAATCTGCTGCTGGCCCCCGCTCCGGGCATCACCGAAAACCCCGAGAAGCTCACGGGCGTCATCAGGAAAGTGGGGGGCTTCCGCATCGGGTCGTTCCCGGACTTCGAGGCGGCGTCGAAGTCGCCCGACCCCGTGGGCTATCTCCGCAGCCTGGCCCCCTACGCCAGCGGCGTCTGCGCCTCGTTCATCGGGTTCGATGCCAAGGGCCAGCACAAGGCCTACGACGTCGCCTCCTACCTCGACGCCATCGAGAGCGTTGGATACGAAGCCGCACTCACCCTAGAGTTCCGAGGCAAGGGCGACCCGGTCGCCGGCCTGCGTTCCGCCAAGTCGCTCATCGAAGCCCGCTTGGCCGACGACGTTCCCGCTGAAGATGACGCGGAAACGATCGATGTCGGCGAGGAGGACCCGGACGAATGAGCCAGCTCGCTGCGGACAGCACCGCTCTGCGGCTCGACGCGGGGGAGCTGCTGAATCACACGCGTCCGCCGCGCCGCCTCATCGTCACCATCGACGGCCCCGCCGGAACCGGCAAATCGTCCGTCGCGCGCGAGCTCGCGCTCAGGCTCGGCCTTGATTTCCTCGACACCGGCGCCATGTACCGCGCCGCGACCGCCCTCGCACTCGACTCCGGGACGGACCTGGGCGACGAGCCCGCCATCGCCGAGCTCGTTCGCCAGGCCGACCTCCGCTTCGACTGGACCACGGACCCGCCCACGCTGCTGGCCCGCGGCCGGTCCATCATGCACCGCCTGCGCGAGCCCGAGGTGACCTCCGCGGTCTCGCCCGTCTCGTCGCTCCCGGCGGTCCGCCGCGTGCTCGTCGAGCGGCAGCGCCGCATCGGCGAGGTGCACCAGCGCCTCGTCAGCGAAGGCCGCGACCAGGGCTCCGTCGTCTTCTTCGACGCGGACGTCAAGATTTATCTGGAAGCCTCGCTGCAGGTCCGGGCCCGCCGCCGGGCCGATCAGCTCCGCCGCGAGGGCCGCGACGCGGACCTCGCCGCCATCGAGCGCGAGATCGCCGACCGCGATCACCGCGACAGCACCCGCGCCGTCGGCCCGCTCACCTGCCCGGACGACGCACAGCGCTTCGACACCTCCACGCTCGATCAGCGCGGCGTGGTCGACGCCCTGGCGCGGCTCGTGCTCGCCCGCGCCTCCTGAAACATTCGGTCAGGACGCCCGCCGCCGCCGCCGGCCCGTGGCAAGCGCCGCCGCCACCGCCAGCATCGCCACGCCCGGAGCGGGGATGATCCGGAAGTTGTCGAACCCGATCCCCTCGAAGCTGCTGGTCGTCGAGCCGCCCAGCAGGATCGACGTGATCATCGTCAGGTCCGCCGTCCCCGGCAGATCCGTGAACAGCAGCCGCGGCGCCCCGGTCGTCGACACCACCACCTGCCCCGTCCGGCTGCGGTTCATCGAGTCCCGCACGGAGAAGTTGAGCGACACGGGCGACTCCAGCGCCGTCACGTCCAGCGCCAGGCGGTCGCCCAGCAGGAGGAGGTTCGTCGCCTCGCCCAGCGTGTACTGGATGACGAAGCTGCCGCCCCCGACCACGCTGAACCGCACGGCCTCACCCGCGTGACCGATCACCGCGCGGTCGCCCGCGTTGCCCGTCAGCACGCGCACCTGCATGAACCGGTCGCCCACGGCCCCGGTCGGGTGGTCGTCGAACGCGCTCAGCGTGGAGTTGGGTCCGGGCTCGGCGGTGTACACGTCCTGCGCGCCGAAGCGCGTGCGGAAGTCGTCGATGAGATACCCCGCGCTCGCGGGCGCGACCATCAGCCAGGCTCCCGCAAGCGGAGCCGCCCTGCCGGTCAACCGTCGGACTTCCATCTGACTCTCCCTCGCGAACTGTGCGGCCCGCGCTGTGCCTCAAGGCAAGTCTACTTTCATGCGCGAAGCGGGGCAAGAGAATGCGCCGGGTTCCCCGCTCTTCCGTGTTCAGCAAGGTCCACAAATCTCGCCAGATTCTCGTGAAGACGCCGGTTGGTGAGCACTCGTTGAAGAGAAAACGCCCGCCGCGCCGGCCTTGCGGCCCGTGCGCCGCCGCTTCACGCTGACAAACGGGCGGAAATGGGGTGTTTACACTCACCGCTCTCCACGGGCCGTGCGGCATCCTCCGCACCCCCGATCCAGGACGAACTCACCATGGACACCATCAAGCCCCTCGTCACCGTCAGCGCCACCACCGTCGGCGGACGCAACGGGACCGCCGAAGCCGCCGACGGCTCGCTCAAGGCGAGGCTCTCCGTCGCGAAGGAAATGGGCGGCCCCGGCACCCCCGGCACCACCACCCCCGAGCACTTCTTCGCCTGCGGCTACTCCGCCTGCTTCGGCGGCGCGCTCGACTTCGTCGCCAAGCAGCACAAGAAGGACGCCTCCAAGGCACGCGTCACCTGCGACGTCTCCATCGGCCCGCGCGACAAGGGCGGCTTCGGCATCGCCGTCCGCATGAAGGTCGAGGACCGCTCGCTCCCGCAGGCGGACCTGGCCGCCCTCGTCAGCGAGGCGCACGAGAAGATCTGCCCCTACTCGCACGCCACGCGCAACAACGTCGACGTCCGCTTCGAAGTCGTCGGCGGCTGAGACCTCAGTCGACCGTGAGAACGATCTTCCCGCGCGGGGTCTTCCCGCCCTCGCTCAGCTCGTGAGCGCGGGCGGCTTCCGCCAGCGGCATTGTCGCGCCCACCTCGCACCGCAGCGCCCCCTCGTCCGCGAGCGCGCCCAGGGCGGCCAGCTGCCGCCCGTCGGGCCGCACGAGGATCGCCGTGCCCCGCACGCCGCGCTCCTTGCACCGCGCCTGGTCGGGCATCCCCACGATCGACACGATGATTCCCCCCGGCTTCAGCACGCCGATCGAGCGCTCGCCCGTCTCGCCCCCCACGGTGTCGAGGACCACGTCGACGTCCGACGCGACCTCCTCGAACTTCTGCGCGCGGTAGTCGACGACCACGTCCGCCCCCAGCGAGCGCACGAACTCCAGGTTCCGCTCCGACGCCGTCGCGATGACCCGCGCCCCGCGTGACCTGGCGATCTGCACCGCCAGATGCCCCACACCCCCCGCCGCGCCATGGATCAGCACCGTCTGCCCCTTGTCGAGCTTCGCGGTGTCGACCAGCGCCTGCCACGCCGTCAGCCCCGCCAGGGGCAGCCCCGCGGCCGCGGCGTGCTCCATCGACGCCGGTTTCTTCGCCGCCTCGGTCGCGGGCAGCACCGCGTACTGCGCGTAGCCCCCGCCCCGGGTCAGCGCCATGTACGCCATCACCTCGTCGCCCGGCGCGAACGCCGTCACCCCCTCGCCCACGCTCTCCACCACGCCGCAGATGTCGTACCCCGGCGTGTAGGGCAGCGTCGACGCGAACTGCCTGATCTGCCCCGAACGCACCTTCCAGTCGACCGGGTTCACGCCCGCCGCCCGCACGCGGACCAGGATCTCCCCCGCGGCGGGGCGCGGCGTGGGCACCTCTTCCACCCGCATGACCGACGGCGGGCCGAACTCGTGCATCCGCACCGCGCTCATCGTTGCCGGCGCTTCCGCCCGCGCCGCGCCGCTCATGCTCACCGCGAGGACCGCGGCGCCCCGGACAACGCGCCGAAGAATCGAGGGTGCGGACGTCGACATGTCAGTGGCTCCCTGAGGCTCGGGACGCACAGGACCGGCCCACGCGGCGGGCCCGCTCGCCCGGAGGCGTTGTAGCCGTTCGGGTACCCCGCGGTTGCACCGCGCGTGCCCGCCTCACTCCCGGGGCGACCACCCGTACGTCATGTACGAGTGCTCGAACGACCCGTCGTCGTAGAGGTCGAACACGCCGTACCCCTCGGGGCAGCGCTTCCCGGGCCCGCGCCACCACGACCCGCTCACCGCGCCGTCGCAGATGTAGCTCACACCCTCGAAGTCGCAGCGGTCGAGCTTGTGGATGTGCCCGCTGACCGCCAGCCGCACGCACCGGTGCGTGCGGAACAGCCCGAGCAGGGCCTGGGCGTCGACGTGCATCACGCCGCCCGACATCCGCCACTCGTTCTCCTCCACCCGCGAGTCCAGGTCGAAGACCGTCACGCTCATGATCGGGATGTGCGAGACGATCATCGCGTGCCGACCCGCCGCGGCGACCGCGCCCAGCGTCGAGTCCAGCCACGCCATCTGCGCCTCGTCGAGCTTGCCGATGTACCCGTCGCCCCGGTCGGGGAAGACGCTGTCGAGCACGATGATCGTCCAGTTGCCCCGCTCCACGGAGCGGTAGGGGGCCGACAGCTCCAACGCATCGAGCGCCCACTGCTTGCCCCACTGGGGCTCGTCGCTGGTGGTCTTACTCTTCTTCTGGTTCCAGCCCCAGACGTCGTGGTTTCCCAGCGTGTGGACGACCGGCACCCCGCAGTGATCCCTGAACGCCCGGCGGAACAGGTCCCACTGCGCCGCCGTGCGCTCGCGCGGCTGCTCGAAGCCGTCCATGATCAGATCGCCGCCCGTGACCACCAGCTCCGGACGGTCCGCCAGCCCCATCGCGTGCGTCAGGCACGCCGCCACCCCGTCGAACGCGCCCCGCTCGGGCTGAATGTGGCTGTCGGTCATGTGCGCCAGGCGCACCGCCCGCTTCCGCCCGGCGTCCTGACCGAAGGCGCCCCCGCCGCCCAGCGCCAGCGCGCCCCCGGCGGCCGCCAGTGATCCGAGAATGTCACGACGGCTCAGCGTGGATCCGTGCATCGTTGGTCCCTCAGGTGCAGCGTACCGCCGCGACGGGCTCCGCCCGCGCATCCCACGCGCCGCGCCCCTCGCGGTGATTCTCTCCCGCCCGCGCTAAGCGTCGGTTAAGCACGCGCCCCGGCGAACCGTCGGATTTCTTCTGCGATCTCACCCCCGGTTGACGCACTGTCTCTCGGAGCCGGTCGCACATCGGTTCCAAAGCCTCACACGCGGAACACCTCACCCGTCGGAGCAGGCGGAAAACGTCTCCGATCGCCGCTCCGTCGCCGCGCGCCGCCCCCGTCCGGGGCGGCGCCCGCTTGAACACCGCGCATCCATCGCGCACCAACCCCCGAAAGGAGTTTCCCATGAAGATCGTCGCCTCGGCTCTCGTCGCTCTCGCCCTCGCCCCCGCCTCGCTCGCCGGCAACGTGCTGTTCGATCAGCTCGCCCATGATCAGGTCGCGTCGCTCTGGGGCTCGCAGCTCAACGCCGACCCCCAGCGCAACTGGCGCTCGTTCGACAACTTCACCCTCGGCGGCGACTCGCAGGTCACCGGCGTCGACTGGAGCGGCTACCTCGACTTCCGCGGCGGCGAGACCGTCGAGCTCGCCCCGCTCACCGCCATCACCGGCTTCCAGATCACCTTCTACGAGACCGACACCCAGACCGGCTTGCCCGGCGCCGTCATCTCCGACCAGCTCATCGCTTCGGCGCTCGTCACTGAGTCGAACTTCGGCCTCCCCGACTCGACCTACTCCGCCGAGATCAGCTCCGTCGCGCTCCAGGGCGGCGTCAACTACTGGATGAGCGTCGCGGCCGTTCTCCCCAACCCCGACGGCGCGGTCCTGATCTGGCGCGGCGGCGCGGGCAACGCCCCCCTCCCCGGCGGCGACGCCCAGAGCGCCTTCGACGCCAGCGTCAACGGTGTCGACGGCTTCCGCCCGCTTGACCTGCTCTTCCAGCTCCGGGGCGTCCCCACCCCCGGCTCCGCGGGCCTGATGGCCCTCGCCGGTCTGGCGGCCCTCCGCCGGCGCCGCGCCTGAGCCACCACGGCCTCACTCAGACTGCCACACGCACGCAAGCCCGCGTTCCCAAAGAGCGCGGGCTGCTGCGCGCGCCGGCTCAGTCCGGCTCGCGCGGAGCCCCCGCGGACTTCCGATACTCATCCAGAGTCGCCCGCACCCCCTCGCTCAGCCAGAACTCGTCGGGCTTGGGCCCCGGGCCCTTCCACTCGCTCGCAACGCCCGTAAACGAGTGCAGCGAAGCGCCCCCCTCGCGCCACCAAACGATCACCACGCGCCCGAAATTCGGATCGAGCTCCGTCTCGCTCGTTCCGATCGAAGCATCCCACTCGGGCAGCTCCGCCCCGCCCTTGAGCGAGTCGGCGGTCAGCTCGCCCTCCGCGACGCCCATGCGGTGTTCGGCCAGAGGCCGCGCGGGCGACAGCCGCCCCATGGAGAACCGGACCTCTTCAAAGCCCGGGGCCAGCGCGTCCAGGTCGCCGCTGATTGTTCCGCCGGGCGGCACATCCAGCCGCAGAGTCATCATCACGTCCCCCGAGCCGCTGAGCAGCGCCAGCGTGCCGGGAGTCCACGTCGAGACGTGCACGTACATGCGGATGCGCTCGCCCAGCCGGATCGTCGTCACTTCCGGGAAGCCGGGTGTCAGGGCCGCCGGGTCGTAGGTGAACCCGTTCGCGAGCGCAAGAGTTGGCGCGTGCGCCGCGACCGACACCGCCGCCGGCGACGCGACCAGCAGAGTCCTCGTCATGATGATGACCGCAAGCACCGCCGTGAGCGTGGCGGCGATTCCAGTGGCGACGATTGCCAGCCCCGAAGACCTCATGCTCGATTGTTGGTGAGAGGGCAACCCCGATTCCACCGGATCGGCCCGCCCGCCTCACAGCCGGTCTACGATGCGCCGGGCCTGCGTCAGGTGCAGCGACTGGTGGATCGGCAGGAACGCCGCCCACTGCCGGGCGTTCAGCGGCCCGAACCAGGGATGCGGAAACGTCCCCTTCTTCGTGCCGGGCTCTTGTGTCCGCGCGAAGAACGCTTCGAGCCGCTCCAGTTGGGCGAGATACTGCCGGATCTGCTCGGGCCCGCTCGCCGGATCGGGCTTGAAGTCGACGATCGCGGAAGGCCCCGTCGGCACGGGCAGCCCCGCCGCCAGCGCGCCCACCGCCTCCAGCACACGGACATCCACCCGCCGCAGATGGTCGGCCACCATCGCCAGCGACCAGAACCGCGAGTCGTCCTCCAGCCCCTTGGTCGGCGGGATGAGCACCCGCCGGGTCAGCCGCTCACCGCCCGCCCGCTCGCACAGCGACGAGAACGCGCGTGCCCCCTCGCGCACCGCCGCGCCCGTCCGCCGCCACGGCACACGCCGCATCGACATCGGCAGCATGACCCGCCGCGCCACCAGCCGCTCGATCCATGAGATCCCGGAGCCCGGGGGGCGCAGCGCAGGTTGAACCGCTGTCATGGACCCTGTGTTCGCCTCTGACCGGCAAGCGGATGCGGCCCCTGAGCCCGCACCCTCCGCCGCTCACCACTCGGGCCCGCCCGAGTACCGACCGTAGATGTCCGCCATCGCCTGCACCATCTCGCCCAGCGTCGCCCCCGCCAGCGCCGCGTCCACCAGCGCCGGCATCACGTTCGTCGCGTGCAGGCCCGAGCCCGCCAGCGCCGCGATCTCTGCGTGCTGCGCCGTCACGCTCTTGCCCTGGCACACCGCGCGGATGTTGTCCAGCGCCAGCTTCACCTTGCCCGCGTCGCGCCGCTTCTTGAAGTCGGCCAGCCGGGCGCACTGATCCACCTCGACCTGGTGCGGGATCTCCAGGATGTCGATCGCGCGCTTCTCGTCCTTGTCCACGTACTCGTTCACGCCGACGATGATGCGGTCCCCCGCCTCCATCTCCTCGCTGAAGCGGTAGCTCGCCTCCGCGATCGCACGCCGGAAGTAGCCCTTGTTGATCCCGTGGACCACTGATCGGCCGAAGCCCTGCCGCGGCGCGTACGCGTCCTGCCGCCGCGGGCCCGACCCGTACTCGCCCATCGCGTCGATCTCCGCGATCAGCTCCCGCGCGCCCTCCTCCATCCGGTCGGTCAGGTTCTCGATGAACCACGAGCCGCCCAGCGGGTCCGTCACGCGCGTCACGCCCGTCTCGTGCGCCAGGATCTGCTGGGTCCGCAGCGCCACCGTCACCGCCTGCTCCGTGGGCAGCCCCAGCGTCTCGTCCATCGAATCCGTGTGCAGGCTCTGGCACCCGCCCAGCACCGCCGCCATCGCCTGGTACGCCACGCGCACGATGTTGTTCAGCGGCTGCTGCTCCGTCAGCGAGCACCCCGCCGTCTGCACGTGCGTCTTCATGAACCACGAACGCTCGTTCTGCGCCCCGTACCGCTCCCGCATCACGCGCGCCCAGATCCGCCGCGCCGCCCGCAGCTTGCAGATCTCCTCGAAGAACTCGTTGTGCGAGTTGAAGAAGAAGCTCAGCCGCGGCGCGAATTCATCGATGTTCAGCCCGCGGTCGAGGCACGCCTCCACGTACTCCATCCCGTCCCGCAGCGTGAACGCCAGCTCCTGCACCGCCGTCGAACCCGCCTCGCGGATGTGGTACCCGGAGATCGAGACGCTGTTCCACCTGGGAAGGAACTTCGACTGAAACTCGATCGTGTCCACCACCAGCTTGACCGAGGCCTCGGGCGGATAGATGAACTCGTTCTGCGAGTGGAACTCCTTCAGGATGTCGTTCTGCAGCGTCCCGCCCAGGTCCGTCCACTTCATGCCCCGCTGCAGCGCGTGCGCCAGGTACAGCGCCCAGATCACCGCCGCCGGGCCGTTGATCGTCTGCGACACCGTCACCCGGTCGACCGGGATGTCGGCGTACAGGCGGTGCATGTCCTCGATCGTGCTGATCGCAACCCCGCACTTGCCAACTTCTCCCGCCGACAGCGCGTCGTCCGAGTCGCGGCCCATCAGCGTCGGCAGATCAAACGCCGTCGACAGCCCGGTGTTCGCCTTCTGATCAGCCTTGCCGAAGTTCGCCTGCTCCAGCAGGTACTTGAAGCGCTTGTTCGTGTCGTCCGCCGAGCCGAAGCCAGCGAACTGGCGCATCGTCCACAGCCGCGTCCGGTACCCCTGCGGGAAGAGTCCGCGCGTGTAGGGAAACACACCGGGGTCGGGGAGTTCCCTGACTGCGCTCCCCGGCTTCATCGAGCGCGTCGGCGCGTCGGGGCCGTACACCGCGTCGAGCACTAGGCCCGAGATGGTCACGGCGGCGGGATCGACGCCCGGCATGACGGGCTGCGGGGGAACGTTTGCGCTGGATCGCGACTGATTCATAAGTGGTACTCTATCCCACGAACCGGGAGCGGTGCGGCCGAGGTGCCTGCCGCGCCTCGAGGGGACGGGGAATGACATCAAGGCCCGCAGAAACGACCGCGGACGGGGATCGATCGAGATTCCTGCCCATCGCCTTCGCCGGCGCCTACCTCGTCGCGTCCATTCTGTGGATCCTCATCTCCGACGCGGCCATGTGGTCCATGCTCCCCACGACCGAGCTGGTCGTGCTGGTCGGCCGCTACAAGGGCCTGGTCTTCGTCGTCGTTTCCAGCCTCGTCATGTACCTCATCCTGAAGTCGCACGAGGCCGACCGGGAAGCCGCGGCCGAGCGCCTTCGCGCCGAGAGCCAGCGCTTCCGCCTCATGGCCGATCACGCGCCGGTGCTCATCTGGATCGCCGGGCTCGACAAGCAGTGCACCTATTTCAACCGCCAGTGGCTCCAGTTCACGGGGCGGACCCTCGAACAGGAGCTCGGCACGGGATGGGTGCAAGGCGTTCACCCCGACGACCGCGCCCACTGCGCCGAGCAGTACTCCCGCGCCTTCGACGCGCGAGAGAGCTTCACGATGGAGTACCGCCTCCGCCGCGCCGACGGCGAGTACCGCTGGATCCAGGAGCACGGCGTGCCGCTCCTCACCGACGCCCACGAGTTCAGCGGCTACATCGGCTCCTGCATCGACGTCACCGAGCCCAGGCTCGACCGCGAGCGCCAGCTCCTGCTCATGCGCGAGCTGGACCATCGCGTCAAGAACAGCCTCGCCTCGGTCCTCGCCCTCGCCGACAGCACCTTTGCCAGCACCACCGACCGCGAGACCTTCCACCGCGCCTTCACCGGCCGCGTGCACGCCCTCGCACGCTCGCACACCGCACTCGCCAAGGGCCGATGGTCGGGCCTGCACATCGAAGAACTCGTCTCGACCCTCGTTGAGCCACTCACCGAGCAGGGCCAGAAGCTCGACTACAGCGGCGACCCCGTCCTCCTCCCGCCCCAGGCCGTGCCCCCTCTGGCCATGATCCTGCACGAACTCGGCACCAACGCCCTCAAGCACGGCGCGCTCCGCGCTCCAGCCGGCGCCGTCACCGTCCGCTGGACCGCCATCGCCGCCGGCGAAGGCGACAGGATCGTCGAGGTCCGCTGGAGCGAGCACGGCGGTGCCCCAGCAACCGGCAGCTTCCGCGAGGGATTGGGCATGAAGCTCATCCGAGGCCTCAGCGAGCTCGAGCTGGGCGGCACGCTTGATCACGAGATCACCCCCGACGGCTGCCGCTGCGTCATCACCTTCAATCTCGACCGCTGGCGCCAGCCCGTGGAGTCCGCCCCCGCGCGCTACGTGGGCAGCCTCCAGCATGCCCCCTGACCGCCGCCCTGCCCCGGGCCCCGCTCGCCTTCCGACCTCTTGCGCCCCGCCCCCGGGCCCCGGCCGCCCCGCCCGTACACTGGCTCGCCTATGAAGACCGCGCCGCGCGCCCCCTGGAACGTGCTCTTCGTCGGCATGGGCCCCCTCGGCAGGATCATCCTCACGGACTACGTCGCCCGCTCCCTGGGCAGCGTCGCCGGGATCGTCGACACCGACCCCCGCCTCTCGGGCCAGCGGGCCCGCGACGTCGTCCCCGGCGCGGGAGACCTGACCGTCCAGCCCTCCATCGAGTCGGCCCTCGCCCGCACCGATCCGCAATCCCTCACCGCCGCAGTCGTCGCCACCTCGTCGGACCTCGCCCAGTGCGTCCCGACCTTCCGCGAGCTGCTGGGCCGGGGCATGACCGTCGTCAGCACCTGCGAAGAGCTGCTCTGGCCATGGCTGCGGCACGCCGCCGCCGCCGAAGAGCTCGACCAGCTCGCGCGCGCCCGCGGCGGACGGCTCGTCGGCACGGGCGTGAACCCCGGCTTCCTCATGGACACGCTCCCCGTCGCGCTCACCGCCGTTGCCCGCAGCGTGCGCCGCGTCCGCGTCGAGCGCTACCAGGATGCCTCCACGCGCCGCGTTCCCTTCCAGAAGAAAATCGGCGCCGCGCTCACCGACGCGGAGTTCGAAGCCCGCGTCGCCGCCGGAACACTCCGCCACGTCGGGCTGGGCGAGAGCATGCACTTCATCGCCCACGCCATGGGCCTCTCCATCGCCCGCTGGAACGAGACCATCGCCCCCGTCCGCGCCCCGCGGGCCCTCTCCTCCGCCCTGGGCAGCATCCCCGCCGGCGGAATCAGCGGCGTCCGCCAGACCAGCCACGCCTTCGACCCCTCGGGCCAGGAAGTCATCACCCTCGAGTTTCAGGCCGCCATCGGGCAGGACAGCCCGCGCGACCGTGTCATCATCGAGGGAGCGCCGGGCGACCCCGTCATCGACAGCACCATCGCCGGCGCCGTCCAGGGAGACATCGCCACCAGCGCCATCACCCTGAACGCCATCGCGTCGCTGCGTCAGTGCCCGCCCGGCCTGCACACCATGGCGACCATGCCGCTCACCCGCTTCGTCCGCTAAGCGGGGCTACTTCGCGGGATACTCGAACACGCCGCGGCCCGTCTTGTCCCCCAGCCGCCCCGCCGTCACCAGCTGCTTCAGCAGCGGGCACGCGCGGTACCGGTCGTTGTTCAGGCCGTCCGCCAGCACGTTCATGATGTGCACGCACGTGTCCAGCCCGATGAAGTCGGCCAGCCGCAGCGGGCCCATCGGGAAGTTGCACCCCAGCTTCATGATCCCGTCGATCGCCTCGGGCTCCGCGACCCCCTCCATCCACGCGTAGAACGCCTCGTTGATCATGGGCATCAGCACGCGGTTGGACACAAACCCCGCCCGGTCGCTCGCCTTCAGGGGCGTCTTGCCCATCCGCGCCGCCAGCGCCACCGTCCGCTCGACCACCGCGGGCGACGTCTGCACCGCCGGGATCACCTCCACCAGCGCCATCAGCGGCACAGGGTTGAAAAAGTGCATCCCCACCACGCGCGACGCCGCCGCACCCGCCCCCGCCGCGATCTCCGTGATGCTGATGCTGCTCGTGTTCGTCGCCAGCACCACGTTCTCGCGCGGCAGCAGCGCCGCCAGCTTCGCGAACAGCTCGCGCTTCACCTTCGCGTCCTCGACCACCGCCTCGACGATCCAGTCCGCGCTCGACAGCTCCTCCAGCGCGCTCACGAACCGGATCCGCCCCAGCGCCCCGTCCGCGTCGGCGTGCGAAAGCTTCCCCTTCTCGACCAGCTTGGAGAGCGACTTCTTGTGCGTCGCCCGGCAGCGGTCGGCCGCCCCCGGAAACGCGTCGAACACCGCAACGTTCATCCCGGCCACCGCCGCCACCTGCGCGATCCCGCCCCCCATCTGACCCGCCCCAAGCACGCCCAGCATCTGTACGTCCGACATCGTCGCCTCCGATGGATCGGCGGGACCGCCGCCGACCGCGAGCATACCGGGCGCTGAGCGGTTCGCGGACCATCAGTCCCTCCGTCGGGGACGGTCGCGCCGCGCCACCCCGACCTTCGCCCATCGGGGCGCCACTCCGCGTCAACCGCCCCGCCCCCTTCTCCGACGAATCCCGCTCGCGCTGACCCGCACCGGCGCTCCCACCGGAGCTTCCCGTGCGCACCGTCAACGTCCCCCACGCCAGCAAGCCCCGCAAGCACACCAGGCAGGAACTCGCCGCCATCCTCGCCACCGGGGTCACGGCCGCCTTCCTCGTCGCGGGCCTCGTCGCCGCGGTTTTCATCGCTCCCGTCGTGTGGCTGACCTCGTCCCTGCACTGACCCGGGCAGCCCCGCCGCGCCCGCCGCGGTACAACCTCACGATGCCCGATCCACGACTCGTCCGTCCGCTCGCCGTCGCTCTCGCGCTCATGGCGGCCGCCCACGCCGCGTCCGCGCGCCAGGACGCGCCGCCGCTCACGCCCGCGCCCGCCGCCCCCGCGCCGCCGCTCACGCCCGCGCCCGCCCTCCCCGAACGCGACGAGGGCCCCCGCGGCGTGGACAAGCTCATCATCGACGCCGACAAGGTCCGCCTCCTCCTCAAGCACCCGACCTCCTCCGCCGTCCTCGCCGAGGCCAAGCGTCTCCCGCGCATCGAGCCGCGACAGGTCCTCGTCGACCCCCAGACCGGCGCCTGGTACGCCCCCGAAGACGCCGCCGACATGGACGAAGCCGCACGCGCCGCGCTCCAGCCGCGCATGATCGACGAGGACTTCTACTACAGCACGCGCTACGGCTCGCCCCTCGTCTACGCACGCGTGCTCGACGTCGCCTCCGCCGCCGTCCCCGAGGTCTTCATCCGCACGCGCTGGCCAGGACGCCGGATCATGGACTTCGGCTACGGCCACATCGGACACCTCCGCTTGATGGCCCAGCGCGGCGCCTACGTCGTCGGCGTCGACATCGACCGCAGGCTCCAGGCCCTCTACCGCGACGTCAACGATCAGGGAATCATCGAGACCGGAGTCGAGGACGCCACCGGGCCCAGGCTGGGCCGACTCGCCCTCGTCCACGGCAGCTGGCCCTCGGACCCGCAGGTCGCCGCCGTCGTCGCCGCGGAGGCCGAGACCGGCTTCCACGTCATCACCGCCAAGAACACCCTCAAGAACGGCTACATCAACCCCGAGCGGCCCGCCGACGAACGCACACTCGTCAAGCTGGGCGTGCCGCCCGACGTCTTCCTCTCCGAGGTCCACGGCGCCCTCGTCCCGGGAGGCCTCTTCGTCATCTACAACATCTCCCCGAAGCTCTCGGGCCCCGACGAGACCTACAAGCCCTGGAGCGATGGCCGCTGCCCGTTCCCGCGCGAGACCCTCGAAGCCGCCGGCTTCCGCGTCGTCGCCTTCGATCACGACGACAGCGAAACAGCCCGCGCCATCTTCGCCGCCCTGGGCTACCCCACCACCAACGAAAAAGGCGAAGACGACGTCTTCGCCCTCTACACCATCGCGCAGCGCCGCCGCTGACCCCGCCCGGCCCGGGACGCGCCCCCGTCACACCAGCAGCGTCGCCGGCGCTTCCAGCATCCGCTTGACCGTCTGCAGGTACGCCGCCGCCATCGCCCCGTCGACCACGCGGTGATCGCTCGACATCGTCATCTGCATCTCGTGCCCGACGACCAGCTGGCCGTTCCGCGCCACGGGCTTCTCGACCGCCGCCCCGACCGCCAGGATCGCCACGTTGGGCGGGTTGATGATCGCCGTGAAGTGCTCCACGCCGAACATCCCCAGGTTCGAGATCGTGAAGGTGCTCCCGTCCATCTCCTCGATCGACAGCCCCCGCGTCCGCGCCTTCTCCGCCAGCGCCTTCGTGTCGGCGGAGATCTGCCGCAGGCCCGTCCGGTCCGCGTCGCGCAGCGTCGCGACGACGAGCCCGCCCCCGCGCTCCATGGGCAGGCTGATCGCCACGCCGATGTTCACGCGCTCGTGCAGCTCGATGCTCGCCCCGTCGCGCCCCCACGAAGAGTTGACGTACGGATGCTCGTGCATCGCCAGCGCGCACGCCCGCACAAGGAAGTCGTTCACGCTCAGCTTGACGTTCTGCGCCGCCAGCTGCTCGTTGAGCTGGCCCCGCAGCGCCAGCAGCGCATCCATGTTCACCGCCACCGTCACCTGGTAGTGCGGGATCGTCTGCTTGCTCTGCACCAGCCGCGTCGCGATCGTCCGCCGCATGTTGGAGAGCTGCTCGACGCGGCTCTCCAGCCCGCCGCCAGCGGTCAGCATCGCCGCCGGCATCGCCGCGGGCGACCGTCCCGCCGCCGCCGCCGCCGACGCACCGGCCGCCTCGGGCTGACGCCGCCCGCCCGAGGGAGCGCCCGCCGCCTCGACGTCCTTCCGCGTGATCCGCCCGCTGGGCCCCGTCCCACGGATCCCCGCCAGGTCGATCCCCCGCTCGTCCGCGATCTTCCGCGCCAGGGGCGAGGCGAACACGCGCCCCGTCGCCCGATCGGACGACGCCACGCCGTTGCCCCCGCTCGCTCCATTGCCCGCGTTCGCGCCGTTCCCCGCCCGCGCCGTCGCCGGAGCGGGCGCCGACGCGACGGCTGCGCCCCCGCCCGACGATCCGGCCCCGCCCGACGCCGGCTTGTTCGCCGCCGCAGCCGCCGGCTTGTTCGCCGCCGCCGCGCCCGCGCCGCCGCCGCCGGCGAACGTCGCGCGGACCGCACCCGCGTCCTCGCCTTCCTCAGCGAGCACCAGGATGTTCTTCCCCACGTCGACCGAATCGCCTTCCTTCAGCAGGATCGCCGCGACCGTCCCCGTGTCGAACGCCTGCAGTTCCATCGTCGCCTTGTCCGTCTCGATGTCGCCCAGCACCATCCCGGGCTTCACCGCGTCCCCCTCCTTCACGTTCCAGTGAACGATCGTTCCGCGCTCCATGGTGTCCGAAAGGCGGGGCATTGAGATCTGGATGGGCATGATCGGATGATCCTGGCTGAGGGAAATGAGTCTCTCGATACGGACACGACGCGGCTGTCAGCAGTGGGGGCCCGCCCGAAGCGCTCACGCCCCCACGACGCGCCGCACCGCCGCGACGATCTTGCTCTTATTCGGCAAGAACGCCTGCTCAAGATTCTTCGCGTACGGCGCCGGCACGTCGTCGCTCGTCACCCGCACCGGCTGATGATCCAGGTAGTCAAAGCACCGCTCGCACACCTGCGTGATCACCTCGCTCGCGATCCCCGCGAAGGGCCACGCCTGGTCCACCACGATCACCCGCCCCGTCTTCTGCACGCTCGCGATGATCGAATCGATGTCCAGCGGCCGGATCGTCCGCATGTCCAGGACGTCCACTTCGATCCCCGCCTGCGCCAGCTCCTCCGCCGCCTCCAGGCAGAAGTTCACGGGCCGCCCGAACGACACCAGCGTGCACGCGTCACCCTCGCGCGCCAGCCGCGCCCGACCGAAGGGGATGTAGTACTCCTCCTCCGGCACGTGCGCCTTGTCGCCCAGCATGCGCTCCGATTCGAGGAAGAACACCGGGTCCGGATCGAGGATCGCCGTCTTCAGCAGCCCCTTCGCGTCGTACGGGTTGCTCGGGATCGCGATCTTCAGCCCCGGCACGTTCGCGTACAGCGCCTCGACGCACCAGGAGTGCGTGGAGCCCAGCTGCCCGCCCGCGCCGTCGTTGCCGCGGAACACCACCGGACATCCCCACTGGCCCCCCGACATGTACAGCATCTTCGGCGCGTTGTTCAGCAGCTGATCCGCCGCCACCAGCGAGAACGACCAGCTCATGAACTCGATGATCGGCCGCAGCCCGTACATCGCCGCACCGATCCCCAGACCCGCGAAACCGTTCTCCGAGATCGGCGCGTCGATGATCCGCTTGTCGCCGAACTCCTCCAGCATCCCCTGGCTCACCTTGTACGCGCCCTGGTACTGCGCCACTTCCTCGCCCATCAGGAAGATCCGCTTGTCCCGCCGCATCTCCTCGCTCATTGCCTCGCGCAGCGCCTCGCGGAACTGGATCTGCCTGGGACCCTCCCGCGGGGGCAGCTCGTGCTCCTCGACGAACGTCGGCAGCGCGACGCCCGGCACGGCGGGATGAACGGGAGATTCAATCATCGGAAGTGTCGTCATCGCTTGTCTCTCTGATCCGCATCGGGCTCGCTCGCCCCGCCGGCCCTGGGGCCCCGGGAGGCTCGCCCTCACCACTCCACCCATCTCTCAACGCAGACGCCGCATGCCCGCCGCCGCCCCGCGCCCCGCCCGTGCCCCCGGGGCACGCGGCGCGCGGCGGCGCTCACAGCAGCGGGTTCTTCGCCCCGTGCCGGTACTCGCCCACGGGCGAGAGGTTCCGCATGGGCAGCGCGTACACGTCCGTGTACAGCTCCGCGGCGGGATCCGGGATCGTCGCCGTCTCGCTGAACTCGACGCTGTCCCGCACTTCCTCCTTGACGTCCTTCTGCATCTGCTTGAACGCGTCCTCGCTCAGGCTCCCGCGCCACGCCGCGCTCCGGTCCTCCGGCGCGCCCGTGCTCTTGTTCATCAGCATGTGCGCCAGCCGGTCGATCGAGTCCCGCTCCTGGTACTTGGCGACCTCCTCCTTCGTCCGGTACTTCTGCGGGTCGCTCATCGAGTGCCCCTGGTACCGGTACGTCTTGAGGTCCACGAACCCGGGCCGCTGACGCTCGCGCAGACCGTCCGCGAAGGGCTTGAAGTGGTCGTAGATGTCGACGATGTCCATCCCGTCGATCTCGACGAAGTCGATCCCGTACGCCGCCGCCTTCACCGACAGGTCGTGCGCCATCGTCGTCCCGCGGTCGATCGCCGTCCCCATCGAGTACCCGTTGTTCTCGACGATGTAGATCACGGGCACGCTGAACAGCCCCGCGAGGTTCATCGCCTCGTGCAGGATGCCCTGGTTCAGCGCGCCGTCGCCCATGTAGCACAGCGTGACCTTCTTCGAACCCCGGCCCATCACCTCCCACTCATACCGCGTCGCGAACGCCAGCCCCAGCCCCAGCCCGTTCTGCGCGCTGACGATCCCGTGCCCGCCGTACAGGTGGTTGGGCTTGTCGAACATGTGCATCGACCCGCCCTTGCCCTTGGCGCAGCCCTCCAGCCGCCCGTACATCTCCGCCATGCACGCCCGCGCGCTCATGCCCCGCGCCAGCGCGTGCCCGTGGTCGCGGTACGCCGTGATCACCGGGTCGTCGGGCTGCACGCTCGCGATCGTCCCCACCGCCAGCGCCTCCTGCCCGATGTACACGTGGCAGAAGCCGCCGATCTTGGCCTGCTGATACGCCGCCATCGTCCGCAGCTCGAACTCGCGGATCAGCAGCATGTCGCGCAGCCATCCGTGCAGCACCTCGGGAGCGAGCGCGTCCGAAGGCCGGGCCGGACCGTGCTGAGAAGACGAACGCGGGCTGGACTTCATGGTGGTCATGGTCATGGATTGTTGTTCTCGATCACCCCCGACGCGCCCGAGGGGTGGAAAAGGCCCGGACGGCCAGGGCCCGTCGGGTCTCCGTTCAGAAGCCGTACAGGTGGTCCGCGAGCCCGGCCCTCGCCGAACCGTCGCGTCGGAGCCGTCGGAGTCTAAGGGTCGCACCTGCCCGTGGCAAACCGTTTTACCTGCTCATTCCCCCGCCCGGCCCCTCGACGCCCGCCCCGCGCCGCCCGCGACACCGCGTCCGCCCGGCCCCGCGCCGCCCGACCCGCGAACTTTGCGTCCAGAGAACCGCAAAACCACCGATTTCTGACGCATTGATCCGCGACGGCACGCCCGAATGATCGTATGAAAGAGGGCGTCGTCCAAAACGACGGGGCACGACCGGCACAACGGCGAAGGTGACGAGAGACGAATGAAGTCCGTTTGGATTATGATCGGTCTGGGTGTCACCGTGGCCGCCGGCGCCGCGGTGTTGTGGCCGGCTCCGCTCCCCGAGCCCGATTCCGCCGAGACAGGCCCCGAAGCCGAGGCCGCCTCCGCCGCACGCCTCGCCACCCGCGCCGGCACCGCCACCCCCGTCGAGCCACTCGCCGGCCGCAGCACCTTCGCCCCAGTCCCATCCTCGTCGTCCCAGAGCGCCCCGCGCACCGGCCCCCTCCGCGCCCCGCCGCCCCCGCGCACCAAGCAGAACGACACCCGCGGCCCGATCATCCCCCCCGGCGCCGTCACGCCCCCCCAGGCAAAGGTCGCCTCGCCCGTCACCCCCAACGGCTCCACCACCACGACGGGCGAAGCCTCCCGCAGAAACCAGCATCGACCCGCCGCCGGCGCCGCCGACCCCGCCTCCACGCAGCGCGCCGACCTCGAGCGCCGCCGCCAGGAACTCGAAGCCCAGCGCCGCCAGCGCATCGCCGACGCCCAGGCCCGCGGCGCGAACCCCGCCATCGCAACGCAGATCGCGCAGGGCAACCCCGCCGCCCGCGTCCGCCCCAACCGTTCCCCAGGCGGCTCGGCGGGCCCCGCCGCCCCCGGTGAATCCGCCGGCAACAGCGGCGGAAACAACAGCAACAACAACGGCCCGCCAACCCTCGCCGACATCATCCGCCAGAACCCGTGGCTCGCCGACTACGCCCCGGGCGGAAGCCTCTCGGGCGGCAACAACGGCGGCGGCATCATCACCCCCGGCAACCCCTCCGGCGGCAACAACTCCGGCGGCAATAACTCGGGCGGTAACAACTCGGGCGGCAACAACTCAGGTGGCAACAACTCGGGCGGCGGTTCCGGGGGCGGCTCCGGAGGCGGCGGACCCATCTCGGGCAACCCCATCCCCACCAGGCCCCGCGCCTCCGCCGTCGCCGTCCGCTGGATCCCCGTCGACAACCGTGCCTGCGCCGCCGACGTCGCCGGCTTCCGCACCAACGACCTCTACCTCCGCGTCGATGTCGCCGCCCCCGTGCTCGGCGTCTCCTTCGAAGAGGACCCCCTCACCGCCGTCGGCGGAACGATCTATCAGGACACCGCCGGCCGCGACGACCTCCCGACCGCCGCGCAGACCACCGCCGACCCCTGCCTCGCCTTCGACACCTACCTCAACGGCGGCACCTCCTTCTCCCTCCTGGGCGGCGGCACCGCCAACCCCGTCTTCACGTCCACGCGCATCGCCGGCTCGCTCTTCAACTTCTCGGGAGTCGTCGGCACGCAGGACTCCACCCGCTTCGGCGACTCCGGCTATTACGTCTACGTCGGCCGAATCACCGCAAGCAACGCCCTGACCGACCTCGCGGGAACGATCATCGTCCAGACCGGCGTCCCCGGCACCTCCAGCTTCGTCGAGTTCGACGTGCCCGTCGCCTTCGACCCCACCGTCTGGAACTTCAACTCCAGCTTCGGCAGCCCCGCCGTCGATCCCCCGCCCGGTGACGGCGATGGCGACGGTGACGGCGACGGCAACGGCGACGGCGACGGTGACGGCAACGGCGATGGCGATGGTGATGGTGACGGCGACGGCGATGGTGACGGCGACGGCGACGGCGATGGTGACGGCGACGGTGATGGTGACGGTGACGGCGACGGCGATGGTGACGGCGGAACTCCTCCGCCCCCGCCCCCGCCCCCGCCCCCGCCTCCTCCGCCTCCTCCTCCGCCCCCCCTCGGCGTCACCGCGACCTGGCTCGCCGTCGACAACGGCGCCTGCGCCGAGCCCGACGAAGAGATCGATCTCGCCGCCTTCCGCACCGCCGACCTCTATCTGCGCGTCGACACCGACGCCTCATTGCTCTTCGTCACCGCCACCAGCATCCCGGGCGTCCCCGCCGCGGACGAGCTCGCCGTCTCAGGCGGCACCTTCTTCGAGCACACCTACGGCCCCAACACCAACGTCCGCCCCGACGCCACCATCCTCTCCGCCTTCCCCTGCTCACGCTTCGACACCTACTACGCCTTCGACACCTCGCTCACGCCAACCTCGCGCGTCCCGCTCGTCTTCGCCGACAACAATCCGGTGAAGCTGGGCGGCGTCTGGGCGCAGTTCGTGGGGCAGAACCTCTTCGCCGAGCCCGCCGTCGCCGAGCCGCAGCTCTTCCCCAGCGACCCCGCCGGCCGCTACATCCGCATCGCGCGCATCACCGCCACCGCCGGCTCCGCCGTCTCGGGCACGATCCAGGCCACCATCTCCGTCAGCGGCGTCTCCCAGACCGTCACGGTCATCGTCCCCAACTGCGCCGGCTGCTGGGCCCCCTGAGCCAACCACCGCGCGGCAAGCAATGACTGCACAGTCGCACCGTACACCGGTCCGCCGACGCTATTTCGCTGTGACGTGGGCGCTTTTGCTTCTGTCCGTCGGTCTGTACATCTGTCGCGAAGACCTTCGCGTCTACTACTACACTCGCCATCGCGGCGCCGATCTGATAAGAGAAGCATCCATCCGGGCCGCGCTCCTGCGCGAGATCGCCGCGGCATGCGTCGCATACCGAACGAAGTTCAACCAGCCGCCCGGATCGGTCAATGATCTGGAGCTGGTATCGCCGGGCATTCAAGCAAAGATCAACGCCCCGATCACGTGGGCTCTCTACGGCCGGTACAAGATTCGGTTTGATACGTTGCAATCGGAAGGCCTTGAGATCTTCGTTGATGACCCCGGGTACGACTGGCCCGGCGATCCCGCGGTCGGAGGGGTAATGTCCCCCGCGGTCGAACGCTTCCGAGTCGTTCTGGGCAACGATCTCAATGTTGGTCCGCGCGACAGCATCCTCGAGCGAATGACGGTCACGAGGACGAACCCCTAGATCTTCGCCCACCGCCCGGCAACGCCCGACGCACACGCCACTACAATCGCGGCTTCATCCACCGAAGGAGCCGCGCCTCATGTCCATCGGAACGTCACTCGCCGCATCGCTCGCCCTGACCGCCGCCGCACTCGCCGCCGACGTCTCCTACCCCAGCGGGCGCATGCTCCAGTTCCCGGATGTCTCCGCCCGCGAGATCGTCTTCGCCTACGCCAACGACGTCTGGGTCGTCCCGCGCGAGGGCGGCCTCGCCCGGCCCCTCGCCGCCCCGCCCGGACGAGAGACCTTCCCCAAGTTCAGCCCCGACGGCGCCTCCATCGCCTTCATCGGAAACTACGACGGCAACCGCGACGTCTACGTCGTCCCCTCCGTCGGCGGCGCACTCACGCGCCTGACCTTCCACCCCGACGACGAGATCATCAGCGACTGGACCGAGGACGGCCGCGTCATCTACTACAGCAACGCCCAGTCCGGCCTCGCACGCCAGGACCACATCTACACCATCGCTCCCCAGGGCGGCGCACCCGCAAGGCTCCCCGTGCCCTACGGCACCACGGGCTCCATCTCCCCGGACGGAACCTGGCTCGCTTACACCCCCAGCACCCACGACTTCCGAACCTGGAAGCGCTACCGCGGCGGCTGGGCACAGGACATCTGGCTCTTCAACCTCAAGGACTCCTCCGCCAAGCGCATCTCCACCTGGGAAGGCACCGACACCATCCCCATGTGGGCCCCCGGCTCCCCCGACAAGCTCTACTTCCTCTCCGACGAAGGCCCCTCGCACCGCCTCAACATCTGGTCGCACGACCTCCGCACCAACACCCGCCAGCAGGTCACTGATTTCGCCGACTTCGACGTCAAGTGGCCCTCCATGGGCCCGGGCCCCGCGGGCAAGGGCGAGATCGTCTTCCAGCTCGGCAGCCAGCTCATGCTCCTCGACCTCGCCACGCAGAAGTCCCGCGCCGTCGAGATCATGGTCCCCGGCGCACGCCCCGCGCTTCGGCCCCAGGCGGTCGACGCCTCCAAGTTCATCCAGAACACCAGCATCTCCCCCTCGGGCAAGCGACTCGCCGTCGAGGCCCGCGGCGACATCTGGACCCTCCCCGCCGAGGAAGGCGTCACCCGCAACCTCACCCGCACCAGCGGCGTCGCCGAGCGCGACCCGCTCTTCTCACCCAGCGGCAAGCACATCGCCTTCGTCTCAGATCAGACCGGCGAGTACGAGCTCTATCTCGTCGACGCCGAAGGCAAGCGACCGCCCGTCCAGCTCACCACCGACGGCGCCGCCTACCGCTACATGCGCAGCTGGTCCCCCGACTCGCGCCACATCGCCTTCACCGACAAGACCGGCGCCATCTACGTCCACTCCCTCGCCGGGCCCGACTTCGATCAGCCGGGCTCGACCAGGCTCGTCGCGCGCGACCCGTGGTCGAACCAGAACGCCATCAACTGGTCGCACGATTCGTCCTGGCTCGCCCTCGTCCTGGGCGCGGAGAACACGCAGTCGGTCATCTGGCTCTACAACGTCGCCAGGGGCGAGCTCACCCAGGCCACCGCCGACATGTTCAACTCCGACTACCCCGCCTTCGACCGCAAGGGCGACTGGCTCTACTTCGCCACCAGCCGATCCTTCGAGCCCACATACTCCGACCTCGACAGCACCTGGGTCTACCGCGACGGCCAGGTGCTGATGGCGATCCCCCTCCGCCCCGACGTCAAGAACCCGCTCCTCCCCCGCAGCGACGAGGAGGGCGATGACAAGAAGAACGACGCCGGGAAGGCCGACGCCTCCCGCCCGGCCTTCGTGGGCGTCTGGCGCGGCGAGCTCAAGCGCGAGAACGCCGAGCCCCACACCTTCGTCCTCCGCCTCACCGCCGCCGACGACGGCTCAGTCGTCGGCACCGCCGAAGCGATGGGAGACTCCTTCGATCTCGCCACTCCCGCCTTCGACAAGCAGGACGCGCAGCTCACCTTCAGCGTGAACGCGGGCGACCTCACCTACACCGTCAAGGCAAAGCTCGACGGCTCCACCCTCACCGGCGACTGGACCTGCAGCGACGGCTCCTCGGGAACGCTCACCGCCAAGCGCGACGCCGACCCCATCGCCATCGACCTCGGCGCCGCGGGCGACCTCGCACTCGAACGCCGTGCCATCCAGCTCCCCGTCAAGTCCGGCACCTTCGGCGGCCTCGCCGTCAACGACTCGGGAAAGCTCATCTTTATGCGCATCAACGAGGGCGACGATGACGGCCCCGGGCCCTCGGGCGACATCAAGATCTACGACTTCGCCTCCGACGAACGCAAAAAGGAGGAGAAGACCGTCCTCGAAGGCGCCCGCTCCTTCGAGATGACCGCCGACGGCAAGAAGCTCCTCGTCCGCAAGGGCGAAGACCGAGGCGTCATCGACGCCGCCCCCGACCAGAAGCTCGAGAAGAAGGTCCCGCTCTCAGGCATGAGCGTCGTCGTCGATCCCCGCGCCGAGTGGCGGCAGATGTTCAACGACCTCTGGCGCATCTTCCGCGACTACTTCTACGAGCCCGGCATGCACAACGTCGACTGGGCCGCCCAGAAGCAGATCTACGGCCGCCTCGTCGATGACTGCGCCACCCGCGACGACCTCACGTTCATCCTTGCCGAGATGATCAGCGAGCTGAACGTGGGCCACGCCTACTACCGCCCGGGAGACCAGGACACCGGACCCTCCACCCCCGTCGGCCTCCTCGGCGCCGACTTCGAGCTCGTCACCACCGAAGGAATCACCGCCTACCGCATCGCCCGCATCGTCGGCGGCGCCGCGTGGGATCCCGACGGCCGCTCGCCCCTCGCCGAGCCCGGCGTCGACGCCCGCAACGGACAGTTCATCCTCGCCGTCAACGGCGCACCCATTGACGTCTCCCGCGACATCCACGCCGCCCTCATCGGCGCCGCCGGCAAGCCCACCTCCATCACGCTCTCCGACAAGCCCTTCATCGACGACTCCGCCCGCACCGTCATCGTCAAGCCCCTCGCCAGCGAGACCATGCTCCGCATGCGCGCCTGGATCGAGGCCAACCGCCGCTACGTCGCCGAAAAATCCGGCGGCAAGGTCGGCTACGTCTACGTCGTCAACACCCAGGTCCCCGGACAGTCCGACCTCGTCCGGCAGTTCTACGGCCAGCGCCACATGCCCGCCCTCATCATCGACGACCGATGGAACGGCGGCGGCCAGATCCCCACCCGGTTCATCGAGCTCCTCAACCGCCCGCGAACCAACTACTGGGCACGCCGCGACGGCAAGGACTGGGCATGGCCCCCCGATTCCCACCAGGGACCCAAGGCCATGCTCATCAACGGCCTCTCCGCTTCGGGCGGCGACATGTTCCCAGCCCTCTTCCGACAGACAGGACTCGGAATACTCATCGGAACCCGCACATGGGGCGGACTCGTCGGCATCTCGGGCAACCCGTCGCTCATCGACGGCACCGCCCCCAACGTCCCTACCTTTGGCTACTACCAGACCGACGGCACGTGGGGCATCGAGGGCCACGGCGTCGACCCCGACGTCGAAGTCCTCGATGATCCCTCCAAGATGATCCCGCCCGCCGGCGCAGGCCCCGACGCCGTCGCCGACCCGCAGCTCCAGGCCGCCGTCGACCACCTGCTCCGCGAGATCGAGACCAGCGGCTATCGCCCGCCCGCTCGCCCCAAGGGCCCGGACCGCCGCGGCATGGGCATCGCCCCCGAAGACAAGTAATCCGCGCCAGGCCTCGCCGCGGTCCCCGCGTCCATCACACCAGTGAGCGTCCCTCACGCGGCTCTGTCGCCGCGCGCCCGCCCGCCGCGCGCCGTCGCACAGCGCCCGCCCCGCGCTCACTTCGGCGATACGCGGATCAGCTTGCCGTCGGCTTCGTCGGTCACGACGTAGATCATGCCGTCGGGCCCCTCGCGGACATCGCGCACGCGCGACTGGATCGCGATCGACTCCTGCCGGCCGATGTTCCCCGACGCATCGATATCGATCCGCCGGATCTCCCGAGTCATCAGCCCGCCCGCGAAGATATCCCCCTTCCACTGCGGGAACGCCTCGCCCGAATACACCATCAGCCCCGACGCCGCCAGCACGGGCGTCCAAACGATCTTCGGATCTTCCATGCCCGGCAGCGACGTCTTCTGGCTCACGCGCGGCCCGTGATATTCCCGCCCGTACGTCGCCAGAGGCCAACCGTAGTTCTTCCCGGGCTCGATCAGGTTCAGCTCGTCCCCGCCCAGCGGGCCGTGCTCCGTCGCCCACACCCGGCCGCTCGCCCGATCGAGCGCCAGCCCCTGAATGTTGCGGTGCCCGTAGCTGTACACCTCCGCCAGCGCCCCGCCCCGATCCGCGAACGGATTGCCCGCGAAGGCGCCCCCCTCGGGCCGCAGCCGCACGATCTTGCCCAGGTGCGACCCCACGTCCTGCGCCTGGTCGCGATAGTTGAACCCGTCGCCCAACCCGACCAGCAGCGAGCCGTCCGGCATGAACTGCATCCGCGAACCGAAGTGCAGCCCGCCCCGCTTGTGAGGCGTCACGTCGAACACGACCTCCAGGTCGCTCAGCGTCGACCCGTCGAACCTCGCCCGCGCCACGCGCGTGTTGTTCTTCTCGACCGTCCCGTGCGCGTAGGTCAGGTACACCAGCCGCGTCCGCGCAAAGTCCGGGTCGAGCGCGATGTCCAGCAGCCCGCCCTGCCGCGACGCCAGCACCGGGGGCACGCCGCCGATCGGCTCGCCCCTGAGCGCCCCGTCCTTGAACAGCCGGATCCGGCCCGGCCGCTCCGTGATCAGGATGCCCTCATCCCCGGGCAGGAACGCCAGCCCCCACGGATGCTCCAGCCCGCCCGCCAGCACCGTCATCGTCCATCCCTGCGCCGCCGGCGCCAGCCCGCTCAGCGCCACGGGCCCCTCATCGATGGGCTGGCAGCTCGCCGCCCCGCTCAGCAGCAACACTCCCGCCGTGCCCGACACGCCGCGCTTGATCAGCCTCATCATCTTCAGCTCGCTCCTCGGAAAGCCGCCGCCCGGCGGGTCAGCCGAACAGCCGCCGCCGCACTTCTTCATAGCGCCCCCGCGTCCCCTCGACAACGTCGGCGGGCAGCTCGGGCCCCGGCGCCGCCTTGTTCCATTGCCCACGCGCCGTGAGACCGTTCAGATACTCCCGCAGAAACTGTTTGTCGAACGACGCCTGCTCGCCCCCGGGCTTCCACTTCGCCGCGTCCCAGTACCGCGACGAATCGGGCGTCAGCGCCTCGTCCACAAGGATCGGCTCCGCCGCACCCTCCTCGAACCCGAACTCGAACTTCGTATCCGCCAGGATCAGCCCGCGCTCCGCCGCGTACGCGTGCGCCGCGCCGTAGATCGACAGCGTCATCGACCGCAGCCGCTCCATCAGCGCCGCGCCCGTCAGCCCGGACCCCAGGGCCCCGCCCTGCCTCTTCAGCCACTCGTCCGCCACCCCGCACGCCCGCGCAAAGTCGATGTTCTCATCGTGCCGGCCCATCTCTTCCTTCGTCGCAGGAGTGAAGATCGGTTCAGGCAGCCGGTCGCCCCGCACCAGCCCCCGCGGCAGCGCCACGCCGCACACCGTCCCGCTCGCCTGATACTCCCCCCATCCCGACCCGTCGAGATACCCCCGCGCCACGCACTCGACCGGCACCACCCGGCAACGCCGCGCGATCATGATCCGCCCCGCAAGCGCCCGCGCCGCACCGGCGTCCAGAGCCGGCGACCCCGCGCCGATCAGCTCTCGCTCATCCGTCGACAGCAGGTGCGTCCGCGCCAGCCCCAGCCTCTCGATCATCCCGAACCACCGCACCGAGACGTCCGTCAGCAGCACACCCTTGCCCGACACGGGCGTCGGCATAATCACGTCGAACGCCGAGATCCGGTCCGTCGCCACAATCAGCAGCCGGCCCGCCCCGCCACCCGCCCCGGGCAGCTCGTACACATCGCGCACCTTCCCGCTGCGGCGCCCCGGAAGGGGCAGTCGTGTCTCGGCGATCGTGGGGCTCACCTCCGGAGAATACCCGCGGCCGGGCCCCGCGACCGACCACGCCGATTTGCCAAAGTGCGCCCCGCCGGGACAATGACCCCCGAGGGTCCCGGAGGGCCCGACGGGCCTGTGCGTCCTGCGAGAAGCTGTCCCGCGATGATCAAGTTCGCCGTGTACGACCAGGCCGGGCCCGCCAAGGAGATCCCTCTCCACCACTCCTACCTCGTGGGCAAGGAGGACCTCACCGTCCCGGGCTCGATCGCCTTCGAGAACGGCATGATCGTCTGCCGCAAGCACTCCTCCGAGGCCGCCGCCCTGGGCGTCCAGATCGACGCCGGGCCGCTGGGCCGCCTCTGCGTCCAGACCTGCCTGCTCCCCGACCGCGAGGAGCCCTACAACCTCTACGTCGAGCTCGCCCGCCACCGCATCATGCTCCTGCTCAACAAGCTCGAGGAGTGGGCCCTCTCCGACCTCCCCGACACCCACGAGGTCATCACCGGCTTCGAGAAGGCCCGCGAGCTCTTCACCGGCGCCATCGCCACACCCCACGACGGCAAGGTCGACACCGCCGTCCGCGTCTCGCAGCTCGCCCGCCAGTCGCTCGCCCTGGGCATCGAGGCCGGCGAACGCATGACCCTCCTGCAGGCCGAGCGCGACCTCGCCCACCGCACCGCGCCCCCGTCGAAAAAATCGCTCTCGCAGCGCCACGCCGAATCGACCATCGCCCTCAGCGACGACACGGAGTGCGACGAGCCCGCCCGCGCACCCATCGGCTGCACCCTCTACCCCGACCAGTTCTCAGAGCCCCTCCAGAAGATCGTCGCTCGCAGCTTCGACTTCGTCTCCGTCCCCGCACGCTGGTCCGACATCGAGCGCGAGGAAGGCCAGCGCAACTTCGTCGCCACCGACCGCTGGATCGAGTGGGCCGTCCGAACCGCCAAGCTCCCGGTCTGCGGCGGGCCGCTCCTCGATCTCTCCGCCCGCGCCCTCCCGCGCTGGCTCATGATCTGGGAGAACGACTACAAGACGCTCCGCGAGCTCGCCTACGAGCACCTCAAGGCAGTCGTCACGCGCTACCGCCGCGCCGTCCCGCGCTGGACCGTCATCTCGGGCGTCAACGCCAACATGGAGCTCAACTTCCGCCTCGAGGAGATGGTCGACCTCACACGCCTCGCCGTCCTCACCACCAAGAAGCTCCAGCCCGCCGCCACCGTCCTCGTCGAGATCTCGAGCCCCTTCGGCGAGCAGGCCACCCACATCGACCGCAGCCTCGCCCCCATCCTCTACGCCGGACTCGTCAAGGAATCGGGCATCAACTTCGACGGCTTCGCCGTCCGCCTCCAGATGGGCGACGGCGAGCCCGGCCGCGCCGCCCGCGACCTCATGCAGCTCTCGGCCGTTCTCGACGTCCTCGCGGAGTTCGACAAGCCCATACACATCACCGCCGTCGGCGCCCCCAGCGTCGCCTTCAAGCCGCCCTCCAGCCAGACCAAGCACCGCTCGCTCTACGCCGACCCGGGATACTGGCACGCCCCCTGGTCGCCCCGCGTGCAGGCCGAATGGCTCACCAGCGCGGTGACCGTCGCCGCCTCAAAGCCCTGCGTCCAGTCCGTCTGCTGGCAGATGCTCTGGGACTCAGAGAACGCCCCCGAGATGCGCGGCGGGGGCGTCATCGCCAGCGACGGCAAGCCCAAGCCCGCCCTCAAGCGCCTCGCCGACACCTGCGCCGCCCTCCGCGCCGGCGCGTCGCCGCTCAAGCTCCCGCCCGTCGAGGCCGAAGCGTGAACGCCCCGCTCCGGGCGCCGGGACGCCGGCCGCTCGATGAGCCCGAAGACTGGACGGCGGGACCGCCGCGCATCCTCGCCGCGCTCATTCTCGCCGCTGTCGCCGCCGCGTCTCTCCCCGCCGCTTTCATCTCAGCCCCGCTGCGCGAGCCCGCCGCCCCCGCCGCCCCCGCCGCGCACGCCGAGCGCGCCCGCGCCCAGGACTCCCCGACGCCCGCCGGCTTCCTCATCGACCTCAATCACGCCTCCGCCGCCGAGCTCGAAGCCCTCCCGCGCATCGGGCCCGCCCTCGCCGAGCGCATCGTTACCCACCGCGCGCAGCACGGCCCGTTCCGCTCGCTCGCCGATCTCGACGCCGTCCCCGGCATCGGGCCCCGCACGCTCGACGCCCTCCGCGACCACGTCACGCTGGGCCGCGAGCCCGCCGACCGGTCCGCCGCCGCGTCTCCCACGCCCCCCGCGCCCGCGTACAGTCACCCCTGATCCAGAGGACCCCGCCTCCGCAGGCCCGGCGCTCGCGCCGGACCGGTGCGGACGCACGCGCATGCGCACCGACCATCCCCATCTCGACCTCATCGCCCAGGACCCCGCCGTCCTCGCGCTCGCCGAGCGTCTCGCAGCGGGCCAGCACACCTCCGCCATCGGCGCCGCAGGCTCTTCGACTGCCTTCGTCGCCGCCGCCGTCGCCCTGCGGACCGGCGCGCCGGTCGTCCTCGTCGTCGCGCACCTCGACGACGCCGACGAAGCCGCCGACGAGCTCTCCGCCGCCGGGATAGACGCCATCCGCTTCCCCGCGCTCGAGTATCTCCCGGGCGAGACCGCCGTCAGCCTCGAACTCTTCGCCGAGCGCCTCTCGGTCCTCAGGAGGCTGCACGCGTCGGACCTGCCCGCCGTTCTCGTCTGCCCCGTGCAGGCCCTCATGCAGGGCGTCCCCCCAAAGGCCCGCATGGACGACCTGCTGCTGACCCTGCGCGCCGGCCTCAAGATCGCGCCGGCGGCGCTGGTCCGCTGGCTCGACGCCGCGGGATACAAGCGCCTCGACGCCGTCGAGGAACCGGGCGACTTCGCCGTCCGAGGCGGCATCGTCGACATCTTCCCTCCCGGCGCCATAGGCGACTCCGAGCCATCCGACGCCCAGGGCGCCCAGGGCGCCCCGGACGACTCCGACGCCCCGCCCCGCCCCCGCTCCCGCCCCTCGGGCCTCTCGGGCTTCCCCGTCCGCGTCGACTTCTTCGGCGATGAGATCGAGTCCATCACCGAGATCGACACCGCCACCATGGGCTCGGGCTCGCGCATCGCCGCCGTCGAGCTCGTCGGCGCCCTCACCCCCTCCGCCCAGCAGCAGGACGCGGGAGAGCGCAGCGTGCTCGAGGCGCTGCCGCGCGGCGCCTGCATCGCGATCATCGCCGAGCTCATCGAGGTCACCGAGCAGGCCCGCGGCTACTACGAGCGCGTCCACGACGCCCGCGGCGTCTTCGGCCCGCCCGCCGTCATGAAGCTCCTCCGCGAGTCTTCCCGCGCCCTCTGCGAGATCAACCAGTTCACGCAGACCACCAGCCGCGACGGCTCGCTCATCGAGCTGCCGGCCCGGCCCCTGCCCGAGATCTCGCGCGACGCCGCCGGCGCCGTGCGCGAGCTCGCCGCGCTCAGCGCCGAGGGCCTCGACATCACCGTTCTCTGCCAGAAAGAGGGCGAGCTGCACCGATGCCGCGACCTCATCGCCGAGTTCGCGCCCGGCGCGCCCGTCCGCAGCCTCACCTGCTATCTCCACCGCGGGTTCATCTGGGAACGCGCCGGCGCCGCCCGCGCCGCCTTCGTCCCGTACCACGAGCTGCTGCACCGCTACAACACCCGCCGCCGCATCCGCCGGCTCAAGGCGGGCAAGGCAACCGACGCCTTCCTCGAGATCGCCCCGGGCGATTACGTCGTCCACGCCGACCACGGCATCGCCCGCTTCGTCTCGCTCCAGCAGATCAAGCCCCGCGCCCCCAAGCCCACCGCCGAGCAGCACGCCGAGCAGCTCCTCGCCGCCGTCGGCGCCAAGAACCGCAAGAAGCCCGCCGGGGAACCCGCCGCCCCCTCCGAGGAGTTCCTCGTCCTCGAGTTCGCCTCCCGCGCCAAGCTCCACGTCCCCGTCTCGCAGATCGACAAGGTGCAGCGCTACGTGGGTGGCCACGCGGGCAACCCGCCCCTCTCCACCCTCGGCGGCAAGCGCTGGGAGACGCAGAAAGACCGCGTGCGCGAGAGCGTTCGCGACCTCGCCGCCGAGCTGCTCCGCGTCCAGGCCGCACGCCAGTCGATGGCAGGCATCCGCTACCCCGACGACACCGCCTGGCAGAAGGAGTTCGAGGCCGAGTTCCCGTACCAGGAAACCGAGGACCAGCTCGCCTGCCTCCAGGAAATCAAGAAGGACATGCAGCGCGCCCGGCCCATGGACCGCCTGCTCTGCGGCGACGTGGGCTACGGCAAGACCGAGCTGGCCATCCGCGCCGCGTTCAAGGCCGTCGAGTTCGGCCGGCAGGTCGCCGTCCTCGTTCCCACCACCCTCCTCGCCGAGCAGCACGAGCGCACCTTCCGCGAACGCTTCGCCGCTTACCCCTTCCGCATCGAGTCGCTCTCGCGCTTCAAGTCACGCTCGGAGCAGAACGCCGTCCTCGCCGCCGCCCGCAAGGGGCAGGTCGACGTCCTCATCGGCACCCACCGCCTGCTCTCCAAGGACGTCAAGTTCGCCGACCTGGGACTGGTCGTCATCGACGAGGAGCAGCGTTTCGGCGTCGAGCACAAGAACACGCTCCTCTCCCTCCGCCTGACCGTCGACGTCCTGACCCTCAGCGCCACCCCCATCCCCCGCACCCTGCACATGTCCATGCTGGGGCTCCGCGACATCTCCTCGCTCACCACCGCCCCCCTCGACCGCCGCGCCGTCGTCACGGAGGTCCTGCCCTACAACGAGGTCCGCATCCGCCGCGCCATCGAGCGCGAGCTCTCGCGCGAGGGCCAAGTCTACTTCGTCCACAACCGCGTCCACAACATCAACAGCGTCGCCGACGACGTGCAGAAGCTCGCCCCGGGCGCCCGCATCGTCGTGGGCCACGGCCAGATGCCCGAGGACGAGCTCGCCCAGGTCATGCACGCCTTCCTCAGCCGGCAGGCGGACATCCTCGTCTCCACCACCATCATCGAGAGCGGCATCGACATCCCCACCGCCAACACCATGATCATCAACAACGCCGACCGTTTCGGCCTCGCCGAGCTCCACCAGCTCCGCGGCCGCGTCGGCCGGTACAAGCACCGCGCCTACTGCTACCTCCTCCTCCCGCCGGATCGGCCGCCCACCGACGTCGCCGTCCGACGCCTCCGCGCCATCGAGGAGTTCAGCATGCTCGGCGCGGGCTTCAAGATCGCCATGCGCGACCTCGAGATCCGCGGCGCGGGCAACCTCCTCGGCGCCGAGCAGTCGGGCCACATCGCCGCCGTCGGCTACGACATGTACTGCCGCCTCCTCGACTCCGCCGCACGCGAGCTCCGCCAGGAGGAGACCGCCGAGCCCGCCGAGACCACCATCGAGATCGGCCTGACCGGCGCCGTCCCCAAGACCTACATCTCCAGCGAGCAGCGCCGCCTCGAGGCCTACCGCCGCATCGGCGCCGCCCGCGCCCCAGCCGAGATCGCCCAGATCGAGGCCGACCTCGCCAGCGCCTACGGCCCGGTCCCCCAGCCGGTCCGCACCGCACTCGAGCTCGCCTCGCTCCGCATCTCCGCCCGCAGGCTGGGCGTTCGCTCCATCGCCCTCCACGAACAGGACGTCATCTTCCGCACCGCCGACCCCGACCCCGTAGAGCGCGCCCTCGCCGCCGTTCAGGGCACCGCCCGCCGCATCACCCCCCGCCCGGGCGAAGCGCTCACCGAGATCTACTACCGCCCGCCACCGGCCTACCTCGAGGGCCCCACGCTGCTCGCCATCCTCCGCAAGGTCTTCCCCGGCGGGGCCTGAGCGCGCCGCCCCGTATCCTGTCCGCCGAACACCACCCTCGGCCCGCGAAACGGAGTGCCACCGCTCACATGGACAGAGCCATGATCGAAGCCTACGCCGCCGGCGCCGACGCGCTTGTCGCCGCCATCGCGGACCTCTCGCCGCGCGAGCTCAACGCGCCGCCCCCGCCCGGTGCGCCCGGCACGTGGACCATCCAGCAAATCGTCGTCCACGTCATGGACTCCGACCTCATCGCCTCGCACCGCATGAAGCGGATCATCGCCGAGCCCAAGCCGCCGCTGCTCATCGGCTACGACGAAACCTCCTTCGCCCGCCACCTCGGCTACGAGCACCTCGACGCCCGCACCGCCGCCGAGGTCTACCGCCTCAACCGCCACATCACCGCCGACATCCTCCGCGCTCTCACCCCCGACGCCTTCGAGCGCTGGGGCGTGCACAACGAGCACGGCAAGGTCACCCTCGCCGAGATGGTCCGCATGTACACGCACCACGTCGAGCATCACATGCGCTTCGTCCGCCAGAAGCGCCAGCTCCTCGGCGCGCCGATGGAAGCCTGACGCGCCCGCGCCGCCGCGCTCAGCCCGCCAGCCACTTCTGAAGAAACGCCAGCTGCGCGTCCTTCGCCGCGCTCGCCACCCGGCCGAACCCCGCGTGCTCGTTCGGCGCGCCCGTCCGCTCCCAGGTCTTCAGCTCGACCGTCTCCGCGTCCGCCCCCGCCGCGGCGTACCGCTTCTTCAGCTCCTCGACGAGCGACCGGATCGCCGCGATGGGCACCCACTCGTCCGCCTCCGAATGCAGCGCCAGCAGCGGGACCGGGCGCCACGCCTCCAGGTGCGCCACCGGGTTGAGCGCCCGCGCCAGCCTCCGCTCCGGGTCGCGCCCGCCACGCGTCGAGAACGCCACAAAATGGCTCATCATGTCGAAGTCGCCCGCCGTGGCCTCGACCGCCGCGCAGCGGAACGAGTGCGCCCGAGTCAGCCGCACCAGCGTCACCATGCCCCCCGCGCTCATCCCGCCGATCCCGACCCGCGACAGATCGAACGCCCCGCGCCACCGCGCCTCCCCCAGCGCCTCGACCACAGAGTCGACCTCCCGCGCCATCTGCTCCACGATCTCCAGCGTCGCGTCCGACCCCTGCCGCGCCGCGTCGAAGCGCTCGCCGTGGCCCGGGAGGTCGAGCGCGCACGCCGCGATCCCGCCCCCCGCCGCACGGATCCACCGCAGGTACCGCCCCGGGTCCAGCTCCTTGTTCACCGTGCGCCCGTGCATCCAGATCATCACGGGCCGCGCCGCGGGCCGCGCGCCCGCCTCCTGCCATCCGGCCTCGGGATGCGCGAGCAGCGCCGGCACGCCCCCCAAGCTCGCCGTCACCGACTGCCGCCGCAGCGCTTCGGGCAGCTCGGCGAACCTCGGATTGATGGCCGCGCCCCCGCTCAACGCAGCTCGCCCCGCACGAACGGGTTCGAGCGCTTCTCCCGGCCGATGGACGTCTCGGGCCCGTGCCCCGGCAGCACCCGCGTCCGCTCGTCCAGCGCGTAGAGCTTTTCCCGGATCGAGCGCACCAGCAGCGGCCCGTCGCTCGTCGGGAAGTCGTGCCGCCCGATCGAGCCGGCAAAGAGCGTGTCGCCCACCAGCGCCAGCCCCAGCGCTTCGCACACCAGCGCCACGCCCCCCGGCGAATGCCCCGGCGTGTGCAGCACGCGCCACCGCGAATCGCCGAGCGTCAGTTCGTCCCCCTCGGCGAGCGTCCGGTCGGGCCCGCCCGTCTCGAAGGGCTCGCCCAGCGCGGCGCTCAGGTTCAGCCGCGCGTCACCCAGGAACCCCGCCTCCGCCGCGTGAATGACCACGGGCACGCCCGCGAACGCCCGCCGGACTTCATCCAGCCCGGCGATGTGGTCGATGTGCGCGTGCGTCAGGATCACGAGCTGTGGTCGCAGATCCGCCCCCCGGATCCAGTCGATCAGCTCACCGGGATCGAACCCCGCGTCCACGATCCAGCAGCCGCCCCCCGGCTCGCTGACGACGTAGCAGTTGGTCTGGAAGGGCCCCAGCTCAAAGCCCCGGACCGACACCCCCGTGGCCTCCGCACCGCTCCGTGATCGTCCGCTCTGCTCGCTGGGCATACCCTCATGGTAGAGTCCGATCGGAGACCCCGATGCTCATCCGCAACATCAACGAGGTCGAAGGCAAGCCCGTCCAGATGGACGGCGTCAAGGGCGTCACGATGGCGCTCATGGTGGGTCGCGAACACGGGGCGCCCAACTTCTCGCTCCGCTCCTTCCGCGTCGAGGCCGGGGGCCACTCGCCGCGCCATTCCCACGACTACGAGCACGAAGTGTTCATCGTCGAGGGCGGCGGCGAGGTCCTGCTCGAGGGCCAGTACCGCTCCATCAAGCCCGGCGACGTCGTCTTCGTCCCTGCCGATCAGGAGCACCAGTTCCGCGCCGGACCCGCGGGGCTGCGCTTCCTCTGCCTCGTCCCCGTCTCCCGTAACTGCGGCGAACACACGCCCGGCTCGTGACGCAACGGGCCGCGCCCCCGGTCAGCAGACCGCGCACAAGGAAGGCTGCCATGGCCACTCCCAGTGAGCCCACCCGAAGGCCCAATCTTCCCTTTATCGCGACCACGCTCTGGTTCCTCATCCTGATCATCGCGGCGCTGATGATCGCCGTGCGCCCTACGGTCCCCCCGCTGTGGGCCCTGTCGGCGGTCGGGCTGATCGCGCTCTTCATGCCGCTGAGCATGCTGCTGGCCTGGCGCGTGGGCGAGTCGCGGGGCACCGCCTCGGAAGAGAGCCAGATGGCCGAGCTCATCGAGGCCGTCCGCCGCCAGACCGACGAGGGGGGCCTCTCCGAGGGCGCCAAGCGCGTCATCCACCGCCGCCGCGAGCGCGAGCTGCTCCGCCGCGCCATCGAGCAGGACATCCAGGACGAGGACTGGGACGCCGCGATGGTGCTGGTCAAGGAGCTGGCCGAGCAGTTCGGCTACCGCGCCGACGCCGAGGAGTTCCGCTCGCGCATCGAGCGCGCCCGGGCCCAGACGCTCGACCGCCACGTCGTCGAGGCGCTCGCCGGGCTCGACGAGATGGTCCGCCGCCGCCAGTGGCCCGAGGCCTACGCCGAGGCCGCCCGCATCCAGCGGCTCTACCCCGAGTCGCACCGCGTCGAGGGCCTGCGCGCCCGCATCGACCAGAACCGCGAGAGCTACCGCCGCGACCTGGAGCGCCGCTTCCTCCTCGCGGCCGACAAGGACGCCGTCGACGAGGCGATGATGCTGCTCCAGGAGCTGGACCTCTACCTCACGCCCAGCGAAGCGGCCCCCTATCAGGAGGTCGCGCGGGGCGTGATCGGCAAGCTGCGCGAGAACCTGGGCGTCCGCTTCAAGCTCGCCGTGCAGGACCATCTGTGGGACGACGCCGTGGGCGTGGGCGAGCAGATCATCACGCAGTTCCCCAACACCCGCATGGCCCAGGAAGTCCGCGACCTCATGCCCACGCTCCGCGAACGCGCCACGCGCGGCCTGCGCGCCAGCGTCCGCGGCTGATCCTTCCATCACCACACGCCATGCACACCCACCAGCAGGAACATCCGGGACTCCGCCTCCGCCGCGCCATGAAGTCGGCGTGCGTGGGCCTGCCCGGCGCGCCCAGCGGCCTCGTCGCCCGCGCCGTCGCCCGCGCGGGCTTCCAGGGCTGTTACGTCTCCGGCGCCGCCGTCAGCGCCTCCATGGGCATGCCCGACGTCGGCATGGTGAGCCTCAGCGAGTTCTGCGGCGTGATCGAGCAGGTCGCCCGCGCCTCGGCCCTCCCCGTGCTCGCCGACGCCGACACGGGCTTCGGCGAGTCCGAGATGGTCATGCGCACCGTCAGCGAGTACGCGCGGGCCGGGGCCGCCGGGCTGCACATCGAGGATCAGGTCTTCCCCAAGCGCTGCGGGCACCTCGACGGCAAGCGGCTCGTCCCCGTCGACCACATGGCCGAGAAGGTCGCCGCCGCCGCCCGCATGCGCGACGCGCTCCCCGCCGGGGGCTCGTCGTTCATCGTCTGCGCCCGCACCGACGCGCGGGGCGTGGAGGGCCTCCCTGCCGTCATCGATCGCGCCAGGGCCTATCTGGACGCCGGCGCCGACATGATCTTCCCCGAGGGCCTCTCCAGCGAGGCGGAGTTCGGCGAGGTGGCCGCCGCCGTGAAGGAGCACGTCGCCGGCGCCGCGCTGCTCGCCAACATGACGGAGTTCGGCAAGACGCCCGTCATCCCGCTGGAGCGCTTCGGGAGCCTCGGATATTCCTGTGTCATCTGGCCCGTCACCACGCTGCGCGCCGCCATGGGCGAGGTCACGCGGACGCTCGCCGAGCTGAAGCGCGCCGGCTCGGTCGCCCCGTTCCTGGACCGCCTCCAGACCCGCGCCGAGCTGTACGACCTGCTGGGCTACACGCCCGGCGACGAGTGGCCCTTCCCGGGGCCCGACCCCCGGCGCTAGCCCCCGGGCCCGCCGCCCCGCACGTTCGCCCGCGTCCGCCCCTTCCCGTAGCATGATCGCGCGGGCGCTCGGCGCCGGGCGGTGTCAGCCCGACGCGGCCCGCGCCTCTGCCTCTTTCCATCCGGAGTCTCGCATGTCCGCTGCCGCGCCCGCCGGTTCCGCGCCCGCCAAATCGTCCGGTCTGGAAGGAATCATCGCCGGCCAGACGACAGTGGGGGCCGTCACGCAGGGCCAGCTTCTGTACCGCGGGTACGAGATCCACGACCTCGCCGCCAACGCGACCTTCGACGAGGTCGCCTTCCTCCTGCTCGTGGGCCACAAGCCCTCGGCCGCCGAACTCGCCGCGTTCAAGCGCGAGGTCGCTTCGATGCGCCAGCTCCCCGACCTCGTCACCGACGTCATCCGCAAGACCGCCAAGCTGCCCAGCACCGTCCCGATGGACACGCTGCGGACCGCCGTCAGCGTCCTCGCGCACCTGGACCCCGAGTGCCAGGACAACTCGCCCGAGGCCAACCTCCGCAAGTCCAAGCGGCTGCTGGCGACAATCTCCACCGTCATCGGCCACATGCAGAACGTCATCGACGGGCGCGAGATCATCGCCCCCGACCCCGCGCTCGATCACGCGGCGAACCTGCTCTACATGATGACCGGCCGACGCCCGACCCCCGAGCAGGCCCGCGTGCTGGACGTCTCGCTGATCCTCTACGCCGAGCACGACTTCAACGCCAGCACGTTCACCGGCCGCGTCATCGCGGGCACGCTGTCGGACCTGCACGGCGCTGTGACCGGCGCGATCGCGGCTCTCAAGGGCCCTCTGCACGGCGGGGCCAACGAGGCCGCCATGGAGATGCTCAAGGAGATCATGGACGCCGTGGGCGAGGCGGGCATCGGCACCCCCAAGGTCGACCAGTGGATGGACCGCGCCTTCGCCGAGAAGCGCAAGCTCATGGGCTTCGGGCACCGCGTCTACAAGAACGGCGACCACCGCGCCCCGATCCTGCACGCGCTGGGCCGGGCGATGGCCGAGCGCGACACGTCGAACCCCGGCGGGCACGCCGCCCTCAAGTGGTTCATGCTGGGCGAGCACGTCCAGAAGATCATGCTCGAGAAGAAGCAGATCCACCCCAACGTCGACTTCCCCTGCGGCATGACGTACTTCACGATGGGCATCCCCGTGCCGCAGTACACGCCGATCTTCGTCGCCTCGCGGATCACGGGCTGGGCCGCTCACATCATGGAGCAGCACGCCAACAACCGGCTGATCCGCCCCGTCGCTGAGTACGTGGGCCGCCCCCAGACCGCCTGGCGGAGCTGATCGGCCCCGCCCTTCCGATCCCGCGGGGATGACACCCTCTCTCCCACCGGCCGCTCACCCGTGCCCCCACCCGACCGTTCCCGGCTCGACACGGAGCAGCGCAACCCGCGCTCGCGCGATCTCGACCGCCGCTCGGTCGCCGACTGCGTGGCGCTGATGATCGAGGAGGACGCGGCGGTCCCCGCCGCCGTGGCCCGCGCCGCGCCGCAGATCGTCGCGTTCATCGAGGCGCTCTCGGCCCGGATGCTGGCCCACCCGGGCGCACGGCTGATCTATTTCGGCGCGGGAACGTCGGGCCGCCTGGGCGTGCTCGACGCCTCCGAGTGCCCGCCCACGTTCCAGTCGCCGCCCGGCATGATCGTGGGCGTGATCGCGGGGGGCGACGCGGCGCTGCGCGTCTCGTCGGAGGGCAAGGAGGACGACCCGGACGGCGCGTCGGCGGAGATCCGCGCGCTGGACGTCGGGCCGCGCGACACGGTGCTGGGGATCGCGGCCGGGGGCACGACGCCCTACGTGCTGGGCGCCGTCGAGCGCTGCGCGGCCCGCGGCGCGCTCGCCGGGCTGCTGACCTGCGCGGACGTGCCCACGCCGCCCTCCGTCGCGCATCACATCCGGGTGATCACCGGCCCGGAGGTGCTGACGGGCTCCACGCGCCTCAAGGCCGGGACCGCGACCAAGCTGGTGCTGAACATGATCACCACCACGCTCATGGTCCGGCTGGGCAAGGTCCACGACAACCTGATGGTGGACCTGCGCGCCACGAACGACAAGCTGCGCGACCGCGCGGCCCGGATCGTCTCATCGCTGACGGGGCTCGAGCGTGCGGCGTCGCTGGAGCTGCTCGACCGGGCCCGCGGCTCGGTGAAGCACGCGGCGCTGATGCACGCGTGGCGGGCGGACTTCGACAACGCCGAGCGCCGTCTGGCGGCCGCTGGCGGCCGGCTGCGCGACGCGCTTCCGCCGGGATGAAGCCCTCTCGCGGCTGGGAAGAACCTTTCCTGTCGCACCGTGCAGCCTGCACGCGAATGGGAGTTCTTCGCGCCGCGCGGAGCTTGACCCGTGCGGGTCCGGGCGCAGAGTATCTGTGACCCTGAGGGAGAAACCGTCATGCGTTCACTGACACGTCGCGGCGTTGTTGTCGCCGCTCTCGCGCTGGCCGCGTCGTCCGTTCACGGCGCCACGATCTGGAACGAGTCATCGCAGGGGGATCTGCCGGACGATCGGCTGACGCCCGGCGTCTTCGTCCTCGCCCAGGGCGACAACATCCTCGAGGGCGTGCTGGAGGGCTTCCGGCCCGACGGCTCGCTCGACCGCGACTTCGTGACGCTCACGATCCTGCCCGGATTCCGGCTCACGCGGATCGACCTGCTCGATTATCAGAGCGACGATTTCGCGGCGTTCATCGGCGTCCAGCCGGGCGCCGTCTTCTTTCCGGATCCCGACGACGTCACCCCCAACGATCTGCTGGGCTGGGCGCTCTTCGGGCCGCAGGACATCGGCACGGACATCCTGCCCGATATCGGCGCGCAGGGCACGGGCTTCACGCCGCCGCTCGAAGCCGGGACATACGCGCTGTGGATCCAGCAGACCGGCACGCTCACGAACTACAGCGCGAGCTTCGTGGTCGAGCAGATCCCCGCGCCCGGCGCGGCGTCGCTGGTGCTGGTCTCGCTCGGGCTGCTGCGTCGCCGGCGCTGAGGGGGGCGGCGCGCACCGCCGGTGCACCGCGCGGCGGTTCAGCGCCGCGATTCGTCGAGCAGCCACTCGCGGAGCGCCGGATCGCGGTAGGCGGGCTCCCAGCTGCCGTGCCCGACGCCCGGAAAGAGCGTCAGCCGGGTGCGCGCGCCCAGCGCGGCGAGCGCATCGTGCATCCCCTGGGCTCTGCGCGGCGGGGACGACGTCGTCCGCCTCGCCGTGGAAGATCCACGTGGGCACTGCTCGGGCGGCGTCGATGTAGGCGCGGGTGCGGGGCTCGCCCGGGTCGAAGGACCACTGGCGCGCCGGGCCCTGCGGCGGGGCTGAGTAGCCGCAGACCGGCGCGAGCGCGGCAAAGCGGCCCGGGGCCGCGGCGTTGATGCTCCAGCAGCCGTGCCCGCCCTGCGAGAGGCCCGTCAGCACGATCCGCCGCTCGTCCACCGCCATGGACGACTCCACCGAGTCGAGCATCGCGAGCACGGCCCCGGCGTGATCTTCCCACTGCGACTGCTGATCGGGCTTCTGCGGCATGAGCACGAGCGCGGGCCACTGGCCCGAGTCGTACACCAGGTCGCGCGGGAGTCCGACGGCGAGCTGGCGCGTGCCGTCCGTTCCGCTCTCGCCGCGCCCGTGGAGGAAGAGGATGAGCGGCCAGCGGCGCGCGGGGTCGTATCCCCACGGGACGTAGAGCGCGTAGCGATACTCGCGGCCCTTCCAGTGGAGGCTGGCGAAGCGGATGCCCGGCTCGGCGGTGTCTGGCGCGGTGGCGCCCCGCGCGGGGGCGCGCGGCGCTGCGCCCGCATCGGGGCCGGTCGCTGCGCAGCCGGCGCCCGTGAGCGCGACGGCGGCGAGGAGGGCCAGCAGCATCCAGGCGGAGGCGATGAGAACGTGGGTGCTCATTCGGGGTCTTCCTCGCCGCGGTCCCGCCGCTGGAGCTCGCCGTTCATGGCCATCCCGGCCTTGGCTCCTTCCGCGGCCGCGACGATCACGAGCTGGACATCGTGGGACGCGTCCCCTGCAAGGTACAGACCGGGCACGCCGGTGCGCTGCCTTTTGTCGCGGGCGATGCCGCCGTCCTTGGTGAGCGAGCAGCCCAGGGTACTGGCCAGGGCGCTGCGCTGATACTGCCCGGTGTTGAAGAAGAGGGCGTCGATCTCGAGGCGCTCGCCGGTCTGGAAGACGACGGCGCCGAGGATGTCCGCGGGCGGCGCGTCGGTGGCGCCCGGACCGGCGGGGAGGCGGGGCTCGAGGCGCGCGATCTTTTCCTCCCGGAGGGTGAGGCCCAGCTCCCGGGCGTCGCGGCGCGACTGGGCGCGGAGCTTCTGCCCGTCGGTGAGGACGGTGACGTTGGGCGACCACGTGAGCAGGCTCATGCCCAGGCCGATTCCCTTGTGCATGCGGCCGTAGGCGGCGATGCTGCGCCCGGAGTATTCCCACGCGTCGCAGTATGGGCAGTGGTGCAGGCCCGAGCCGTAGAAGCGTGCGGCGCCGTCGATGGCGGGGAGTTCGTCGACGACGCCCGTTGCCAGGAGCAGCGTGCGGCAGGAGGCGCGGTGTCCCGCGGCGGTGGTGATCTCGAAGCCGCCGCGGGTGCACGAGGCCCGGGTGACGGTGTCCGGTCGGAGCTCGACGCCGTAGCGGGCGATCTCGGCGCGGCCCAGGCGGAGGAGCTGGGCGGGGTCTTCGCCGTCGCGGGAAAGGAAGTTGTGGAAGCGGCGTGCGGCGTAGTTGCGCGGTCGTCCGGCGTCGATGAGCAGGACGCGGCGTCGGCAGCGGCCCAGGACGAGGGCGGCGCTGAGCCCGGCGGGTCCGCCGCCGATGATGATGGCGTCGAGCATCACGCGGATGGTATGGGTCGCGGCGCGGGGGTCCGGCGTGAGGAGGGGTTCATGCGTGGGCGGCGCGCGGTCATGCGTGCAGCGCGGCGCGGAGGCGCGGGCTGAGCGGCTCGGAAACGGGGTGAAAGAGGCGCCGGCCCAGCGGACGTGAGAGCTCGGCGAGGATGGTGTCCTCGGTGACTTCCTGCTGGACGGCGTTGAGGGCGCGGCGGCCGGCGTCGGCGTCCTGCTGGGCGGGATCCTGCGACCACCAAGGCTCGTGCGGGTGCGCGTTTCTGACGGGGATGCCGAGGGCGGCGGCGAGCGTGGGCAGCTTGTACTCGAGGAAGCCGGCGCGGGGCGCGCCCATGGCGACGAAACGGTCGAGGAAGACGCGGGGCAGGCAGGGGACGATGAAGAGGCAGGCCAGGAGCGGGCCGCGGTAGGCGAGGCGGAGTCGGAGCACTTTGCGGAAGTCGTAGAGGGCCCATGATGACGGATCCGCCCAGGGCCACCATGCTTCGACTTCGGCGAAGGGGCGGAGGCCGGAGAAGAGGGCCTCGCCCGGTGCGAGGTCGGCGAAGAGTTCCGCGAGCGGACGGGCGGCGAGCAGGTCCCACTGCATGATGAAGATGGTGTTCCAGTCGAGGTCGCGGCCGCGGTCGCGGTGCCAGCGGGCGATGAGCTGATCGCCGTGGCGCCATTTCCAGCGTGGGTCGTGCGGCTCGGGGTAGCACCAGAAGTCGTCGGCGAGGCCGTCGGTGCATGCGCGGGCGGCGTCGGTGTCGTTGGGCGCGCCGCCGAAGAGAGCGAAGATGGCGGCGCCGGGGTTCATGGCGCGGAGGAGCCCGAGGCGCTCGCGGCTGACGTCGAAGCGTTTGTAGAACCAGAAGAGAACGGCGGGCTGCACGGGGCACCTCCGGATGTCATCTTGCCCAGAGCCAGTGCACGGCGGCCCAGTAGAAGGTGATTCCGAAGACGATGTTGAAGGGGAAGGTGACGGCGAGGGCCATGGGGACGTAGAGGCCCGCGCTGGCGCGGGGGATGGCGTGGCGGATGGCGGCGGGGGCTGCGATGTACGAGGCGGAGGAGGCGAGGACGACGAGGAGGAAGGCGTCGCCTTCGGAGAGGCGCGCGACGTAGGCGAGTGCGAGGGCCATGGCGGCGCTGACGAGCGGGAAGACGATGCCCAGGAGCGGGAGCTTCCATCCGACCTTGCGGAGGACGCGGCCGCGGCGTGCGGCGACGAGGCCGAGCTCGAGGAGGAAGAAGGTGAGGATGGGCTGGAAGAGGTCTGCGTAGAGGGGCTTGAGCATGTCGTGTCCGGCGGGGCCGGTGATGGCGCCGATGGCCATGCTGCCCGTGAGGAGGACGACGGGGCCGTTGAGCGCGGCTTCGCGGAGGCTGTCGCGGAGCGGCGGGAGCTTGTCGGCGGGGTTGCGGGCGGGCGAGGCGGCGCGGCGTGCGAGCAGGATGCCCATGAGGATGGCGGGGGACTCCATGAGGGCGAGGGCGGCGACCATGTGTCCGCCCGAGTCGACTCCCTGGCGGTGGAGGAAGGCGACGGCGGTGAGGAAGGTGACGGCGGAGACGGAGCCGTAGACGGCGCAGAGGGCGGCGGCGTTGGCGACGTCGAGGAAGCGTCGGAGGATGATGTAGACGTATGCGGGGACGATGAAGGCGAGGAGGAGTGCGAGGCCCAGGCTGGTGAGTGCTTCGGGGGTGAGGCCGGTTTCGCGGAGCTTGAGGCCGCCCTTGATGCCGATGGCCCACATGAGATAGAGCGAGAGGAGCTTGGTGACGGCCTCGGGGATCTCGAGGTCCGAGCGGACGAGGCCGGCGGCCAGTCCGAGCGCGAAGAACAGGATCGGCGGCGTCAGGAGGTTCGCGGCGATCAGCGTCCAGTCCACGCGCGGTCAGAATACACGACCGGCGGGCGGCGCGGACGCGGCGGCTGGGTGGCGCCGACGCGGCTGTGCTTGGCTCGGGATGTCGGCTGATTCGGGCTCGAGAGGCTGGCGGGCGGGCGGGGCGGTAAACCCATGCATGGGCGATCGTGTGCGGCCTTTGCGGGACTTCCGCTTGCACGGGCCGCGCGTGCCGGGAGGTTCGGGGTGCGGCCGCTGCAGTCGGACGCGCCCGTGTGACGGCCGCTCCCGGCGGTGAGTCCGTCATGAAGGGGCGCGCGGGCGGGCGCGTGCGCACGTTGAGGTCGTGTGCGGGGGGCGCAGGAGGCGCCGGGCGGAGCGCATCGGGCGTGGGGACGGGGAGATGGCGCGAGGCGCGGAAAAAATGGCGCGGGGCGGGGTCGGAAGGGAGGCGGAGAGCGCGGCGTGCGCTCAACCGGCGCGGGTGTGGCCGGTAGAGAGGCGGTTGCGGCGCGACCGCCGCGGCGGCGAGGGCATGGAAGGAGGCGTCGAATGACGTGCGCGATGATGATGGCCGGGGCGGTGGCGGCGTGTGTGGTGGGCGCGGTGGGTGCGGCGTGGGCGGGGGCGGGGGAGACGATGGACGCGGTGGTGTACTCGACCCGGGGGGACAACCGGGTGCACATCGTGTCGGCGTCGGACCTGTCGGCGGTGGCGTCGATCGACGTGGGGCTCGGGGCGCACGAGCTGGCGGTGTCGGACGATGGTCGCTGGCTGCTGGGGTCGGCGTACGGCGGGCCGGGGCCGGGGCATCAGCCGGCGGACTCGCGGCTGGTGGTGGTGGATCTTGCCCGGCGGGCGGTGCACCGGACGATCGATCTGGGGGAACTGAAGAGGCCCAATGACATCGCGTTTCTCGGGGGGACGAGCGAGGCGCTGGTGACGGTGGAGATGCCGCCTCGGCTGCTGCGCGTTGATGCGGCGAAGGGGACGTTCGCGACGCTGGAGCTCTCGCGGCAGGCGGGGCACATGGTGGCGGAGTCGGGGGGCGTGGCGTGGGTGGCGCACGTGGTGCCGGGGGGCGTGACGCCTGTGGATGTTGGGGAGTGGAAGGCGGGGACGGTGATCGATGTGCCGGACGGGGCGGAGGGGATCGCGGCGTCGCCTGACGGGTCGGTGGTGTGGGTGGCGTGCAACCGTTCGGACCGGCTGGTGATCGTGGATGCGCGGGAGCGGAAGGTCGTGCGGGAGATGGAGTGCGCGGGGTTCCCGTTCCGCGTGCGGTTTGCGCCGGATGGGGGGACGGTGGCGGTGTCGCTGCCCAAGGCGGGGTCGGTGGGGCTGTTTGATGCGGCGGAGCCGGAGCGGGGGCGGCGCGTGCGCGTGGGGGCCGAGGGGGGAGCGGGGAGCGCGCCGCTGAGCATCGCGTTCACGCCTGACGGGCGGCGGGTGGCGGCGCAGTGTGCCGGGCCTCGGGAGGAGATCGTGCTTGTGGATGTTGAGACGGGGAAGGTGGCGCACCGAGCGGCGGCGGCGGGGCCGATGGCGGACGCGCTGACGGCGGGGAGGATTGTGAAGGGGGAGGGGTGAGGGGAGCAAAAGGAAGCGCAGTCGGATACCCTAACTCCATGAGAACGGGGCAGCTCACCTTCTGGCAAAGCGGATCGGCGCGACGCGGAGAATCCCCTCGATTTGCCGAGTTCTTCGCCGGAATCGGCCTCGTGCGCATGGGGCTGGAGGCACGCGGATGGTCTTTGGCGTTCGCCAACGACATCGACCCTGAGAAGCGCGAGCAATACAACGCACATTTCGGAGATGCGGACGCCCACTTTCAATTGGGGGACGTTCACGCGATCGTTGGCGACGATGTTCCCGATGTCGAACTCGCGACGGCTTCATTTCCGTGTACGGATCTCTCACTCGCGGGTGCGCGTGCCGGATTGGACAAGGGGGCCCAGTCTTCGGCGTTTTGGGGATTCGTTGACTTGCTTCGAAGGATGGGGAAGCGTCGTCCGCCGGTGGTCATGCTTGAGAACGTGGTGGGATTTCTGACATCACATGGCGGCAAAGACTTCCGGTCCGCGATGGAGGCGCTCAACGAACTGGGGTACTCGGTTGATCCGTTCATCTTGGACGCGAAGTGGTTCGTTCCGCAGAGTCGACCCCGTCTCTTCGTGGTTGCTTCGGTTGTTCCTGATTCATCGGCTAGTCGACTCTTCGTGGAGAGTCGAATCCGGCCAGCGCTCGTGAGGGAGTTTGTCTTGTCTCACCCGGGTATCGACTGGCGAATCCGCTCACTTCCAGAGCCCCCATCCCGCTCGGAGAAGCACTTAGCCGACATTCTGGAAGACCTGCCGGACACTGCGCCGGAGTGGTGGAGCAAGGATCGCGCGAAGTATCTATACGGGCAATTCTCGGAGCGTCACCGAAGCATTGCGAATGTGATGATCGCGAAGCGGCGATGGTCCTATGCCACTGTCTTCCGACGGGTCCGCGCGCAAGCAGATGGAACCAAGCGCTCGATGGGCGAGTTGCGCACCGACGGCATCGCTGGATGCCTGCGCACACCCAAGGGCGGAAGCGGCCGTCAAATTCTCTTCAAGGCTGGATATGGACGATTCGCGGCCCGGCTGCTCACGCCGCGAGAGTGCGCCCGCCTCATGGGCGCAGACGAGTTTCGCATCGTGGGTCCAGCCAACCGGTCATTCTTCGGCTTTGGGGATGCGGTGTGCGTTCCCGCGATCTCGTGGATTGCGGAGCACTACCTCAATCCGCTCCTTGCGGCCTCGCGGTCAACCAAGACCGAGTCTGCGGCGACTGTGGGAGCTTGAATGATGCCGAAGCTGCCCGAAGCATTGTCACACTTCTGGAGATGGTACGAATCTTTAAGACCGATGAGGCAGTACGCGGGGCGTCCGGCCAAAGGGACGATCGCGGCGGCACTCATAGTGCTGGAACGGTTGCGCAACAAGTGCGATCTCCGACTTGAAGACCACCTCGCGGAGGGCGGTGCACAGATCGCCGGGATGAGCCTGCCGGCGCTCCGCAAGGTGTTGGAGCGATTTGGCGAGAAGCGGGAGTTTCCGAGTGAGGGCGGGCGGACGAATCGCGGCAACAACAAGCCGGTCCGCGAGTTACTCCAAGCGATGACCGCTGCTGGTCTGGACAAGCTCAGCGCGGAGGAACTCGGCTTGGCGATCGACGGAATGCAAAGAGCACTCGTCGAGTCATTAGATGCGTACTACCGGCTGGAACGCATCCGATTCGAGTTCGACTCGCGGAAGCCGGCTCGCTTCATGGTGGCCGAGATACTGGCGAAGGCTGCTGAGCGCCATCAGACGGGCGCGGTGGCTCAACACCTGGTCGGCGCAAAGCTGGCCGTTCGCTTTCCCGAGAAAGCCATTCCAAACTTCCCGTATAGTGCAGCCGACGAGCAGGGCGGTCGCTCTGGGGACTTTCAAGTGGGGGAGACCGCGTTCCACGTTACTGTTGCGCCGAGCAAAGCGCACGCGGCGCGATGCGGCAAGAACCTTCGAGACGGGCTCGCGGCGTTCCTCGTTGTGGATCACGCGAATGTAGACCGTGCCCGCTACGCGCTTGAGTTCGAGAAGATCGCAGCGAGGGTGGCGGTTGAGTCTGTAGAGTCTTTCGTCGGCCAAAACCTTTCCGAGTTGGCGGAATTCACGGCGAATCGTGTCGGCCCGACATGGGGAAACCTCCTCCGCACCTACAACGCTCGAGTTCTGGAGGTGGAGACGGACGGCTCGCTCCTAATCGAGATACCAACGGCGCTCGGCGGCCCGGTTGAAGAGGAGGAGTGAGTTGGACAATCTGACGCCTGCCCAACGGACGCGGGCGATGCGGCGCGTGCGTTCCAGAGACACTTTCCCCGAGAGGAGGGTTCGCTCCGTCGCACACCGGCTCGGATATCGGTTTCGTCTGTCGGGCTGCGGGCTTCCCGGATCGCCCGACCTTGCTTTTCCGCGCCTCCGTGCCGCGGTCTTCGTGCACGGATGCTTCTGGCACCAACACGAATGTGAACGAGGATCGCGCATGCCTCAAACAAACCGATCTTACTGGCGAGCGAAGTTGGCCCGGAACGTAGAGCGCGACGCGAAAGCGGTTCGCGCGCTTCGCCGTCTTAAGTGGCGCGTGCTGGTCGTCTGGGAATGCCAGACAGCCGACGCCGGTCGACTCCGATCCATTCTTGCGAGATTTCTCGCTGCATCCGAGCCCCCACGATCTGTGTAGCGGAGGCGGCCCGTGCGGGCTTACCTTCCCCCCACCGTCAGGCTGGCGCGTTTTTCGACGTTGCCGCTGGCGATCTTATCGAAGCCTGAGCCGAGGTCGCCGATGGGGTCCGGGGGGATGATGTCGACTTTCTTTTCGCCGAGTTTGGCTTCGCCTCGTTTGACCTTTGCCTGGAACTGGCGGCACTCGTGGAGGAGGCGGTCGAGGATCTCGGGTTCGGGGACGTTGGCGACGCGTTCGCCCTGCACGTAGATGATGCCGCGGCGGTCGCCGGCGAAGATGGCGACGTCGGCGCCTTCGGCCTCGCCCGGGCCGTTGACGATGCATCCCATGACGGCGACCTTGATGGGGAGTTCGATCTCGGCGGCGAGGGCCTTGCGGACGTCCTGGACGAGTGTGAAGAGGTCGACCTGGATGCGGCCGCAGGTCGGGCAGGCGATGAGGTCGACGCCTTTTCGTTCGCGCATGCCGAGGGACCAGAGGAGTTCGAGGCCGTCCTCGACTTCGTAGATGGGGTCGTTGGCGTAGGAGATGCGGATGGTGTCGCCCACGCCGTTGCACAGGAGGGCGGAGAGTGCGGCGACGGAGCGGATGCAGCCTGTTTCCTTGGGTCCGGCGTGGGTGACGCCCAGGTGGAGGGGTTCTTCGAAGCGTTCGCTGATGGCGGAGTAGACGTCGACGACGAAGGCGGCGTCCATGCTTTTGGCGCTGATGGCGACGTCGTAGAAGTCCTGCTCGTAGAAGATCTCCATGTACTCTTCGAGCTTGGCGACCATGAGGGCCATGAGGTGGCCGTTCTTGTGTCCGGCGAAGAACTTGCCGAGCTCTTCCTTGCGGCGCTGCTTGTCGCGGCGTTCGATGATTGAGCCTTCGTTGACGCCGACGCGGATGGGCAGGCCGCGGGCCTTGCAGGCCTGGATGACGTCGATGACCTGGGCGCGGTCGTTGATGTTGCCGGGGTTGAGTCGGATCTTGTGGACGCCCGACTCGACGGCTTCGAGGGCGCGCTGGAAGTGGAAGTGGACGTCGGCGACGATGGGGACGCGGACCTGGGGGATGATGTCTCGGAGGGCGTCGGTGTCCTTCTTTTCGGGGACGGCGACGCGGACGATGTCTGCGCCGGCGGCGGCGAGCTTGTGGATTTCGGCGACGCACTTGTCGATGTCGTGGGTGTAGCCGGCGGTCATGGTCTGGACGCTGACGGGCGCGGGCTGTGTGGGGGCGCCGACGGGGGTGATCCAGTGTTTGCCGGCGGATTCCGGGACGGCGGAGCCCTTGCGTGGGAGGCCGCCGCCGACCTGCACGACTCCGACCCTTTGATCCCCGATGAAAATCGGCCGCGTGGGACGCCTTGGTTTCATATTGCGGATGGTAGCGGGGGGGGTGGTGCAGAGCGGCGGGGATGGCGGGGATGGCGGGGCGGGGCCGGCGGGGGCGTAGACTTCGAGCGGTTTCGCGGGGGCTTTTTCTTTGGGAGAGGGCGCGATGTCGACCACCAGCGTGCTGCTCGTTGATGGCGACGCGGAGCGTCTGCGGCAGATCGCGTCGCGGCTGCGGAGCGATCGCTGGCGGATCGTGGCGGTTGAGAGCGTGGAGAAAGCGGAGGAGGCGCTCGGCCGGGAGGCGCTGGCGGTGGCGCTGGTCGATACGGCGAGCTGGTCGGACGGGCGGCTGGCGTCGCTGATGGCGGAGCGTCACGCGGTGTTGCCCGTGATCATCCTGACGCACGGGCAGGTGGATCATGACGGGCTGGTGAAGCAGCTCCGGCTGGGGGCGATGACGTTCGTGCCGCGGGATTCGTCGGCGCGGCGGCTGCATGAGACGCTCGAGACGATCGTGAGCCTGACGAACCGGAGTCCGCACCGTGAGCGGGTGCGGCAGTTTCTTCAGGGGGGTTCGATTCAGCTTCGGCTGGGGAGCGATCCGGCGGCGGTGCCGCTGGTCGTGTCGTATGTGCAGCGGGTGCTGGAGGATTACGGGCTGTCGAGCGAGAAGCAGTGCGCGCGGACGGGTCTGGCGCTGACGGAGGCGCTGGCGAACGCGATCATCCACGGGAACCTGGAGGTGTCGAGCGAGCTGCGGGCGCGTGACACGGAGGAGTATTACCGGCTGATCGATGAGCGGCGGGGGTCGGATCCGTTCGGCGGCCGGTGCGTGGATGTTGAGGTGCGGTTCGGTCAGGCGAGCGCGACGTTTGTCGTGCGCGACCAGGGGCCGGGGTTCGACCGCACGGCGGTGCCCGATCCGACGCTGCCTGAGAACCTGCTGAAGCCCAGCGGTCGGGGGATCATGCTGATGCGGGCGTACTGCGAGACGGTGGCTTGGAACGAGAAGGGGAACGAAGTGACGCTGGTGAAGGTGCTGGCGGAGGATGAGGCGGCGCGGTGAGCGCGTGGGGGGGAAGGGGGGCGCGGGGTCAGGCGGGGGATGGGGGCGGTGGCGGGGCGGCGTCGCGGGGGTGGTTGACGAAGCGGAGGGCGCGCCAGCCCACGCCTGCGAGGATTGAGAAGACCATGATGGCGCCGACGGCGGGGGCGATCATGAGCGATCCGACGACGTAGAAGTCGACTTTCTGGAAGGCGGCGGCGAGCCAGGGGATGCGTTCGCTGAGCTGGGCGGTGATTCCGAGGCCCAGGCCGCCCAGGAGCCATGCTGAGGAGGCGTGGGCGCAGACGGTGAGTGCGACGGTGGTGGTGGTCCTGAAGCCGCGGCGTGCGCCGAAGAAGCGGAGTCCCGTGAACTCCACGCTGGTGAGGGCGAGGAGCATCATGGTGGTGACGAAGAAGAATGCGGCGATGTACCAGAGGCGCGGCGGGCGCCAGCCCCAGGCGGCGGCGCTCATGAGCGTGGTGCTGGCGAGGACGGAGGCGATGAGGACGTTTGCGAGGAGGAAGGCGGTGGAGCGGAGGGGCTCGATGCGGACGTTATTCCAGACGGTGCGGGGCTGGGAGAGGACGAGGACGACTGTTGCGAGCCAGGAGCCGATGGAGGGGGCGCGCTGGAAGGGGGTGCCCTGGCGGCGCTCGGGGAGGGAGTGTTGGATGGGCCGGCCGCACTCGGGACAGTCGAGGTCTGGGGGAAGACCCTCGAGCGAGTAGCCGCATTGCTCGCAGAGGATGTCGAGACGCTGTGATGCCATGTGGGATGAGCGGCGGTTCGGCGGGTGTGACGGGGACGGGTTGGCGAGGGCGGCGATCGGCACCATCATTGCGAGTTGAGGGGAGGGGGGCGTCAATCGGGTCGATTTTTGCTCGCCCGGGTGGTAAGCAGGCACTATCTTTCTGGTCCCGCCCCTCGGGGCGGCGGTCGTGCGGCGGCGGCGCGGCGCGGCTTCGGGCGATGATGGATGGAGATGCCGGGTTGACCAAGGTGCAGGTCATCACCACTGATCACCCGCTTCACTCGCAGGCGCTGGAGCTGCGCGCGCGGGTGCTGCTGGAGCCCATCGGCTACAGCATCGAGCGTTTCCACGGGGAGTACTCGGGGCTGGAGGAGCGGTTCGAACAGTTCGTGGCGGTGATCGATCATCCCAAGGGGCGGCGGGTGATCGGGACGGCGTGTCTGCTGGCGCACTATCCGGAGCGGGGAGTAGGCAAGCTGATGCAGATGGCGGTCGATCCGCAGCGCCGGGGGGAAGGGATCGGGCGGGAGCTGATCGCGAACCTGGAGAGGCGGGCGTTCGGGGAGCTGGGGCTGCGTGCGCTGTTCTGCCATGCGCAGCTTTCGGCGGTGCCGTTCTACGAGAAGATGGGTTGGCGGGTGGTCGGGCCGGAGTTCTCGGAGGCGGGGATTCCGCACCGGCGGATGGAGTTTTCTCCGGGGGAAGACCCGGCGGGCCCGGCGGCGTGATGGGGGTACTCGAGGGTGAGAGCCGGGGTGAAGGGGCTTGCCTAGGGTCTGGTGGGGACCTTGAATGAGCGGTTGCGGAGTGGAGCGCAGATGAGACCACGGGACGGCGCGAAGAATGGATGACCGTTTGAACCAGGTGCGGTCGCTGTTTGCTGAGCGGGACATCCGCTGCACTCGGCAGCGTGTCGAGGTGTATGCGGCGCTGGCGGCGGTGAAGTCGCATCCGACGGCGGAGCAGCTTCACCGGATGGTGCAGTCGACGAGCCCCGGGACGAGCCTGGCGACGGTGTACAACACGCTGGAAGCGCTGTGCGAGGCGGGGCTGGCGCGGAAACTGCCGAACGCCGAGGGCGGGGCGCGGTACGACGCGGATATGAGCGACCATCTGCATGCGGTGACGGCGGACGGTCAGGTGGTGGATGTGCCGGCGGATCTGGGGCGGGACATCCTGATGACGATCCGTGCGGATCTGCTGGCGCGGCTTGAGGGCCGGCTGGGCGAGAAGATCCGGCATCTGAGCGTGCAGTTCGGCTGAGCGCTTGCTGAAGGGGGGGCGGGAAGCGGCGGGCCGGCGGGGGAGCGGGGTCCGATTCAGGTCGCTGCTTCCCCGAAGGTCCGATCATTTTTGCGGAATTTGGGCGGTCCTTTCGGACGGTTCCGACATCGTGCGGAATCGGGGGCAGAATGAAGAGCATTGGGGAGAGGGCCGATAGGACGTTTCGGCAAGTGTGTGTGCGCCACCTGCCTTCGGATCCGCACCGCTCCTTGCTTCCGCCAATCGAATACCGGAAGCCGGGCGCCGACCGAGGAGGCTTGGCCAATGCTGCTCGGCAAGGAACGCCGCCGTCACCCGCGCTACGTGCTGCCTTCGATGTACACGGCTGTCGAGGTGCGACCGCTGGAATCGGAGCAGTTTCTGTGGAAGGGGCACGCGTACGACGTGTCCGAGGGGGGGATGCGGTTCGAGCTGGATCGTCCGATCGAGCCGGGGACTCGTGTGGCGCTGCGGATCCAGCTTCCGGGAGCGCAGCATCTGCGGATCACGGAGCGTCGGCCCGTGTACGCGTTCGCGAACGTGGTGTGGATCGAAGAGGACGACCTGGACCAGTGCGGTCCGGTGCGGATGGCATGCGTGTTCTCGCGGTTCGTGCAGCCGGGGGATGCGGAGCGTCTGCGTGACCGGCTGCGGAGCGGTCGCTATTCGCTGGCGGCGTGAGGCCCGGGTGAGGTCCATTCTTTCCAGGGGCTGAGTTCGATCAGGCCGCGTTGCTGGCTGTCGATGCCTTCGAGTGTGCGTGAGGCGAGGGAGCTGTAGAGGCTGTCGCGCGCGCGGAAGACGCTTTCAATTTCGTCGAGGGGTGCGGCGCCGGTGAGGCTGGGGCGATCGGCGAGGGCGGCGGGGCCGGCGGCGGCGAGGCGCCGACGGAGCTCGTCGGGTGTGCAGCGGAGATAGACGATGACGGCGTGGCCGGCGTCGCGCGCGGCGCGGAGGAGTTCGGCGGCGCCGGGGGCGGTGGGTGTGCCGCCGCCGAGGGCGAGGACGAGATCGCCCGGGGTTTCGAGGGCGCGGGCGAGGGCGCGTGTTTCGGCGATCCTGAAAGCGGGCTCTCCGACGGCGGCCCAGGCGGCGCGGACGGAGTCGTGTCCCAGCTCGGCGGCGGTGAGGTGGTCGAGGTCGGCGCAGGGGAGCTGCTGGGCGGCGGCGAGGGCGCGGGCGAGGGTGGATTTCCCGGAGGCTCTGAGCCCGATGAGGATGAGCGCCTTGGGGGTGTGGAGCACGCGGGGACTGTAGAGCGCGTTCGGGGTTTACAGTGTTGTCGTGGGCGCTCCCGCCGAAGCTCCGAGGCCTGTGTCAGAAGCCGCGCCGGCCGCGGGCGGGGGCGGTGCGCGGCGGGCGAGCTTCGTGATGGTGTGGGTGCGCGTGTATGTGATGGCGTACCTGCTGGCGGTGGCGGTGGGGATCGGGGTGATCGTGCTGATCGGCGTGGGGGGGCAGGTGGGGGGCGTGCAGGGGTACCTGGTGATGCTGGCGCTCCTGATCCCGCTGGGGTTTGCGGCGGCGCTGGTGATCTCGCTGCCGGCGGCGGTGGTGTGGTGGGGGCTTGGGCGTGCGCTGGGGCTGAAATTGCCGGGGCGTGACGCGGACGAGCCGCGTTGCGGGCGGTGCGGCGCGGATCTGGGGGGAGTTGTGTCGGACACGTGTCCGGCGTGCGGCCTGGGCGTGGGGGCCGGTGCGAGTGCGGGGGTGCACTCGTCGATGAACGGGCATGCCGGGTGATCGTCCCTTAGCATCGGAGCGGGGCGTTGTCTTCGCTCCGCCGCAACCCGAGGAACCAGCCTTGTCCACGAGCAACGTCAACGCCGAGTCCGCCGCCAATCGGAAGTTCATCAGGGAGATGGGGACGTCGGAGCGGTTTGCGGGGTGCTTCTGCATCTCGAACGCGCAGCTTGCGGTGACGAAGAACGGGGAGCCCTACCTGGCGTGTCTGCTGTCGGACCGGACGGGTCAGGTGCCGGGGCGGCGGTGGAGCTTTTCGGCGGAGGAGTTCCAGCGGCTGCCGGTGGAGGGGTTCGTGTACGCGGAGGGCCGGACGCAGCCTTTCAAGGGCGAGCTGCAGCTGATCATCGAGCACATCCGTGTGCTGGAGCCCACGGCGGAGCAGCTGCGTGATCTTCTGCCGGCGTCGGAGCGTCCGGTCGACGAGATGTTCGGGGAGCTGACGGCGATCCTGTCGACGCTGAAGCACCCGGCGATGCAGGAGCTGGCGCGGGCGTATCTCGGCGATGAGATGCTGATGCAGCAGTTCAAGCAGGCTCCGGCGGCGAAGATGATGCATCACGCGTACCTGGGGGGGCTGCTGGAGCACACGCTGACGCTGCTGAAGCTGGCGGACGCGGTGTGTCCGCTGTATCCGAAGCTCAACCGCGACATCGTGCTGATGGGACTGTTCCTGCACGACCTCGGGAAGACGCGGGAGATCAGCTACGAGGGGGCGTTCGCGTATACGGACCGGGGCGAGCTTGTGGGGCACATCGTGGACGGGGCGATCATGCTGCACGACAAGGCGCAGCAGGTGATGCGGGGGGCGGGGGTGCGGTTCCCGCGGCACGCGATCCTGGTGCTGCAGCACATCATCCTGTCGCACCATGGGCAGGCGGAGTTCGGGGCGGCGAAGCTGCCGGCGACTCCGGAGGCGATCCTGGTGGCGCTCCTCGACAACCTGGACGCCAAGACGACGATCGCGCTGACGGCGGCGCGGCCCGAGCGGGCGCGTGCGGCGGACCTGGGCGGGAACTTCACGGAGAAGCAGTGGGCGCTGGACGGGATCAAGCTGTTCCGTCCGGACCCGCTGGGGTGAGGGGCGGCGAGATTCCGAGGGGGAGCCCCGAAGTGCGGGGGCGTGAGGGGGGCTGGCGAGTTTCGCCAGTTTCACATAGCGGGCGATATGTGAAGGTCGCGCTAAGGGGGGTTGGAGATTCGGCTAGACCGCTTGTTCGGGCCTTGTGGCTATGTGATCGGGTGCTAGTCTTGGGACGCTTCGCGAAAGCGTCACCCGACGGATGCTGGTTTCGTGGAAGAGAGAGAGAAGCGGGCTAGAGCCGTTGCGCCCGGCCTGGGGAGCTTGCTCCTCCGCTGGGGGTGACGCTCGAGCGAAGCGGTGAACACGTCGCCTCTGGTTTGAGACACTCTGGAGAGAAGGAGACACGTCATGCAGAAGGCTTTCGGTATCGTCGCTGTTGCTGCGCTCGCGAGCGCTGCCAACGCGCAGATTGCTTCCTGGGTTCTGCTGGGCCAGCCCGGCACGCAGGCTTCGGTGACCGGCGTTGGCTCGCCCAACGTGACGGCCAACGCCCTGACCCGCGGCGCCGGCCTCACTGGCAACGCCGGCGCCAACTCGCTGAACACGGCGGGCTGGAACGACCTGGGCGCCAACGATTTCATCTCGCTGGGCTTCACCGCCGCTGCGGGCTTCCAGGTCGACCTGGGCAGCCTCTACATCGGCACCCGCTCCTCGGGCACCGGCCCCGCCAACCTCGGCCTGTTCTACAGCGGTGACGGCTTCTCGACGAACCTGTTCACCTTCTCGCAGCCCGACAGCACGTTCGTCAACAGCGTGATCGACCTCTCGTCGCTGCCCAACCTCTCGGGCAACACCGAGTTCCGGATCCGCGCGCTCAACAACGTGTCGGCCAACGGCGGCTCGATCAGCTCCGCCGGCACCTTCCGCATCACCGCCTACTTCGTCGGCGGTCAGTTCGACCGCGACGTTCAGTTCACCGGCACGGTGATCCCGACCCCCGGCGCGCTGGCGCTGGCGGGCATCGGCGGTCTGTTCGTCGCCCGCCGCCGCCGCGCCTGAATGGCCGCGAGCGGAGTTTGAAGGCGCGCCGACCCGTGGCGTGCGTTCGATGATCTGATCGGAGGGTCCGCCCGCTGGGGCGGGCCCTCTTTTTCGTTGATGCGTGCGGGGACGGGCGTGCGGGGGCGTGGAGCGTGCGGAGGGCGGGCGGACCGGCGGGTTTCATGCGGCGGGGCGGCGGGGGCGTCCTAGCATGAGTTGATGTTTGACGATGACGACGCCGGCGAGGGTTTCACGATCGAGGTCGACTTCGGGCGGCCCATCCCGCTGTTCCCGCTGGACGGGGTGGTGCTGCTGCCCATGGCCCTGCTGAAGCTGTACATCTTCGAGCCTCGGTACCGGAACATGGTCCGCGACGTGATCGAGAGCGACGGCGTGTTCGCGATGGCGGTGTTCGAGGGGGACCGTTGGAAGCAGGAGTATCACGGGGCGCCGCCGATCCGGCGGAGCGTGTGCGTGGCGAAGATCGTGAAGCATCAGAGCCTGCCGGGCGGGGACTGGCACGTGATCGTGCAGGGTGTGTGCCGGGCGCGGGTGGTGCAGGAGCTGTCGGCGGATGCGGACCGGCTGTACCGGGCGGCGGTGCTGGCGCCGCTGGAGAGCGGTCGGCACGACGAGGACGAGCTGTGTGTGGTGCGGGACGGGCTGCTGAGCACGCTGGGGACGGCGCCGCTGACGGACCTTGTCTCGGTGCGGTCGGTGCTGCGGGAGCTGGAGTCGCGTGAGATCCCGACGGATGCGCTGATGGAGGTGGTGACGCTGGGGGTGCTGAGCGACAAGAAGGTTCAGTACCGGCTGCTGGCGGAGGGGAACATCTTCCGGCGGAGCGAGATCGTGGAGCAGGAGCTGGGCCGGCTGCGTCGGGTGATGGCGCGGGCGAGCCTGCAGTGGGACCCGGACGCGCCGTCGGGCGTGACGTGGAATTAGTTCTGCTGCTGCCTGAGGCTGGCGGCGATGCTCTTTTCGTGGAGCGGGATGCTGGAGCGGTCGAGGGCTTCCTTGGCGGCGTGGAAGGCGTCGGGATCGACGGAGGTCCAGTCGCGTTCGGCGTCGCGGACGAAGCGTTCGAGCGTGGCGATGGCATCGGCCACGAGGCGGGCGTGGGCGGGGTCGATGTCGGCGGCGTGGCGCTCGTAACGGGTGCGGATCCAGTTGAGGTCGAGCTTTGAGTTTGCGATGAGGTCGACGACGCGGTGTCGGGCCATGTCCTGTCGGGCGTGGAGGAGGCTCTCGCGTTCGAGGCGGTCGACTTCCTCTTTGGTGAGGCCGTGGTTGGGGACGATCTGGACCTCGGCGCGGGCTCCCGAGCGGCGTTCGCGTGCGGCGACGCGGAGGACGCCGCTGGCGTCGACGAGGAACTCGACCTCGAGCTGCGGGATCCCGGCGGGCATGGGGGGTATGCCGCGGAGGTGGAAGACTCCGAGGCTGCGGCAGTCGGCGGCCATCTCGCGTTCGCCCTGGAGGACGTGGAGCATGATGGAGGTCTGGCCGTCGACGCTGGTTGAGAAGAGCTCGGTGGCGCGTGCGGGGACGGAGGTGTTGCGGACGATGAGCTTTGCGACGGCGCCGCCGACGGTCTCGATGCCGAGCGAGAGTGGGATGACGTCGAGGAGGAGGGCGTCGGCGCGGAGCCCGGCCATGATGGAGGCCTGGACGGCGGCGCCGAGGGCGACGACCTGATCGGGGTCGAGGGCGGTGTAGGGCTCGACGCCGAAGTATTCGCGGACGCGGTCGCGTACGGCGGGGATGCGGGTTGAGCCGCCGACCATGATGACGCGGGAGATGTCGGCGGGGGCGCTCTTGGCGTCGCGGAGGGCGCGTCTGCAGCAGGCGATGGCGCGGTCGATCCACGGGGCGATCATCGATTCGAGGTGTGTGCGCGTGAGGGTGTGGCGGAGGGGGAGGCCGTCGGCGTCGAGGTCGATGGTGATCTTGCTCTGCTGGGAGAGGGCGATCTTGGCGCGCTCGGCGGCGGCGCGGAGGGTCTGGCGGAGGCTTGGTGAGGGGTGTGGGGTGCCGAGCGACTGGAGCAGGAGGTCGACGATCATGTGATCGACGTCGTCGCCGCCCAGGTGGGTGTCTCCGGCGGTGGCGATGACCTGGAAGAAGTCCGCGCCGCCCGGGGTGGCGGGGCCTTCGGTCTCGGCGGGGATGACGCGGAGGATGGAGATGTCGAAGGTGCCGCCGCCCAGGTCGAAGACGGCGACGGTTTCTGGGCGGCGCGATGTGAGGCCCAGGCCGTAGGCGAGGGCGGCGGCGGTGGGCTCGTTGACGATGCGTACGACGTCGAGGCCTGCGATGCGTCCGGCGTCGCGGGTTGCCTGGCGCTGGGCGTCGTCGAAGTATGCGGGGACGGTGATGACGGCGCGGCGCACGGTCGTGCCAAGGCGCGTCTGTGCGCGGTGGCGGAGGTTGGAGAGGATGGCGGCGGAGACTTCCTGCGGGGTGAGCTGGACGGGCGCGGCGCCGGGGTGCGCGGGGGGGAGTGCGACGCGGGCGGTGGCGCCGGCGCCTTCGACGATGTGATAGCCGAGGAAACGGGCGTCGTCGGCGGCGTCGCGGAGCGAGCGGCCCATGAGCCGCTTGACGCTGGCGATGGTGCGCTCGGGGAACTGTGCGGCGCTGTCGCGGGCGTCCGAGCCGACGGCTTCGACGCGGCCCGAAGGCGCGTAGCGGACGACGCTGGGGAGGAGGGGGCGATCGAGTTCGTCGGTGAGGACGCGTGGCGCGAGGCCGCGGGCGGGGTCGGCGTAGGCGACGAGCGAGTTTGTGGTGCCCAGATCGATGCCGATGATGGGGTCGGATGCGGTCACGCGCGCATGGTAGGCGGGTGCGCCGGGGGGTCTTCGGGAGCGGGCGGGGGCGGTCCGGGTGGGTCGAGACGAGCGGGCCCGCGGGGGCGGTGGTTGTCTTTATGATGCGCGGCATGCTGACCAGCGTCGCGTGGCTGAACCGTCATCTTGAACCGCCGACGGTCTCTCCCGACGAGGCCGAGCACGTGCTGACGCACGTGGGGTTTCCGATCGAGTCTCGGGAGGTTCTCGCGGGCGGGGACGTTCGCTTGGACGTCGAGCTGACGAGCAACCGCGGCGACTGCCTGTCGCACGTGGGGCTGGCGCGGGAGGTGGCGGCGGTGACGGGTCGGCGTCTGGTGCTGCCGGCGCATCACCCGATGTCGTCCGCGGGGGTGAGCGTGAGCGGGGCGGCGTCGCTGGAGAACCGGCTGTCGGCGAGCGGCGGGTGTCCGCGGTTCCTGGCGCGGGTGATCACGGGCGTGAAGGTCGGGCCCAGCCCCGAGTGGCTGGTGACGGCGCTGGAGTCGGTGGGCCAGCGTTCGATCAACAACGTCGTTGACGTGTCCAACTTCGTGCTGTTCGAGCTGGGGCATCCGAGCCACGCGTTCGACCTGAGCACGCTGCGGGGGCGGAAGGTGATCGTGCGTCATGCGCTGAACGGCGAGGCGTTCGTCGCGCTGGACGGTCGGCGGCACACGCTGCGCGATGACGAGATGGTGGTCGCGGACGCGGAGCGGGCGGTGTCGCTGGCGGGGGTGATCGGCGGGCTGGAGACGGGGGTGACGAAGTCGACGACGGACGTGCTGCTGGAGGTTGCGACGTGGGACCCGGTAGCGGTGCGTCGTGCGGCGCGGCGGCTGGAGATCCGGACGGACGCGTCGCACCGTTTCGAGCGGTACGTGGATGCGCGGGACCTGGACTGGGCGATGGAGCGCGCGGCGGCGCTCGTCGTGCAGGTGGCGGGGGGGACGCTGCTGGAGGGGGTGCTGGAGGCGGGCGGCGCGCAGCAGCCCAAGAGGGTCGTGTTCCTGCGGTCTGACCGTTGCCATCACCTGCTGGGGATCCGGGTGCCGACGGCGGAGATCATCCGGCTGCTGCACGCGATCGGGATCGAGGTCTCGGTGGAGCGGCACATCAACGAGGAGCGTCTGCGCTGCGTGATCCCGCACCACCGGCGCGACCTTGAGCGCGAGGTGGACCTGATCGAAGAGGTGGCGCGGCTGAACGGTCTGGAGAAGATCGCGGTGGCGCCGGCGCTGGAGGCTCCGCTGGGGATGCGGCATCCGGCGGAGTGGGCGCGGGACGAGGCGGCGATGGGCGTGCTGGCGACGTCGCTGACGGGGGCGGGGTTCTATGAGGCGGTGACGTTCAGCTTCGCGACGGCGGAGCGAGCGGCGGCGTTTCTGCCGGCGGGTCTGCGGGCGCTGAGCGTGGACGAGGAGCGGCGGAAGGAGACGCCTTTCCTGCGGCCGAGCGTGGTGCCGAGCCTGCTGGAATGCCGGCGTGTGAACCAGGACGCGAAGGTGCGGGCGCCCGGGGGCGTGCGGCTGTTCGAGTGCGCTTCGGTGTTCGCGGAGCAGGACGACGGCGAGCGCTTCGGCCGGCAGACGGTGGAGAAGCGCGTGGTGGCGCTGCTTGCGGACGCGGCGGATGGGGCGGCGGGGCTGCAGGAGGGGGTTCGCGTGATGCGCGGGGCGCTGGACGTGCTGGCGGCGTCGCTGGGCGGGCCGGGGGTCGAGCTGGAGGTCGAGGCGTCGGGCGCGCCGGCGCCCGGTCTGACGGGCGAGAGCAGCGCAGCGGTGAAGCTGAGGGGTCGCGCGATCGGGTACATCTCGACGGTGAGCGGGCCCTTGCTGAAGTCTTGCGAGCTTGAGGGCCCGGTGGTTGTGGCGGAGGTTGAGCTTCGGCCGCTGCTTGACCTGTATCCGCCGCGGGGCGGGGTGTCGATGCTGCCGCGGTTCCCGGCGATCGAGCGGGATCTCTCGGTGGTCGTGGACGAGAGCGTGACGTGGTCGCGTGTGGAGCAGGCGGTGCGCGGTGCGCGGCCGGCGCTGCTGGAGGGGGTGGAATTTGTGGGGAGCTTCCGGGGGAAGCAGGTTGGCGAGGGGAAGAAGTCGCTGACGCTGCGGATGACGTTCCGCGACCCGGAGCGGACGCTTCGGCACGAGGAGGTTGATCCGCAGGTGTCGTCGGTGGTTGCGAAGCTGGGAGAGATGGTGGGCGGTGTGCTGCGGGCGTGAGCGGCGGGGCGGCGTGTTCTCGGCCCGTGCGGCGGTGCGACGGCGGTCCCTATACTCGGGCGAAGCCGTGGCAGGCGTCGCCGGCCCGATAGGAGGTTGCCCATGACCGCAGTCCCAGCCGCACATTCCCGTCCGAGCTCTTCCGGCGTTTCCGGTCAGCTGGACCCGGCCGGGCGGCCTTACGTGTGGATCGACGGCGAGCTGCTTCCCAAGAGCGAAGCCAAGATCAGCGTGTGGGACCACGGTCTGCTGTACGGGGACGGTTGCTTCGAGGGGATCCGTGTGTACCGGGGCCGGATCTTCAAGGCGCGGCAGCACATGAACCGGATCTACCGCAACGCCGAGCGTCTGCGGATGAAGATGCCCTGGAGTCCTGACGAGACGATCGAGCTGATGCGGCGCTGCATCGCGGCGAACGGTCTGAGCGAGGGGTACATCCGTCTGCTGTTCACGCGGGGCGTGGGGACGCTGGGGCTCGACCCGCGGAAGTGCCCGCGGCCCAGCCTGATCTGCATCGCGGACCAGATCATGCTGTACCCCCCGGAGCTGTACAGCGAGGGGATGAAGGTTGTGATCGCCAAGCGGCCGCGGACTCCCACGGCGTGCCTTGATCCGTCGCTCAAGAGCCTGAACTACCTGAACAACATCCTTGCCAAGTGCGAGGCGATCGACGCGGGTTGCCTCGAGGCGATCATGCTGTCGATCGACGGGTACGTGGGCGAGTGCACGGGCGACAACCTGTTCATCGTGAAGGGCGGCGAGGTCTTCACGAGTCCGCTGGAAGTCGGCATGCTCGACGGCATCACGCGGGCGTTCGTGATGCAGACGCTGTGCCCGGCGTGCGGCGTGCGCGTGACGGAGAAGCGGCTGCGGCCCGAGGATGTCCTGTCGGCGGACGAGATCTTCCTGACGGGGAGCGCGGCGGAGATCATCGCGGTGACGCAGGTGGACGACCGGCGGATCTCGCCGGGCGAGGGGCCGATCACGAAGAAGCTGCGGAGCAAGTTCCGCGAGGTCGTGACGAGCGAGCACGTTCCCGAGGACTGAACGGGGCGGGGCGGGGCCGGACGGGAGAGGGTGCGCGGCGTCCCGGTGGGGGGCGATGGGCGGCCGGGCGGCGTCTAGACTGGGCGCATGGTCCAGCATCCTCTCGGGTCATCGGGTCTGTGGGTTTCGCCGCTGGCGCTCGGCTGCATGGGCATGTCGGACTTTTACGGCGTGCCCGACGATGAGGAGTCGATCGCGACGATCCACCGGGCGGCGGAGCTGGGGGTCACGTTTTTCGACACGGCCGACGTGTACGGGCCGCTGACGAACGAGCGGCTGCTGGGCCGGGCGCTGCGCGAGCTGCCGGCGACGGTGGCGCGGCGGTCGGACCTGGTGATCGCGACGAAGTTCGGGCTGGTGCGTGATCCGGCGGACAAGCGGTGGCTGGGGACGCGTGGCGACGCGGCGTACGTCCGCGAGTGCTGCGATGCGTCGCTGCAGCGGCTGGGCGTCGAGACGATCGACCTCTATTACCAGCACCGGGTCGATCCGAACGTGCCGATCGAGGAGACGGTGGGGGCGATGGCGGAGCTGGTGCGGGCGGGGAAGGTGCGGGCGCTGGGGCTGTCGGAGGCGGGGCCCGGGACGATCCGGCGGGCGCAGGCGGTGCACCCGATCTCGGCGCTGCAGAGCGAGTACTCGCTGTGGACGCGGGATCCTGAGAGCGGCGTGCTGGACGTGTGCCGGGAGCTGGGGATCACGTTCGTGGCGTACAGCCCGCTGGGGCGGGGGATGCTGACGGCGACGGTGACGTCGAACCAGCACTTTGCGGCCGGGGACGCGCGGCTGGCGCACCCGCGTTTCCAGGGGGAGAACTTCGAGCAGAACCTGCGTCTGATGGAGATCCTGCGTCAGCTCGCGGCGGCGCACGCGTGCACGCCCGCGCAGCTTGCGCTGGCGTGGGTGCTGGCGCAGAACGAGCGGGGGGAGGAGGAGGGCGCGGCCGGGTTCGCGATCGTGCCGCTGTTCGGGACGAAGCGCCGCACGTACCTGGAGCAGAACATCGACGCGCAGCGGGTGGCGCTGTCGCCCTCGGACCTGGCGACCATCGAGCGGTTCTTCGAGCCGGGTGCGGCGGCGGGGACGCGGTACCCCGAGATGCGGATGAAGGAGCTGGGGCGGTGAGGGGATCTCAGCCGAGGGCGGTGGGGACGTCCTGATCGTGGACGTCGAGCTCGCGGACGCCGCGTTCCCGTCGGGCGCGTTCGACCTGTGCGCGGATGAGGTCCATGACGCGCATGGAGTCGGCGATGGCGGGGAGGACGACGCGGGGGGAGGTGGCGTCGCTGGTGATCATGGTGATGGTTCCCAGGCCCACGAGCCGCTGGATGAGCGGCTGGGAGAGGGTGATGTCCTTGACGCGGTAGAGCTCGAGGTCGTCGAAGTGCTTGTTGAGGATGCCGGACTCGGTGCGGAAGCGCTGGTTCGTGAGGGTGAAGCGGGTGAGCTTGACGGCGAGCCAGCGGTAGATGGCGTAAGGGATGGGGATGATGAGGACGCAGAGGACGAAGGGGATGATGTTGGTCCACTGGCTGGGGGTGCCCTGCCAGACGTTGGTTTCGGGGCCTTGCTGGACGGGTGCGGCCATCGGCTGATGCTCCTTCTCCAGAGTGTTTCGGAGATCGGGCGTCGGGTTCCGCAGTCCGGCTCCGGTTCCTGGCGGCGGGCTCAGAATCGCTTGTGGACGGGTCGGTCGGCGGGGGGCCTGAAGCCTCCCAGGACGCGGACGGCGTGCAGATCGACCGAGTGGGTGATCTTGAGGTTCCGCGGGTCGCCCTCGACGACGACGACGGGTTCGCCCAGGCGCTCGACGAGGCCGGCGTCGTCCGTGCTGGAGAGGTCGGCCTGCGCGTAGGCGCGGCGGAGCAGGGAGGCGTCGAAGACCTGCGGGGTCTGGACGAGCATCAGGCGCTCCCGGCTGACGGTGGCTTCGACGCGGCGCAGGGCGCGGCGGGAGCCTGTGCCCAGGATGGCGTCGAGGGGGTCGATCTCCGTGCTGCGGGCTTCTTCGGCGCTGACGCGCTTGAGGGTGTCGGGGACGGGGATGGCGGGGATGACGGCGGGGTGGGCCTCGGCGGCGGCGAGGACGCGGTCGATGAGCTCGGGCGGCGTGATGGGTCGGGCGGCGTCGTGGACGGCGATGTGGGTGGCGGCGGAGGGGACGAGCTGGAGGGCAGCCTTGACGGTCTCCCAGCGGTGGGTCGTTCCTCCCTTGCAGACGTGGACGCCCAGGAGTCCCAGCTTGTCGCCGTGGCGGAGGATGAAGTCGTCGTAGTCGGCGGCGGGGCCGGCGACGATGATGGTCGAGACCTGTTCGAGGGTGTGGAAGAGCTCGACGGTGCGCTGGAGGACGGGTCGTCCGCCGAGGTCTTCGTCGATCTTGCTGCGGAGTCCGCCCGAGGCGGTGTAGCGGGAGGACGCGCCGGCCGCGGGGATGATGACCGCGAGGTTCATGGCGTCATGGTAGTGGGGGAGCGGCGGGGCTCGCCGGCGGGCGGAGGGCCCGGAGGGGATTGCGGCCGGTATGCTTGAATCATGGCGATTGTTGTCTTTCAGCATCATGAGTCGGAGCGTCCGGGTCGGCTTGGTCTGACGCTGCGCGATCACGCGTTCAAGCTTGATGTCCGCCGATTGGACCGTGGCGACGCGGTGCCGACGGACCTTGATGATGTTGACGGGGTGATCTCGCTGGGCGGTCCTCAGAGCGTGGGGGGCCGGGAGGCGTGGCTGGAGAAAGAGGTCGGGTTTCTGAAGGAGGCGATGCGTATCGATCTGCCCGTGATCGGCGTGTGCCTGGGGGCGCAGCTCATCGCGGCGGCGCTGGGCGGGACGGTGGGTCCCATGGAGGCGGGTCCGGAGGCGGGGTTCGACGACGTGACGATGCAGCCGGCGGGGCATGTCGACCCGATCCTCGCGGGGATCGCGTGGAAGAGCCCGCAGTTTCACATCCATAACGACGAGGTGAAGGGCGTGCCGCCCGGGGCGACGCTGCTGGCGTCGAGCAGGCGGTGCCCGGTGCAGGCGTTCCGGGCGGGGTTCCGGACGTACGCGTTCCAGTATCACTTCGAGTGCGACCGCGAGATGGTGGTCGAGATGGCGGGGGAGAACCGCCTGATGCTGGGCAAGGCGGGGCTGAACCCCGAAGAGGTCGCGCGGCAGTGCGACAGGAACTACCAGATGTATGCGCGGCTGGGCGACCGGCTGTGCATGAACATCGTGACGTACCTGTTCCCTCGAGTGGGCGCGGCCGTGGGGCGGTGAGGGCGTGAGCTGGACGCTGCGGGCGCCCGGTGACTACTCACTGCGGCGCGACGTGTGTTCGTACGGGTATTTCCTGCTGGAGCCGAACGACTGGGACGTTCGGCGGCGGGTGTTCTCGCGGCCGCTGGACCTGCCGGGGGGCGTGGCGGTGGTGCGGGTGGGGCAGCCCGGGGGCAAGGGACGGCGGCTGGTGGTCGAGAGCGATCGGAAGCTGACGCGGCGCGATCGCGCGGCGGCGGAGCGGATGCTCGTGCGGATGCTGCGGCTGGATGACGCGGGGGTGGCGGAGTTTCACAGGGTGGATCCGCGGTGGCGCGCGTCGGGGCGGGGGAGGCTGTTCCGGAGCCCCAGCTTTTTCGAGGACCTGATCAAGACGGTGACGAGCTGCAACGTGGCGTGGCCCAGCACGATGAACATGAACGAGCGGCTGTGCGCGGCGTTCAACCCGGCGTTTCCGTCGGCGGCGCAGCTGGCGCGCAAGCGGCCGGCGACGCTGCGGGCGCGGTGCGGCGTGGGGTATCGCGACGGGCGGATCGTGGAGCTTTCGCGGCTGTGGGCGGGGGGCGGGATCGACGAGGAGTGGCTGTCGGACGCTGCGACGCCCGACGAGGCGGTATTCGCGCGGTTGCTGGAGCTGCCGGGGATCGGGCCGTACGCCGCGGGGAACCTGATGCAGCTTCTGGGGCGGTACTCGCGGCTGGCGATCGACACGGAGACGCTGCGGCACGCCCGCGTGGTGCTGGGGTACGAAGGGGGCGAGCGGTCGCTGATCCGGGCGATCGAGCGTCACTACGAGCCTTTCGGGGCGCACCGTTTCCGCAGCTACTGGTTCGAAGTGTGGGCGTTCTATGAAGCCAAGCGCGGGCCCTCGTGGACCTGGGAGAAGGCGGGCGCGGGGCGCACGTTCACGGCGGCGCTGCTGCGGGACGCGTGAGCGGAGCGGCGGGCCTGGCGCGGGGGGCGCGTGAGCGGCGTGTGAGAAGACGTGAAGGCGGGGGCTTGGGCTCTTGTCTGGGGGCCGGGGTCCGCTATTGTTTCGGCGTCGTGTGCGTGCCCAGGGCGAAAGGAGTCGCCGGCGGGGACCACGGCCGCTCGTGCCACAGTCGTCGCCGGCTCGCCGGCGTCCTTTCCGCCGCCTCTGTTCCGAGAGACCCACACCAGAGATGACGTCCATCCAGCTTCCTCGCGCCAAAACGGAGTTTCTTCACGGCAAGTGGACCCCGGAAGACGCGGCGCGCCTGTACGGCGTGTCGGACTGGGGCAAGGGGTACGTGGGGGTGAACGCGCAGGGCCACGCGGTGGTGACGCCGCACAAGGACCCGGCGCGGGAGATCGATCTGCACGAGGTGGTGTGCGGCCTGCGTGAGCGCGGGATTCACACGCCTGTGCTGCTGCGCTTCAACGACATCCTCGACCACCGGCTGCGCGAGATCCGCAAGGCGTTCGACGACACGATGGCGGACCAGCAGTATGTAGGCGGGTACTGCTGCGTGTATCCGATCAAGGTGAACCAGCAGCGGCACGTGTGCGAGCAGATCGCCAGCGCGTGCGTGGAGCTGAACTTCGGGCTGGAGGCGGGCTCGAAGCCCGAGCTGCTGGCGGTGCTGGGTCTGTCGGCGGCGGCGGGCGGGCCGGGCGTCAACGGGATGCCCATCATCTGCAACGGGTTCAAGGACTCGGAGTTCATCGAGACGGTGATCCTGGCGACGAAGCTGGGGCGAAACATCATCCCGGTCGTTGAGAAGTTCAGCGAGCTGGAGCTGATCGTCAAGCACGCCAAGACGTACGGCGTGCGGCCCCGGATCGGGCTGCGGGTGAAGCTCTCGGCGCGGGGCGCCGGGCGCTGGGAGAGCTCGGCGGGGGTCCGCTCGAAGTTCGGGCTGTTCGTGAGCGAGGTGCTGCGGGCGGTTGAGTATCTCAAGACGCACGAGATGCTGGACTGCCTGAACCTGCTGCACTGCCACGTGGGGAGCCAGCTCTACGACATCCGCGTGCTCAAGAACGCGGTGAACGAGCTGACGCACATCTACACGGAGCTGTACAAGCTCGGGGCCGGGCTGACGATGCTCGACATCGGCGGCGGCATGGGCGTCGACTATGACGGCTCGCAGTCGGCGTGGTCGAGCAGCATCAACTATTCGGTGACGGAGTACGCGGCGGACGTCGTGTACCGCGTGAAGGGCGTGTGCGAGGCGGCGGGCGTGCCGCACCCGATGATCGTGACGGAGTCGGGGCGCGCGATGGTGGCGTATTCGAGCGTGCTGGTGCTGGACGTCCTGGGGACGAGCCGGTTCGAGTCGAGCCCGGACCTGGCGGCGATCGAGGCGCTGATCGCGAGCGAGCCCGAGCCGCCTCAGCCCGTGCTCGACCTGGCGGAGACGCTGCGCAACCTGACGGACCGGAACCTGGTCGAGAGCTACCACGACGCGACGCAGGCGCGCGACGAGGTGATGAGCCTGTTTGCGCTCGGGTACATGAGCCTGCCCATGCGCGGGGCGGCGGAGCAGCTCTTCTGGGCGATCGGGCACAAGCTGCTGGAGCGGGCGGCGCGGCGCGGCGAGCTGCCCGAGGAGTTCGAGGAGCTGCCCGAGACGCTGAGCGACATCTACTTCGCGAACTTCTCGCTGTTCCAGAGCATGCCCGACAGCTGGGCGATCGACCAGCTCTTCCCGATCATCCCGATCCACCGCCTGAACGAGGAACCGACGCGGCGCGGCGTGCTGGCGGACATCACCTGCGACTCCGACGGGAAGATCGACCATTTCGTCGACAAGCGGGTGGACAAGAAGTCGCTGGAGCTGCACGAGGTGCGCGAGCTGCCGGGCGACGGGGCGGGGGTCGAGCCCTATTACCTGGGCGTGTTCCTGCTGGGGGCGTACCAGGAGATCCTAGGCGACCTGCACAACCTGCTGGGCGACACCCACGCGGTGCACATCTCGTACGACGACAAGGAAGGGTGGGACATCGAGGAAGTGATCGAGGGGGACACGGTCGAAGAGGTGCTGCAATATGTGCAGTACGACATCGCGGACATGAAGCGTGCGATGCGGATGGACGTGGAGGCGGCGTGCCGACAGGGTCGGATCACGCTGGCCGAGGGCAAGAGCCTGATGAAGTTCTACGACGACGGGCTCGAGGGTTACACGTACCTCGAGGAGTGAGTCGCGGGCTTGTCTCGACGGCACAGGGCTCGTTTCGACCGGGCGCGGCGGATGCGCCGCCGCGGCGCAAAGAGAACTTCACGCGAGGCCGGGGGTCTGGCGGCGTCTGAGCGAATATTCCCGGTGTGGCGGGGGTTATACTTCGTGCGCCGCCGTCACCCCCGGCGGCCACCGTGCGTACGCATGAGGCCAGGGGGGCTTGGCCACTTCACAGGAGCCCGCGCCAGAAGCGCGGGGAATGTAGCCATGGCCAACTGGAGCAAGGAAGATCTTCTCTCCCGCCCCGTCGAGCACATCGACGTGACGTCGTTCGACGCGCGTCCGATCATCGCGGCGTACCGCCAGATGGCGTACAGCTCGCGGACGCTGGCGAACGCGGCGGACATCTTCTCGATGATGCAGGCGGACCGCGAGTGCGCGGTGATCCTGACGCTGGCGGGTTCGCTGGTCAGCGCGGGTCTGAAGAAGGCGCTCGTCACGCTGATCGACAACAACATGGTGGACGCGATCGTCTCCACCGGTGCGAACATCGTCGACCAGGACTTCTTCGAGGGGCTGGGGTTCCGTCACTTCCAGGCGCCGGGCTCGCCCGAGGCGCCGCCGGTGGACGACATGACGCTGCGGAACCTGATGATCGACCGGATCTACGACACGTACATCGACGAGGACGAGCTGCGGGCGTGCGACGAGGCGACGAAGATGATCTTCGACTCGCTGGAGGCGGGGACGTACTCGAGCCGCGAGCTGATCGACGCGATGGGCGCGTACCTGCACGCGAACCACCCGAGGAACGAGTCGATCGTTCTGTCGTGCCACCGCAAGCGCGTGCCGATCTTCGTGCCGGCGTTTTCCGACTGCTCGGCCGGGTTCGGCATCGTGCTGCACCAGACGGAGCGGGCCGAGGCGGGCAAGCCCATGATCGCGTTCGATTCGGGCAAGGACTTCCGCGAGCTCACGCAGGTGAAGCTGGCGTCGAAGGACACGGGGCTGCTGATGCTGGGCGGCGGGGTTCCCAAGAACTTCGCGCAGGACATCGTCGTCGCGGCGGAGCTGCTGAACGAGGCCAAGGGCGGGACGGCCCGCGGCGACATCGGGATGCACAAGTACGCGATCCAGATGACGGTGGCGGACTCGCGCGACGGGGCGCTCTCGGGCTCGACGCTGCGCGAGGCGTGCTCGTGGGGCAAGGTGGACGTGGTGCACGAGCAGATGGTCTTCGGCGAGCTTTCGGCGCTGCTGCCGCTGCTTGTGAGCGACGCGTATCACCGCGGCGAGTGGAAGAAGCGCCGCGAGCGGCGCTTCGCGGACCTGTTCGAGGTGGCCGCGAGCAGCTGAGTCGGGCGCTGAATCTGAGAATGTCGAGCGGTCCGGCGGCGGCGCCGGGCCGCTTTTCTTCTTTGCGTCAGGCGCGCGGGAAGAGGTGGTCCCTCAGGAAGCGGTCGACGTCCCAGACGTAGCGCGCGAGGGCGACGGCGCGGCCTTCGGCGCCGAGCGTGCGGCGGAGGGGGGTGTTCTCGGCGAGGAGGGCGATCGCTTCGGTGATCTCGGCGGTGGAGCGGACGAGGAGCCCGCCGCGGCGCCGCTCGGGCCCGGTGCGGGCGCGCGATTCGGCGTCGGGTTCGGCGGGGAGTGGGTCGAGCTTCTCGACGAAGACGGGCAGCTCGGTCGCGACGATGGGCAGGCCGGTCAGCATGCCCTGCACGATGGCCTGGCTGAAGGTCTCGTGCGAACTGACGGTGAGCATGGCGTCCATCCGGCGCAGGAAGTCGCCCACGGCGTCGGCGTGCATCCAGGGGTGGGCGATGATGCAGGGGTCGTCGAACTGGGGCGGGCTGGCGAAGGAGGCGAGGTGCAGCCGGCAGCGGCGGCGCAGCGGCTCGGGGAGCGCTCGGAAGGCGGCGATGGCGCGTTCCTGTCCCTTGGAGATGTTGGGGAGGCGCCCCAGCAGGACGAAGTGCACGAGATCGTCGTCGCGCGGGGCGGGCTCGGGGCGCGGGTAGAAGCGTTCGGCGCCGGCGAGGCCGTAGAGAACGTCGACGCTGCCGTTCACGTTGCCGCGGTACCAGTCGGCGACCCAGGCGCTGTTGGCGACGACGTCGAAGGCGAGGGTGGAGACGGCGTCGAGGAAGTTCGGGCCCGGGTCGCGGTGGGCGAAGAGCAGGCGGCGCGGGGCGAGGTTCATCCAGTCGGCGTAGTACATCGCTGGGACGAGGCCCAGGCGGGCGTTGCCGAAGAGGACGGCGTCGAAGCCTCCCGGGTGGACGGCGGCGGCGCGGCGGGTCGAGATCAGGCCCGTTCCCGGGACGCCCGCGAAGGGCGCGGCGGAGTGGATGGAGACGGGGGCGGCGCCGGCGTGCTCCGATTCGAGCCACTGGCGGATGCGGGGCTCCCATGAGCGCTCGACGGCGAGGGCGACGGGGTGGCCGCGGGCGACCAGTTGGCGGATGAGGTGAAGCCTGAACAGCTCGACGCCGTGAACGGGCTTTGATCCGCGCGGCTTGAGGAAGCCCTGTTCAATGATGAGGACTGATGATTGTCTCATCTGTGCGGTCGGCGGGACTGCGAAGCGTGGAGGGTAGCGACGGGTGGGGGTGGATGGCGGGGGCGGGCGGGAGGCGTGCGGCGGATGTGAGGAGTTGCCCGGTGGCCTTGGCCGTGGTTTGATCATGCCGTGGTCGAATCCGTCCGGATCCTGATGTCGTCGGTGGTGGACTACGCGGGCCTGTTTCCGCCGGCGAGCCTGGAGCTGCGCGCGACGCTGGAGAAGTGGCGTGCGCACGCGTCGAGCCCCGAGGCGTGGATGCTGGGGCGGCTGATCGTGCCCGTGAGCCAGCTGAAGGCTTTCGCGGCGCTGATCCGCGAGACGGGGGGCGTGCCCGGGCCGGGGGCGGAGCCCTGGCGCGTGAGCTGCCTGCTGAGCGACGAGCTGGACAAGGACGTTGACCGGGTGTTCGAGTTCAACCGGAGCTTCGCGCCGGTGATTCCGGCGGACCCCGACGAGCCTCGGCATCCTCTCCTGGGCAAGCCGCCCACGCTGAGCGATTCGGGCTCGCTGGACCTGCCGGATGAGGTGGTTGCTTCGGGGGGCGTGGTGATCGACGCGGTGGAGTTCAAGGCTTCGTCGGCGCGGAAGATCGACGAGGCAATGAACATCATCCCGGAGCAGCTGGAGCCCTACATCGAGATCCCGGCGAGCGGGGGCGTCGATGTGCGGGGCCTGGTGGCGGCGATGGCGGGCACCGGGGCGCGGGCCAAGATCCGGACGGGGGGCGTGACGGCCGAGGCGTTCCCGTCGGCGGCGGAGGTGGCGCGGTTCATCCTGGCGTGCTCGGCGGCGGACGTGGCGTTCAAGGCGACGGCGGGTCTGCACCACGCGCTGCGGGGCAGTTATGCGCTGACGTACGAGCCGGGCTGTCCGCGCGGGACGATGTTCGGGTTTCTGAACGTGTTCGTGGCGGCGGCGCTGGTGAGGAGCGGGTCGGTCTCGGCGCGGGGCGGCGAGGGCGATGTCGTCGCGGTGCTGGAAGACACGAACGCGCGGAACTTCGTGTTCACCGAGAGCGGGGTGACGTGGCGCGACCGTCGCGTGGACACGCCGCGGCTGGCCCGCGTCCGCGAGACGTTCGCGACGAGCTTCGGGAGCTGCTCGTTCGACGAGCCGGTGGCGGAGCTGCGGTCGATGAACCTGATCTGAACATTCGGCGACGGCGGCGGCGGGGGACGGGCCGGGAGCGGCGGCGGGGCGTGCGTGAGTTGCACGCCGGGGCGCGTTCGGGGAAGCTTCGGTGATGCCCCTTCAGATCAATCAGACGCACGACGCCGCGCTCCGCTCCTGGGTCGAATCGGCCAACGATCCCGCGGGCGATTTCCCGATCCAGAACCTGCCGCTTGTGCAGTTCGAGTCGCGGGCGACGCAGACGCAGAACGGGGAGGAGATCCCCGAGCGGTTCGGCGCGGGGTTTCTGATCGGGGACCACGTGCTGGATCTTCAGGCGTGCGTGGATGAGGAGCTGATCGGCGAGGGGCTGCTGGAAGATCTGGGGGTGACGGACCTTGTCGAGGCGCTGTTCCTGGTGGAGTCCGAGCCGGCGGCGTTCTCGAAGCTTCGGGCCGCGGCGGTGGACATCCTGCGGAACGACGGGCGGGCGCTCAAGAAGAACACGCGGGCCAAGTCCGTGATCGTGGTGAGCGAGGCGGAGGTGAACCTGTTTCCGCCGGTCGAGCGGTGCCCGAACTACACGGACTTCTACGCGTCGATCCATCACGCGACGACGGTCGGGTCGATGTTCAGGCCCGAGCAGCCGCTGCTGGCGAACTACAAGTGGGTGCCGATCGGGTACCACGGGCGGGCGTCGTCGGTGATCGCCAGCGGTTCGGAGGTGGCGCGGCCCAGCGGGCAGCTGAAGCAGGACGATGCGCCGGGCGCGGCGCCCACGCCGCCGACATTCGGCCCCTGCAAGATGCTGGATTATGAGCTGGAGGTTGGCGTGTACATCGGGCGGGGCAACCCGCTGGGTATTCCCGTTGCGATCGACGAGGCCGAGGAGCACATGTTCGGGCTGGTGCTGGTGAACGACTGGTCGGCGCGGGACATCCAGAAGTGGGAGTACCAGCCGCTGGGCCCATTCCTTGCGAAGAACTTCGCGACGAGCGTGTCGTGCGCGGTGGTGACGATGGAGGCGCTGGCGCCGTTCCGGGTGGAGGGCGCGGCGCGGCCGGATGGAGATCCTCAGCCGCTGGAGTATCTGCGGGCGCGTCCTGGCGCGCGGCACGGCTTCGACATCACGCTCGAGGCGCACCTGTCGACGGCGCAGATGCGCGAGAAGCGGATGAGCCCGGCGCTGCTGTCGCGCGGGTCGTTCCGGGACATGTACTGGACGCTGGCGCAGCTGGTGACGCATCACGCTTCGGGTGGCTGCAATCTCCAGCCGGGCGATCTGCTGGCGTCGGGGACGGTCAGCGGGGCTGAGCCGGGCGCGCGTGGGTGCCTGCTGGAGCTGACGTGGCAGGGGCGCGACGGCTCGGGCAAGCCTCTGCCGCGCAAGCCGATCGCGCTCCCCAGCGGCGAGAGCCGGACGTTCCTGCAGGACGGCGACGAGGTGATCCTCAAGGGCTACTGCGAGCGCGAGGGCTTCCGGCGGATCGGGCTGGGCGAGTGCCGAGGGCTCGTGGTTCCCGGGGGCTGAGCGCGGGCGGGTTGCCTCTGAACGGGGGAGGAAGCGTGGTTATCGAACCCGGCTGAGCGGGTCGGGGCGTGCGGATCCTGCGGATGGACGTGTCGTCCCGTTCAGTCGCGGGCGGGGCGGGCCGAATGAAATCCGAGTCGGGCGTGCCGCCCGGCGCCGAGGAACTCTCACAATGCTTCACGTGCGCGGTACGTCGTGGCTGTCTGCGGCCTTGTTGCTGACTCTCTCCGGCGTCGCGGGCGGCTCCGAGCCCGCGAGCGGAGCTTCCGGGGCGACCGGGGGGGCCGGCGGTGAAGCGGCGGCGACCACGCCCGACGCGCAGCAGGCGCTGACGTGGCTGCGGGAGGGCAACGAGCGCTTCGTCCGCGGCGAGGTCAAGCACGTCAACGCGGACGCCGAGCGCCGGGCCGCCGTCGCGGCGGGGCAGAACCCGTTCGTGTCGGTCCTGAGCTGCGCGGATTCGCGCGTTCCGGTGGAGCGGCTGTTCGACCGGGGTATCGGCGACGTGTTCGTGGTGCGTGTGGCGGGCAACGTGGCGGACACGGACGAGATCGGGACGCTGGAGTACGGCGTGGGCCACCTGCACACGCCGCTGGTCGTCGTGATGGGGCACACGTCGTGCGGGGCCGTGAAGGCCGTGCTGTCCGGCGCGGAGGTCCACGGCTCGATCCCCGGGCTGGTGGACAACATCATCCCCGCGGTGGAGTGGATCAAGAAGAACAGGCCTGAGCTGACGGGCGATGCGCTCGTGAACGCAGCGATCGAGGCGAACGTGTGGCAGGCGATGGATGACCTGATCACCGGGAGCTCCGAGCTGCGCGAGCATGTGCGGTCGGGCAAGACGATGGTGGTGGGGGCGGTGTACGACCTTTCGTCGGGCAAGGTCCGCTGGCTGGGAGAGCATCCGTATCAGGACCGGCTGACCGAGGCGACGGAGCGGAGCGAGCACGGGGAAGACGTGCGCAACGTGCCGGTCCCCGGGGCGGGGCACGGCGAGCAGCCGGCGGCTGACGAGAGCGAGCCGCACGACTCGGGCGATCACGCCGAGGCGGGGCACGGCACGGACGGTCACGATGCGCCGCCCGCGGCGCCCGCCGGGAAGCACGCGCCGGCGAAGAAGACGGCCAACGCTCCGACCGGCGCGGACTCCGATCACCCGCATCATTGATCGGGGTTCGGGGGGATGCGCCGCGCGTGAGCAAGGTTTGCCGGGCGGCGGCGGTATCCGGACGTCCGCGTCGGCGTCGGCGGCGGTGAGCCACCCAGAAAAAGACTGAACGGTGTCCGGGATTCGACTGGTATCAGTCCCGGATGTCCATATGTTGAAAGAAGTTCACGAGCCGACCCGGCCGTCGTGGCGGCGGTCCCGTGGACGTTTTCGACGCTGGGAGTGATGCTCGCATGAACCGTCTGTCGCACTCGTGGGGGGTGTTCGCGCTCATTTTGGCGGCCGGAGCGCAGGCTCAAGTTCGGCCGCAGCCGACGTCTCCGCTGGCCGGTCTGGCGGAGGAGTTCCCCGGGGTGAAGGCGCAGCACATCGGCGGCGTGGTCCGCTCGGTGTACGGTCGCGGGATGACGCGGGCCGCCTCGGCGATCGAGGCCTCCGCGCAGTTTCTCGACCGTCAGGCGCGGGTCTTCGGCGCGGGCGACCGCCCCGAGCTGGCGATGAGCGAGATGGTCGACCTTGGCTCGGGCGGCAAGACGGTGTTCCACTACGAGCAGACGGTGGACGGCGTTCCGGTTGAGTACGGGAAGGTGCGGGTGCTGGTCCGTCATCTCGAGGACGGGTCGGGCGAGGTGGTCTTCGCGAACGCGAAGCTGGCTGCGGTGCCCGAGGGCGGCTTCCGGCCCGACGTGATCGCGGCGGCGGATGCGCACAAGTCGGTCGTGGCCGACGGCCGGTTCGCCGCGTTCCAGGAGTTTTCCGAGCCCTCGATGGTGATCTACGCGGGGCAGCCTCAGGAAGAGGTCGTGACCGAGGCGGTCCGGGCCTGGAAGTTCGTGGGCGTGGGCGTGGGGATGGACGGCATCAAGATCCAGCACACGTTCTTCGTGGACGCTTCGAGCGGCGCGCTGGCGGGCTTCCGCGACGAGATCCTGCACGCCGACGAGCGGGGCAGCGCGGACGTCACGGGCACGCTCAAGGGCTGGGGCTCGCCCGGGCTGCTGCCCGACATCGGGATCAACCCGCCGCAGCTTCTGGATATCCCCGAGCAGCGCGTGAGCATCACGGGCGGCGGCAACGCCTTCACCAACCGCGACGGGACGTTCGTGATCCAGAACGCGCTGCCCGGGCCGCTGACGGTGACGGCCGGCGTCAACGCGGGCCGCTGGGTCGCGGTGGCGGCGAGCCAGGGAACGCTGGTGTCGGCGTCTGTGGCGGGCGCCTTCCCGCCCGGCCCCGTGAACCTCGTGCTGAACCCGACGCCCTCACAGTTCACGACGGCGCAGGTCAACGCCGCGATCCACCAGACGCTGGCGCACAACTACTTCCGCGACCGCGCACCCAGCTTCACGGCCTTGGACTTCGTGATCCCGGCGAACGTCAACCTCACCTCGACGTGCAACGCCTTCTACGACCCGATCGAGCAGACCACGAACTTCTATAACGCGGGCGGCTCGTGCCCCAACACGGCGTTCAGCGCCGTCATCGCGCACGAGTACGGTCACCACATCGTCAACCGCCTGGGCCTGGCGCAGGGCGCCTTCGGCGAGGGCTTCTCCGACACGATCGCGATGATGCTGTACGACGATCCCCAGGTCGGGCGCTACTTCAACGTGAACACCGGCGCGCCGGTCCGGAACCCCGAGACCGCCAACCAGCAGTACCCCTGCACGGCCGGGGCGGTCCACGCGTGCGGGCAGATCCTGGGCGGCACGGTGTGGGAGATGCGCCGCAACTTCGCGAGCGCCTACGGGGCGGCGAGCCTCGAGCTGATCCGTCAGCTCCACGTCGACTGGGCCCTCATCACCGCGGGCGGCATCGGGCTCAACTCGGCGCACCCCCAGACGGCGATCGAGTTCCTGACGGTCGACGACGTCGACGGCAACATCAACAACGGCACCCCCAACTACGCGCTGATCTGCGACGCGTTCGCGCAGCACGGCGTCGCCTGCCCCCAGCTGGCGCTCGTGCAGATCTCCTATCCCAACGGGCAGCCCTCGATCACGGCCCCCGCGGGCGGTACGCAGATGGCGGTGTCCGTCGGCAACCTCGCCGCCTCGGCGGTCGAGGGCTCGGCCCGCATCTTCTACAGCGTGGGCGGCGGCCCCTTCCAGCAGGCGTCGCTGCAGAGCCTGGGATCGGGCCAGTACCTGGCGACCTTCCCCGGCGCTCCCTGCCCCAGCGACATCCGCTACTACGTCGCGGTCGACGTGCAGGGAGGCGGGACCGTCACGGATCCCGCCAACGCGCCGCTGAGCTTCTATTCAGCGCTCGCCGCGACGGAGGGCGAGACCGCGATCGCCGACACCGTTGAGACCGACCTGGGCTGGTCGCTCGTCCAGCCCGGCGACAACTCGACCTCGGGCCGGTGGACCCGCGGCAATCCGATCGGCACGCAGGCGCAGCCCGAGAACGACGTCACAGCCGATCCCGGCGTCAACTGCTTCTTCACCGGTCAGGGCACCGTGGGCGGCGCGCTGGGAGAGAACGACGTCGACGGCGGGTCGACCACGCTGACCTCGCCCCCGGTCGATCTGACGGGCGCCGCCGCGGCCCGCGTCAGCTACTACCGCTGGTACTCCAACAACACGGGCGGCGAGCCCGCCGCCGACACCTTCGTCGTGCAGATCACGTCCAACGGCACCACGTGGGTCCCGCTGGAGACGGTGGGCCCGGCCGGCGCCGGCACGACGGGCGGCTGGATCCGCGCCGAGTTCAACGTGCAGGACTTCGTTCCGCTGGGCTCGGCGGTGCGGGTCCGGTTCATCGCGTCGGACCTCGCGGGCGGCTCGCTCATCGAGGCGGCGGTCGATGAGTTCCGGATCGAGGCCGTCTCGTGCGTCGCGCCCCCGGCGTGCCCGGGCGACGCCAACGGCGACCTCGTCGTCGACTTCGGCGACATCACGGTCGTGCTCGCGGCGTGGCAGACCGCCGGCCCCGTGGGCGACGTGACCAACGACGGCGCGGTCAACTTCGGCGACATCACCGAGGTGCTCAACCGCTTCGGCACGTCCTGCCCCTGAGTCGGGCAACGGGCCCGCTCGCGCGGGCGACATCCTGAAGTGACAGACCCATCGACCCGGGGACTTCGGTCCCCGGGTTTTTTCATCGGGGCGGCGCGGCGGGGGTCACTCCGCGTCGAGCGCGACGTCCAGCTCCAGCGTCATGGGCTGGTAGCACGCGGCATCGTCGCAGGGCTGGAACGCGATGACGAGGAGCGGCCGGCCCGTCCACGCCCCGCTCCGCCGCAGCGTCACGTCCAAGCGCAGCGTCCCCGTGTGCACGAGCAGCCGCCCCTGTTCCTCAGGGGGAAGCGCGGCGCCGGAGTATGGATCGCCCGGCGGGTAGTCGACGGAAACGTCGACGCCCGAGCCCTCGCGCACCTCGAGAGAGAGCCCGGTGAGTCCGGGCATGCCGGGCTCGTGCGCGGCGATGTGGAACCCCGGGGCGATGCGCAGCTCCAGGTTCAGCGTGCCGGGCACGGCCTCCGAGATCGTCAGCCGCTCGGCCGAGGCGAACACGACGACCGGGCTCTCTTCGACGGTGACCGAGTCGGGCTCGTCGGGCGGCGCGATGGAGCTGACGAGGGCCGCGTCGGTCCGGAGCAGCCGCAGCAGCGCCCGCGTCGAGTTGATGCTGCCGACGGGCGAGGCGGCGACGGCGGGCGAGAGCTGGGCGAGCATGTCGCGGGCTTTCTCGAGGAAGGGCCTCTCCCCCGTCAGCTCGTAGAAGTCGATGAGAGCGTGGAGCAGCGCGGACGAGCCCGAGGGCATGGCGCCGTCGTGGGTGGAGCGTGTGCGGACGATGAGGTCCTGCTGGCCGGCGAGGGTGTCGTGGAATCGGCCGGGGACGGCGGGGTCCTCGAAGCGCTGCTGCGCCGCGGTGAGGAGCTGGCGGGCGTGCTCCAGGGCGGTTCCGAGCGGGGCGTCCAGCGCGACCTCGGCGCGCCGCAGAGCGAGGAGTCCCTCGATGAGCATGGCGTAGTCTTCGAGGAAGGCGGGTGTCTTGGCGACGCCCGCGCGGGCGGCGCGGAGGAGCCCGCCTCCCTCGCTGCGCATGGAGGCGTGGAGCGCCGACGCGGCGCGCCGGGCCGACTCGAGGAACGCGGGTTCGCGGAGGGCTTCGGCGGCGCGGGCCAGCCCCGTGATCATCAGGCCGTTCCACGCGGTGATGACCTTGTCGTCGGTGGCGGGCTGGTCGCGCCGGGCGCGGACGATGAGCAGGCGCGCCGCCAGGTCTTCCAGCTCGCGCGTGAGCTGGGCGGGCTCCTTGCCCTCGAGCCGGGCCAGCTCGTCGGGGCGTGCGCGGAGGAACAGGACGTTCGAGGGCGGGTCTTCGGGGTGGTGTGGGTCCTGGAAGTTGGGGCCCTGATCCACGCCCAGGAGCTCGGCGGCGCGGGCGCCGTCGGCGGGCCCGAGGGCCTCGTCGAGCTGCTGGCGCGTCCAGAGGTACGTGAGCCCCTCGCGGTGGTTCACGTCGGCGTCCTGCGCGGAGCTGAAGGCGCCGTCCGGGAGGGCCATCTCGCGGAGGACGTACGCCGCGGTCGAGCGGATAACGCGCTCGTCGAAGGCGTCGCGGTCCCGCGCGAAGGCGCGGGCGTAGACGCTCAGGAGCTGCGCGTTGTCGTAGAGCATCTTCTCGAAGTGGGGGACGAGCCAGCGATCGTCGACGCTGTAGCGGTGGAACCCGCCGGCGACGTGGTCGTGGATCCCGCCCAGGGCCATGGCGTCGAGCGTGGTGCGCAGGGCGCGCTGCGCGGTCGCGCGTGCGGCGGGGTCGCTCAGCGCGGGGATCGCTTCGAGGAGGAACTCCAGGTAGACGGGCTGGGGGAACTTTGGCGCCGGGCCGAAGCCGCCTCTCTGGGCGTCGTGCAGCCTCAGCAGCGAGGCGAGCGCCTGACCGACGGTGCGCTCGCTGAGCGCGACCGGCCGGCGCGCCGAGGCAAGATGCTCGCGCACGGCGTCGGTCACCTGGGCCGCCTGGGCAAGGACGTCCTCGCGCTGCGTGTTCCACGCGGCGCTGATGTTGCGCAGCACCGCCGGGAACGCGGGCATGCCGTGGCGCGGCTGGGCGGGGAAGTAGGTGCCCGCGTAGAAGCACTCGAGGCCGGCGTCGTCGGCGGCGCGGGCGCCGGGGGGCGTCAGGAAGGCGCTCATGGGCCAGCCGCCGCGCCCGGTCATGAGCTGGAGCGCGGTCATGTAGACCTCGTCGAGGTCGGGCCGCTCCTCGCGGTCGACCTTGATGCACACGAAGAGCTCGTTCATCTCGCGGGCGATCGCCTCGCTCTGGAAGCTCTCGCGCTCCATGACGTGGCACCAGTGGCAGGTTGAGTAGCCCACGGAGAGGAAGATGGGGACTCCCCGCGTGCGGGCCTCCTCGTGGGCCTCGCGGTTCCAGGGCCGCCAGTCGACGGGGTTGGTGGCGTGCTGGAGGAGGTAGGGGCTGGATTCGCCCGCCAGCCGGTTGGTCCGCGGGGAGGACGCGGCGGAGGCGGATTTCGGGGCGGGAGGGGCCGACATGTTGCCACTTTAGACCCGCGGGCGGCCCGCCCATCCGAACAAAGGGCGATCGGCGGGCCGGATTTCCTTGAACATGTCAGATTCGGGTGCTATCCTCTCCGCCCCTGATCAAAGGCCGACGAAGGCCGGCGACGGGCCGATTCAGCGGAGCCGACGACCATGCCTGCGACCTGCATCTTCACCGGCAAGAAGACCACCTTCGGCAACCGCATTACCCGCAGCGGCGCCGCGATCAAGACCGGCGGCTTCGGTCTGAAGACCTCGGGCATCGCGCGTCGGAAGTTCAAGCCCAATCTTCACAAGATGACGATCCTCCTCGACGGCAAGCCCGTCCGGGCCACCGTCTCCGCCAAGGCGATCAAGACGGGCCTGGTCGTGAAGCCCCTCAAGAGGAAGTACGGCTACACCCGCCAGCAGAAGCTCGCGGGCAACGCCGCTCACTGATCGTCCGCGGCCTCGGGCCCGTAGGCCTCGATCAATCGCTGCTCGACCGCGCGGACGGCGTCCGTCACGCGGGGCGTTCCGCTGTTCACGGCGATCACCACACCCAGGTTCCACTCCGGGATGAGCGTCACCGTCGCGTAGAAGGTGCCGGCGCTGCCCGAGTGGGTCTGGAAGGCGACGCCGTCGCGCTCCCCCGCGGCCCAGCCCATGGCGTAGCTCCGCTCGCCGAGGGGCGTGTGGAGCTTCGTGAAACTCTGGGCGGAGATGGTGAGTCCGCGGGGCGAGGCGCCGGTGCGCATGCCGCGGAGATGCAGGATGCCGAAGCGGGCCCAGTCGTCGATGCTGGCGTGGACATCTCCCGCGGGAGCGAGGGCAGCCTGCAGGCGATACTGGGCGTTGAGCGCCATGGGGCTGGGGGCGTCGGGGGCGCCCCAGTGGCCGCGCGGGCGGTCGGGCTGCTCGTCGGTGGCGGGCCAGCCGAAGCCGGCGGTGGTCATCGCCAGCGGGGCGAAGAGGCGCTCGCGCATGAGCATGCGCCACGGGGCCTTGGCGGCGCGTTCCATCATGGCGGCGGCCAGGCCATAGCCGCCGTTGGAGTAGAGGAATGACGAGCCCGGCTCGTGGACCGGCGGGTCCGATGTGACGAGCCTGACGAACGCGGCGGTCTGGTCCTCGAGCGAATTATCCAGCGAACGCAGCTTCACCGACTCGGGCGCGGCTCCGCTCGTGAACGCGGGCACGCCCGCGCGGTGCGTCAGCAGCTGCTCGAGCGTGACGCCCGCGTAGCTCCCCTGCATCGACGGCGCGATGTCGGGGAAGACCTCGCCCAACGTCGAGTCCCAGCGGATCACTCCTTCGTCGACGAGCGCGGCGGCGAGCGTGGCGGTCATCGCCTTGGTGCACGAGCCCAGGTGGAAGGGGTCGGTGATCTCGACCGCCGCTTCCTGGCCCCGGACACGTGTGCCGGCCGCCTCGGAAGCGACGATGCCCTCATCGGTGAAGACCGCGGCGGCGATGCCCGGCACCGCCGGAGCCTTGAGCGCCTCGAGCAGCGCCTCGCGGAGAGCCTGAGGCCTGAGGGCGACTGCGGCCGCCCCCGTCTGGGCAGGCTGGGCCGGCTCATCGGGCCTTGCGAAGCAGTGGGGGGCGGGGATCGTCGCGAGCCCGAGGGCGGCGACGACGGCAAAGACGCGATGCGTCATGTGTCAGTCCTGGAGGCGGGCGACGTGCAGCCGACGGATGTTTTCGGTGCGGACCTCGAGGTTCTCGCCGGGCGAGGTCTGGACGGCCCACGTGGTGGTCGCGAGGATCTGGCCCATGATGCGGCTCTGCAGATCCCAGACCGCTTCGCCCGTGACCGCCAGGCTGTCGAGCTTCGCGCTGACGGGGTCGCCCGAGCGCTGCGGCTGGAGGGTCGCGGTGCCCGAGAGCTCGACGCGGGCGATCTGGCCCGGCTGGATCTCGCGGACGACGAACTCCGTCGAGATGTTCATGGGCTGGTCCACGCCGAAGAGCACGGGGCTCTCGGACGGGATCGACCAGCGCGTGCCCACGGCGGCGGCGGTCTCGGCGGTTCCCATCGAGACGACGGGCAGCAGGCGCGGGCCGATCCACTCGGGCATGAAGAACTGGCGACCGATGCCGGCGAAGTCGACGTCGGGGATGAGCGACTGATCGGGCGTCCTGACCTCGCGGAGGCGGCCGCTCGTATCGAGGCTCACGCGGATCGGCTTGTTGAGCAGGGGCAGGAGGACCGGGGCGAGCTCGTTGCCGGCGGCTTCATCGGCCGGAGCGCCGGTGTCGAACGCGGGGTTGCGCTTGGCGGTCGGGTGCTGCGAGACGAACTTCACGCGGTCGAAGGTCACTTCATAAACCGGTCCCTCGGGCTCGGCGGGGAGCGACTTCACGCGCATCAGGACGTCCGACTGCATCACGTGCAGCTGCGAGCCGCCGGGCAGGCTCTTGGACATCGTGCGGATCTCCAGGCGCTCGGAGAGGCCGAAGCGGTAGCTGGAGCCCTCCTTGGGCCCGGGAGAGAGGTCGGCGTTCTGCGCGAAGACGGTCGCGGCTGCGAAGGAAACCAGCGCGAAGGCGGCGGCGAGAGCGGGGCGGCGAAGAGCCATGGTCATGAACTCCCTTGGGCGGCCGCCGAACTCTCAGGCGGCTCGGGCGGCGGCCACGGCTTCAACGATCTTCCGTGCGGCGTCCCCCAGATCATCGGCCGGTTGCATCGACGGGATCTCGGACCTCGCCGCCGCCAGGATCTTTTTCCCGGCGTCCACATTCGTACCTTCCAGGCGGACCACCAGTGGCACCCTGAAGCCCACTTCCTTCGCGGCGTTCACCACCGCCTGCGCGATCACGTCGCAGCGCATGATCCCGCCGAAGATGTTCACCAGCACGCCCTTGACGGCGTGGTCGGCGAGGATGATCCGGAACGCCTCGGTGACGGCCTCTTCCGAGGCGCCCCCGCCCACGTCGAGGAAGTTGGCCGGCTCGCCCCCGTGGTGCTTGATGATGTCCATCGTCGCCATCGCCAGGCCCGCGCCGTTGACGAGGCACCCGATGTTGCCCGCCAGCGCGATGTACGTCAGGCCCGAGCGCGACGCGCGCAGCTCGGCCTGGTTCTCCTCCGCCGGGTCGAAGAGGGCCGACAGGTCCTTGTGCCGGAACAGCGCGTTGTCGTCGAAGTTGAACTTGGCGTCGATCGCCAGCACGCGTCCCTCGGGCTCGGCGGGGGTGGAGGGCGTGACGATCAGCGGGTTGATCTCGGCGAGCGAGCAGTCCTTGTCGGTGTAGAGCTTGGCCAGGGCGAGCATGATCTTCGTCGCCTGGTTTACCTGCGAGCCGTGGAAGCCCAGCCGGTACGCGACGTTGCGCGCCTGGAAGGGCTGGAGCCCCATCAGCGGATGGATGGGCTCCTTGACGATCGCCGAGGGGTCGCGGCGGGCCACTTCCTCGATCTCGACGCCGCCCTCGGACGAGGCGATGAGGACGTTGCGGCGCGTGGCGCGGTCGGTGGTGATCGCCAGGTAGTACTCCTTGGCGATATCGACGCCCGCGGCGATGAGCAGCTTCTTGACCTCGAGGCCCTCGGGCCCGGTCTGCGGCGAGTGCATGCGGTGGGTGAGCATGAAGCGGGCGGCCTCGGTCGCCTCCTCGGGCGATCGGACGAGCTTCACGAACCCGGCCTTGCCGCGGCCGCCGGCGTGCACCTGCGCCTTGACGACCGCCAGCCCGTGATCGCCCAGCCCGGCTTCGGCGACGACGCGCTTGTAGGCCGACGCGGCGTGATCGACGAACTGGATGACGGTGCCCGCGGGCACGGGGATACCGGCGTCGGCCAGAAGCTGCCGCGCCTGGTGCTCATGGATCTTCATCGCCAAGTGGCTCCGGCGGGTGCGTCAGCGAGCACGCGACGTCTTTATTTGTCCGCGGTGTTCAGCGTGCGACCGGCGCGGCGGCGGCGATTGATGAGCTTGCGCCCGCTGCGCGTCTTCATCCGGGCACGGAACCCGATGGAGCGCTTCCGCTTGATCCGGCTGGTCTTGTGGGGGTAATGCATGGACGCCTCGATCGACGGTTGAGTGAAGCGAACGGTCGGGCGAAAGACGGCCGACCGGTCGTGAAGGGCGGAAAGCATACCGCCCCACGCGCCGCTTGGCGACCCCTCCGGGGCCTCACTTCAGACTCCACGGGGCGCCACATTCCAAACAGAATCCTATCAGACGTCCGCCGGGCTGGCAACATGCGAAGACGTGGTGCGTTTGGGCCACACGCCGCTGGCTCAATGGCCTTTTGTCGATAGTCTTCATGAGTCGGAGGATGGTCCTCCGAGTTGCCAGCCGCGCGTGCCAAGCTGCCGTTGCCCCCCTCCGGCGTCCCTCGCATTTTTCGGGCTTCCTCGGGGATGGGTGTTCGGAGACGACGGCTTCGCCCTCGCGTCTGACTTGGATCCGGGCTCACCCCGCGCCCCCCGGGCGCCGGGAGGGCCGTGGCGTCGGCGCCCGCGCCGGCTCCCCTCGCGGCGGAGCGGAAGGCGGTCTCGCCCGAGCCCGGCTGAGCCCACTGGCAGAGCGCGGCTGTCGCCGCGCGGCGGAGAGTCCGCGTGAGGATCGAAGCTTCGGTTCTGGAAGAGGCGCAGCGGATCCTGGGCTACCGGTTCCGGGACCTCTCGCTGCTCGAGACCGCGCTGACGCACGCTTCGATCGCCGACTCGCGTGTCGAGTCGAACGAACGGCTGGAGTTCCTGGGCGACTCCGTGCTGGGCACCATCGTGTGCCACTATCTCTACGAGAACTTCCCCGACCTGCTCGAGGGCGACCTCACGAAGATCAAGTCCGCGGTCGTCTCCCGGCGGATGTGCGCGCGGATCGCGACGGAGCTGGGCCTCGACCGCCTGCTGCTGCTGGGCAAGGGGATGATGACGCGTCAGGCGATGCCCGCGTCGCTCTCGGCGGCGGTGCTGGAAGCCGTGATCGGCGCCGTGTACCACGACTGCGCGCCGCACGCCGACGGGGCCAAGACGGTCGGCGCCTTCCTGCTGCCGCTGCTCGCGCCGCACATCGATCAGGCCGCGTCAAGCGGCCACCAGCAGAACTTCAAAAGCGTGCTCCAGCAGTTCGCGCAGAAACACTTCGAGCTGGCGCCCATGTACGTGCTGCTCGACGAGAAGGGGCCCGATCACGCCAAGTGCTTCGAGGTCTGCGTGGAGATCGGCGCTCGGCGCTTCCCCTCGTGCTGGGCCTCCAGCAAGAAGCAGTCCGAGCAGCTCGCGGCGCTGCGGGCGCTCGAAGAGCTGGGCCTCATCACGCGCACGGGCGACGGCCAGGCGGTCTACGTGGGCGACGCGGCCGACGCCGGCGCCGAGGTCCACGCGCAGGGCCATGAGCGGAGCGACGACTCGGGCGAGTATTACTCCCCGCCCGGCCGCTGAGCCCCCCCGGCGGGACCCGAGCCCGACGAGCCCGCACCCGCGCCCGATTCCGAGTCAGCGGTGTCGTCCGCGCCCGACTCCTCGGGAAGCGGGTCGAGCCCGCGCCAGGCCCGCAGGTCCACGACGGCCCGCGCCTCGTACGCCGTGCCCGGCATGGCGGGGCGGGGCCACGTCGTCCGCACTCCCCGCTGATCGATGCGCTCGAGGCCGATGCGGAGCATCCCGCCGCGCGTCAGGGCGTCGGGCAATTCGATCGACCCGCTCCATCGCGGCTCGGACCGCGGCCGCTCCAGCGTCAGCGTGCGCTCGGCGCCCTGCGCGCCCCGCACATGAACGAGAAGGCGGTCTTTCGCGGCGCGCGGCGCGTCCGCGCTCGCGTCATCGGGCCCGGTCGCGTCATCGTCGGAGTCGGCGTCGCCGCCGCGCAGCTCGACGTACACGCGCCAGCGCCCGGTCTCGCCCTGTTCCAGCAGCGCGGAGCCCGACCACGCCGGCTCATAGAAGCCCGTCGCGCCGCGCGTGAGCGCGTTCATCGTCCATTCCGGGACCAGCGGGCCCATTGCCACGCCCGGCGGCGCCGCCGGCACGGGGGCGGGCAGCAGGTCCAGCGGCGCCGACCACGATCCCAGCACGGCGTTCAGCCGCGCCGATCCGCCGAGCGGCGCCACCTCGCACTCGAGGACGGCGCACGTTCCGGGCGCGAGGGCCGCCTCGGCGCCGCCCCCGCCCGGCGCGATGATCGCGCCCCGCCGCAGTTCGGTGGTGAGGTTGGCAAGCATCGTGCGAACGCGGCGCCGCGCGCCCGGGGCGTCGACGGGCGGGGCGTCGTCGATGATCCACGCCGCGGCCTCGGGCTGGAGCAGCAGCCACTGCCGGGCGACCTCGGCCCGCTCGCCCGCGGATCTGCGATGGTCCAGCAGCTCCAGCAGCAGCGCCGCCGCCTCCGCTTCGCTCGCCCACGCGGGCAGCAGCGTCCCAGACGGCAGCAGCATCACGCACGAGAGGCGCGCGATGACCTGGCGCGCCAGCTCCGCGTCGGAGTCCGCCAGGGCCTGCAGCGCGGTGCGCCACGCGGCGATGTTCCGCGTGCGCATGGTCTCGAGGGCCGGGTCCGCGAGGGGGGGCCGGCGCGTAGTGGACCACAGCCGGGCCGGGCCCACGCGCTCGGCGAGCAGCTCGATGCGCCACGCGTGCGCCGGGCTGGCGCGGAGCGAGGCCAGCCGGTCGCCCAGCCCGCGCCACGCAGACGTCGGCGCCTGGGGCAGCGGGGCACGAACCGCCGGAAACGCTGCCCGCGCCCGCAGCGTCCGCACGTCGATCGTCTCCGACCCCAGACGCACCGATGAGGGCGGCAGCCGCGGCTCGGGGCGCGCCAAGAGCGCCCAGAAACCCGACTGATCACGGCCCGGGCCCGACGCTTCGGCCTCGACCTCCTGGGGCGTCCGCGCGCTCCAGAGCAGCTCGGGTCCGAGCCATCCGGGGGGCAGGGCCGGGTCGACTTCGGCGGCGATGTAGACAGGCTGGGCATCGATGCGCTGCCCCGCGGCGGATCGCAGCGGGGGAAAGGCCGGGAGCGGCAGCGGCGGCGTGGCCCCCGACCCGGCCGCCAATGGGATCAGCCACGGATCGCCGGGCGTGACATCGATCGTCCGGTCGCCCGGCCCAGCGGCGTTGGCGGGCGCGGCGCGGGCGGCGGAGGGTGCGGGCGGTCCGTCCTCGTCATTGCCCAGGCCGCCGGGCCCGGTGGATGACGAGCACGCCGTCAGCAGGCAGACCAATCCGGCAAGGAGCGCCGCCCTCGCGCCCAAGTCACCCCGGTTCGGGGCCGATAGCACTGGCGGCCGCGACGAGCCCGCGCGGCGATGGGAGCGACGGACGATGGTGAGCACGCTGCCGGACGGAGAGTTGGAGTTCAAGGTGTTCATCCCGACTGCCAGAACGGTGGAAGTAGTGGGGAGCTTCACGGGCTGGCGCGATCGACCGCTGGCGCTCTCGTCCGACGGATCCGGCTGGTGGACGGGACGAACGGCCGTCCCGCCGGGCGATCATGACTTCCAGTATCGCATCGACGGCGAGGGGTGGATGGCGGATTTCGCGGCTCACGGCGTCCGCCTCAATCCGTTCGGGCAGTGGGTCAGCCGGCTCGCGGTCGCCCGCCGCGCCGCCTGAAACATCCGCACGAAGTCCGGCCGAGATCCGCGTGCCCATGGTCTGGGTCGCGGATCGGTCCGTGCTCACCCGCGCGACCGCGCGGCGACCGGCGGCTGGACCGGCACCGTCGCCAGCAGGTTCTCGATCAGCGCATCGGACGTCAGCCCCTCGGCCTCGCCCTCGAAGTTGAGCAGGATGCGGTGCCGCAGCGCCGGGGGCGCGACCGCCCGCACGTCGTCCACGCTCGCCGCCGCCCGGCCCTCGACCAGCGCCCGGCACTTGGCCCCCAGCACCAGCGCCTGCGCCGCCCGGGGGCTCGCCCCCACGCGCACGAACCTTTGGACCTGGGGCGTGGCGAACTCGCCGCCGCCGAACGCCTTGCTCCTGGGATGTGTCGAGAGCACGAGCCGGACCGCGTAGTCCTGCACGTGCTCGGCGATCGCGACCTTCTGCACGAGGGCCTGGTGCCGCTGGATGCTGGGCGCGTCGAGAACCTTCTCGATATCCACCGCGGCGCCCTCGGTCGTGCGCCGCAGGATCTCCATCATCTCCGCGCGACCGGAGTACCCGACGTTGAGCTTGAAGAAGAAGCGGTCGAGCTGCGCCTCGGGGAGCGGGTAGACGCCCTCCTGCTCGATCGGGTTCTGGGTCGCCATCACGAAGAAGGGCTTGGGGAGCTGGTGCGTCACGCCGCCCACCGTCACCGAGCGCTCCTGCATCGCCTCCAGGAGCGCCGACTGCGTCTTGGGCGTGGCGCGGTTGATCTCGTCGGCGAGCAGGATCTGCGTGAAGACGGGCCCGCGCTGGAACACGAACTCGCGCCCCCCGCCCGCGCCCTCGCGGACGACGGTCGTGCCCGTGATGTCGGCGGGCATCAGGTCGGGAGTGAACTGCACCCGCGCAAAGTCCAGCGAGAGCGCCCGCGACAGCGAGCGGATCAGCAGCGTCTTGCCCAGCCCCGGCACGCCCTCCAGCAGCGCGTTCCCGCCCGTGAACAGGCAGATCAGGACGCCCTCGACGATCTCGGCGTGGCCCACCACCGCGCGCTCAACCTGTCGGCGCACCGCGTTGAAGTCGGCGCGGAACTTCTCGGCCGCGGCTGCGGCCTGCTCGGGTGTCAGCGACGGCGCGGGTGTGTCCATGCACGCGATCATAGGGACGCCGCTCGCGGGCGGACCGCCGCGCGACCCGTGCGGCGATCGCGGCGCGATCGGAGCTTGCTCACATCTTCCGCGCGGGAGGCAGGTCCAGCGCCCGGACCATGAAATCGTGCACCTCAGGCTGCGTCAGCCGCGCCGGCAGCCCCTCCGAGCCCGGGCCCAGCGCCAGCAGCTCCACGTCGTCGGCGGTGTGGTTCCCGCTGACGAACGCCACGCCCAGGTGGTTCGCCAGCGCCGAGCCCAGAGGCCCCGTGCCCTTGGCGCGCGAGACGTAGGGGTCGACGCGCTCGCCGCGCGCCGCCCGGAGCACCATGTCCAGCTCTTCCCTTTCGAGCGTGACGCCCGTCGCTCGGCCGACGACTTCCCCGAGATTCGCCGCGGTCGGCTCGCCGGCGCCGGCGAGTTCGCGCATGATCCACTCGAACGAGTGCCGCACCTCTGCGAGCCGGGCAAAGCCCCGGTTGCCGCGCACGCCGTACTCCGTGAGCCCGGGGTTGGCGTTCCCGTGATCGCTGGTGACGACGAGCAGCGTGTCGTTCCTGGCGAGCGCAAAATCGGCGGCCACTTCGAGGGCCAGATCGAAGGCGACCTGCTCGCGCATGAGCGCGCCGGCGTCGTTGTTGTGCGCCGCGTGGTCGATGCGCCCGCCCTCGACCTGCAGGATGAACCCGCCGGGCGCGCCCGACAGTCGCTCCAGGGCGGCGGAGGTCATCTCCGCCAGCGTGGGCGCCGTCTCGGGCCGGTCCAGCTCGAAGGGCAGGTGCGAATCGCTGAAGAGCCCCAGCAGCCGCCGCCCCCGCGAGGCCTCCGACGTGGGCGACAGCAGCTCCTGCCGCGTGCGCACGAGCCGGACGTCGGGCCACGCGCCCAGGTCCAGGTCCCTGAAGAAGGACATGCCCCCGCCCAGCGCCACGTCGACGCCGCGCTCCAGGATCTGCCGGGCGATGGGCCCCTCGTCGTCGCGGTTCGTGGGGATGCTCGCGATGAAGCCCGCGGGGGTCGCGTGCGTGATGCGCGTGGTGGTGACGAGCCCCGTCGCCTTCCCGGCTTCGCGGGCCCTCAGCAGGATCGGCGCGTAGAGGTCGCCCTCGGGGGTGAGCCCGATCGCGCCGTTGTTCACCAGCCGCCCGATGCCCCACGCGGTCGATGCCGCCGCCGAGTCCGTCACGATCGAGTCGAACGCGGCGGTGCGCAGCACGGCGCGCCGCACGTCGGCCTGCTCGTACAGCCGCAGCCAGCGGGTCCCCGTCCCGCTCCGCTGCTGCTGCAGGAGCATGTCGGCGAGCGTGAGCGTGCCCGCGCTCATCCCGTCGGAGACGCAGAAGATCAGGTTGAGAGGCCCGGCCGCGCGTCCGCCCGGCGCCGCGCCGGCGCGTGTCGTGGTGCTGTCGCCCGCGTGCGCCGCCGCGCCCGCCGCGAGCGTCGCCGCGGTGGCGCCCAGGAACGTGCGCCGGTCGAGCGCCCAGGGAGCGGGGGATGCACAGCGTGCGTCGGAGCCGTTCATGCGCGGGCGGTCCTTCAGCGGGGCCGGCCCCGCGGCGTGCGGGGTCCGAGCGTCAGAAACGGTACTCCAGCCGCACCCCGATGAAGGGCGCCGGCTCTGTTTCAAAATCTTCAATCTTCACGCCGCGCTCGTTCAAGAACTCGAACTCCTGGTAAACGATCGCCCCGGCCTCCATCACCAGCGAGAACGCCTGCACGGGCCGCCACGTCACCTCGACCCCGACGGGGACGCGGGCGTCGCGCATCACGCCGTTGCGCCACGCGTCCCGGTCGTCGTTCAGCCTGAACTGGCGGTTCTCGTAGGAGATCTTGAGCCCCGCCTCCCACTGCTCGTTGATGGTCGAGATGACGGCGATGCCCAGCCCCCGCGACTCGAGCCTGAGCGCTTCCGTGAGCTGCATGCGCGTCGCGATGTACGGGAAGAACCGGGGCTCGTCCTCCAGCTGCGACGAGACCCCCACGCCGAAGGCGATCCGCGACTTCTCCGTGAACGAATACCCCAGCGCGGCGAACCCGCCGCCGAAGATCGCGTCACCCACGTCGACGTCGCTCTCACCCGCGCCGCGCAGGAACCCGCCCGTCGTGAGCGACCAGGGCTCGGAGAACGTCCACGTCCCGACCAGCGTCATGCCCGCCGAATAGAGGTCCTCGAAGGGCTCGTCGCCCCCCGGCATGATCGAGCGCCCGTCGCCGAAGTCGTAGTAGGACAGCTCGCCATCGACGCCGAACGTCAGACGGAACGACTCGCTGAGCGCGCCGCTGACCGTCACGCCCAGCCCCGAGTGGTTGACCAGGACGTCCGCGTCGGTCCCCTGCACGTCGGCCCGGAAGGCCAGGCGCGAATCCGCGTCGATCGTCACCACGGGCGCGGTCATGTCCGCCGGACGCGCCCCGCGCAGCGGCGCATCGGCCCCCGTCGACTGCGCCATCGCGGCAGAGGCGGCGCAGAGCGCCAGGGCGGGAACGAGCGGCCTGGATGAGTATCTGGCGATCAACGTGGACACTCCGTTGGGAAATTGAACTCGATCGGGCGCACGGTACGGAATTACACGCGCATCCGCCACGCGAACAACAGCCACTCCGCCGTCAGCACGAGCAGAGCTCCCAGCACGAACCAGGGCCACAGCTCGCGCGGCGCCAGCGCCGACAGTGACTGCGCCGCAAGCGCGCTCGGCCCGAGTTCGATGGACTCCCGCGATTCGATGCGGCTTTCCCGCTCGTTCAGGAGATTCACCGGCACGACCCGGTCGCCCTCCCGCGCTCCGGACACCTCGTACACCCCCACGCGCGGCAGCGCCCCGACCGAAACCGCCTCACCCGTCCACGTCGCCGGCACGCGGTGCGTCGACTCAGCAGGGCCCGTGATCCGCAGTTCCTCCGCCCCCGGAGCCGGCTGCACCAGCACCTCCTGACCCGTCCGCCACGCCACGCCCCGGCTCTCGGCGCGGCGCAGCGTCAGGTGATCGACCGCGTTGGCGAGAAACACGTGGAAGCTCGCCAGCTTCACCCAGTTCGACGCCCCCAGGTCGAACCCCACGACCAGCCTGGGCACGCCCCGCCGCTGCGCCAGGGCGATGATCGGCCCGCCGTTGCCCGTCGCCAGCGCTTCAAAGACCAGCCGCTCGTCAGCGATTTCGACGGGCCCCAGCCGCGCCGCCCCCACGGCGAACACGTCGCTCAGCGCCACATATCTCATCACGGGGTGCGAGCGCAGCCAGAAAACGATCGGCGTCACCGCCCGCGGATCGTCCGGCGCCAGCGTGCTCACCTCGGGCACGCCCGCGCCGAAGCTCAGCGTGGGCACGGGCGGGGACGCCGCCGGGCGCACCCGGTCGAAGACCACCAGGTCATACTCTTGCGCCGCCCCGGCCCGCCGCTCCCACTCGTCCGCCGCGAGCGTGTCCAGAGCGCCGGGGTTGAGCGCCCGCAGCGCCTCCAGCAGGATCGCGTCCACCTCGTCCCGTGCCGCCGCGGGCCTGACCAGCGCCATCCGCAGCGGCGCGGGAGGCCGCAGCACCATGGTCGCCCGGTCGTCGGCGCTCAGCGCGTCCTGCCCCGCCAGCTCCAGCTCGACCAGTCCTCCTTCGGTGTTGAGAAACTCGATGTTCACGCCCGCGTCGCTCGGCCCGGACCATGAAGCCGGCGCAAGTGTGACCGACTCGATCGCCACGATCTCCCCGTCGACCCGGCAGGTGAGCGTGGTCCGCCGCTCCTGGCCCGACACGCCGACGACCCGCGCAAACAGCCGGACCGACGCGGGCTCCTCCGGATTCCGCTCCGCCGCGAGGGCCACGATCCCCGCGTTGTCCGACCCCGCCGAGGCCCCGCTGCCGGCCTCGGGAAGCGGGGGGCCCACACGCACGAACTGCGGCGTGATCGACCTCGAGGCGATGCCCCGCGCCTCGGCCGCGAGCGCGTCGCCCCCGTCGCTGAACAGCACCGCCGTCACCGCCCGGGGCTGAGGCTCCTGCCGACTCTGCGCCGCGACAGCGCTGAGCAGCTCCAGCGCCGCGCCCAGGTCGGCGGGCGCGTCCGTGGGCTGCAGCGTCTCGATCGCCCGCGCGGCGAGCCCGCGATCGCGCGTCAGACTCGTCAGAGGCTCCGCGCGGTCGGCGAAGCTGAGGACCATGACGCTCGTCCGCCCGTCCAGACGATCGAGATACTGCCGGGCTTGCCGCTTGGCCTCGTCGAAGCGGGAGGGACCCGCGTCGGCGGTCGTGGGCCGAACGTCGCGTGCGCTCATCGAGGCGCTCCGGTCGATCAGCAGGATCACGACGTCCGCGTCCGTAGCGGGACGGTCGACCGACGGTCGGGACGCCGCCACGCAGAGCAGCGCAAGGGCCAGCAGTTGCAGCAGCAGCTGCCATGAAGGGCGGATCCAGCGAAAGGGAGCGTTGACCTCCAGGTCCGCGGTCGACGTCAGCCAAAGCAAGGTCGAACTGACGCGCACCGGCCTCCGCCGCAGCTTGAGAAAATAGAGAAGCAGCAGCAGCGGGGCGGCGACGGCTGCGAGCCACACCCCGCTCAGCGGGGAGAGAAACGTCACCGCTAAACCCAGAAAAGAGAGGATCATGCGCGACGACGCAGTGTACTGGTCACCTCGGCGTGGACCGAGAAGAATTGCCCTGAGCGGGCGGACCCACTAGGGAACCGGGATATTCGTAGTCCGCCTGACCTCGCATGATTTTGGCCACAATCAGCCTCATTTCTTGCCCTCCCTACTTGTCGGGTGCTGTTTCTGGTGTAGCTTTGCCTCTGTACCCGAGCGGGAAGCCAGGGAGACTTGGCGATTCGTTCCGGGATAGGAAGGAATGCTGAGACACGTCACCTCAGCAAAGTGAAGAAGCGTCGGCCCTCCGCTCGTCGGCTGGCTGACCCTGCAACCTGACCTTCGCAACCGGCGAAGTCGGGGGCTTGTGTCGCGTTCAACCCGTGGAAAGGGCGAGAGCCCTCGAAGCGGAATCTGAGGGAAGGTTTTTTAGGAGGAAACACGATGATTCGTACTGCAATGACGGTTGCGGCGATCGCCGCGATCAGCGGCTCCGCGATGGCCCAGACCATCACCGGCGCCGGTGGCAACGCCACGTTCGCCTACAACGCGGGCGCCACCCCCACCAGCCCCACCGCGTCGGCTGTCTCGGGCTCGGCCAACCTCGACGCCAACGGCGCCGCCGCCGGCGGTGACAGCCTCTTCGCCACCTGGTGGCACTACCGCGTCGACAACGACACCCGCGAGTTCACCTATCACGCCCCCGCGAACCCCTTCGTCGCCGCTGGCGACACCATGACCGCCACCTTCAACCTCCCCTCGGCCGCTCCGAGCTTCCGCTCCGAGCTCCGCTACCAGATCAGCGATCCGGACGGCGCCGGCACCGCCACCGCCCTGCTCCAGCAGTACAACCGCATCACCAACACCTCCAGCACCACCCGCGTGCTGAACGTGTTCAGCTACGCCGACTTCGATCCCAACGGCAGCTTCAGCCACCCCTACTCCTACGACGCCGGCCGTCAGGCCTTCACCGGCGCCTCCGGCCCCGTGACCTTCTTCTACAAGGGCTTCGGCGCCAACGCCTACCAGGCCAATGACTTCTCCACCCTCCGCGGCCTGCTCGAGGACGCCGCCGTCACCAACCTCAACAACACGGTCGACGGCCCCGGCCAGAGCGGCACGGGCGACTTCACCGGCGCCTTCCAGTGGACCCTCACCCTGGCGCCCGGTCAGTCGATCGAGCTCCTCTCCGTCCTCTCGCTCAACACCGAGCCGGTTCCGGCTCCGGGCGCTCTGGCGCTGGTTGGCGTCGCCGGCCTCGCCGGTCTCCGCCGCCGCCGCTAATTTCCTGCCTCTGATCTGATCTCCTTCTGAGTGCGACAGCCCCGCTGGTCTTCGGCGGGGCTGTTCTTTTTGCCCCCCCCGCGTACCCCCGGGCCCCCCGCGTCGCCGGCCCCGCATCCGTTCCGCCGCCCCGCCCGCATCCGGCTCCCCCCGGCTCCGTCAGCTCGCCCCGCCCAGGCCCTCGATCGCGTCCAGCAGCCAGTCCGCGAACGCGCTCTTGGCGATGCACCCCGGCGTTCCCATGGGCGGGCCGTCCCCGGTTACCAGCCACGCCTCGACCGTCGCCGAGTCCATCGTCTCCAGCGGGTTGGCCACGATCGCGTCGACCCGCTTGCGCGCCAGCTTCCGCCGCGCCGACTCCAGCAGCGCCGACCGCGGCTCGAGCGCGAAGCCGACGATCCGTTGCCCCGGACGCCGCCGCGCCGCGCACCCCGCCAGAAGATCGGGTGTCGCCACCAGCTCCAGCGTCATCCCCGACTCCGTCCGCCGCAGCTTCTCTCCCGCCATCCCGGGCGAAACCGCGGGCCGATAGTCCGCGACCGCGGCCGCCATGACGAGCACGTCGCACGCCGGGAACTCGCTCCGCAGCAGTTCATCCAGATCGCTTGTGGTTCGGAAGCGCCGCAGCATCACGCGCCCGTCCGCCGGAGCGAGCGAGGTCGGCCCCAGCAGCAGGGTCGTCGCGTAGCCGCGCCGCGCCGCCGAGTCGGCCAGCTCGATCCCCAGCCGCCCCGACGACCGGTTGGCGAGGTATCGCACGGAATCCAGTGGTTCCTGCGTGGGCCCGGCCGTGATGAGCATCCGGCGGGCGCCCTGCTCCGGGATGTCTGCTTGCTGGGACACGGATGGAACCGGCCTGCGGATAGGAAGCGGTGCGGGTACTCTACCCCTCCTTCAAGATGCCGCCCGGCGGTCGGGCGTTTCGGGCTCCCGGGCCACCCGCCCGCCGGAGCCCGGGGAAGGAGACCAGGGCATCTTCGCCCACGCCCGACTCCGCTCCGAAGACCCCACCTCTCCACCCATGGCAATGACCCGGAAAAAGCTCGGCGAGATCCTCGTCTCCGCGGGCAACATCACGCCTGAACAGCTCGCCGCCGCCCTCGCAGCCCAGAAGGGCTCGGGCAAGCGCATCGGCGAGGTCCTCATCGACCAGGGCGCCGCCAAGGAAGACGACGTCGCCCGCGCCCTCGCCAAGCAGTTCGGCTTCGAGTACGTCGACCCCGCCGACCCCAAGATCGCCGCCAGCGTCGACCTCAAGGCCATCCCCGACGAGCTCGTCAAGAAGCACCTGATCCTGCCCATGGGCAAGGACAAGGGCAAGCTGCGCCTCATCGTCCACGATCCCAAGGACCTGGAACTGCTCGACATGCTCCGCTTCCGCCTGAACGCGGAGCTGGACATCCGCCTGGCCTCGCGGGGCCGCATCAAGATGTTCCTCGAGCAGAAGGGCGAGAAGCCCCGCATGGTCGAGCCAACGGGCTCGCTCGTCACCAGCTCCATCGACAAGTCGATGGACAAGAGCGTCGACAGCTCGATCGACCAGGCCGCCGAGAGCGCCCCGATCATCAAGCTCTGCTCGCGCATTATCATCGAGGCGGTCAAGGGACGCGCCTCGGACATCCACATCGAACCGATGGCCGACCGCGTGCGCCTCCGCTACCGCATCGACGGCGTGTGCATCGAGCGCGACAACCTCCCCAAGCGCATGCAGAACGCCGTCCTCACCCGCTTCAAGCTGATGGCCGGCATGAACATCGCCGAGAAGCGGGTCCCCCAGGACGGCCGCATCAAGATGCCCATCGATGACAAGGTCATCGACTTCCGCGTCTCCGCCTGTCCCGCCTACCACGGCGAGTCCGTCGTCCTCCGCGTCCTCCGCCCAGACTCGGTCCGCCTGGGCCTCGAGAACATCGGCTTCGAGGCCGACAACCTCGAAGTCTTCCACAAGATCATCCGCAGGCCCAACGGCATCTTCCTCGTCACCGGGCCCACGGGCTCGGGCAAGACCACCACCCTCTACTCCGCCCTCGACATCCTCAACCGCCCCGACAAGAAGATCATCACCGCCGAAGACCCCATCGAGTACGCCTTCACTGGCATCAACCAGTGTCAGGTCCGCGAGTCGATCGGGCTCACCTTCGCCAGCGTGCTCCGCGCCATGCTCCGCCAGGCGCCCAACATCATCCTCGTCGGCGAGATCCGCGATAAGGAAGTCGCCGAGGTCGCCATCCAGGCCGCCCTCACCGGCCACCTCGTCTTCTCCACCCTCCACACCAACGACGCCCCCAGCGCCATCACCCGACTCATCGACATGGGCGTCAAGCCCTTCCTCGTCGCCTCGTCCATCCAGGCGGTCCTCGCCCAGCGGCTCATCCGCATCCTCTGCCCCAAGTGCAAGCAGGAGGACCCCGCTCCGGACCCCAAGTTCCTCAAGCTCGTGGGCATCACGGACGAGGACCGCGCACGCCACACCATCTTCCGCGCCGTGGGCTGCGACGCCTGCAACGGGACCGGCTACCGCGGCCGCCGCGCCATCTTCGAGCTCATGTCCATGAACTCCGAGATCCGCGACCTCGCCTTCAGAAAAGAGCCCGTCAGCCTCATCCGCCGCGCCGCCATCGCCAACGGCATGCGCACCCTCGTCTACGACGGCAAGCTCAAGATCCTCAAAGGCCTCACCACCCCCGACGAGATCGCCCGCATGGCCCAGGTCGAGGGCGTCCCCGCCGCCGACTGATCGGCGCGTCGCTCAACGCCCCGCCCGCCGGCCTGAATATGGTTCGTCTCACCCTCGGCGTCACGCCGCTCGCCGCCGCGTCCGCCGAACACATCCGAGAGTGCCCCCATGTCGACCATGCAGATCGACCGTCTCCTCGACACCGTCATCAAGCTCAACGCCTCGGACCTGCACCTCACAGTGGGCAGAAAGCCCACGCTCCGCCTCCACGGCGGCCTCAAGAACCTCGACACCAAGGTCCTCGACTCCGATGACATGGTGACCCTCATGAAGGCCATCACCCCCGAGCGCTCCCAGCAGGAACTGCAGGAAGTGGGGGGCTGCGACTTCGGCTTCGCCTACGGCACCGAGGGCCGCTTCCGCGTCTCGGTCTTCCGCCAGCGTGGCGACCTGGCCATCGTCTGCCGACTCATCCCCAACAAGCTGCTCACCTTCGAGCAGATCGGCCTCCCCGAGATGTGCCGCGAGCTCATCCGCCGACCCCGCGGCATGTTCCTCGTCACCGGGCCCACCGGCTCGGGCAAGACGACCTCGCTCGCCACCATGATCGACTACATCAACATGAACTACGAGAAGCACATCATCACGATGGAAGACCCCATCGAGTACTACCACTATCACAAGAAGGGCATCATCAACCAGCGCGAGGTGGGCAACGACGTCCCCAGCTTCTCCGAAGCCCTCCGCCGCGCCCTCCGCCAGAACCCCGACACCATCCTCGTCGGTGAAATGCGCGACCTCGAGACCATCGAGGCCGCCATGCGTGCCGCCGAGACCGGCCACCTCGTCTTCGGCACCCTCCACACCACAGGCGCCGCCAAGACCATCGACCGAATCGTCGACGCCTTCCCCGTCACCCAGCAGAACCAGATCCGCGTCCAGCTCTCGACCGCCCTCCTGTGCGTCCTCAGCCAGGTGCTCCTCCCCCGGGTGGACACCAAGGGCATGGTCGCCGCCTACGAGTTCCTCGTGGTAACCCCCGCCATCGCCAACCTCATCCGCGACAACAAATCTTTCCGAATCGACTCGGCCATCCAGACCGGGAAGAAGTTCGGCATGCAGCTCCTCGACGAGCACCTCTGGTCGCTTTACACCTCGGGCAAGATCGCCGCCGAGGAGATGGTCGACAAGGCCAAGAACCCCATCGACTTGCGCGACCGCGTCCACAAGATGGGCCGCCAGGTCGGCCGCGCCGAGCTCGACATCGTCGAAGAGAAGTCCGGTTGATGATCGGGTTCCCGATCGGCCCGCTCGCCGGCATCTGATCGGTATCTGGGTGTATCGCCAGACGGGTGTCGTGACGATAAGGTATTGTGTTTTCACAACCTATGGTGCATCCTCTGCAGAACCGCTGCGGATAGTCGCTGCCGATCCGGGCCTGATCGGCGATCCCGCGGAAGCGCGTTCTCGGAAGCACCATGCACGTCGATCCATCCGAACTCAAGCAACGCAAGATCGGACGCATCCTCACCAAGCTGGGGAAGGTGTCGCGCGAGACCGTGCACGAAGCGCTCGCCATCCAGCAGAGCCGGCAGGTGAAGGTCCTGCTGGGTCAACTGCTCGTCGAGCTCGGGCACATCACCCAGCGCGACGTCAACGAAGCCCTCGCCGGTCAGGCGGGAATGGCCTACGTCGATCTTGACGCCTTCCAGCTCGATGACCAGACCAAGGCGTCGCTCCCCGCCCAGACCGCGCTCGCCTATCAGGTCATCCCCATCGCGTTCGATCCCAAGACGCGCTCGATCAAGATCGCGCTCAAGTCTCCCCAGAACTTCCGCGCGGTCGACGACCTCCGCACCCTGATGGGCTTCAAGGTCGAGGCCGTTGTGGCGGACGACAAGAAGGTCGACGAGCTCCTCCAGAAGCACTACGCGGGGCAGCGGGCCTCCGTGGGCGACCTCGTCAGCGAGATGGCCTCCGACGCCAAGCTCTCCAAGCTCGCCAAGACCGGGGCGGCGGCCGGGGCCGCGGGCGGCGCGTCCATCGACCTCGACGCCGTCATGGACGCGGCTCAGGACAACAAGGTCATCCAGCTCCTGAACCTCGTCCTCCTGCAGGCCATCAAGGACAAGGCCTCCGACATCCACTTCGAGCCCTTCGAGGACGAGTTCAAGATGCGCTACCGCATCGACGGCGTCCTCTACGAGATGGTCCCGCCCCCCAAGCACCTGGGCCCCGCCATCACCAGCCGCGTCAAGGTCATGGCGAACCTCGACATCGCCGAACGCCGACTCCCCCAGGACGGCCGCGTCGAGCTCACCGTCGGCGGAAACCCCGTCGACCTCCGCGTCGCCGTCCTCCCCACGATGTACGGCGAGAGCGTCGTCATGCGCGTCCTCGACAGATCAAACGTCGAGCTCTCGCTCGACCGCGTCGGGCTCTCTCCCGAAAACCTGGAGATCGTCCGCTCCGTCATCAACCGCCCCAACGGGATCGTCATCGTCACGGGCCCCACCGGCTCGGGCAAGACGACCACGCTCTACGCCGCCCTCGCCGAGCTCAACGACGTCGAGACCAAGATCCTCACCGCCGAGGACCCCGTCGAGTACGACATCGACGGGCTCGTCCAGTGCCAGATCAACAACGAGGCGGGCCTGACCTTCGCCAAGTGCCTCCGCAGCTTCCTCCGCCAGGACCCCGACATCATCCTCGTCGGTGAGATCCGCGACCTCGAGACCGCGCAGATCGCCGTGCAGGCCTCGCTGACGGGCCACCTCGTCTTCTCCACGCTGCACACCAACGACGCCCCCAGCTCCATCGTCCGTCTGCTGGACCTGGGGCTCGAGGCGTTCCTCCTGACCGCGACGATCGAGGCGATCATCGCCCAGCGACTGGTCCGCACCGTCTGCCCCAAGTGCCGCGAGGCCTACGACCCGACCGAGGAGCAGCTGATGGAGCTGGACCTCAGCCCGCAGGCCGTGCTGGGCAAGAAGTTCTTCCGGGGCAGAGGCTGCGACAACTGCCACGGCTCGGGGTACCGCGGCCGGACCGCGCTCTTCGAGATCATGGCCATGGACGACACGCTCCGCGACCTCGTGATGAAGCAGGCGAGCACCGCCGTCATCAAGGACGAGGCCCGCAAGCGCGGCATGCGCACGCTCCGCGAATCGGGGCTGCGCGCCATCTACGAGGGTCTCACAACGATCGACGAGGTCGTGCGCGAGACGGTGCTGGAAGACTAACGGTCTGGCCGCGCCTGCCAGCGGCCCGGAGTGACAAGGGATGCCTACGTTCCAGTACGAGGCCCTCGATAAGTCGGGCAAGCGTCAGAAGGGCACCGTGGAGGCCGCCAGCAGCGAGGAGGCCATCCAGCGGATCAAGCTCCAGCAGCTGTACCCCACGACGGTCAGCGAGGTGAAGGGGAAGAAGTCGGGCAAGGCGGCCCCCGCCCCCGTCAAGAAGAAGAAGGGCGGCTTCAGCATCGGCCGCGTCAAGGCCAAGCAGCTCACCGTCTTCACACGCCAGCTCTCCACCCTGCAGGACGCCGGCCTCCCGCTCCTCCGCTCGCTGCAGATCCTCGAAGCGCAGCAGCGCCCAGGGAAGCTCAAGACCGTCCTCCTGGGCGTCGTGGAAGAGGTCGAGGGCGGCGCGTCGCTCTCCGAAGCCATGAGCAAGCAGCCCAAGGGCTTCGACACCCTCTACTGCAAGATGGTCGCCGCGGGCGAGGTCGGCGGCGTGCTCGACGTCATCCTCCAGCGACTCGCCGACTTCATGGAGAAGGCCCAGCGACTCAAGAGCAAGGTCGTCGGCGCCATGATCTACCCCGTCGCCGTCATCATCGTCGCCCTCGCGATCGTGACCGGCATCATGTACTTCATCATCCCGAAGTTCCAGGAGATCTTCGCGGACTTCGGCGTCGAGCTGCCCCTCCTCACCAACCTGCTCATCCGCGCCAGCGATTGGGTCGCCGGCAACTATCCCACCAAGGGCGCCATGATGATGCCCGGCGCCGTCTACCTCGCCGCCGCTCCCTTCGTCATCTTCTTCGTGCTCAAGATGGTCCGCAAGACCAAGTACGGCAAGGCCTTCCTCGACTCGCTCCTGCTGTTCATCCCCGTCATCGGGCCGCTGGTCCGCAAGACCGTCATCGCCCGCTTCACGCGCACGCTGGGAACGCTCGTCGCCGCGGGCGTCCCCATCCTCGAAGCCGTCACCATCACCAAGGAGACCAGCGGCAACTACGTCTTCGAGAAGGCGCTCGGCAAGGTCCACGACTCCATCCGCGAGGGCGAGAGCTTCGCCGGGCCCCTCCGCGAGTCGAAGACCTGCGACGCCATCGTCGTCAACATGATCGACGTCGGCGAAGAGACCGGCGACCTCGACACCATGCTCCTCAAGATCGCCGACAACTACGACGAGGAGGTCGACATCGCCGTCGGCGGCCTCATCAAGCTCATCGAGCCCATGCTCGTCGTCGGTCTGGGCGGCCTGATCGGAACCATCGTCGTCGCCATGTTCCTCCCACTCGTCGCCATGATCGAGAGCCTCCAGAAGTGATCCCCCGTCACCGAGCGACAACCCCCGCCCCCGCCCGCGCCGCGCGCGGCTTCACGATCATCGAGCTGATCGTCGTCGTGGGCATCATCGCCGTCATCGCGGGGATCCTGCTCGCGACCTTCGGCCGGGTCCGCAACGCCTCCCAGCGCGGCGCCGACGAACGCTTCAACTCCACCATCGGGCAGGCGGTCCAGGCCTTCGAGCGCGATCTCCGCTACCTCCCGCCCCTGCTCATCCCCCGAGCCGCCGCGCTCGCGGACGTCGTCGCCGTGGGCGAGCTCACCCCCGGCAACAACGCCGAGGTCGGGGTCCCCGACGCCATGTTCTCAACCCCCGCGGACCTGCGCACCGCGCTCGACCGCGCCCGCTACGGCAGCGAGTTCTCACTCGCCGCCTACCTCATGGGAACCGGAGACATCAACAACTCCGAGGCCACCGCCGACGAAACGCTGGGCCGCAACGACGACGAGGACGACGGCCTCGCCGGCCCCGGCATCCGCGACCCCGGGCCCGACCGCTCGTGGGGCGGCGCCGCCGACCGCGTCGCTCAGCGCAACACCCCGGGCAGTGCCATCAAGACCGGCCGCACCTTCGGCCCGTACCTCGACCCCGCCCAGCTCGCCGGCAACATCAAGCTCGACACACGCACCGGCCTCTTCAAGTTCGTCGACGCCCACGGCCAGCCCGTCCGCTACTACACGGGCTGGCCCAAGCGCTCCCGCACCGGCGGCCAGCCCCAGCCCAGCATCGATCACACGCCCATCGAGCTCCGCACCGCCGCGGCCGTCGAAGCACAGATCGACGCCGGCGGCACCCCCAACCTCGACCTCGAGCGCGGCGTCTTCAACGCTCCGTTCATGATCGTCTCCGCCGGCAAGCCCCAGGCCTTCGAGCCCAACGGAACAGCCATCCCATTCTTCGGCGACCGCAAGCGCGACGCCGCCGAACTCTCCGCCGCACTCGCCCTCATCGATTACGGGGCCAACCGCCCCTTCAACATCGGCGATCTCTCGCTCATCAACGAGTGCGACACGGCGTGGGTCCCCCCCGGAGAGCTCACGGGCGAAACCGAGGAGCGCCAGACCCTCCTCGACGATCTGCTCTCCAACGTGAGGTTCGTGCCGTGATGACGACCCACCCTCCCGTCAGCATGCGCCCCCGCGCCCGCCGGGCCTTCACGCTCATCGAGATCCTCGTTGTCGCGGCGGTCATCGTCGTCCTGCTCGCGATCGTCGCGGGCGTAGGCGTCGCCGTTCTCAACCGCCAGCAGGGGACCGCCACGTCGCAGGTCCTCTCGACGCTCGACCGCGCCCTCGACGAATACATGCAGACCGCCGGCAACGGCGCTCCCCCCAAGTACTCCCGCGCCGACTACGTCGAAGTCCCGGGCCCGTCGGTCGTCCTGGGCGATTCCAAGTACTTCCGCGACTTCGGCTCCGCCGGCACCTCCTACCCCATCCGCCCCGACGCCGCCGTCTTCGTCCGCCAGACCATCGGCGCCGGCCGCGTGCAGGACATCATTCAAGGCATAGGCGAGCGCTTCCTCCGCCTCACCACAACCCCCGGCCAGGGCGCCGTCTCGGGCCGCGACATCGACCCCACTCCGTCCATCGTCGACCTCTGGGCCAAGGAGGACTGGGTCGCCCCCTTCGACCCCGCCACAAGCTCGGGCGACACCAACCAGTCGCTCATCTACTACGTCCATCCCAACAACCTGCTCGCCCAGGAGCTCTACGGACGCTGCGTCAACGGCCGGCCCTACTTCATGTCCGCCGGGCCCGACCGGAAGTACGGCCTGCGCTCCGAGTTCCCCGCCAGCGCCACAAAGGACGAGGTCGAGAACGCCCTCAAGGACAACGTCTACTCCTACGCCGTCGGACCCGCCAACCTCACGCAGGACTTCTTCGACGGGTACCGCTGATGCCCACAGTGCGCACGACCATCCCGTTCCGCTCCCGCGGCTTCACCATCCTCGAGCTGCTGGTTGTCATCTCCATCATCCTCGTCGTCATCGCCTCCATCCTCCCCGCGTTCGGCCGCCTCATCGAGAGCCAGAACTACACCTCCGCCATCAACTCCGTCACCGCGACGCTCGGCAGCGCCCGCGCCCTGGCCATCAGCTCGGGCCGGCGCACTGGAGTCGTCTTCCTGTGGGACGAAGAACGCGAGCGCATGCGCCTCGAAGTCGTCCAGTACAACGCTCCGGGCTCGCTCCATTACTGGGCCACCCGCAGCAGCCAGTACGCCGACGCCTTCGTGCCCGCCCCGAACATCGTGCCCGTCGAGCTCCCGCCGCGCATCGGAGTCTTCGGCCTCGCCCCCGTCTCCCTACGCCGCCCCGATCTCGACCCGCAGGCCGCGTCCATCTCCGACCTCAACAATCCCCTCACATCGCAGTGGGAGTGGTACGGCGGCGATGTGATCGACGGCGATGACAACGACCCAGCCAACGACAGGCTCCTGTGGATTTTCCCCAGGAACGATCCGCGCATCTTCACGCCCCGCCGAGACTCGCGCGACCTGGGAATCGACCCCTGGGCACGCATCCTGGGACAGCCTACCGACGGCTCCATCACCGACTCCGAGGCCCAGCTCGCTCTCTGGAACGCCACCACCTTCTTCGTTCAGTTCGACGAGCGCGGCACCGCCGTCGCCGTTGCCCGCGACGGACGGGACGTCTCCAACGCCTACCTCGAGTTCCTCAACGAGCCGCGCGACCGCTCCGACCCGGATTCGCTCCCCTACGACAGCCCCTACACCTTCGACCCCTGGGGCAACGGCCCTGGCGTGCAGCAATCAGCCGTCGCCCAGGACCGCCGCGAGCGCAACCCCGAGGTGATGCTGCGCTCCGCCGATCAGTTCGCCGTCGTGGACTTGGGCCGCATGGTCGACGCCGTCGGCTCCGCCCGCGCCTGGCTCGTCCGCCCCGAATCGTCGCGGGCCCCGCAGCCCCTCTGGCTCGCCGACGCCGGGCTCTTCGACGACGAGCTGGCCCGCGAGGTCAGCCGCTGGATCGACCTCAACGCCGAGATCATCACCTTCAACCGCTTCAGCGGGAACGTCATTCGGAGGTCCCCGCAATGAGACCGACGCCGCCCCCCGCCGCCCCGGCACCCCGCCGCCGCGGCTTCACGCTCATCGAAGTGCTTCTCGCCACGTTCATCATCGCGCTGGGCGTGCTGGGCCTGCTGGCGCTCTTCGCCGGCGCCGCGCGCCAGCAGCAGGCCTCCAACCAGGGAACCCTCGCGCTCTTCTCGACCTCCAGCGCCGAGACACGCCTCGTCGAAGCCTTCGGAACTCTCAGCGGCGCCGGCGCAGACCCCTGCCAGCCCGCCCTGCTCAACTTCACTCCCGATCGCTGGGTCCGCCTCTTCGCCGACACACGCCGCGGCGTGCTGCTCGCCCCCACCAGCGACGAACGCGAAGCCAACCAGACCTACTTCCTCGCCCAGCCCAGCGTCTCGCTCCCCCGCGTCATCTACACCGCGCCCCCGCCACCCGCGAACGAATCCGGCACCGATCCCGTCGACGAGGGCTTCCTCGCCGGGCAGCGCGACGGCGCCTTCGCCGAAGCTACCGGCGGCTCCGACGTCCTCGACCTGGGACAGATCCCCATCGAGCCCGGCTCGCTCGCCATCGAGGTCGCGACCTCCTTCACCGTCGATTCGGGCGGCGGCGTCTGGACACGCGTCGCCGGGCCCACCTACCAGTTCAGCCGCATCCCCGACCCGCTCAACCAGGGCTCGCGCAGCTGCTACCCCAGCGACCAGGGCAACCTCGGCCGATTCGTCTTCACGCTCAACGGCAACGTCAACCAGGACCCCGGCACGCTGCCCCCCGGCGCACTCGTCACCGACGAGTGCGAGCGCAACTGGATCATCGTCGACTGCGCCACCGACGGCGGCACCGCCGAGATCTTCGAGATGCACATCGGCGCCATCCGCGACGCCGTCCCCGAAGTCAACTGCCCGAACGCCACGGAGTCGGGCTTCCCCTCCGCGCGCGTCGAGTCGATCACCATCGTCAACTACCGCGAGCGCCGCAGCAACATCGTCTCCGTCGCCGACCGCACACTCTCCCGCCTCGACGAGACCGCCCCCGGCGGCCGCCGACCCGACCAGGCCTACTCCGTCCTCTATCGCCGAGGGGTCACCGCCTCGCAGGCCATGGTCGTCACCTACCAGCTCACGCCCGCCTCCTCCGCCGCCGTCTACACGCCGCCCGAGCGCCCCTCGGACCTCTCCAGCAACCGCGGCCCCATCCGCCGCGTCTCGCTCGAGCTCCGCCAGAACCCCGACACCGAGGAATACTTCGTCCGCACCGACAGCAACGAAGACCAGTGGGCCCTCGAACCCGGTCAGATCCTCGTCGCCGAGTACGCCACCCTCCCGCTGGGCGGCGGCAACGCCGGCTCCGACACGCCCGTCCGAGTCCTCCGCAAGGTGCGCGAGGTCAACAGCGGCGGCGACGCCACCGGATGGATCGGCATCCTCGACCGCGCCCCCCGCGCCCGCAACCAGAACCTCAAGCCACGCTCCGTCGCCTCCGTCCGCCTCGACTTCTTCGCCGTCGCCGACGCCGTCGAGAGTCTCGAGGACGGCTCGCTCTGGAAGCTCACGCCGATCGACGCACGGATCGTGCAGGTCTCGTCCCGCCAGTAAGGAACGCTCGATGACAGGAGCAGCGAACATCTCGACCCCGCGCGCGGCCCGCCGCCCCGGATTCACCATCGCCGAGCTCATCGTCGCCGTCGCCGCCGTCGCGCTCCTCACCGTCGGCATCGGGCAGCTCTTCTCCAGCGTCGGCCGGCTCGTCGGCTCCGGCGCCGCCCTCGCCGAGACCGATCAGTTCGCCCGCGCCGTCGCCACCCAGCTCCGAGACGACTTCGAATCGCTCGCCAGCATGCGCGGCGACGAGACCTTCGTCGCCATCCGCAATCGCGTGATGGGAGACGCCAACGGAAACGGCGCCCTCGACGCCGGCGAACGCGCCGTCTATCTCACCGCCGACGACCGCCAGGCCGACGCCCGCGACGAGATCCTCCCCTACACCGCCGGGTCCCGCGCCATCACCGTCCGCCTCGACGAGATCATGTTCCTGGGCTTCGCCGGCAGCGGGGGCATCTACTCCTCCGCTCAGTTCCCCGCCGCCTTCACCGACCGCCCCACACCCTCCACGGAAGTCGCACGCATCTACTACGGCCACGGCCTCCGCCCCGCCCCCGACAACTTCGACCCCGACAACCCGCCCGCCAACTCCAACGTCCCCGTCCGCAGGTGGGTCCCTGACGGAGACTTCGGCCAGCGCCCGGGTGAAGCAAACTTCTTCGACCCCACGTCGCAGGTCAACGCCGGCCGCGTCGTCGGACTCAACGAGTACGCCGCCGACTGGCCCCTCATGCGTCACGCAATGCTGCTCTACGGCGGGCTCGCCGCCGGCTACGCCCCGGGCCCGAACCGCGCCTCGCAGGCCGGCGCCCCCTTCGACGAATCGCTCGTCTACGCCCCGTACATCCGCGACTTCGAAGCGCTGCCCGCCGCCCGCGGCCCCTTCTGGGGCTTCACCGACGCCAACATCACCTTCGGCCCGCTCCCGCGCGTGAACGCCTACAACGGTCCCCCGTACGCCCGGCTCGTCCGCCACGGACGCGTCGACCTCTGCGCGCAGTCGCCCGAAGACGTCCGCCGCTGGCTCGAAGGCCTCGATCCCGCGACTGTCCCGCCCGCGGAGTGGGGCGACGCCTCCGCCTTCGGCACGGGCCGCTTCGATGACGCCGCCAGCGCCGGCACGCCCCGCTGGGAAGTCACCGACGGCTTCCCCTCCACCAAGGTCGACGCACCGCTCTGGCGCCGCGCCGACCCGACCGTGGGCGACGACACAGACCAGGCCGAGAACATGCGCCGCCTCCGCTCCGCCATCGCCGGATGCTTCACGCGCCTCCAGACCGAGACCGCGCCCAGGCTCTTCGACCGTAACGATGTCGTCTTCGACTCCGCCGGAACACCCGCCAACCTCTCGAGCGTCGACCCCCCGACCTCCGCGCTCATGGACTCCGCCTTCACCATCGGCTCCCGCGTCACCAGCTTCGAGATCGCCTGGTCCGACGGCAAGACCTGGCTCAGCAGCACCCCGCTCGACCGCAACAACGACGGCGACACAAACGACGCCGACGACCTCCGCGAAGACGACCTCATCTGGTACGACATCGACTTCGCACGCTTCGCCTCGCCCACCAACCCCGACCTCACCGACTTCGGCGCGGGCAACCTCTACGGCACCGCCTCCGACGACGCGGACACCGATCCGGAAACCACCCGCGGCCAGCGCAACAACACCCTCTACACACCATCGAACGCCGCCCCGGGGGTCCCCGTCTACGACCCGCGCGAGACCTTCGGCCAGGTCGACAGCCCCGCCGCCGACGGCGCGGGCGACTTCGAGTATCTCGCCGTCTTCCCCTTCCGCACGCCCGACTCCAGCAGCGGGTACTCCCTGGGCATCTACCAGAAGCCCACGCGCATCCGCGTACGAATGACCGTGCTCGACGCGCAGTCGCGCCTCGGCACGCGCAGCGGCCGCGAAGCCGCCCAGGGAGAGCCCGGCGGCGGATCGCAATCCATCAGGGACGCCCAGGCAAGGCAGCAGAAGGGACGTCAGTACGAGTTCCAGTTCTCCATCAGCCCCAATTGACAGCGGGCAAGTGATGCGCGGCGGGGGCGATCCCAGCCACACCGCGCAAGCGAGGTCATCCATGCGTCCACTCAACAGACTGCGTCGACTGGCGGGGGGCATGCGGCTGTCGCGCCGCGGCTCGGTGCTGCTCCTCGCGCTGGGAGTGCTGGGCATCCTCGCCATCGCCGCGCTCTCATATGTCACCACCGTCCGCCTCGACCGCCAGAGCGCCGCCGCCTCGAGCCGCCGATCCAGCTATCAGGTCCAGGTCGACGCCGTCGTCACCCACATGCAGGACCTGCTCGCCGCCGACCTCTTCGGCAACAAGATCGTCACGCGCGACATCCCGCCCACCCAGTGGCCCGCCATGTTCGAGGACGCCGAGTGGACCGACGTTCCCGCCGTCGATCCCAACACCTTCGCCGTGCCCGAACTGGGCCCCCAGCCCCGCGGCGCGGAGCTGGGAGTGCAGCGCCCCTCCGCCGGCCTCCCGACCATCGCCCATCCCGACGACGCCTGGCTCGCCGCTACCGAGCCCCACTGGGAACGCTCCAGCCTCAACTCCACCCGCTACTGGCCCCAGATCACCAACCTGCGCAGCGGCTACCGCTATGACGCCCGCGGAACGACGGACCCCTCGGACGACCGATGGGTCCGCGGCGACGGCCGTTTCGCCGACCTCGGATCGTGGTTCCTCGCCGCAACGCCCGACGGCTACGCAAACCCCTCCATCAGCCTCCTCGATTGGGACGAGCCCGCCGTGCGCCAGCTCGGCCCGCAGAGCGGCTCCTACGTCATCGATCGCACACGCGTCGACGTCTACGACAAGCAGATGGGCGAGCTCGCCACCTCGACCGCCTACCCCACACCCGGCGGACCTCCCTCCCCCAGCGACGAGCGACAGTGGGCCGACACCGACGGCGATCTCCGCCCCGACGCCCGCTGGACCGAGCTCGATTCGCTCGGCAATCTCTTCGGCCTCAACTGGGTCGTCGCCGCCCGCATCATCGACGCCTCCGCCCTCATCAACGTCAACAGCGCCGTCGACGGCGGCTACCTGGGACTCCCCTTCGGCCCCGGAGTCGTCGACCTCGCGAAGTTCGCCGCCGGGGATTCGCCCGCCGACATAGATCTGGCGCGCCTCCTCAACCGCCCCTCAAGCGTCGCCACTCCGTATCTGAAGGAAGTCAGCGTCGAGCGCCTCTTCGCCTCCGACATCTCCTACCGCAACCACGTCCTCGATGATCTCCAGGCCGGGCTCATCATCTCCGACATGATCGCCCTCAACCCGCTCTACTACTCGGGCCTCCAGCCCCTCATCGACTGGCGGCCCGGAACCCCCGCCGACCGCCTCCAGCGCCTCGCCTTCTGGGACTTGTTCGGCCAGTCGCCCGCGCAGCCCTACACCACACGCCGAGCGGGCTACCCCGTCCGCGATCTCGTCGATCTCGCCGCCTATTGGGGAACCAACAACGCCGGAATCGTCTCGAGAATCGAACGCGCCTTCGACGGCTCGGAGTCCACCGGTTTCCTCCCCGGACTCGACGCGGGCGACCCGGCCGCCGACAAGTACGGCCCGCTCCGCTCTTCCGAAAACCCCGCCGACATCCGCGTCTACGCCGATCCCGGCGATCCCATCAACCGCCGCATCCCCACCCCCGAGCAGATCCAGCGCAGCGCGCGACGCTTCATCACGCCCGTCAGCGGCACCGGCATGCTGGGCCCCGTCCCCGCTCTCAACCGCTCGCAAGCCGGCGGCCGCTATGCCATCGAGAAGCCCCCGCTCACCACCGAACTCCGCCTCCCCTCCGTCACCGCCGACACCTTCGCCAGCCTCGTGTGGGCCCTCGCACCGCTCGCCGCCAATCAGCCCCTCTCCTGGAGCCTCGAGGAGAACAGCTCCTTCGGACTCGCCGACCTCAACTATCACTACGGCGGCGGCGCCGACGGACCCGCTCAGACCTTCTTCCCGGGCGGAAACGCCGACTTCGCCGTCATGACCGCCGCCGCACTCACCGTCAACCTCATCGACTCCGCCGACAACGACAACACTCCCACCGTCATCGGCTTCGTCAGAAACACCGTCCCGCCCACCCCCATACCCCCCGTCGTGCAGGGAGGCCGCGTGCTCACCACCGCCCTCCCCCAGGGAGACATCGCCCCCGCCATGGGCGCGGAATTCTCGACCTCCGATCCGCACCTGTTCGTGGGCCTCGAACGCCAGCCCTTCCTCCGCGAAGCCTGGACGATGATCGTCTACTCCGACTCGACCATCGACGGCGGCAACCAAAGCCGCACCATTGAGGCCCCAAGCGAGATCATCGGCTCCGTCTTCGCCGTCGAGCTCATCAACCCCTGGCCGGACGACATCGACGTCTTCGGCTACGAGGTCGTCCTGCCCGCCGACCGCGCCGCGGACATCGACGCCGCCTCGGGCACCTTCATCGCGCGCCTCCCTTCGCACGTCATCCCCGCCGGCCAGTCCGCCTCCTTCGTCTGGAAGGGTCCCGGCCCGCTGGGCGTCGGCGCCGGCTCCGCCGCATGGAACGACGTCAACGCACGCATCACCGCCGATCCCATCCTCAGCGGCGCCGTCCCCATCACCGACATCGACCCCGATTCAAGCATCCCCGACGTCCCGCCTTTCCAGGACCACTGCGAATCGCCCCAGGCAACCGATGGTTTCCCCGTCCTGCTCGTCCGCCGGGGCTCGGGCAACGCCCCCCTCGTCGTCGACCGGCTCTCGCCGCCCGTCTCGGGCGTCAACGAGTTCCCCTCCTCCGTCGCCACCAACCCCTTCACCTTCACAGACAACGGCTCGCTGGGCGACGACGGGCTCACGCTCAGCGACGCCTACTACACGACCGCCGGCTATGACGTCCTCGACCCACTCGTCATCGCCGCCCGCGGCGCTAACGAGATCACCGGCCGGTACACCGTCGTCTCCAACCTCAGCCGCCCCAGCGCTCCGGCCATCGGCTCGCTCCCCAAGTCGCTCATCGAGCGCGCCGAGACCAACGTCGTCGACGTCAGCTACCGCGCCCAGGCCTGGCTCACCGACACCGTCAACATCCCGCCGGGAGGCGCCCTGGACATAACCTCCGCGGGCGATGTCGTCGTCGGACCCTTCCCAAGCCGCATCCCGGGCATCAGCGTCTCCCGCTTCGGGACGTCCACCAAGATCGCCGACGAATCCGCCGCCGCCGTCTATCCGAAGTTCGAGTTCGTCGTCGCGGGCGGCTCGCTCGACAGCCCCGCCGACGTCCTCCAGACCGCCGCCTACGCCCACACGAACCGCAACAACCAGCCCAACGATCTCTCCAGTTGGACCACCATGGGCGAATGGCTGGGCCGGTCGCTCGCGTACAACTTCACGCTGGCGCCCTCCTCGAACCCGCCGGACCAGAACCCCTACCTGGGCGTTCTCGATCCCTCGCGCTACATCATCAACGTGATGGGCGCCCCGCAGGTCGAGATCCCCGACACGATGGCCATGCCGCTGGCTCTCCGCGTGCCCGAATGCTTCGAAGACGCCCGCGCCCTGGGTCCGCTCGTCCAGGGACGCATCAACATCAACACCGCTCCCCGCGAGGTCCTCGAGACCCTCCCGCTCATGTCGCCGCCTCAGGCGATCGGCTCGGGCTCGGTCGTGGGCGGCGTCGTGCAGGGCTCGCTCAGCCAGGACAACAGCTCCGCCAGCCCGCCCCAGTCGCGCGTCGGCATCGTCGAGACCTACCGCGACCCCAGCGACCGCGGCCACGGCGGCGCCTACGCCAACATGAACACAGTGGGACTCAACGCCCTCCCGCTGGGTCTCCGCGCTCCGCGCCCGGGCCGCCTCGCCGACGAGCCCGCCGAGACCGGCTTCGCCACCGTCGCCGAGCTCGCCGCACTGGGCAACTGGGGCGCCCCCGGACAACCCGCCCCGGCCCAGACCGGAACCTTCCTCGAACTCGGCGCCGACGCCCTCGGCGCCGACACCGCGCCCTTCGTCCTCACGCGCAACACACCGCTCGTCCACGCCTCCGCCGCCGACAACTTCAGCGCCGTCGACGGCGCCGAGGAACGCGCCGCCCTCTACCGCGCCGTCTCGAACATCGCCTCCGTCCGCAGCGACGTCTTCATCGCATGGTTCATCATCCGCGGCTACGACCCCCAGGCCATCGAGCGCATCACCATCTCCCCCAGCCCCGCCGACGCCGTCGTCAATAACACCATGGACGACCCCAACAACGCCCTCGCCCCCGCCTACGAATCACGATGGCTCGTCGTCTTCGACCGCTCGCAGACGCAGTCGGGCGCACCCCTCTCCTCGCCCACCGACCGCCCCCGCATCCTCATGAAGGTCGAGCTTCCCGCCGTCGGCCGCTGAACCCCGCCGCCGCGCCCGGTCGATACCTCTCCGAGTGATCGATCGCCGCGACATCGTGGACATCGAAGGCCTCCGCCGCGACCAGCCCGCGGCCCCGCCCCCGCCGCAGCACGCCGCCAGCCGCCCGTGGATCGGCATCTGGTTCCGCTGCTGCCACGTCTACGCCCGCATCATGCGCTCCCCCGACGGCTCCGAGTACCGGGGCCGCTGCCCGCGCTGCGCCAGCGAGGTCCGCGCCGTCGTGGGCCCCGGAGGCACGAACCAGCGCATCTTCGAAGCCTGGTGAACCGCCGCGCCTCAGCCCTCGCCGCGCCGCACGATCACCAGCGTCCCGAAAAGCTCCCGCGGCTTCTCCGCGGTACCCAGCATCCACGCCAGCCCCAGCGGCGGGCAGAAAAACCGCACCACGTTCCGCGCCACCGCCCGCGCCGGCCCGACCCTACGACCGCCGGGCCCGATCACCCGCGCGCCCACCAGCGCTTTGCCCAGCGTCCGCCCCGTCGCCGCCTCGCTCGCCGCCCCGATCAGCGCGCCCGCCGCCATCACCGCCAGCCCCGCCGCCCCGTCGACCGGCGTCAGCGGCATCAGCCCCGCGCTCTCCAGGCCGATGCACACCGCCGCCCCGACGAGCGCATCGATCGACCCCGCGAACATCCGCTGCCCGGCCGGGCACAGCGCCGCGCCCTCGGGCAGTGGGGGGGTCCCGGGCCCCGGCGCGTCCCCGCGCAGCACGAAGATCAGCGTCGTCACTCCGATCACCGACAGCACAAGCATCAGCGTCCGCACCGCGCCGTCGTCCACCATCCCGTCCAGCGACACCGGCCCGCTGAAAACCTCGATCCCCTCCAGCGTCGTCACCCGCGCCGCGAACCGCGCCCCGCCCCCCTCTTCACGCCGCAGCCGCACCAGCCTGTCGCCCACCGCCATCACCGCCAGCGCCGGCTCATCCCCGCCCTCCAGCGTCCGCTCTACCGTCCCGTCGCGCAGCAGGATCCGCATCCGCAGCCCGGCCCCCGCCTGCTTGAGCGCCACCACCTGGCTCCCCATCGCCAGCACGCGCTCGCCCGGCTCGGGGCCCCAGATCGTCGTCGTCAGCCACTCCCCGCCGCCGCCCCGCCGCTGCAGCCGCCCGCCCGAGAGCAGCGCCAGATCGCCGCCCAGCGTCAGCAGCGCGCCCGAGTCGATGCCCGATCCCCGCGGCGCCTCGACCGCCTCCCACGCCGTCTTCCCTAGGCGCATCAGCTCCGCCCGTCCCGCCGTGTCCCGCGTGATCGCGAACACTCCATCCCGCGTCGCCGCCAGACCCAGCGGCGTCGCAAACGACGTCAGCGGCGCCCGCGCCTCGGCCTGCCCCGCAAGCCCCGCCGCGTCGAGCACCAGCGTCCGCACGGGCCAGATCTGCTCCGAGTGCCCCGCGGGCTCCATCACCATCCACAGCCGCTGGTCCCACGCCGCCGCCAGCGCCGGCGCCGCCGGAAGCACACCCACCTGCCTCAGATGAGGCGCCCCGCCCCGCAGCTCAACCGTGTACAGCGGCGCGCCCAGCGGCGTCGACTCCAGCACCGCCCAGCCGCGCGATTCATCGCTCGCCACGGGCCCCAGCCCCGCCGCAACCGTCACCAGCAGCGCCGCGATCATTCGGCCTCGGCGTCCGTCGCGCGCATCGAAGGTTGGGAGTCAAGGTCCACGACCTCCTTCACGCCCAGCTTCTCCGCAAGTCCCTCAAAGTCGAACAGCTCCGCCGGCAGCCGCCTCTTCCCGCCGTCCGACAGCTCGCTCAGCGACAGCCCCATGTCCGAGCCCGAGGGCGCGTGCGCCAGCCGGATCCGCGACGCCATCCGCGGGTAAAAGCCGCCCACCCCCTGCAGCTTCACCTGCTCGTACTCGCTCAGCTCCGCCGCCACGACCGCCTCGCCGCTGCGCTCATCGATGATCTCGATCCGCGTCGGCTCGAAGTACTCCGCGTCCGCAGTGAACCGCCACAGCGCCCCGTCACGCTTCAGGTCGAACGTCACCGTCCCCGCATCGCCGGGCACACTCCGCACCGCCGGCACCCCGCGCCCCGCCAGCTCGGGCAGCGCCGCGATCCCCGTCAGCATCAGCAGATCCCGCGGCGCCGCCGGCATCCCCAGCTTCTCGATCTTCTCCCGCGTCACCGCCTCGTGCGCCCCCACGTACGCCCGCCGGTTCTTCGTCGCGTCGATGATCCAGTACCGCCGCGCATCGCACCCGATCCACAGGATCGTCTCGCTCACCTTCGTCACGCTCAGCGCCAGCTTCCCGGGCTGCACCACCTGCAGCACCCCCTCGCCCTGCTCCCATCGGCGGTCGCCGTCCGCGTCCGTGAAGCGCACCGACACCACCGCGCTCCCGCGAACCTTCTGCAGCCGGCCCGTCCGCTCGTTCCAAGCCTTCACGACCTGCGCGTACGTGGGCCCGGCCGCTCCGCCGCTCGGAGCCTTCGCTCCGGAGGTCCCCGTGCTTGTGGTCTCAGTGCGCGCTGTCTCAGCGCTTGCCGGTCCCGTGCGCGCCGTCTCGGCGCTCGCGGTCTCTCCGCTCGCAGGCCGGGCCCCCGCCGCCGGCCCCGCCGTCCCGCGAACGTCCCCGCGCGCCTGCCGATCCTTCTCCCGCGCCCCGCGCCGCGCCGCTTCCTGCTGCGCTCGCTCGAACGCCTCCGCCTCGGCCTGCGCTCGCGCACGCGCCTCGGCCTCGCGCTGCGCCTTCTCCCGCGCCCGCTGCGCCGCCGCCGCGCGCCCCGATGCGAACACAGGCCCAGACGTCGTGATGGGCCGCGACCGCTCGTACGTCCGCGCCGGCGCCGGCGCGTCCGCCCCCGCGCCCCCGCCCCCGCCCGGCCCGTCCCCCGCACACCCCGCCTGCAGCGACGCGAACACCAGCACACCCAGCACCGGCCACGCGCCCCGCTTCATGCATCCAGCCTCAGCAGCGTCCGCACCTGTTCCGTCAGATCCACGATCGCCGCCTCATCGAGCGCCGGATCGATCACCACGATCGGCCCCTCTTCCGCCGCCGCGCCCCGCACTCGCACCAACAGCGCAGCCGGAACATCGCCCCGCGCCTCGCGCATCCCCTGCGACGTCAGCATCCGTTTGCGAAGCATGATCAAAGCCAGCACATACCGGAACGCAAGCTGCCGCGGCTCCACCGCCTCGCCCAGCTGCTCGAACAGCCCCATCAGCGAGCCCGCGTCGATCACCGGCTTGTCAGACTTCTCCGCCGCCGGCACGACCCCGCGCCAGTGCGCAAACAGCGCCCCGGGCCGCTCGCCCGCCGATTCCCACCCCTCGGGCGTGTAATCCCGCCGGATGAGGGCTTCACCCTCGGGAGATTCGTACAGCGCCGCCACATACCGGTCGCCGGCCTTCAGAGCCGCTCCGGTCGCCGCGCACCGATCGGACATCCGCCCGATGTCGTAGGAAGGCGTCATCCGTGACATGACCCAAGTGTAGCGGCCGCGCCCGCCCGCCCCGCTCCATACAGCCCGACTCCCCGCGCCTCCTCCGCACCCCCCGTCCCTCCCTCGCTTCAGCCCGGGGCCCTCTGGTCCCGATAAACCGGGAGCCCCCCCGTGCGACGATCGCCGCGCAGCCGATGAGATGCATGGATGCCCGACGCCCCGACCGCCAGCCCGGGATCTTCCGACGCAGCCGCCACCCCCCCGGCCGCCGCGCCGTCATCGCGCGGCTGGCGCGACGCCTGGCAGATCCCCACCGCCATCCTCGCCATCGCCCTCGTCGCCAGCGGCGTCGCCCTCCTCGTCAGCCGCGCCCCGGGCCCCGACTACGAAGCCGTGCTCCACGACGTCGAAACGCTCATCGAGCGACAGGAGCCCGCCCGCGCGCTCGACCTCCTCAACGGACCCATCACCCTCGAACTGGGACAGCCCGGCGCCCCCGAAGACGTCCGCGGCCGCTTCCACGCCCTCCGAGGCGAAGCCCTCTTCCTCACCTTCCGCACCGGCGCGCCCGACATGAAGTCCGAAGCCGCCAAACGCAACAACGAGAACACCCTCAAGGAGTTCGAAGAGGCCGAGCACCGCGACCACGCCCTCCTCACGCCCCGCCGCGAACGCTTCATCGCCGAGACCCTACTCGACCTCCGCCGCTACGAGGAAGCCCTCGACAAGATCCGCCACCTCCCCGAAGACGTCGCCACGCAGCGCCGCGATCTGCTCCGCCGCCTCATCGAGGAAACCGGCCGCGGCACACGCACCGACCGCGACCTCTCGAACGAGGCCCTCGCCGCCCTCGCGGAAGATGAAGGCCTCGCCGACGCCGACCGGCTCTGGATCGCCCTCCGCCGCGCCCGCGCCATGATGGGACGGGGCGAGGCCGACGGAGTGATCGATCTCCTGCTCCCCGAACTGCAGCGCTCGGGCGACGCCGGCGGCCTCGAGGCCGGCGACGTCCACCTCATGCTGGGCCGCGCCTACCTCATGTCAGGCGACATCCCCCGCGCCAGCCGACACCTCTCCGAAGCCGAGACCCTCCTCCCCCCCGGGAACGAGCGAGGCGGCGAGGTCGAGGTCGGTCTCGCCAAGGTCGCCCAGGCCCAGGGAGACATCGAAGAAGCCCGCGACCGCTACGCCACCGTCATCGAGCGCTACCCGGGCTCGGACGCCCACAGCTTCGCGCTCCTGGGGCTGGGGGAGGCCGAGGCCGACACGGGCCAGACCGCCGCCTCCATCGCCGCCTTCAGAGAGCTCGCCGCCGACATCCGCGGCCGCGGCCTGCCCCCCTCGCTCTCCATCGAAGAGATCGCCGCCAGCGTCGAGCAGCGCCACCGCGCCGCCATCGTCAACGTCGACCTCCCCGCCGCCCTCGCCTACGCCCAGATCATGATCGACCTCTACCCCCCCGAGAGCACCCCCGCCGGAGCGCTCATCCGCCTCGCCGAGACCCACCGCGCCCTCGCCGAAGAGGCCACGGGCGAAGTCGCCGAAGGCGAGAGCCTCACCCGCCTCCTCTCGCTCCCCCCCGACCGCCTCGAGCAGGCCCGCACAAACCTCGCCGCCGCCGGCGAGGCCTACCTCAAGCACTCCGCCGCCGCCATGGTCGAGTCCGCCGAGGCCGCCTCCGCCTCGGCGTGGCTCGCCGCCGACTGCTTCGACCGCGCGGGCGACCAGGAACGCGCCATCCGCCTCTTCTCCGACTACGTCGACCGCCGCCGCAACGACCCGCGCTATCTCGAGGGCAAGTACCGCCTCGCCCGCTGCTTCCAGGCCCGCAACGACTACGCCGCCGCCATCTCCCTCTTCGAGGAGATCATCAAGGCCAACTCCACCTCCGACGAGGCCTACCGCAGCTACGTCCCGCTCGCCCAGTGCTACCTCCTGCAGTCCTCCGACGCCGACGCCGAAAAGGCCGAGCGACTGCTCCTCCAGGTGCTCGACGGCCGCATGTTCAGCCCCGAAGCGCCGCAGTTCCGCCGCGCCCTCATCGAGCTGGGCCAGCTCTACCTCCGCGTGGGCCGCTACCCCGACGCCATGATGCGCCTGGCCGAGGCCATCGAGCGCTACCCCGCCGCCGTCGAGCTCCCCCGCCTGAAGTTCGACCTCGCCGACGCCTGCCGACTCTCCGCCGCCCAGCTCCGTCAGCAGTTGAACGCCGCCATGCCCCTCTCGGCACGCTCCGAGCTCGAGGCCCTCCGCGTCGAACGGCTCCGCCGCGCACTGGGCCTCTACGAAGAAGTCCGCGCCGCGCTCGACGGCCGCGACCCCGCAAAGCTCTCCCCCATCCAGACCATGCTCCTTCGCAACGCCGTCCTCTACCGCGGCGACTGCGCCTTCGACCTGGGCGACTACGACACCGCCATCCGCCACTACGACGCCGCCGCACAGCGTTTCGGCAACGACCCCGGATCACTCGTCCCCATGGTCCAGATCGTCAACTGCTACGCCGCCCAGGGCCGATGGCCCGAAGCCCGCACCGCCCACGAGCGCGCCAGGTCCCGCCTCAAGGAGCTCCCCCCCGAGGCCTGGCAGCACGCCACCGTCCCCATGGACCGCGAGCGCTGGGAAAAATGGCTCGACGCCTCCATGCGCATCTCCGAAGAACGCGCCGCCGCCGACCAGCCGCCCCCCGGCTGACCCCCCGGCTGACCCCGCCTGAGGCGTTCACCCAGCCCGGATTTCTGCACACGCCCCGCCCGCCTGTCCGAGATACACCGGTCGGGAAGGCGACCGGACCGGCGAGGTCCGTCGTCCATGGACATTCCCGCACCGAGGTCAGGATGACCTTCCAGCCAGGCGCCCATCCTCAGCCCGCGGACCGCTCCGCGCACGCGGAACCAGCCGCCCCCGCCCCCGCCGACGCATGGGCCCCGCGCCTCGCCCGCATCCTCGACCGCCAGCGCGAGCTCTACGAGAGCCTCGCCTCCCTCTCCGAACAGCAGTCACGCTGCATCGAGTCCGACAGCACCGACGAGCTGCTCGCCGTCCTCGACGCGCGCCAGCGCATCATCACGCAGATCACCGCCGCCAACGAGGAAATCACACCCTTCGTCCAGGACTGGACCGCGCTCTCCGCCGCCCTCACCGAGCCGCAGCGGCTCCAGCTCCGCTCGCGCTTCGACGACGTCGCGCGCCTGGTCACCGCCATCGCCGCCCGCGATGAGGACGACCGCAAACGCCTCGAAGAGCGACGCTCCGCCGTCGGTCGCGAGATCGTCGGCCTCTCCCGAGGCCGCGAAGCCCTCGGTGCCTACGGCCGCCCCGGCGCGCCCCTCGACGCACGCTTCCAGGACCGCCGCGCATGAGCCGCGCGGTGCTGGAACAGCCCCAGGCCCAGGCCCAGGCCCAGGCCACCCTCCGCGCCGCCAGCCCCGTGGACCTCGCGGAGCTCATCGCCTCCTTCAACGAAGTCACCGGCCGCCTCCAGGACACGCACGAAGCCCTCCGCTCCGAGGTCGCCCGCCTCGAGGGAGAACTCCGCGAAGCCCAGGCCCAGCTCGGCCGCGCCCGCGAGCTCGCCGCCCTGGGCGAAATGGCCGCCGGCATCGCGCACGAGGTCCGCAACCCCCTCGGCTCCATCAGGCTCTACGCCTCCATGCTCACGCAGGACCTCGCCGACCGCCCCGCCGAGCGTGCCGTCGCGCAGAAGATCGCCGCCGCCGTCTCGCGCCTCGACGCCGTCGTGGGCGATGTCCTCGCCTTCGCCCGCCCGCTCACCGTCCGCGGCGAGCTCCTCGAAGCCGCGCAGCTCATCCGCGAGAGCGTCGACGCCTGCGCCGACCTCTGGCCCCGCCACGGCGTCACCGTCCACCCGCCCCGCCGCGACCAGACCCTCTGGTGCGACCCGCTGCTCATGCAGCAGGCCATGGTCAACGTCCTGCGCAACGCCGCCGAGGCGCTCAGCGAATGCGGCGGGGGGAACATCTGGATCGAATGCTCGCGCCGCCGCGTTGCCGACACCAGCGGCGAGCGACGCCCCATGTCCGTCCTCAGCGTCCGCGACGACGGGCCGGGCGTCCCCCAGTCCGTGCTCGAACGGGTCTTCAACCCCTTCTTCACCACCCGCCACACCGGCACCGGACTGGGCCTCGCCATCGTCCACAGAATCCTCGACGCCCACGGCGGCCGCGTCAGTATCCGCAACAACGGCGCCTCAAGCGCCGCCGGCGCCCCGCCGCGCGGCGCCACCGTCGAGTTCCTCATCCCCGCCCGCCACCACGACGTCGGCGGCAACGAGGGGCACGCACGCCGTGAAACCGAACACGTCAACCAGCGGGAGGCAGCCTGAATGAGCACCATCCTCGTCGTCGATGACAAAGAAATGCTCCGCGACAGCGTGGCCGTCACGCTCCAGCGCGCCGGCTTCTCCGTCCTCTCCGCCGAAACAGGCGACCAGGCCCTCGAGGTCATCGCCCGCCGCCGACCGGAAGCCGTCGTCAGCGACCTCAAGATGCCCGGCCTCTCCGGGCTCGAACTCATCGAGAAAGCCCGCCAGATCGACGAAGACCTCCCCATCGTCCTCATGACCGCCTTCGGCACCATCCAGACCGCCGTGCAGGCCATGAAGCTCGGAGCCTTCGACTACATCACCAAGCCCTTCGAGGGCGACGAGCTCGTCATCGCCGTCAAGCGCGCCCTCGAGAACGGCCGGCTCAGGCGCGAGAACGCCGTCCTCCGCGCCGCCGCCGACGGGCCCGCCGCCGCCGCCGCCCCGGGCCTCCGCGGCGCCGCACGCATCATCGGCGACTCCGCCGCCATCCGCGCCGTCAAGGAAAAGCTCCCCGCCATCGCCGGCTCCAACCTCACCGTCCTCATCGCCGGCGAGTCGGGCACCGGAAAGGAAGTCCTCGCCCGCGCCATCCACGAGATGGGCCCCCGCGAGGGACGCCCCTTCCTCGCCATGAACTGCGCCGCCATGAGCGAGTCGCTCCTCGAGTCCGAGCTTTTCGGCCACGAGAAAGGCGCCTTCACAGGCGCCGACCGCCTCCGCAAGGGCCGCTTCGAGCTCTCCCACGAGGGAACGCTCCTCCTCGACGAGGTCAGCGAGGTCCGCCCGCAGATCCAGGCAAAGCTCCTCCGCGTCCTCCAGGAACGCTCCTTCGAGCGCGTCGGCTCCAGCACCACCATCAGCGTCGACGTTCGCGTCATCGCCACCACCAACCGCGAGCTTGAACGCGAAGTCGCCGAGGGTGGCTTCCGCCAGGACCTCTTCTTCAGGCTCAACGTCCTGCCCGTCCGCCTGCCGCCTCTGCGCGAGAGGCTCGAAGACGTCCCGGTCCTCGCCGCCCACTTCGTGGAGAACGTCTGCCGCCGCGAGGGCCGCCACGTCAAGAAGCTCACCGTCTCCGCCATCGACCTCCTCTGCGCCTACGCCTGGCCCGGCAACGTCCGCGAGCTCCAGAACCTCTGCGAGCGCGCCGTCGTCCTCAGCCCCGGAGAGGAGATCGAGGCGGATCTCATCCGCGGCTGGATCGCCCCCGCCGCCCCGCACCACGCCCCGTCGCTCACCCCCCGCACCGTCAGCCACGCCTCCGCATCGTTCATCGAGGCCGCCCCCTTCCGCGCCGCCCTCACTCCCCACCTCAAGCCCCTCTCCGACATCGAGCGCGAGGTCATCGTCGAGACCCTCAACAAGTTCAACGGCCACCGCGTCAAGACCGCCAAGGCCCTGGGCATCGGCGTCCGCACCCTGGGCCTCAAGCTCAAGAAGTGGAAGCAGGAAAAGCTCGTCGCCGAATCGCTCTGACGAGCGCCGACTCACCGCCGCCTTCAGTCCGGCAAGCGGTTTGCGAAAGGTCGCGCAATGTTCATCAGCGGCATCACCGACACCGGCGCCCTGCCCGTCCTCGAAAAGACCGTCCAGTTCGCCGCGCGCCGCCACGAGCTCATCGCCCACAACATCGCCAACCTCTCCACCCCGAACTTCCAGCCCCGCGACGTCTCCGTCACCGGCTTCCAGGCCGCCCTCGCCGAGGCCGTCGACCGCCGCCGCGCAAGGGCCGCCGGCCGCGGCCCGCTCGACTTCCCCGGCACGCGCGAAGTGCGCCCCACCGCGCAGGGACTGCGCCTCCGCCCCATGTCGCCTTCACACAACGTCCTCTTCCACGACCGCAACAACCGCGACCTCGAGCGCACCATGCAGGACATGGTCGAGAACCTCACCGCCTTCCGCGCGGCATCAGACTTGCTCAAGAACAGGATGGATCTCCTCAACGCCGCCATCCGCGAGCGGCCCTGATCCGACGAACGCACGCGAAGCGAGCACGGGAGCATGACCGGCCGGAACCCGGCCGCGAACGGAGCACACGGTGTACGGCGTACTCGACATCTCGGTCAGCGGAATGGTCGCACAGCGCGTCCGAATGGACACCATCGCCGCCAACCTCGCCAACCGCGACACCATCCTCGACGCGGAGGGAAACCCAAACCCCTTCCGCCGCCGCAGCGTCATCTTCACCCCGGGCGACCCCGACGCCACCTCCGACCGCGCCCGCCAGCTGGGCGTCCACGTCTCAGCCATCGAAGAGGACCAGGGAGACTTCCGCAAGGTCTGGGACCCCGACAGCCCCTACGCCCGCCCCGTCGGCACCCCCGACGCCGGCTACGTCTACTTCCCCAACGTCGATTCCGTCACCGAGAACATCAACGCCGTCGACGCCGTCCGCGCCTACGAGGCCAACGTGGCGGCGGCCGAAGCCACCAAGAGCATGCTCGCCCAGGCCCTGCGCCTGATCGCCTGACCCCCATCGGACCGATCTCACATAGGCCCTGATCTCGGGCGGAGCCGAACGCAGCGATGATTGACCCGATCGGCATGCTGGGACCCAACCGCGCAGCCGGCCTCACGCCGCGCACCGACGTCGCCGCCCCCGCCGGCCCCGGCCAGACCGAGGGCCAGGGCCCCGTCAGCTTCAAAGACCTCCTCATGAAGAACCTCGGAGAGGTCAACGAGCTCCAGAAGGACGCCACCAGCGCCATCGAGGACCTGCAGACCGGCCGCCGCAACGACGTCGAGAGCGTCCTCATCGCCACCGCAAAGGCCGACACCGCCTTCCGCATGCTGCTCGCCGTCCGCAACAAGATGATGGACGCCTACGAAGAGATCAAGCAGATCCGCGTCTGACGCCGTCCTGCGCTCCCGCCCCCCGGGCCCTGACGGCCCGGCGTTGACCGCCCGGCGCCCCCGGGCGTTCTCCCCCGTCCCCAACTTTCAAGACCCCCGCGCCACGCGACCGAAACGGAAGGTGTTCCGGCCTCGGCGTTGTGCCGTGCGCCGGAACGGTGCGCGGAGCGCGCCGCCAGCGGGCACGGAGGCTCGGCGATGGAACCCCTTCGACGCGCGATGACGCAGGTGTGGGCCGTGGTGTCCAAGATGACGCCCACTCAGAAGCTCCTCATCGGCGCCGTCGCCGTCATCCTCGTCATGACGCTCTTCCTCGTCCAGCTCTACACGGGCCGGCCCTCCATGGTCGCGCTCATGCCCGGCGCATCGGGCGAGCAGCAGCAGGCCGCCGTCCGCTACATCCAGGCCGCCGGATTCGAGTACGAGACCCGCGAGGGACAGATCTACGTCCCCGTCGGCTCGCAGCGCGTCATCCTCGCCCAGATGGCCGAGAACAACGCCATGCCCGGCGACTCGCGCATCCTCTTCGACAACCTCATCAACAAGCAGTCCTGGACCATGAGCCAGCGGCAGAACCAGCAGCTCGAGGTCATCGCCGTCCAGAACGAGCTCTCCGCCATCATCTCACGCATGTCGGGCGTCAAGTCCGCCAGCGTCATCCTCAACATCCCCGAGAAACGCTCGCTGGGCCAGCCCTCCGCCGAGCCCTCCGCCTCCGCCACCATCTTCCCCACCCGACCGCTCACCTCCGACACCGTCGACAGCATCGCCCACCTCGTCGCCGGATCCCGGGGCCTCGACCCCAAGAACGTCCGCGTCATCGACGCCTCCACCAACCGCCAGTACCGCGCCCGCGACGAAGACAACATGACCGCCTCGACCTACCTCGAGTTCGTCGCCGCCGTCGAGTCCCGCAAGCAGTCCCAGATCCACGAGATGCTCGCCGCATACATCCCCGGCGTCATCGTCACCGTCCACGCACAGGTCGACGTCACCCGCCGCCGCACCGAGACCAAGAGCGTCCTCCCCGAGGGCAAGGGCTCCGCCTCCCTCCTCGCCGCCGAAACCACCACCACCCGCGAAGACCGCTCCGCCTCATCCGGGGGCGAGCCCGGCCCGCGCAGCAACACCCGCGAAGACATCACCGGGCTCGGCGGCGCCGCACCACCCGCCAGCAAGGAAGCCACCAGCGACTCGCAGTTCAACACCGAGTTCGGCCGAGAGGTCCGCGTCGTCGAAGATCCCCGAGGCAACCCCACAAAGATCAACGCCGTCGTCAACATCCCCCGCAGCTACTTCGCCGAGGTCTGGCGCACCCGCCAGCCCGCCGCCAACGCCGCCAACGCCGCCCCCAACGCCCCCGCCGCCGAGCCCACCGACAACGACCTCCAGCCCATCGTCGACGCCGAGACCGCCCGCATCAAGCGCGAGGTCGAGCTCCAGATCGACACCTCCGCCGGCGCCGAAACAACCCGCGGCGAGGTCCAGGTCTCAATGGTCCCGCTCACCATCCCGACCGCCTCCGCCGCGCCCCAGTCCGCCTCCATGCTGGGCATCCCCACGGGCACGCTCGCCGTCGACGGCCTCGTCCGCACCGTGGGCCTGGGCGCCCTCGCCGTCGTCGCACTGGGCATGGTCGTCATGACCGCCATGCGCGCCAGCAAACGCGAGCCGCTCCCCACCGCCGCCGAGCTCGTCGGAGTGCCCCCCGCGCTCGAGGGAGACGCGGACCTCATCGGAGAGGCCGGTGAGGCCGACTCCGCCCTCCAGGGCCTCGAACTTTCCGAAGACGAGCTCCGCACCCAGAAGGTCAGCGAGCAGGTCGCCGAGATGGTCAAGGAAAAGCCGCAGGACGCAGCACGCCTCGTCGGACGCTGGATCGCCGGCACGTGAAGCGCGGGAGACGCAATGCCCCGAAAGCCCGGTGAAAAACTCCCCGAAAACGCCAGCGAGCTCGACGGCGTCACCCGCGCCGCCATCCTCCTGCTCACCATCGGCCCAGAACGCGCCGGCGCCATCCTCAAGTTCCTCCCCGCCGAGCAGATCGAGGAAGTCACCCGCGAGCTCGCCGGCATCGGCATCGTCCCCGAAAAGCTCCGCAACCAGGTCCTCGAAGAGTTCTACGCCGTCTCTCTCGCCAACCAGATGGGCACCGAGGGCGGCCTCGACTACGCCAAGGAGATCCTCAAGGGATCGCTCGACCCCAAGAGCGCCGAGCGCGTCCTCCAGCAGATCCAGACCCAGGTCCAGCGCACGCCCTTCGCCTTCCTCCAGAAGGCCGAAGCGGAGAACCTCCTCACCTTCATCCAGGACGAGCACCCCCAGACCATCGCCCTGATCGTCTGCCACCTCCCGCACCACAAGGCCGCCGAGATCCTCGTGGGCCTCCCCCAGCAGAAGCAGGTCGAGGTCATCAAGCGCATCGCCAACATGGAGCAGACCAACCCCGAGGTCATCCGCGAGGTCGAGAAGGGCCTCGAGTCGCGCCTCGCCACCATGCTCACCCAGTCCATGGAGAAGGCCGGCGGCGTCGAGACCGTCGCCGAGATCCTCAACCTCGCCGACCGCACCAGCGAAAAAGCCATCATGGAGGGCCTCGAGGCCGAGGACCCCGAGCTCGTCGAAGAGATCCGCAGGCTCATGTTCGTCTTCGAAGACGTCAAGATGGTCGACGACAAGGGCATCCAGGCCGTCCTCCGCGAGGTCGACAACAGCGAGCTCGCCCTCGCCCTCAAGACCGCCTCCGAAGAGCTCAAGTCCAAGATCTTCTCCAACATGTCAGAACGCGCCGCCGCACTCATCAAGGAAGACATGGAGTTCATGGGCCCCGTCCGCGTCACGGACGTCGAGTCCGCCCAGCAGCGCATCGTCGACATCGTCCGCCGCCTCGAAGAGGCGGGCGAGATCATCATCGCCGGCCGCGGCGGCGCCGAGGAGCTCGTGGTGTGAACACCCCCGACCGCACCGACCGCACCGCCACCGGACCGCACGACTGATGCCCGTCGTCAAGCGCGCCGACTCCCAGAACATGCCCCGTCCCGCCCTCGTGCTGGACCTGGGCGATCTCCGCCGGGAAGCCGAGGCCCTCGAAGCCGCCACCCGCGCGAACATCGCCGCCATGCTCGAGGAGGCCCGCGCCGAACGCGCCCGCATCGTCGCCGGCGCCCGCGAAGAGGGCCTCAAATCCGGCCACGCCGAGGGCTACCGCAAGGGCCACGAAGAAGGCCGCGCCGCCGGCCGCGCCGAGGCCATCGCGCAGACCTCCGCACGACTGGGCGAGCTCGCCACCGCCCTTTCCGCCGTTCTCGACGCCTTCACCGCCGCCCGCGAGGAGCTCCTCCTCTCCGCCCGCGCCGAGGTCCTCGCCTTCGCCGTCGCCGCCGCCGAACGCGTGACGCGCCGCGTCATCGCCATCGACCCCGGCGTCGTCGCGGGCCAGCTCGAAGCCGCCCTCGCAATGACCGTCGCCCCGTCCCGCCTCTTCGTCCGCGTCCACCCCGACGACGAAGCCCTCGCCCGCGAGATCCTCCCCACGCTCGTCGAGCGCTTCGCCCCCGGCGCCCACGCCGTCCTCTCGCCCGACTCCACCCTCGCCCGCGGCTCGGCGCTCATCCGCACCGAGCTGGGCGAGGTCGACGCCTCCATCGACACACAGCTCGACCGCATCATCGAGGCCGTCCTGCCCGGCCAGCCCCGCCCGTCGGGCCCCGCCGCTCCTCCCTCTGCGCCCCCGCCCTCTTCGCCCCCCGCGCCGCCCGCCGGAGAACCCGCCGCATGAGCGCCCTCGCCCACGCCATGCAGGCCCTCCGCCGCGTCGAGCCCATCAGGCTCACCGGCACCGTCGCCGCCCTCCGCGGCCTCACACTCACCGTCGACGATCTCCCCCTCACCGTCGGATCGCTCGTCCGCGTCCGCACCTTCGCCGCCGGCCGCGTCGCCGAACTCCCGGGAGAAGTCGTCGGCTTCGAGGGACGACGCGCCGTCGTCATGATGCTCGGCCCCACCGCGGGCATCCGGCCGGGCGACCGCGTCATCAGCCAGCAGACATCGCCGACCGTCGGCATAGGCCGCCGCCTCCTGGGCCGCGTCATCAACGGCCTGGGCCAGCCCATCGACGGCGCACCGCTCCCGCCCGCGCTCGCCGCCGCCCCCATCAGCCCCGAACCGCTCCAGGCCCTCCGCCGCGCCCGCATCAAGGCCATCCTCCCGACGGGCGTACGCGCCATGGACCTCATGACCACCGTCGGCCGCGGACAACGCATGGGAATCTTCGCCGGCCCCGGCGTCGGCAAGAGCACACTCCTCGGCATGATCGCACGACGCGCCGCCGCCGACGTCAACGTCATCGCCCTCATAGGCGAACGCGGCCGCGAAGTCCGCGAGTTCATCGAGGAATCGCTCGGGCCCGAGGGCCTCGCACGCTCCATCGTCGTCGTCTCCACCAGCGACGAGTCCGCGCTCATGCGCGTCCGCGCCGCCCAGGTCGCCTGCGCCGCCGCCGAACACTTCCGCGATCAGGGCCTCGACGTCATGCTCATGATCGACTCGATCACCCGCTTCGCCCACGCACAGCGGCAGATCGGCCTCGCCGTGGGAGAGCCCCCCGCCACCAAGGGCTACACCCCGAGCGTCTTCGCCGCACTCCCCGCAATCCTCGAGCGCGCCGGCGCCGTCGAAGCAGCCCCCGAATCCCCCGCGGGCTCGATCACCGGCTTCTACACCATTCTCGTCGAAGGCGACGACATGACCGAGCCCATCAGCGACGCCGCACGCGGCATCCTCGACGGCCACGTCGTCCTCTCCCGCGCCCTCGCCCACCGCGCCCACTTCCCCGCCATCGACGTCCTCGACTCGATCAGCCGCGTCGCCTCCCAGATCTGCGACCCCGATCATCTCGCAGCCCGCTCCGCCGTCGTCCGCCTCATGGCCGCCTACCGCGAAGTCGAGGACCTCATCCAGATCGGCGCCTACGCACAGGGACAGAACCCGCTCACCGACGCCGCCATTGCTCTCAAGCCCCGCATCGACGCCCTCCTCCAGCAGAAGACGGGCGACGCCGAGGCCTTCCTCGCTTCGCGCTCCCGCCTCCTCGAGGTCGCCCGCGACGCCCAGCGACTCATGGCCTCCCCGGCCGGACGGAGAAACTGACCCGTGCCCCGCTTCGTCTTCAAGCTCGAAGCCGTCCTCGAGCAGCGCCGCCACGCCGAGCGCCAGAAGCAGCGCGCCGTCGCCGCCCTCGAAGCCGCACGCCAGGAGCTCGAAGCCGCCATCGCCCGCGGCCAGCGCGAGATCCGCGCCTGCAAGGAAGACCTCCGCGCCCTGCTCGGCGCCTCCGCCGCGGGGCCCGTCGAGCTAGCGCCCGTGCGGCTCCAGGCCGTCGCCTCCCTCCACGCCCAGGCCCGCACCCAGCGCCTCGCGCTCAAGCTCGCCGGCGTCTACAAGCAGCTCGACGCCGCCCGCGCCGAGCTCCTCTCCGCCGCCACCGCGCGCAAGGCCGTCGAGCTCCTCCGCGAACGCCGACTCGCCGAGTGGAAACGCGACCTCGCACGCAGGGAGAACGCCGAGCTCGACGAGATCGCCACCATCCGCGCCGCCCGACTCCGCACACCCGGAACCCACTGAGCGAGCACACCCATGCGCAGCATCTGGATCATCATCTCGACTCTCGCAATCGCCAACCTCCTGGGCATCGCGGGGTTCCTCGGATGGCTCCAGACCAGCGGCCGCCTCAACCGCGACCGCGTCGAACGCATCCGCACCATCCTCGCCCCCACCGTCGCCACCGAGCAGGCCGAGGAGCAGCGCCGACAGGCCGAGGCCGAGACCGCCCGCCAGGCCGCCGAAGCCGCCGCCAAGGTGGGCGTCAAGCCCCTCACCGCCGAGCAGCGCCTCGAAGACGCCGCCGGCCAGGAAGAGGTCGACGCCCAGCGCTCCCGAAGAGTCCAGCGCGAAACCACCGACCTCATCAACACGCTCATGCGCGAACGCGAACAACTCGACCGCGAACGCGCAAAGTTCGACGCCGACGTCGCCGCCTTCAAGGAGATGCGCGCCCGCATCGCCGAGCAGGAAGGCTCCGAACAGTTCCAGAAGACCGTCCAGCTCTACCAGTCCGTCAAGCCCGCCGACGCCAAGAACATGATGGCCTCGCTCATCCAGACCGGCAAAAAGGATCAGGTGGTCTCCTATCTCAACGCGCTCGCCCCACGCAACGCCTCCAAGATCCTCGCCGAGTTCCAGGTGGATGACCCCGCTCTGGCAGCGGATTTGCTCGAACGACTCAGGCTCCTCGGCACGGCCCTGGCGCCCGAGTCACCGGGCGCAGCGCAGGAACCCGTCGCCGCGGCCAAGCCCGAGGGCTGACGATGAAACTCAATCCGCTGGCGGGAATCACCGGGGTCGGCGCCGCAGCCGCCAACGCCGGAGCGATCAATCTCGCCTCCGCCGCGTCGCGCGCCCCCTCTCTCGCCGAGTTCGCCGGCCCCGCCGCCTCGTCCCACAGCGGGCCCGACGCCGCCGACGCGGGCCGCGATGATCCCGCCAGCTTCGATGCGCTCCTCCGCCGCTCCCGCTCCGCCCACGAGCGCCAGACCGACACGCACCAGCCGCGCGAGCGCGCCTCCGACCGCGCCCGCGAGACCGAGGACCCCGACCCCGACGCCGACGCCGCCGACACCGCCGACAACGACGCCGCGCACTCGCGGCGCGACACCGCGCAGAAAGACGACGCCGCCGACGCCGAAGCTGCGCCGGTCGCGCTCGACCTCTCATCCGAGCTCCCGCCGGCCGAAGAGCCCGCCGACCCCGCCCCGGCCCCCGCACCCCAATCCAACGCCCCCTCGAGCGACGCACCGCGCTCCGCCGGCAACGGCGGCTCCGCCTCCACGCCCCTCGCCCCCGACAAGCACGCCACCTCCGACAACGCCATCTCCGGTCCCCCCGCCGCTCAGCACACGGGCCAGGGCGGCTCTCCGGGCTTCCCCACCGCCCCGCCCGTCCCCGGCGCTCCCGCAGCTCCCGCCTCCGGCCGCGCGCTCAGCACGGCACCCGTCTCCAAGCGCGCCCGCACGGCCGACTCCGTCGCCGCCAAGCCCGCCGAACGCGCCCCCGTCACGACGGGCCCGAGCGATCTCCCCGGCGCGCCGACATCAGCTTCAGGCGCCGCCGCCACGCAGGCCGCCGCAGCCGACGCACAACCGGAGCAGTGGGGGGCCCACACACCCGCCGATCCCGCCGCCGCCGCGCATCCTTCCGCCGCCGGCCCGGCCGACGACTCCGCCGCACGCGCCGCCGCCGCTCGCAGCGCCGACCCTGCCCGCTCCGCTTCTCGCCGCCGCTCGGGCGAAGCCGCTGCCGAGTCGACGCCACCCGCTTCCGCCGCCGCCGCGGCCCCAGTCACACCCTTCCTCCGCCGCGAGGAATCGCTCTTCACCCTCGAGCGCGCCCCCGGCCCCGCCGCGACGCCCCTCCTCCCCACCAAGCCACTCGCCGCGGCGTCCGCCGCCCGCACCGCGCAGAACGCGCCCGCTTCCGCAACTCCCGCACGACCAGGCGCAACCGATGCCGATCCCGCGCTCCTCGCCACGCAACGCGGCCTCTCCGCCGCACTCGCTCAGCGAGGCGGCACCGTCACCATGAGACTCGTCCCCGAAGCTCTGGGCCAGATCCGCATCGAAATGCACATCGAACGCGGCGCCGTCTCCGTCCGCATCGAGACCGCCACCGCTTCGGCACAGACCTTGCTCGACGAGAACCTCGCGTCGCTCCGCTCCACGCTGGAAGCAAGGGGCCTCTCGGTCGAGCGACTCAGCGTCCAGCCCGGGCTCGCCGGGCACGCGCCGCAAACCGCACAGCACGCGGGATCACAGCCGGGGACCGGCCAGCAGACAGGGAACGAGCCCCAGGGATGGGACGGGCCCACGGACGACCGCGGCGGAGGCCACGCGTCGCACCAGCACGAAGGCGGGGCGCACGGAAGCGCCTCGGGTTCGAGGGATCAGGACGATCCAGAGTTCACCGCCGGCGGCCTCATGGGCGGAGACGACGCCACGCGCTTCGACTCCACACTCCGCCTCAGGCTCCAGGCCCACGCCTGACCGTCACACCGAAGGGAGCGAGCGGTGTCAGCCATCTCCGGATTCACATCGGCGCAGACGCGCGACGCCCAGTCCAATCCCTATGAGACCCTCACCAGCGAGGATTTCATCCGCGTCATGTTCGCCGAACTGACCCGGCAGGACCCCACCAAGCCCACCGAGAGCAAGGACCTCCTCGAGCAGATCGGCACCATCCGATCCATCGAGAGCGACGTCTCGCTCACCAAGCGCCTCGAGGAGATCTCCAAGCAGAACGAGATCGCCTCCGCAGGCAGCCTCGTCGGCAAGTTCGCCGAGGGCAAGACCGACTCGGGCATCACCGCCAACGGCTTCATCGACTCCGTAAGCGTCACCCGCACCGGCATGGTCCTCAACCTCTCGACCGGCGTCAGCGTCCCGCTCTCGCGGCTCGAACGCATCGTCGACCCCGCCCTCATCTCCGGAACCCCGCCGCCCCCCGCGGACGACGACGATCCCGCCGAAGAACCCGGAACCGACGACCCCACCGGCGGCACCGACGACCCCACCAACACCCCGACCACCCCCGCGCCCCAGCCCGGCACGCCCGCGCCGAACGCCGGATGGGAGGGCGAGATTTGAGCGGCCCCTCTTCCCTCGATCTGCTCAAGCGTCTCGGCGCGGGCGTCCGACCCGACCCGGCCGTCCCCGCCGCGGCACGACCCGCCGTCGAGTCCGCGGGCTTCTCGTCGCTCCTCGAGCAGGCCCGCGCCGGAGACTTCGACAGCGGCCGAGCGCTGGGCGTCGAACCGGGCATCAAGGTCAAGCTCTCCTCCGAGCAGCTCGAGCGCCTCGCCGCCGTCGCCGACGCCGCCGAGGCCGCCGGCGCCTCCCGGATGCTCGCCGTCATCGACGGCCAGCCCGTGGGCATCGACGTCAACAACCGCACCATCATCGCCGGCCCCGATCAGCTGGGCTCGCGCATGCTCACGGACTTCGACGCCGTCGTCATGGTCCCCGACGCGCCGCCCCGCGGCGTGCGCGAAGCCCTCGCCGGACGCGCCAGGCCCGCACGCCCCGAAGACCCCTTCGCCGCGCTACAGAAGCCCGGCAACGGCTCCGTCGCCGCCCTCCTCGCCTCCCTCGACCAGCGACGCCGCACCGACCAACCCACCGACGCCGCCTCCAACCAGGAGTAAACGACACCATGCCCTCCACCGTCGCGCTCTTCACGGGAATGACCGGGCTCACCGTCAACGCCCGCCGGCTCGAAGTCATCGGCAACAACATCTCCAACGTCAACTCCTTCGCCTTCAAGTCGACCCGCATGATCTTCTCCCCCACCTTCAGCCGCGACTTCACCCTCGGCACACTCCCCGGCGATTCCACCGGCGGCTCCAACCCCGGACAGGTCGGCCTGGGCGTCAACCTCGCCGGAACGCAGCGAAACTTCAACAACGGCGCCATCTCCAACACCGGGATCAACACCGACCTCGCCGTCGAGGGCGACGGCTTCTTCATCGTCAGCCGCAACAACGAGCAGTTCTACACCCGCGCCGGCGCCTTCCAGTTCAACGCCGAGAACGACCTCACCACCGTCACGGGCGAACGCCTCCAGGGCTACGCCGTCGACGAGAACTTCAACCTCGTCACGGGCTCGCTCACCAACGTCAACATCCCCATCGGAAAGCTCTCCATCGCCGAGGCAACCCAGAACGTCCGATTCTCGGGCAACCTCAAGGCCAACGGAGACGTCGCCACCACCGGCTCCGTCCTCGAGCTCGCCGCCACCGGCATCGTCGACGGCACCACCCTCCTCACCGCACTGGGCGGCGGCGCGCTCGTCGACACCGACGTCATCACCATCACCGGCGCACTCCGCGACGGAAAGACGCTCCCCGACGCCACCTTCACCGTCACCGCCGCCTCAACCGTGAGCGACCTCGCACGCTTCCTCCGCGACGCGCTGGGCATCGTCCACGAGGGCGGCTACCAGGTCGGCGACCCCACCGGCGCACCCGAGCCCGGCGGCTTCGCCACCGCCGCCGACCTGCTCACCGTCACCGGAAACTCGGGCCGCTCCAACGACCTCACGCTCCTCTCCACCAACATCACCGTCGCCGACGCCACCGGAGCCGCCAAGACAAGCCCCTTCACCGCCGCCAAGACCGCCTCCGCCGCCGGAGAGAGCGTCCGCACAACCTTCGTCGTCCACGACTCGCTGGGCTCGCCCGTTGAAGTGGACATGACCATGGTCCTCGTCGCCCGCAACGACTCGGGAACCTTCTGGCGGACCTACCTGCACTCGGCCGCCGACTCCGACCAGGCCCTCCACCTGGAAACCGGCGCCCGCGTCGAGCCGCCCACCGGACCCGTCCCGCTCGTGCAGTTCGACAACTTCGGCCGACTCGTCTCGCCCACCAACATCTCCATGGAGATCGACCGCACCGGCACCGGCGCCGACGACCCGCTCACCGTCTCCATCGCCCTGGCCACTTCCGGAGACACCGTCACCGCCTTCTCCGATCGCTCCTCCGCCGAGTCGCAGCTCGCCGCAGTCTTCGAAGACGGCTCGCGACTGGGCGTCCTCTCCAGCTTCTCCGTCGGCGCCAACGGCGTCATCACCGGAGGCTTCAGCAACGGCCTCACCCGCACCATCGGGCAGCTCGCCCTCGCCACCTTCACAAACCCCGAAGGCCTCGTCGACTCCGGAAACAACCTCTTCCGCGTCGGACCGAACTCCGGAAGCGCCGTCGTCACCAACCCGCTCGAGTTCGGCGCGGGCCGGGTGCTGGGAGGAGCCCTCGAGCTCTCCAACGTCGACCTCTCCGAAGAGTTCATCAACATGATCCTCACCTCGACCGGCTACTCCGCCTCCTCCCGCGTCATCACCACCACCGACGAGCTCCTCCAGCAGCTCCTCGTCATCGGGCGGTAAACTCGCGGGACGCCGGCAAGTTTCGACCCTCATCGTCGTTGTTTCTCGGACCGGCCCTCAACTCCCGCGCCGCGGGGGTCGATGCACACCGGCCGCGCGCCGGGTCCGCAAACCCCGCCGCGCCCGCCACGCCGTCCAGCGCCCCGCACCCCGGAACTCACGATGACGGGCACAACGACCCACCTCTCCCTCCTCACCCTGAGCGGCGTCGAATCCGCCGCCGCCGCACTCGTCGGCTCCGCTCCCCTGCCGACCGTGCAGCCGTGGCTCGTCGCCGTCGTCGTGGGATGCTGCGCCTGCGCCGCCGCGGCCTCCGCGGAAGTCGGCCGCGCCTTCCGCGATCCTCCCGGCGCCGACGACCACCGAACTCTCCGCCGCCTGGCGCTCGACCGCGCCGTCACCCTCGGACTTATCGCCCTCATGCTCGGGCTCCTGACCTTCGGCGCCGCCGCCGTTATCCGCGCCGGAGAAGGACCGCTCCTGGCCCTCGCCGCCGTGCTCGCACTCTTCGCAACGCCCCTGTGCGTCGTCTGCGTCGAGTGGATCCACGCGCCCCGCGCCGAGGCACGGGCCCGCGGCGTGCTCGCCCGTCTCAGGCATCCCCCCGCCCCGGATTCGGTAGCTGACCCCGCCCCCGACCGGGCACTCCGCCGCGCCGCCTGAGGTTCTCGGCCCTGCAGAACCCTCGCTGCTGACCCACAACGTGCCGCTTCCGGCCCGGACCGCCCCCGCGACCCATCAACCTGAGCGCAGAGCCTGCGCGTTCCGACACATACCTGCCGGAAGGTCGGCCTGAGGCGGGGGGAGGGTCCCCGAGGAGGCGCGCCGTCCCCGGCAAGGTCGGAGTTGTGACATGGCCGAAAAAGCTCCCGCACCCGCTCCCGCGCCCGCCGCCGAAGCCGCGCCGCCCAAGAAGGGCCTGCCGGTCAAGACCATCGCCGCCGTCGCAGTGCTGCTGGTCGTCGAGGCGGTCGTGGTCATCGGCGTGGTCAAGGTCCTGGGCAAGCCGTCCGAGGTCAAGGGCGTCGAGCTCGAACACGCCGAGCATGACGACAGCGCCATGCTCGTCGAAATCCCGCTCCTCCACGAGAAGTTCACCAACAACTCCTCGGGACGCGTCTGGATGTGGGACACTGAGGTCATCCTGAAGGTCAAGAAGAAGCACGCCGGCGAGCCCGAGGCAGAAGGCGGCGAAAAGAAGGACGACGGCCACGGCGGGGGCAAGGAAGAAGCCGCCGACGCCCACGCCGCCGAGAAGCCCGCGGGCATGACCGTCCGCGAAGAAATGAAGCAGCGCATGGCCGAGATCCGCACAGGAGTCGGGGCCATCGTCAGCGCCGCCCAGCATCCCTACTTCACCGAGCCCGGACGCGAGACCCTCAGCCGGCAGATCCTCGAATACCTCCGCGGCGTCTTCGGTCAGGACGCCGAAGGACACGAACGCATCGAGGAAGTCCTCATCCCGCGCTGCCTGGGATTCCCGGCCGACTATTGAGCACATGACCCCAGCCGGCGTCGAAAGCTGGGGACGCCGCCCGCCCCCGGCCGATACTGCCTGAAGCCGAAACCCGGCGCGCGGAGCCGCCGGGACGGTCACGGTGTGCGCCCAATGGCTGACGACCCCACCATCCCGCCCGAGCAGCCGGCCGCGCCGGACCCGCAGGGCGGCTCGGCCGAGGATCTCGCCGCCGAAGCGCTCGCCGCCGCCCAGGAAGCCGTCGCCGCGCTCAGTGCCCAGGCCCCGGACGCTCCCGCCCCCGAAGCCGCCGCACGCGAGCCCTCCGCCCCCGCATCCCCCGGTCCCGACGCGTCCGCGCAGCCCCAGCCTCAGCCGCTGAGCATCCCGGACTTCGGCGACATGCCCCAGCCCGCCGCCCCCGCGGGCATCGCCCTGCTCTCCGACGTCAATCTCAACGTCAAGATCGAGCTGGGCCGCACCCGCATGCTCGTCCAGGACGTCCTCAAGCTGGGCGACGGCTCCGTCGTCGAGCTCGACAAGCTCGCCGGCGACCCCGTCGACGTCTACGTCAACGATCGACACATCGCACGCGGCGAAGTCCTCGTGCTCAACGACAACTTCTGCGTCCGCATCAACGAGATCCTCGCCCCGGTCGTGCCGGCGGCGGCAGTCAAGTAGCACCACGCGGGGCGACAACGCCCCGACGCATCGTTCCCACAGGCGGCGGAGCCGCCTTGCCCACAGCCAGGACGGCGACATGGCACCACGCACAGCCCGCTCGCTCCCGCACGCTCTGCGCTGCGCGCCCATCGCGCTCGCCGCGCTCATGCTCGCACCCGCGCCCGCCGCCGCGCAGTTCGAAGCGCCGGGGCCGGAGATCGCCGCCCCCGCCGCCGTCACCGCGCCGCCCGCCGATCACTTCGATTCCACGCATCTGCTCGCCCGGCCCGAGCCGGCCCCGCCGACCGAACTGGCCCGGCTCCGCGAGTCGGCAACGTCGCTCGGCGCTCCCGCCGCGCCCCCCGTTTCCACGGGCCCCGATGACGCCGCCCCCCGGTGGCCCTGGTGGATGCAGACCGGGCTGGCCCTCGGCGCCGTCCTCGCACTCATCCTCGCATTCAAGATGATCTTCGTCGCGCTCGCCCGGCGGACGGGCGGGCTCGCCGCCTCCTTCGGCCCCGCGGGCCGCGCTCCCTCCGGGCTCCTCGAAGTGCTGGGCCGCTACCCCGTCGCGCGCGGCCAGAGCTTCGTGCTCCTGCGCGTCGACCGCCGCGTGCTCCTCATCGCGCAGGCCGGCGGCGAGTTCCGCACCCTCACGGAGATCATCGACCCCGAAGACGTCGCCTCCATCATCGTCAAAGCCCGCGATGAAGAGGGCGCCTCCGGGGCCGCACGCTTCAACCAGATGCTCCGCGACCTCGAGCGCGACCCCGGCGTGCTGGACGACGTGACGCCCTCGCCGGGGCCCGCCCACGCGATCGCCGCAGCGCCCGAGGGACCGCTCGCGGCCCTGCGCCGCCGCATCAGCGCCGCGGGGGTGCGCGCGTGATCCGCCTCCGCGCCGCCGCCCTCGTCCTCCCGCTGCTGACCCTCGCGTCCGCCCGCGCGCAGGACGCGTTGTTCGTCGGCCCGCCCGCCCCCGAGACCGTCCAGGCCCCGCTCATGAACCCCGTGTCGATGCTCGAAGCCGCGGCCCAGGCGGCGCCGGGCTTGGGCGGCGACCTCTCCTCAACCCTCAACATCATCTTCCTGCTCACGGTCCTCTCGCTGGCGCCGGCCATCATGGTGATGTGCACGTGCTTCGTGCGCTTCATCATCGTCTTCGCGCTGCTCAAGCAGGCGCTCGGCGCCCAGAACATCCCGCCCGCGCAGGTCATCACGGGCCTCTCGCTCTTCATGACCTTCCTCGTCATGGCCCCGACCTTCGACCGCATCAACCGCGAGGCCCTCGTCCCCTACGACCGCGGCGAGATCGCCACCCAGGCCGAGATGTGGGACCGCGCCAAGCAGCCGCTCCGCGACTTCATGTTCGCCCAGATCGACGCCGCCGAGAACTGGTCCTCGCTCTACATGATCCTCAACTACCGGGGCGTCGACACCTCCCGCCCCGAGCGCCTCACCCGCGCCGACGTCGACATGCTCACGCTCGTCCCCGCCTACATGCTCAGCGAGCTCAAGGTCGCCTTCCTCATGGGCTTCCGCGTCTACCTCCCCTTCCTCATCATCGACATGGTCATCTCCGCGCTGCTCATCTCCATGAGCATGATGATGCTCCCACCCGTGCTCATCAGCCTCCCCTTCAAGCTGCTCCTGTTCGTCCTCGTCGACGGCTGGCAGCTCGTCGTGGGCTCGCTCCTGCAGTCGGTCGTCCAGCCCGCGGCGGGATAGCCCCGCCCGCTCACCCACACGCCCCCTTCCCCGCGCCGCCCCCGCGCGCGACCTTGGCCCCGCCCCAGAGACGCCCCCGCCGTGCAGATCGACGACGCCACCATCGACCTCGTGAAGCAGGCCCTCATCATCATGATGAAGATCAGCTTTCCCGTGCTCGCCGCGGGGATCATCATCGGCCTGATCATCAGCATCTTCCAGAGCGTCACCTCCATCCAGGAGCAAACGCTCGCCCTCGTCCCCAAGATCTTCGCGATGACCGCCATGATCGTCGCGCTGCTCCCCTGGATCATCTGGCGGCTGGCGGACTTCGCCGTCGACATGTTCACCCTGAGGTGAAGGCCCCGTGACCGCGCTCATCGAGCTCCTGCCCGGTTTCGCCCTGGTGCTCTCGCGCCTGACGGGGCTCTTCGTCTTCGCGCCGCTGCTCAGCTCCTCCGTCGTGCCCCGGCAGTTCAAGATCCTCCTGGCGCTGGCGATGGCGCTGGCGCTCGAGCCCGTCGTCCGCGCCTCGGGCGCGCTGCAGATCCAGGTCGACCTCTACCGCCTCGCGCCCATGATGGCCGCCGAGCTGCTCATCGGGCTCTCGATCGGCCTGCTCGCCACCATCCCCCTCATGACCGCGCAGCTCGCCGGGCTCGTCATGGGCCAGCAGATGGGCCTGGGCCTCGCCGCCGTCTACAACCCCACCATCGACTTCGAGGGCGACAACGTGGGCCAGATCCTCTTCTTCGCCGCGCTCGCGAGCTTCCTCGCGGCGGGCGGGCTCGAGATCACCTACGACACGCTCGTCCGCACCTTCCAGAACGTGCCGCCCGGGGCCTTCTCCCTGGGCCGCACGCCGCTGGAGGTCCTCGTCGGCGCCGTCTCGTCGGGCTTCGCCGTCGCGCTGCGCATGGCGATGCCCGTCCTGGTCATCCTCACCCTCGAGACCCTCGCCATGGGCTTCATCATGAAGTCCGCGCCGTCGCTCAACATCATGAACCTCGGCTTCCCGCTCAGGATCCTCCTGGGCGTCGTCATGATCATCTCATCGCTCACCATCATGCTCGAGGCCCTCATGCGCGACATCGGCGCGGACCTCGACGCCATGCGCCTCTGGGCCCTCTCGCTCTGACCGGACCCCCGACACCCCGCGGACACCACCGATGGCCGAAGACATGGGCGAACGCACCGAGCTCCCCACCGAGCGCCGTCTCAGCGACGCACGCTCCAAGGGACAGGTCGCGCGCAGCGCCGACGTCTCGGCCGCCGTCGTGCTCTGCGCGGGAACGCTCCTCATCCTCACCCTGGGCGAGGCGCTCTTCAAGGCCTCCGCCGACGCCCTCCGCCGCATGCTGGGCGAGGAGACGCTGGGCGCCGTCACCGCGGGCAACCTCATCCCCGAGCTGGAGCTCTCCTTCTACGGCTCGATGATCTACGCCGCCCCCATCATGCTCGCGCTCATGCTCGTCGCCTTCGTGGGAGGCGTCGCGCAGGTCGGCTGGGAGATCTCCCTTGAGCCGCTCAGGCCCAAGTGGAACAAGCTCAACTTCATCACGGGCCTCTCCTCGCTCGTGGGCAAGCGCGCCCTCACCCGCTGCGGGCTCGACATCCTGAAGTTCCTCGCCATCGGCTCCGTCGTCGTCTGGGTCATCGCCGACGAGTACCCCCGCGTCCTGGCCCTCGCGAACCTGGGCGTGCTCGAGGGCCTCCTCGAGTCTGTCGAGATGGTCCGCCGGCTCGTCGTGTGGATGCTCGCCGTGCTCATCGTGCTCGCCGTCCTCGACTTCATGTACCAGAAGTGGCAGCACACCCAGGACCTCCGCATGACCCGCCAGGACGTCCGCGACGAGCACAAGTCCCACGAGGGCGACACCAACATCAAGGCCCGCCGACTGAAGCTCGCCCGCCAGATGGCCCTGCAGCGCATCGGCATCGACGTCCCCAAGGCCGACGTCGTCGTCACCAACCCGACCCACTACGCCGTCGCACTCCGCTACGACCCGCAGTCGATGGGCGGCGCGCCGCGCGTCATCGCCAAGGGCGCCGACTTCCTCGCCCTCAAGATGCGCTACATCGCCGCCGCCAGCAACGTCCCCATCGTCGAGCGCCCGCCGCTCGCCCGCGCCATCTACAGCAGCGTCCCCGTGGGCAAGGAGATCTTCCCCGAGCATTACGAAGCCGTCGCCGAGGTCCTCGCCTACGTCTACCGAATCCGGGGCGAGCGCCCCGCCGCCGCATAACCCACGCCGCACTCCAGCATGAGCACGCGACCCACAGCCCCGATGATGCCCGAGTGGGCCCAGCAGATCGCCAGGTACCGCGGCCTGGTGGCGCCCGTCGGCTTCGTGCTGCTCGTCGCCGTCATCGTCGTCCCGCTCCCGCCGGCGCTGATGGACGTGCTCATCGCCTTCAATATCGCCCTCTCGATCATCATCCTGATGACGACCATGTACATGAAGGAGCCGCTGGATTTCAGCGTCTTCCCCTCGCTCCTCCTGGGCGTCACGCTGCTGCGCCTCGTGCTCAACGTCGCCTCCACCAGGCTGATCCTCACCGCCGAGGCCTCCAGCCCAGAAGAGGCCGTGGGCGTCGCGGGCGAGGTCATCAGCGCCTTCGGCTCCTTCGTCGCGGGCGGGTCGCTCGTCGTGGGCGTCATCCTCTTCCTGATCCTCGTCATCATCCAGTTCATCGTGATCACCAAGGGAGCCACGCGCATCAGCGAGGTCGCCGCCCGCTTCACCCTCGACGCCATGCCCGGCAAGCAGATGGCCATCGACGCCGACCTCAACGCCGGCATCATCAACGAGAAGGAAGCCCGCGAACGCCGCGAACGCATCTCCCAGGAAGCGGACTTCTTCGGCGCCATGGACGGCGCCAGCAAGTTCGTCCGCGGCGACGCCATCGCCGGCATCATCATCACCTTCGTCAACATCATCGGCGGGTTCATCATCGGCTGGCTCATGAAGGGCTGGGAGCCCGCCAAGACCGCCGAGGTCTTCACCATCCTCACGATCGGCGACGGCCTCTCGTCGCAGATCCCCGCCTTCATCGTCTCGATCGCCGCCGCCCTCATCGTCACGCGCTCCAGCGCCCGCGCCGACCTGGGCTCGGAGATGACCGCCCAGATCGGATCCAACCCCACGCCCCTCTACATCACCGCCGCCTTCGTCTCCATGCTCGCCCTCACGCCCCTGCCCGCCCTCCCCCTCATCGCGCTGGGCGCGCTCACCGGCGGGCTCGGGTGGTTCATGTCCCGCCAGGAAAAGAACCGCGCCGCCGCCGTCCGCGCCGAGGAATCGCGGGCCGCCGCCGCCCCCGCGCTCCCGCCACCCGAGGACCTGCTCAAGGTCGAGATCATGGAGCTGGAGCTGGGCATCAGCCTCGTCTCGCTCGTGGACAAGGCCCAGGGAGACCTCGTCGAGCGCATCGGCCAGCTCCGCCGAACCATCGCCGCCGACGTCGGGTTCCTCATGCCCTCCGTCCGCATCCGCGACAACCCAGAGCTCCGCGCCGGCAGCTACCGCCTCAAGATCCGCGGCAGCGCCATCGCCGAGGGCGAGCTCCGCCCCGGCATGCTCCTGGCCCTCAACGCCGGCATCGCCACCGGGCCCATCCAGGGCGAGAAGACCCGCGACTCGGTCTTCGGCCTCGACGCCTGGTGGATCCAGCCTGCGCTCAAGCACCGCGCCGAGAGCCTCAACTACACCGTCATCGAGCCGGCGCTCGCCCTCATCACGCACATCCAGGAAGTCGTCCGCGATCACGCCGACGAGCTGCTCACCCGCGAGGAGGTCAGCGTCCTGCTCGCCCAGGCCAAGCAGCGCGCCCCCAAGCTCGTCGAAGAGACCGTCCCCAAGCTCATCTCGACCGGCGAGCTGCAGAAGGTCCTCCAGAGCCTGCTCCGCGAGCGCGTCCCGATCCGCGACCTCGAGACCATCCTCGAGACGCTCGCCGACATGGCCCCCCGCACCAAGGACGCCGACGTCCTGACCCAGTACGTCCGCCACGCCCTCCGCCGCACGATCTCCCAGCAGTACGCCGTCCCCGCCGATCCGGCCCGCGCACCGGCTTCGCCCGGCGTCCGCCGCGCGGCCCAGCGCATCGTCTGCGTCACCGTCGATCCCGGATTCGAGGATCTGATCCGCGCCCACTTCGAACGCACCGGCCAGACCGAGACCCTCAGCATGCCCGCCAGCGTGGCCCAGATGATCGTCCGCCAGGTCGCCGACGGGCTCCGCCCGCTCACCGAGGGCGGCCACCTGCCCGTCGTCGTCACCTCGCCGCAGGTCCGCTCGGCCCTGCGCCAGATCATCGAGGCCCAGCTTCCCACCGTCGTCGTGCTGGGCCACAACGAGATCGCTCCCGGGATCGACCTCGAGACCCTGGGCTTCATCATGACCCCCGAGCCCGCGGGCGCCGCCGCCTCCGCCGCGGCGTGACGTGTGCGGCCGTTCATCCGCTGGGGCACTTGCCCCACGCGCAAAGGCTTGAGAGAATCGGGCCGTCCCGTCGATGATCGACGGGTCCACGATCGTCTGCCGGCAGGATGCCGAACCGATCTCGCGCCACGGAGGGCTCTGTGACGATCAAGACGTACCGCGGGCGGTCCATCGCCGACGCGCTCGCGCAGCTCAAGAAAGAGCTCGGTTCCAGCGCCGTCATCCTCAACACCCGGATGTACAAGACGGGCGGCGTGCTGGGCTTCGGCGCGCGGACGATCCACGAGATCACCGCCACCGATCACGCCCCGGCCGCCGCGCCCCGTCCGGCCCGGCCCGCGCCGGCGGCAGCTCCGACCGCCGCGCCGCGTCGGTCCGCGCCGCCGCCGCCGCTCGAACCGGCGCCGCCGGCGCCCCGCGCCATCGAGGTCGCGCCGGAGATGACCGATCCTGTGCCGCCCGCGCTGCGCCAGGTGGCGCAGATGATCATGGCCTCAAACACGCGGGCGCCGATCGAGGAGGAACTGGCGTCGATCAAGAAGATGGTGGGGCAGGTGCTGCGGGCCTCGACGGACCGCGCGCAGCCCGACATGCCCGAGGCGCTCTTCGAGAACTATCGGCGGATGCTGGAGTCCGAGGTCGCGTCGGAGATCGCCTCCGAGGTGGCGTCGGCGGTGCGGGCCGAGCTGAGCCCGGGGCAGATGGCCGACGCGCAGGCCGTGCGCGCCGCGGTGCTGCGCCGGATCGCCTCGTACATCCCGGTCGCCGGCGACATGGCCCGCCTCGCCCGCCCGTCCGACGGCCGGCCCGTCACGATCGCGCTCATCGGCCCGACCGGCGTCGGCAAGACGACGACGGTCGCCAAGCTCGCGGCGACCTTCAAGCTGCGGCAGAACAAGCGGGTCGGGCTGATCACCTGCGACACGTACCGCATCGCCGCCGTCGACCAGCTCCGCACGTACGCGAGCATCATCAACGTGCCGCTGAAAGTGGCGTCGACCCCGGCCGAGATGCGGGCGGCGTGCGCGGCGCTCGCGGACCGGGACGTCGTGCTGATCGACACGGCCGGGCGCCCGCCCCGAGATGAGCAGCGGCTGGAAGAGCTGCGGGCATTGCTGGCGGCGGCCGAGCCCCACCAGACGCACCTGGTCCTCTCCTCCGCCGCGGCCGAGCCCGTGCTGCTGGAGGCGGCGGCCCGCTTCGCACCCCTGGGCTGCGACCGCGTCATCATGACCAAGCTGGACGAGGCGGTGAACTTCGGCGTGGTGGTCAACGTGCTGCGCCGGCTGAACGCGCGGCTGAGCTTCGTGACGACCGGACAGGAAGTGCCCGACCACATCGAGGTCGCGGCGCAGGAGCGGCTGGCGAGGCTGGTTCTTTGCCCGGACGCCGGCGCGCGGGAGCCGTCATGAGCACCGTGCCCGACCAGGCGGCGCGGCTCCGCGCGCTCGTCGAGCAGGCGACGCGGAACCTCCCGGCCCGCGCCGACGCGGCGCCCGCGGCCCCCGTTGCCCCCCCGGCTGCGGGCGGGGGGACGGCGCAGGCGGCGGCGGCGCGGCGCTGCCGCGTCATCGCGGTGGCGTCGGGCAAGGGCGGCGTGGGCAAGACGACGATCGCGCTCAACACGGCGCTGTGCCTGGCGGCGGAGGGTGTGGAAACGCTGCTGATGGACGGCGACCTGGGGCTGGGCAACGCCGATGTGCTCTGCGGCCTGGCGCCCGGGCCTCACCTCGGGCACGTGGTCGACGGCTCGCGGACGCTGGATGAGGTCGCGGTGCGGATCGTGCCGCGGATGACGCTCGTGCCTTGCGGGTCGGGGGTGGCGGGGCTGGCGGACCTGGGCGAGGAAGCGCGGGGCCGGCTGCTCGGGGCGCTGGCGGAACTGGAGCGGCGGACGACGGCGCTGGTGATCGACTGTGGTGCGGGGATCGGGCGGGGGGTGCTCGATCTGGTGTCGCAGGCGGACCTGGCGCTGGTGGTGACAACTCCCGAGCCGACGGCGATCGCCGACGCGTACGCGCTGATCAAGTGTGCGGTGGGCGGGGAGGCCGGACGCGGGGAGTCCGGTGTGGGGGGCGTGGCGCTGGTGGTGAACCAGGCGCAGGATGTGCGGGAGGGGCGCGCGGTGTTTGCGCGAGTGAAAGCGGTGTGCGACCGTTTCCTTGCGCTGGATCTGCCGCTGGCGGGGGTGATTCTGAAGGACGAGGCGGTGGGGCGGGCGGTGCGTGCGCGGCGTCCGCTGACGCTGATGAGTCCGGGAAGCCGTGCGGCGTGTGATGTTCGAGATCTGTCAGGATTTGTGATGGGACGGATGCGTGGTGGGGTGGTGTGGCGTGGAGGGGGCGAGGGGCTGGCGCAGCGGTTGTGGCGCGCCGTGTGCGGGAGAGCGGCCGAGCGCGCGCGGGAAATCTGACGGTTCGGCTCAAGCGGATGAAGTGTGCCGGCGCGCGCGACGATAGAAAGTCCGCCGGACGTCGCTGCGCCTTGGCGTGATGAGGATCCGTTCCACGTGAACCCGTCGTTCCCCGTTCGGGCCGTTTCCGGATGCTTCGCCCTCGCCTGTTTCGGCGTGGCGGTGCTGTCGGGGCTGATGGCGGGTCGTCCTGCTGACGCGGTGCTTTCGTCGGCGCTGGTGAGCCTGATCGTCGGGCAGTTTGTGGGCCTGGCGGCGGGCGTCGTGCTGGCGCGGACGTTCGCTGAGTCTCTGCGTGCGCATGTGGCGGCGCTGGATGCGGCGGGGCCTGGGGCGGAGACCTCACGATGAAGATGGAATCTGTGAACATTTGTCTCAAGTTGGCTTCGCGCGCTTGTGCGCGGCGCGGAGGTCGTGATATATTCCGATAACTCGGCCCAAGGATCGGGCGAGCACGCAACGCTACGCCCGCCGGACGGATCTTCATGATCGCGGCCGGCGGGAGCAGCCGGGACAGGAATGTCCCGGCGACAAGACAGGTCAAGGAGCCGACCGAATGACACCCGCTCAAGTCGAGTCCAAGGCCAAGAAACCCGCGGCATCGCGCGGGGCCGGCGCCCACATCACCCCGACGCCCGCCGACCTCAAGGCGCGTCTGGACGCGATGCCCGTCCGGGATCTGTGGCTGGAGTACAAGCAGTCGCGGACGCGCGAGCTTCGCAACTACTTCATGGAGAAGTACCTGCACCTGGTGCGGTACAACGCGGAGCGGATCTACACGCGTCTGCCCGACGAGGTGGACATCGACGACCTGATGAGCGCCGGGCTTTTCGGTCTGATGGACGCGATCAACGCGTTCGACCTGGAGCGCGGGGTGAAGTTCGAGACGTACTGCGCGCCGCGGATCCGCGGGGCGATTCTGGACGAGCTTCGTTCGATGGACTGGGTGCCGCGGCTGGTGCGTCACCGGACGGCGCGGGTCGAGCAGGCGCGGATGCGTCTGGAGATGGAGCTTGGCCGGGCGCCGTCGATCGAGGAGATCTCGCAGCGGCTGGGGGTCGGTCCGGAGGAGCTGAAGAAGATCCTCAAGGACTGCTCGGCGGTGAGCGTGATCAGCACTTCGCGGCGGGTGTTCAACCCGGACAGCTCGCGCGAGACGCGCGAGATCGACATCATCGAGGACAAGCGGCAGTCCAACCCGCTGGGCGAGGTGCAGCGGCGGGACCTGAAGGAGCTGCTGACCAAGGGTCTGTCGCGTGCGGAGCGGCTGATCGTGGTGCTGTATTACTACGAAGAGATGACGATGAAGGAGATCGGGATGACGCTGGACCTCTCCGAATCACGGGTGAGCCAGATGCACTCCTCGATCCTGGCGCGTCTGAAGGCGCAGATGCAGCACCGATTCCGGGAATTCGAGCCGGCGGTGTGATTGCGGGCGGTCGTTCGGACCGATAGACGCACCATCTCAATGCTCTCCTTGGCGCCCGCCCCGAAGTCGCGCTCGTGGGCGGCTGCCTTTTTTGGAGCGGGGGTGGGGCAGCACGGTCGAACGAGGACGTTCGAAGAGTGAATCGCACGGTCGAACGAGGACGTTCAACCGGGGCACCCGAGCAGCAGGCAGTTGGGACGGGAGTGGGGAGTCGGCGGTGGGCAGTGGACAGTGGTGAGGCGGTGAGGCGGCGGTAAACCCATGCATGGGCGATCGTGTGCGGCCTTTGCGGGACTTCCGCTTGCACGGGCCGCGCGTGCCGGGAGGTTCGGAGCTGGTCCGCTGCAGTCGGACGCGCCCGTGTGACGGCCGCTCCCGGCGGTGAGTCCGTCATGAGGGGGCGCGCGGACCGCGGCGTGCGCACAGGGCGCGGAGCGGGCGGAGAAATGAGGGGGCGGCGGCGGCGCGGATGTCGCGGCGCGGCGGGGAGATAGCGGGAACCAGCGGGAAAAATCGTGCGGCGGTCGGCGCGGGGCGGGATCGGGGCGGCGGCGTGCGCGCGCCGCGGGGCGGCCAGCTAGCGGGCGTCGCGTTTCCAGAAGGTGAGTGAGGGCTGAACGGCGGCGGGGAGTTCGCCCGCGTCGGTCTCGACGAGGAGGGACGTGCCGGGGGTGTGGTGTCCCCACTTGACCTGGGCGAAGCAGATGACGGCGTCGCTGAGCATGGGGCTGCGGGTGGAGCTGGTGACGGCGCCGACGGCGGCGCGGTCCGGGTCCGTGGGGGAGGAGATGCGGGCGCCGGTGATGGGCTGGGTGTCGCGGCCGGGCTGCGCGTTCTCTTCGGAGAGGCGGAGGGCGACGAGGGTCTGCTTGGGATGACCCAGGGAGTGCATGCGGGCGACGACTTCCTGGCCCAGGTAGCAGCCCTTGGTGAAGGAGACGCGTGCGTCGAGGATGCCGGTTTCTGCGGGGAGCGAGCTTGGGCCGAAGTCGAGGTTGAAGAGGGGCGTGCCGGCCTCGATGCGTGCGATGTTGAAGGCGTGCCATCCGGCGGGGCGGAGGCGGAAGCCTCCGGTGTGCCTGGCGGTGAGGGCGCCGTGGTGTGTGCCGGGGAGAGTGGGGGCGTCGAGTCCTCGGTCGAGGATGTGCTGATAGACGTGCGGGACGTGCTCGAGGCTTACCCAGAGGTCAAAGCCGGGCTCGCCGGTGGGATCGTGGCGGTCGATGAGGACTTCGACTCCGGCGATGGAGCGCATGGCGGCGCGGCCCGGGGGGAGTTCGGCGGCGGGGGGCTGCTGGGGCGCGAGGGCGTCGAGGAGTTTGGGGGCTGCGGGGCCGTGGAGCGCGAGGCGGTGCATGCGTTCGGAGACGTCGGTGACGCGGACGTCCTCGCTGATGATGAACGAGTCGAGGGAGCGGGTGGTCGAGGCGGCGACGGTGATGTCGAGGTCGGCGAGGATGTGTGCGCCGGTTTCGAGGAGGCGGAGGTCGGCCTCGATGCGTCCCTTGCGGTTGAGCCAGAGCGTGGAGCTGGTGTGGAGTGGCTCGAGGTTGTTGAGCTCCTGGGTGAGCATGCGGTTGAGGAAATCGCGGCGGTCGGGCCCTTCGATGAGGAGCGTGCCGCGGTGGGGGAGGTCGAGGATGACGCATCCCTTGCGGAGTGCGGCGTATTCGCCCTCGAGTTCGCCGAAGGTCTCGACGACAAGGGCGGGCTCGGGGGTGGCCGGTGAGCCGGGGGGGGCGTCGGGCTGGCCGTAGGGGAGGAACGAGGCCTCGGCCTGCTGGTGCGACTGGTTGAGGGGGGATTGCCTGGCCATGGAGAGGTGCGGGGCTCCGATCGGTGAGGGACTTCGGTGGGAGAGATCGTATTCTGGTTGTGCTTGAGCGGCCCGCGGGTGTCGCGGCGTCTGGGCGAGCGTGGAAGCGTGTGTGGGAAGCGAAGCGATGAATTTCGATCTTCTGAAGCGGCTGTGCGAGACCCCTGGCGTTCCGGGCCGCGAGGAGCGGGTGCGGGAGCTGATCAAGAGCGAGGTGCGGGGGCTTTTTGACGAGGTCGAGACGGACGCGATGGGTTCCTTGATCTGCCGGCGCGGGCCCCGGCGGGGGGGTTCGAAGAAGGGTGGACGGCGGGGCGGGGAGAACGGCGCGGGGTCGGGATCGGGCGCGACGCGCGTGATGTTGGCGTGCCACATGGACGAGATCGGTTTCTATGTGCGGCATATCGACGATGACGGGTTCATCCGGGTGAATCCGGCGGGCGGGTTCGACACGCGGAACCTGTTCTCGCGGCGGGTGCTGGTGTGCACGCGCGGGGCGGGCGATCTGCGGGCGGTGATGAATCCGGGCGGCCGGCCCGTGCACATCGCGAGCGAAGAGGACAAGAAGAAGGTGCCGGAGGTGAAGGAGTTCCTGGTCGACCTGGGGCTGCCGGCGGCGAAGGTCCGGCGGATGGTGAGCGTGGGCGACATGGTGGTGATGGACGAGCCTTGCGTCGAGGTGGGCGAGAAGGTTGTGAGCAAGGCGCTGGACAACCGCGTTGCTTGCTGGCTGGGGATCGAGAGCGTGCGGCAGCTGGAGAAGAGCGGGGCGGGGCACGCGTGCGAGCTGTTCGTGGCGTTCACCGTGCAGGAGGAGGTGGGTCTGCGCGGGGCGCTGACGGCGGCGCGGACGGTGAAGCCTCACATCGGGATCGGTCTGGACGTGACGCTGAGCTGCGACACGCCGGGGGTGCCCAAGGACGAGGCGGTGACGATCCAGGGGGAGGGTTGCGGGCTGCACATCATGGACAGCTCGCTGATCAGCGATCACAGGCTGATCGACGAGCTGGAAGCGGTGGCGCGGAAGCACCGGATCCGTGCGCAGCGGACGATCCTGGCTCGGGGCGGTCAGGACGGGGGCGCGCTGCAGCTTGCGAACGAGGGCTGCCGGGCGGCGGGCGTGGTGGTGGGGACGCGGTACATCCACACCGTGACCGAGATGATCCACAAGGGTGATCTGACGGCGGCGCGGGACCTGCTTGCGGCGTGGATCCCGACGGTGGAGTGAGGCGATCGGGGCGGGTGGGCTCGGGACGTTCGCGGTCGGGGCGCGCAAAGAAAAAGCCGAAGACTGCGTCTTCGGCTGATGGGCACTTGCGGCGAGTGAGCGGCGGCGCGGCTGGGGAATCAGGCGCGGCGGCGGCGGGACGTCAGCCCCGCGAGGGCGAAGATTGCGAGGGCGCCCGGGGCGGGGACGACGTTTGAGAACTTGACCTGGTATGCGAGCGCCGAGTTTGCGGGGACGGCGCCGGTCCAAGAGAAGGTGCTGGAGCCGCTGATGGTGAAGGCGGGGAAGTCCGCGCCGACGCGGGTGAGGCGGAGATACTCGGCGGTGCCGGCGGGTCCGGTCGTGAGGTCGGGGATGAGCGTGTCTTCTCCGGCGCCGGGGAGGTCGAGGAACATGTTTGACAGGCCGGCGGTGGATGTGCTGGTGGCGCGGACGCGGATGAAGAGGTCGGTGAACGGGCCGTCGATGAGGTTCCACGTGAGAGTGGACGAACCGAAGGTGTAGGAGATGGACGCAGCACCGTCGTATGAGATGCTGAAGGGGACGGTGGCGCCCGAGGTGAAGCCCGGGAGCTGAGCCTGGGCGACGGGCGAGCCGACGCCGCCCTGCGGCTCCCAGATGGCCTGTTCCCAGGTGCCGTTGTCGGCGTTGTTGCCGATGCGGCCCTCGCTGACGGCCCGCTCGAGGGCGCCGTTGTTGGTGAGCGCGAGGAAGTCGGCATCTCCGGTGGCCAAGGGCTGGATGGAGATGGCGGCGCTGGCGGCGGACGAACCGGCCGCGAGCACGCCGACGGCGATGTACGAACAGACTTGCAGCTTCATGTTGACGTTTCCCTTTCCTCTCCTCGGGGCCGCGGTACGGCGGCGGCTCCCTCTTCATGAAGAGGATAGCAACACTTCAGCCGCATGAGTGGCTGTTGGAGGCTGATAACCGCATCCCTTGGCTGAATTGACAGCCTAAGAAGCGAGCGGTTGGGGCGTGTTCGGGCAGTTGTGGCGCGGTGGCTCAGTGGACGAGTGAGTGAGCCTTTTCGATGGTCTCGATGACCTGGCGGACCTGGAAGGGCTTCTTGAGGAAGCTGTCGAAGCCCTGCTGGCGGAGGGACATGGCCTGCCCGTCGGTGAGCTTTCCGCTCATTGCGATGATGCGGGTGATGGCGAGGTCCTCGTTGCCGCGGACGGTTTCGGCGACGTGGCGTGCGTCGCCGTCGGATCCGAGGTGGATGTCGAGGAGCATGACGTGCGGCTTGAAGCGTTCGCACTCGATGCCGGCCTCGAAGCCGTTGCGGGCGGTGCGGACTTCGTAGCCGGCCTGCTCTGCGAGGAGCTTTCTGAGGGCGTCGGTGATGTCCTTTTCGTCATCGACGACGAGGACGCGCGTTTTTCCGGACATGACCCCGTCGAGGGGGATGCCGTGGGCCTTCATGAATGAGATGAGCTGGCTGAGGGGGATCCTGCGATCCTTCGAGCCTGGGATGCGGTATCCCTTGAGCTGCCCGCTGTCGAACCACTTCGAGACTGTGCGCGGGGCAACGTTGCAGATTTTGGCGACTTCGCCGGTTGTCAGGACGTCCTTCTCTGGGGGCATGAACACACCTTGGGGAGGGCGGTCTCAGGCAGTGCCGGGCATCGCAACCTGGCGGCCGCAAGAGCATCGACGCGATAAAGGGGCGTCTTGACGGCGGGATGGCGGAGATTGCGTGATTGGTGGGTATGGAGGAAAGGAAGTGCGGGCTTGGCGGGGGGCGCGTGTGCGGTCGGTGGAGGCGGGGCGGCCGGGGCCCGGGGGTCGGGGGCGGATGCTTTGACACTGCGCGAAAAGGCCCAGTAGATTGCGGAACCTCACCCGACCGGAAATCGGACGTTCTTCGTCGTCCGGGTGGTTCTGTCGACCTCGAAGGCTGCGCAGAGGAGTTCCCCGTGCCCGAGCTGAAGTTTCTTCGTTTGGCCGTTGGAAGGATGGCGGTCGCGGTCGCGTGCGTGTCGGGGGGGGCGCTGGTTCCAGCGGGGTTGAGCGTGGCGCAGCCGGCGGTGCAGCCGAGCGAGGCGCAGCTGCTGGAGGACTTCAACTTCTATGTGCTGACGGCGAACAGCGAGCTGGCGCGGGCGAACGCGCAGGCGCTGCTGGACCGCCGACTCGACCCCAAGGTGTTCATGGGGATGGTTGAGGACTCGCCGACGCTGCTGGACCGTTTCGACAAGGCGTATCGGCGTGCGATCCTTGTTCCGGAGCTTGAGGGGGTGGCGTCGGAGCTGTACGGGCTGTTCGAGCAGGGCCGGCGTGAGCGTGCGCGTGACCCGGAGGAGATCGGTCGGAACATCCAGCTGCTCGTGGGGACGATGCGCGGGGCGGTGCTGGGCCGGGAGCGGCTGATGGCGGCGGGGGAGTATGCGGTGCCTCAGCTGGTCGAGGTGCTGATGACGCGTCAGAACCAGGCTCTGCAGACGGAGAGCGCGGGGATGCTGGCGTCGATGGGGCGGCGTGCGCTGGCGCCTCTGTGCGCGGCGCTGCTGCACGTTGATCCGGCGACGCAGGAGACGATCGCGCGGACGCTGGGGCGGATCGGGTATCCGGCGGCGGGGCCTTACCTGACGGAGCTGGCGCGGACGACGAGCGTTGAGCCCGTGCGTGCGGCGGCGCTGCGGTCGCTGGAGCAGATCGGGGCGAGCACGAGCCCCGAGATGTCGCTGGCGGCGCTGTACCGCGAGCTGGGCGAGGAGTATTACGCGGAGCCCAAGAGCCTGACGGCGTTCCCGGGCGAGGAGCATCAGCTGTTGTGGAGCTATGAGCCGGCGCTGGGTCTGCAGCCCACGGCGGTGCGGACGGAGGTGTTCCACGAGGCGATGGCGATGCGTCTGGCGGAGCGTGCGCTGGGGCTGGATGGGACGGACCAGGAGTCGCTGGCGCTGTGGCTGGCGTCGAATTTTTCGAGAGAGCTGGACCAGGCGCCGGACTACGAGAACCCTGCGTATCCGCAGCCGCCCCGTCGTGACGCGACGTATTACGCGGTGATGGCGGGGGCGGAGACGACGCAGAAGGTTCTGGCGAGGGCGCTGGCCGAGCGTGACACGCCGCTGGCGCGTCGTGCGATCGACGCGTTGTCGCGGAGCGCGGGGGTTGCGGGGCTGGTGGGTCCTCAGGGCGTGCCGCTGGTTGAGGCGCTGAGCTATCCGGACCGCCGGGTGCGGTGGGAGGCGGCGCTGGCGCTGGGCCGTGCGAAGCCTCGTGTGCCTTTCGAGGGGTCGGAGCGCGTGGTGCCGACGCTGGCGAGCGTGATCCGCGACGAGGGTGCGCGGTACGCGGTGGTGCTGGCGGACGAGCTGACGCGTCAGCAGTCGATCCGTTCGGTGCTGGAGGGCCTGGGGTACACGGTGCTGGCGCCGGCGATGAACCTTGAATCGGCGGCGGCGACGATCGGCGAGGCGCCGGGCGTGGATGTGATCGTGACGGACCTGACGACGGACGGGACGGTCGCGACGATCGAGCAGGCGCGGAGCCAGGCGCGGCTGCAGGCGACGCCGATCATCGGGATGATGTCGGCTTCGGGGGTGCAGCAGCACGGGGCGGCGTACGAGAACGAGCGTCTGACGCTGATTATCCGGCAGGGGGTGAGCGCGGAGCAGCTGACGGAGGCGGTGTCGCAGTTCGTGGAGCGTGCGTCGGGGGCGGCGCTGAGCGACGAGGAGCTTCGGAGCTATGCGACGGCGGCGCTGAACGTTCTGCAGGAGCTTGCGGTGGCGTCGGCGGGCGCGGCGACGCAGGTGAGCGCGTACGACGTGACGGACGCGTCGGTGTCGCTGATCGGTGCGCTGTCTGAGACGGGCGGCGGTCTGCGGGTGCAGGTCGCGGACGTGCTGAGCTACATCGGCGAGCAGCGTGCGCAGGTGGCGCTGATGGACGCGGTGATGAACGCCGAGGCGGACGAGCGGCTGGTGATGATGTCGAAGATGAACGCTTCGGCGAAGCGGTTCGGGAACATGCTGGAGGAGCGGCAGGTGGGCTGGCTGCTTGAGGCGGCCGAGTCGAGCACGGGCGAGGAGGCGACGCTTGCGGCGTCGCTGATCGGCGCGCTGAACCTGCCGAACGAGAAGCTTGTGCCGCTGATCGCCGGTGGCGCGGAGCGCGGCGAGGAGCGTTCGGGGCGCTGAGTCTCGGGGTTATCCGGCGGGGGAGCGGGCGTGCGGCGGGGCGCGCGGGGTGGGCGTGCGCGCGGGGGGCGGCGGGGCGTTCTCGGACAGGGGTCAACCCGTAGAGGCTTCATCTAGCGCGATGATGTGCGGGGCTTGTCCCTGACGGCTGCGCGGCTCTTGGCGGCTGGGCGGGGCGCGGTCCTGGGGCGAAGTGGCTGTCGGGTCAAGGGATACGCGCGGCGGGTCGATGACGCAGACGTTCGCCCGAGGTGGGCACGTCGGCGCTCGCTCCGGATGTTCCGGAGGGCCGACTTCCAGAAGACACGGGCGCGGACGGCGCGGGCGGCGAACATTGCCGCCGTGTCCGTGGAAGCGGAAGGGCCGCGGATGAACTCCCGCGGCAATCGAGGCTGAGCCCTCAAGGAGTCGATCGCCATGCGGAATCGTCGAAGCGGCTTCACCCTGGTTGAGATCCTGATCGTGGTGGTGATCCTGGGCATTCTTGCCGCGATCGTGATCCCTCAGTTCACGAGCGCGAGCCAGGAAGCGATCAAGGGCGCGCTGCAGAGCCAGCTGCAGACCATCAGCAGCCAGGTCGAGCTGTACCGCGTGCGGAACGCGGGTCAGCTTCC
>JANRJV010000012.1:0-58921 GCA_033763795.1 Planctomycetota bacterium
CATTCAGGGGCCGGTCCGTCGAAACCTCCGCGAATCTTTGGATACCAGTCAGCGAGGTCGACTCGATCGGTGCCGACAAGTTGGCCTTTATCACTAATTCCTACGAAAATGCCAAAGTGTGAGTTCGCGCACTTATTTGCCAACGCGCCAATCCGTTTGGCTCCGTCTCGATCTGGAATTGGGAGTATGGCTTTGCACTCGACCTGATCGTCTTCAATATTCCCGACTTCCAGAATCTGGTCGATTTTGCTACGGGCCCAGCTTTGCATCTCACGCCGGTTCATAGGGCTACCTCTTCGGGGGCGAAGCCGCGGCGCATGGCGTTTTCGCAGACGGCGCGTGGTTCGACGAAGTGGAGGAGGTAGTCGAGGCCGCCGGCTTTGGAGCCTGTGCCCGACATGCCGAAGCCGCCGAAGGGCTGTCGGCCGACGAGGGCGCCGGTGATGCCGCGGTTGAGGTAGAGGTTGCCGACGCGGAACTCTCGGACGGCGCGGGCGAGGTTGGCGGGTTTTCGGCTGAAGACGCCGCCCGTGAGCTTGTATGGGGAGTCGTTGGCGAGGCGGAGTGCTTCCTCGAAGGTTGCAGCGCGGGTGACGGCGAGGACGGGGCCGAAGACCTCTTCGCGCCAGAGCTCGGAGTCGGGCGCGACTCCCGTGAAGATGTGCGGTGCGATCCAGCGGAGGGAGGGGGCGAGGCGCGAGCCGGGGGGCGGTCCCTGCTGGAAGGGAGCGGGGACGGGCGAGGCGAGGGCGAGGGAGGCGGCGCCGGCGGCGCGGTCGATGAAGGATCGGATCTTTTCGGCGGCCTGGGGGTCGATGACGGGGCCGACGTCGGTGCCGGGACGTGAGGGATCGCCCACGACGAGGGCGCGGGTGCTCTCGACGAGGCGCTCGACGAAGTGGGACTCGTCGGTGCCGACGACGATGACGCGTGAGCAGGCGGAGCACTTCTGTCCCTGGAAGCCGAAGGCGGAGTGGCGGACGCCCAGGACGGCTTCGTCGAGGTCCGCGGACTCGTCGATGATGACGGCGTTTTTGCCGCCCATCTCGCAGACGACGTGCTTGACGCGCGGGGGGAGGGCAAAGTTGGGAGCGAAGGGAGAGGGGGGCGCGGCGGCGCTGAGGATGTCGAGGCCGACGGCCATGGAGCCCGTGAAGGCGATGAGGGCGACGCGTGGATCGCGGACGAGGGCGGCGCCGGTGGTTTCGCCGGGGGCGGGGCAGAAGTGGAGGGCCTCGCGCGGGACGCCGGCGTTCCAGAGGATGTCGCACATGAGCTGGGCGATGCCCGGGGTCTGCTCGGCGGGCTTGACGACGACGGTGTTCCCGGTGACGAGTGCGGCGACGGTCATGCCGCAGCAGATGGCGAGGGGAAAGTTCCAGGGGGAGATGACGGCGGCGACGCCCCGGGGCTGGTGGAACTGTGTGTCGATCTCGCCCGTGAAGCGGCCCAGCCTGCGGGGCTCGAAGAGCGGGACGGCGAGGCGGGCGTAGTACTCGCAGAAGTCGATGGCTTCGCAGACGTCGGCGTCGGCCTCGCGCCAGGTCTTGCCGGCTTCGAGGATCATGACTGCGGCGAGCTCGTCGCGGCGGTCGCGGAGTGCGGCGGCGGCCCTGATGAGAGCGGCGGCGCGCTCGCGGACGTCCACGTCGCGCCAGCGCGGGAAGAAAGCGGCGGCGCGGGCGACCATGTCGGCGGCGTGGGCCGGGGTGCGATCGTTTTCGACGCGCGGGACGCGGGCGGACTCGACGGCGCGGGCGAAAGCGGCGCGGACGTCGGCGCGGTGGAACTCGCGGAAAGGCTCGTTGATGAAGGGGGCTTCGTCGCCGACGCGCGGGACGGCGGGGGTGAGCGCGTGGCGGCGGGCGCGGGCGGCGCGCGAGTCGGCTGCGCCGGCGCCGGCGGGGGCGGCGGTCGGCGCTGAATGAGGAGAGGCGAGGAGCAGCGAAGCGTCGGCGTTGTCGAGGAAGCCCGCCTTGAGCCAGCTCTCGTTGGAGGTGTTCTCGAGGAGTCGGCGGACGAGGTAGGCCATTCCGGGGAGCATCTCGCCCACGGGGACGTACTCGCGGACGCGGAGGGGTCCGCCCGAGAGTTCGCGGGCGGCGCCCTTGAGCTGGTCGGCCATGCCGTGGAGCATCTGGAGCTCGATGGCGTTGCGGGGGAGTCCGCGGCGTTCGAGGGCTTCGAGCGCGGCGGCGATGGAGCGGGCGTTGTGGGAGCCGAGCGCGAGCTTGACGCCGCCTTCGCCCGGCGAGCGGGGCGCGGCGTCGAGGAAGATTTCGGCCATGCGTTCGAAGCATGCGTCGGTCTGGCGCTTGGTGGGCCAGACGGGCTGGGGCCATCCCATCTGGTCGGCGTTGATGGTCTCGTAGTCCCAGTAGGCGCCTTTGACGAGTCGGACGGTGACGACGCGGCCGGTTTTTTTCGCCCATTCGGCGACGCGTCGTGCGTCGTCGTCTCCCGAGCGGAGGTAGGCCTGCATCGCGAGGCCCGCGCTGAATGGGATCTGCTCGCAGCACTTCTGGAAGAGCTGGATGGTGAGATCCTTGAGGGCGAACTGCTCCATGTCGAAGTTGATGAAGACGCCGCGCTGCTGGGCGAGGGTGAGGATGGGCTGGAGGCGGTCCATGAGCTCGCGGATGGAGCCTTCGGTCTCGATGGGGTCGCAGCGGGCGCTGAGGGAGCTGATCTTGATGGAGACGTTGACGCGCGGGATGGGCCCGAGGTGATCGCGCTCGAGGACGTCGCTGGCGGGCCAGGGGGCGACGAGGCCCGGGAGGTTGCCCACGAGGTCGAGGTACTTGTTCTGGTAAGCGAGGGACTCGGCGTCGGAGACGCAGGCTTCGCCCAGAAGGTCGACGCTGAAGGCGATCTGCTGGTCCCAGAGCTTGCGGAGCTGTTGGAGGGCGCTGGCGGCGTCGCGGCCGGCGATGAACTTGGAGGCCATCGCGGTGATCTGCGAGCTGATGGTCTTGACGGCAAGGCTCTTGGCGACGCTGCCGGCGGCCATGGCGGCGGAGATGACGCCCGGGACGGTGACTCCCGGCTGGCTGAGGTAGTCCTGGAGGTGGTCGTAGACGCTCTCGGGGTTCTTGAGCGTGGGGAAGGCGTCTACGAAGCGGAACATCTGCACTTTGAAGGAGGGGTCCTTCATGGACCATTCCATGAGGGCGTCGGAGTAGAACTTGGCGGAGAGGGCGGAGGAGCGGTGGCCGCGGGCGAGGCTGAGCAGCTCGGCGCCGAGTGCGTGCACTCGGGCTTCGTCGCGTGCGGAGCCGGGGGCGGCTCGGTGGGCGGCGGGCGGCGCGACGGAGAGGGGCTTGGCGGCGCGGCGTGAGAAGAGAGCCATGGTGGAGTGCTGGTCCTTGCTCGGCGGCGCGGGGCGGCGCGGCTGGAGGTTCGGGTCGAGTGCGGCGGATCGATTCTAGAAGGCGGGGGAGCGCGGATCGGTCGCGGCGGGTGGTGCGCGGAGTTCAGGCGTGCGGCTCGGTCGTTGTGGCGCGCTGGCGGAGGGAACGGAGCGCGTCGAAGGCCTGGAGCGGGGTCATGGTGTCGAGCTCGAGCTGCTTGAGCTCGGAGACGGCGGGGTGTTCGATGAACTCGCGGAAGAGGGAGAGCTGGCCGTCGGGGGCCGGGCGGCGGGCGGTGGGCGTCGGGGCGGGCTGGGGGCCGGCGGGGTCCTGGTGCGAGACGGTGAGGGACTGGAGGAGCTCGCCGGCTCTTGTGACGACGGGCTTTGGGAGTCCGGCGAGCCTGGCGACGTGGATGCCGTAGCTGCGTGAGGCGCGTCCGGGGAGGATGCGGTGGAGGAAGATGACCTGGCCCTCCCATTCGCGCACGGCGACGTGGAGGTTGCGGGCGCGGGCGGGGAGCCATTCTTCGAGCGCGGTGAGCTCGTGATAGTGGGTTGCGAAGAGGGTCCGGGGCTGCGGCGGGGCCGGTGGGGCGGCGGTGTGGCCGGCGAGGTGTTCGGCGATGGCCCAGGCGAGGCTGAGGCCGTCGAGGGTGCTGGTGCCCCGTCCGATCTCGTCGAGGATGACGAGTGAGCGGGGGCCGGCGTGGTGGAGGATGCTGGCGGTCTCGATCATCTCGACCATGAAGGTCGACTGTCCGGCGTGGAGTGCGTCGTCGGCGCCGATGCGTGTGAAGATGCGGTCGGTGATGCCGATGGTCGCGGCGTGCGCGGGGACGAAGCTTCCGGCGTGGGCGAGCAGGACGCAGAGGGCGACCATGCGGATGTAGGTGCTCTTGCCCGCCATGTTGGGGCCCGTGATGAGGGCGAGGGGTGCGGCGGGGTTTTCGTCTGAGGGCTGCTCGCGCTGGCCCAGGGTGCAGTCGTTGGGGACGAAGCGGTCGCCCAGGATCTCTTCGAGGACGGGGTGGCGGGCCTGGCGGAGGCAGAGGACGGGCTCGTCGGAGATGGCGGGGCGCGTCCAGCCGCGGCGCGCGGCGCGGGAGGCGAAGGCGAGCAGGACGTCGAGCTCGGCGACGGTGTCGGCGAAGGCGGCGCAGTCGGCGGCGGCTTGGGCGGCGCGGGCGCAGAGGGCGAGGAAGAGCTGCTGCTCGCGCTGCAGGGCGCGGTCCTCGGCGGTAAGGACCTTGTCTTCGTGCTGCTTGAGCTCGGGTGTGATGTAGCGCTCGGCGCCCTTGAGGGTCTGGCGGCGCGTGAACTGTGCTGGGGCGCGGCGGGACTGGGCGGCGGGGAGCTCGATGAAGAAGCCGAAGATCTTGTTGAAGCCGACCTTGAGGCTGGGGAGGTCGTGCTCCTGGGCGAGGCGGGCCTGATAGTCGGCGAGCCAGCGGCCGCTGTCCGAGCGGATGGTGCGGGCTTCGTCGAGTGCGGGGTCGACGCCGGGACGGATGAGCCCGCCTTCGCGGAGGTGGGCGGGGGGATCATCGACGCAGGCGTCGGCGATGGCGCGGGCGAGTGGTTCGAGCGACTGTCGCGCGCGTTCGATGGAGGCGTGGGCGTGGGCGAAGGAGGGCGCGTCGCGGAGGGCGGCGGCGAGGGCGGCGGCGCGGGCGACGGAGCGACCGAGGGCGGCGAGGTCTCTGGGGGTGGCGCGGCCGAGCGTCATGCGGGCCGCGATGCGTGGGACGTCCTGGACGCCTTCGATGGCGGCGTCGACGGCGTCGCGGAGGGCGGTGTCGCTGACGAAGGCGGCGACGCAGGCGTGGCGGGCCTCGATGGCGGCGCGCTCGGCGAGGGGCCTGCGGAGCCACTCCTGGACGAGCCTCTTGCCCATGGAGGTGCGCAGGCCTCGGGCGCCCTTGGGCGGGCAGAGGAAGAGGCCGGCGAGCGAGCCTTCGAGCTGGGGGGTTCCGGCGCGTGCGGCGCGGAGGGTGCGCTCGACTTCGAGGGCGCGGAGGCTGACGGCGTCGAGTGTGAGGAAGGTGGAGGCGTCTTCGCGGCGCGGGGGCCTGAGGTGCGCGAGGCTGCGGGGGCGGGCGAGGAAGGCGGGGGCGGAGCCGCTGCTCATTCCCTCGCTGGTTGCGCGGCCTGATTGTTCGAGGGCCTGGACCTCGCTGAGGTAGCGGATGACGGCGCCGGCGGCGGGGACGGCGGGGTCTTCGTCGGTGAGGCCGAAGCCGGCGAGTGAGGAGACGCCGAAGTGGGAGCGGAGTGATTCGAGCGCTTCGGCGGGGCGGAAGTGCCAGGCGGGGCGCGGGGTGCTGCTGATGGCGAGGGCGTCGACGAGTCGGGCGACGCGGGGGGGCGTGGAGGCTCCGGGGGCGCTGGTGGTGGCGGCCTCGGCGAAGATGATCTCGCAGACGGATCGGCGGGCGAGCTCGTCGGTCAGCTGATCGGCGCGGCAGTCGAGGAGGGTGAAGGCGCCGGTGGAGAGCTCGACGATGGCGAGGCCTACTCGGCCGGCGGGGGCGTCTCCCGCGTCGTGGAAGCAGAGTGCGGCGACGGTGTTCGAGGCGCTCTCGTCGAGGAGTGTTTCGTCGACGAGCGTGCCGGGGGTGAGGACGCGCGTGACGGCGCGTTCGATGACGGAGCCGCTGGCGCGGGCCTCGCGTGGGTCCTGGACCTGGTCGCAGACGGCGACGCGTATGCCCATCTGGATGAGGCGGCGGAGGTAGGACTCGGCGGAGTGGTAGGGGACGCCGGCCATGGGGATGCCTTCGGTGCGCTGTGTGAGCGTGATGCCGAGGGCTTTGTGGGCGCGGACGGCGTCTTCGTCGAAGAGCTCGTAGAAGTCCCCCATTCGGAAGAAGAGGAGGCAATCGGGGTGCTGCCGCTTGAACGCGTCGTACTGGCGCATCGCGGGCGTATCACGGTTGGGGGGCACGGCGCGAGTGTACGGAAGGCGTGCGGCGTGGACGAGGGAGCGATCCGGGGCGGGCGCGGCTCAAAAACGAACCGGCCCGGCGCGGGGCCGGGCCGACTTCGGGGGATCAAGTGGAGCGAATGAGATTCGAACTCACAACCTCCTCGATGCGACCGAGGCGCTCTCCCAATTGAGCTATCGCCCCAAACGGGATCCGATCTTCGGATCGATGCGTGAGTATATCGGGCGGGCGGATCGCTGTCGCGTGCGGGGGAAGGGGCGGCCGGCGGGCGGCGGGGGGGGTCGGGGTCATTTTTGCCACTGAGTTGCATCTGGCTTGACCGCCGCGGGCGTCGAGCCGAGAATCTTCGGACGATGACCGCAAAGGGAGACATGGCGCGTGTGGGGCTGTCGCTGCCGCTGGCCGCGGGGGTGTTCGTGGTGGGCGTGGGGGCGATGATCGGCGTGTCGGTGTCGAACGCGCAGCGCGGGGCGGAGGCGCGGGTGATGTCGGCGAGCGACGCGGCGGGGGGGATGCGCGTGGTGGCGACGGTGCCTCCCCTGGCGTGGGTAGCGCGGGCGCTGGCCCCGGCGGGGAGCGAGATCACGATGCTGGTGCCGGGGGGAGTGGCGTGCCACGGGCTGGAGCTGACGCCCTCGCAAGTTGGGGCGATCCGCCGCGCGGACGTGACGCTGACGGTGGGGTTCGGTCTGGACCGGGCGGTCGATGAGGCGGGGGCCGAGAGCGGGGCGCGGGTCGAGATGGCGTCGGTGGATGCGTGCGCGGCGGGGCACGATCTTGCGCAAGGGGAAGAAGCCCGGCACGAGTGCGAGCACGGGGATGAGCACGGTCATGGGCATGCGCACGGGGATCCGCACGTGTGGCTGGACCCCGTGCTGATGGGCGAGTTTGTCGAGCGCGTGGCGGGGGAGATGGAGACGGCGCTGCGGGCGCGGGGCGGGTCGGAGGCGGACATCGCGGCGCTGCGGGCGCGGAGCGAGGCGGCGCGGGCGGTGTGCGCGGAGATCGACGCGGCGTACCGCGAGCGGCTGGGGCCCTTCGAGGGGCGGGCGATCGTGACGTATCACGACGCGTACGGGCGGGTGGCGGAACGGTACGGGCTGCGGGTCGCGGCGGTGATCCAGCACTCGCACGAGGCGGAGCCGGCGCCGGGGGACGTGGCGGCGGCGGCGCGGGCGGTGCGGGAGGAGCGGGTGGGCGCCATCTTTATTGAGCCGCAGTTCTCGCGGACGGTGGCGGAGCGGATCGCGGCGGAGTCCGGGGCATCGGTGTACACGCTCGATCCTCTGGGGTCGGGCGACTGGCCCGGGCTGATGCGCGCGAACCTGGAGTCGCTGGTGCGTGGTCTGGAGGCGGGGCGATAGTCTCTGCGGGGATGAGCCACGCGGCGATCGAGCTCGAGCATGTCGGCTTCACGTATCCGACGGGCGCGCGGGCGCTCGAGGGTGTGTCGCTGCGGGTGGAGGAGGGGTCGACGCTGGCGGTGGTCGGTCCCAACGGCGGCGGGAAGTCGACGCTGCTGAAGATTCTGCTGGGGGTGATGGGGGGGTATGAGGGCTCGGTGCGGCTGTTTGGGATGAGCCCCGAGGCGGCGCGGCGGGCGGGGGTTGTGGGGTATGTGCCGCAGCGGAGCGAGGCGGAGCTGTCGTTTCCGGTGAGCGGGCGGGGGGCGGTGGAGATGGGGGCGACGTCGCGGCTGGGGGGGCTGCGGCGCGTGCCCGGGGATGTCCGGGCGCACGTTGAGTCGTGCCTGCGGCTGGTGGGGGCGGAGTCGTTCGCGGAGAGGCCGGTGGGTCAGTTGTCGGGCGGTCAGTGGCAGCGGGTGCTGATTGCGCGGGCTTTGGCGGCCCGGCCGCGGATCCTGGCGCTGGACGAGCCGCTGGTGGGGATCGATGCGCCGGGTCAGAGGCTGTTCGCGGAGCTGCTGGCGTCGCTGCGGCGGGATCTGCGGCTGACGATCGTGCTGGTGACGCACGATCTGCGGACGGTGGCGGGGGCGGCGCCGTCGTGCGATCAGGTGGCGTGTCTCCGGCGGACGCTGCACTTTCATGCGGCGCCTGGGGGTGTCACGCCGCAGGTGCTGGCGCAGGTGTTCCAGCATGATCTGGCGGATGTGTTCGGGGATGTGCACGTTGATGCGCACCGTGCGGCCGAGTGCGGGCACGATCACGGCGGGGGCGGAGGAGGCGGCGGCGCGGGGGGAGGAGTGGTGCCGCTGCGGGTGAGGCCCGGCGGGGGCGTGTGAGGAGCGGGAGACTGTCAGGAGCGGACGCGCGTGCGGACGATCGAATATCTGAGCGGGCCCGATGCGCTCTTGTTCGTGCCGGCGATCGCGGCGGGGGTGGCGATCGCGCTGGTGTGCGGCGTGCTGAGCGTGTTCGTGGTGCTGAGGCGGCTGGCGTTCATCGGTCACGGGGTGTCGCACGCGGCGTTCGGGGGCGTGGGCCTGGCGGCGGCGCTGGGGCTTACGGGGATGGCGGCGTCGAGCGCGGCGGGATACCTGGCGGTGGTGGGGGCGTTCTGCATCGCGGCGGCGCTCGTGATCGCGTACGTGAGCGCCAAGGCGAAGCTGCGCGAGGACACGGTGATCGGCGTGGCGCTGGTGGCGTCGCTGGCGATGGGGGCGCTGCTGCTGCATCAGCGGGCGCGGAGCGGCGGGGGCGGCGTCGTGAGCCTGGAGGGGAGCTTGTTCGGCTCGATGCTGGCGGTGGGATGGACCGATGCGCTGGCGGCGTGGGCGGCGGCGGTGCTGGTGCTGGCGGTGCTGTGGGTGGTGCGGCGGCCGCTGGTGTTCTGGACGTTCGACGAGCCGGCGGCGGCGGCGTTCGGCGTGGACACGATGCGGATGCGGCTGCTCTTGATGGGGCTGCTGGGCGTGTCGATCGTGGTGGCGATGAAGCTGGCGGGGGTGGTGCTGGCGACGGCGCTCTTGATTCTTCCGGGGGCGACGGCGCTGCGGCTCAGCGCGTCGCTGGGGCGGGTGATCGCGGTGTCGGCGCTGGCGAGCGTGCTGGGGGTGCTGGGCGGACTGGTGCTGAGCTTCGAGCTTGACTGGCCCACGGGGCCGAGCGTGGTGGTGGCGCTGATCGCGCTTATGATCGGCGCGATGGTGGCGCGGCGTCTGAGCGGCGGCGCGGGGCCGGCGCGCGGGACGGGTGGGGCGGTGGGGGCGGGGAGTTGAGCATGAGAGCCGAGACGTTGCTGGCGGAACTGGACAGGCTGCGCAAGGACGTTCCCAAGGATCCTTCGGATCTGGAGTGGGTGACGCTGCATCACGTGTTCGCGTTCGTGTCGTACAAGATGGGCGACTTCAAGAAGTACGTGCAGGAGCAGGACGAGAAGGGGGCGTTCGCGGACGTGGATGAGTGAGGGGGCGTTGGCGGGCGGGGCGGTCAGGGTCGCGGGGCGAGAGCTGGCCGCGGCGCGGGGCTTGACTTGTCCGGAAGGCGGGAAATACTTGGCTATTCGCGGAGACGCCCGGTCGGCCCCACGTCGAGTGCGTGGGAATCCGGGACGTCCGCGACGACCGGCCTGACGGGTACCTCCGGCGGCCGGGCGATGTGCCCGAGGGCGACGGCTCTCGGGGAGAGAAACGCCGGCAGGCGGGCCCGTCACAAGGCGTCGCGGCCGGCAGGGCTTCTCAGAAAAGGAGGTGATCCAGTGACCAATTGTGACTCGACCAGAGGGCTGCGCGGCTAATCGCAGTTCGACGGAGCTGCGGAAACGCGCAGCCCGCGCAAGACCATTTGCGTGCCCGCCGGTGGATCTACGCCGGCGGGCTATTTTTTTGGCGGCGGTCGGCGGGCGCATGAAAAACGCTCGGCGCGAGCCGAGCGTGGAGGGTTGACGCGTGCGCGGCCGGGCACGCGCGCGGGTGGGTGGGGCGGGCTCAGCGATCAGGGGCACTGGTTCGCGAGGTTGGCCAGGACGCTGGTGACGTCGGCGAAGTTGACGGAGCCGTTGCGGTCGGCGTCTCCGGGGCCGCTGCAGGGTGCGTAGTCGGCGTTGAAGTTGGCGAGGACGGTGGTGACGTCGGCGAAGGTGACGACGCCGTTGTTGTTGGCGTCGCCCGTGCATCCGGGCACGCGGCACATGAGCAGGCGGATGCGGGCGGGATCGCGGGGGACGACGAGCCCTGAGACGACGACGAGCGAGTCGGACTCGGCGACCGACTGACCCGACTGGAGGAGGGCGTTGGTCGCGAGGTCGACGGCGCGCCAGTTGACGAGCGTGCCGCTCGCGGGGTTGAAGTTCAGGGTGCGGCGGGGCGCCAGGTCGGTGATGAAGGAGGCGTAGGGGGAGTTGTCGATGGAGGCCACGGAGAGCCCCTCGGCGAAGAGCGTGATCTCGTAGCGGTCGGTGGTGTCGAGGATGGTGGCGGGGTCCCAGTTGAGCCAGCCGCCCCAGGCGCCGTAGGGGGCGCCGAGGTCGGGATCGCCCGGGCCCGGGTCGGGCTGCGCGCCGGGGAGGAGCGGGTCGGCGTCGGTGTTGAAGAAGCCGGGGTAGGAGAGGTCGGCGGGGGCGAAGCGGACGAGCTCCTGGCACGAGGCGCGGCGCGTGCGGACGGGGGCGATCCACTGCCCGACGTCGGGCCAGGGACCGGCGTGGGCGTCGGTGGCGTCGTTGGTTTCGTTGTCCCATTTTTCGACGCCGTGCTCGCGTTCGTCCCAGAAGATCATGGCTCCCTGTCGCGAGGCGTTGAGGCTGTCGATGATGGCGCGTTGCGAGGGGCTCCAGGTTGCGGGTCCTTCTTCGTCGCGCTTGCCGTAGTAGATGCGGGTGAGTGTGAAGTCGCGGAGGGTGGAGACGCGGGTGGTCATGGTGAAGAGATCGGTTGTGCCGAGGGGAGTGCCTTCGGGGCCCGGGACGTTGGTCTCGAGGTTGTCGTCCCAATTGCCGTAGAGGATGTTCTCTCGGCCTCCCGGCGGGATGCCGAGGTCGCTGGCGGGGGTGTAGATGACGGCGGCGCAGAATCGCTCGGGGCGGAGGCGGGTGAGATGCGAGGTGCCTCGGCCGCCGCCGCTGTGTCCGATCATGGCGACGCGGAGCGGGTCGATCTGCAGGGGCGAAGAGGGTGAGAGGAGCCAGTCGAGGATCCAGTGGATGCGTCGCTGGGTGAAGTTGACGGCGACGGAGGGCGGGGCGGGGGCGTTGCGGACGAGATTGGTGAAGGGGTCGAAGTCGGGCGTGTAGCCGAACCATGAGGTGTTGCTGCGCGTGAGAGCGCCGAGGTCGTTGTAGAAGATGCTGTCGTCGGGGCTGACGACGATGCCGCTCGTGAGTTCGAGGGAGAGGTTTGCGCGTGCGGGGACTCCGGGGCGGAAGAGCTCGAACTCGCCGCCCCCGCCGTGCATGGCGAAGACGCAGGAGCGCGGTCCGGGCGGGAGGGCGTTGCGTGGTCGGGTGATGGTGAAGACGTGGGGTACGCCGTTCTTCTCGGCGGAGGCGATGACGGGGATGTCGGGGCGGGCGGAGTCGTAGTCGTCCGAGCCGTCGGCGAAGACGACGTAGGCGGAGTACGGATGGTTGCCCGGTGTGAAGCCGTTGAACTGCAGGTGGGGGACGACGGGGTCGTTGACGGGGTCGTAGTCGAAGAGGGTGGAGGTGCTGTTGGCGGCGTTGACGGTGGTGGTCCCAGTGTTGACGGCGGCGAAGAAGAGGACGCCCGCGGCGCGCGGCGTGTAGGCGAAGACGCCTTCATTGGCGGCGAGGCGGTAGGTGCCGCCGAGCGGGGTGGGGATCTGCAGTCGCGCGTTGGGCTGGAGCTCCTGCAGGCGTGCGCCGGTGTACTCGGGGAAGAACATGCGACCAATGAGGGTCATGTTCGCGGTGGAGACCTGTGCGGCGGGGGAGGAGTAGATCTCCACGGTGTCTGTGGGGGCGGCGGGGGGGACGAGGTTCTGCCAGACGACGAAGACCTGACCTTTGGCGTACCAGGCGCGCACGTTGGCGGTCTGGGCCCGGGAGATGGGCGCCAGCGCCAGGAGTGCGGCGAGGGCGAAGAGGATGCGCTGCATGGGGACCTCCAGGTGGCGGCGCGAAGGCGCCGGCGTTGATGTCGGGCACGGGTGACGCGCCCGGTGCCCGACCGCAGGTGAACGGCGGTGCGATCGGAGGCCAGCGCGCGGACGCGGCGTCACGTGAAAGATGCCTTGGAATTCACATGAGGTCCGGACTTTGGCCGTCCCTGAGGCAGATTCGCTCGCGCGGCTGACGGTCGCGGGCGGTGCGCCGGGATGGGCGACGGCCACGCGGGCTTCGGGGGCCGCGGCGTGGCGACCGGGAGGACCGGCGGCGGGTCAGCGGAGGGCTTGGAGGCGGTCGATCGCTGCGCGGAGCGTTTCGAGCTTTTTGCAGAAGGCGAAGCGCACGTAGCGGGCGCCTTCGCGCTTGTTCTCGTAGAACGAGGTTGGCGGGATTGCGGCGACGCCGACTTTCTCGATGAGGTGGGTGCAGAAGGCGACGTCGTCTTTCAGGCCGAGCTTCGAGCTGACGGGCGTGTGGTCGGCGTAGATGAAGTAGGAGCCTTCGGGGTCGTGGAAGCGGAAGCCCAGGTCGCGGAGGGCGGCGGCGAGGAGGTCGCGGCGCTCGCGGTACTCGGCGAGGAAGTTGCGGAAATAGTCGGGGGGCGAGCGCAGGGCGACGGCGGCGGCGTGCTGCATGGGCGTGCTGACCGCGAAGGTGAGGAACTGGTGGGCGGCGCGGAGAGCGCTGGTGAGCGGCTCTGGGCCGACGGCCCAGCCGATCTTCCAGCCGGTGAGGCTGAAGGTCTTGCCGAGGCTGGAGAGGGTGAGGGTGCGGTCGGCCATGCCCGGGAGCGAGGCGAGCGGCGTGTGGGGTGTGGCGGCGGGCTCGAAGACGAGGCGCTCGTAGACCTCGTCGGCGATGGCGGCGACGTTGTGCTTGTGGCAGAGCCGGGCGACGGCGTTCATTTCGTCGCGCGAGAAGACGCGGCCGGTGGGGTTGTGGGGTGTGTTGAGCAGGAGCAGGCGGGTGCGGGGCGTGAAGGCGCGGGAGAGTTCGGATTCGTCGATGCGGAAGTCCGGGCCGCGGAGGGTGACACAGCGGGCGATGCCGCCCGCCATGGCGACGCAGGCGCGGTAGCTGTCGTAGTAGGGCTCGAAGAGGACGACTTCGTCGCCCGGGTTGAGGAGGCCCAGGAATGCGGCGGCGATGGCCTCGGTGCAGCCGGCCGTGACGGTGACGTGTCGTTCGGGGTCGGCTGGGAGCCCGGTGGAGGCAGTGAACCAGTCGGCGATGACGTGGGTGAGGGCCGGGAGGCCGGCGGAGCGTGCGTACTGGCCGTGGCCGGCGTTGATGGCTTCTATGGCGGCCTGTTTGACGTGCGGGGGGCCGTCGAAATCGGGGAAACCCTGAGCGAGGTTGACGGCGCCGTGGAGGGCGGCGAGGCGGGACATTTCCGCAAAGATGCTGGGGCCAAAGGGTTGGAGGCTGTGGTTGGGGGGCATGGCGAGCTGGGTGGGGCGGTGGCGGGGGGCCTGAAGCGGGGCTCATTCTGACAAAGTGTGCGGGTTGGAGCTTGCAATAGGTGTAGGAGTGAGGCACATTATGCACGCGTGCCGGGAGACCGGACGTTGTGGAAGGAAGAAACGACGGCGGTAGCGGGCTTGCGCCCATACGCCGTCAGGAGGTAGAGATGAAGCACGTCAAGCCATTCATGGCGATTGTGGCGCTCGTTGCGGCGGCCGGTTCGGCGCACGCAGGGGTCGCGCTGCCCCAGGGTTTCGACCTCACGGTGCAGATGGGTGACGGGACTCCCTGGAGCCTCGTCAACTCGTGGAACGATTCTCGCCTGACCGTGACTCGCCACGAGGAAATCCCGGGCGCGAACGGCGCGACGGCGTGGTCGATGAGCTTCGCGTGGGACGGCCAGAACTGGGACGGGTCGTTCAATCTGACCCTGGACCCGGATCCGTTCGTTTCGCAGAGCTTCACGATCCAGAACAACTCGGGCGTTCTGCAGCCCTTCACGGTTTCCGTGACGCTGCCGATCGCTCCGCCGCTGCCCGGCTCGACGGTGATGACCGGATCGGTCCGCGGCACCGTTGGTGACGGCGATGGTCAGGTCGATCAGTTCGGCAACGGGGCGACGGTGCTGTCGCAGGCCAACGGCCGGCCTTACTACGAGGCGTTCATCGACGGCAACAGCGTTCGCTCGCTGCTGACGTCGCCCCGGACGGACTCGGCGCCGCTGGGTGTGACTCGAAACATCAACCTTCAGGGCGATCCGGCCGACTTCATCAACGAGCTGGGCCCCGCCGCTCTTTCGACGATCGGCATCCGCAACGCGTTCCAGCTGACGCCCGGCGACAACGCGGGCTTCACGAGCACGTTCCTGGTTGTCCCGGCTCCGGGCAGCCTCGCGGTGATCGGTCTGGCCGGTCTGGCTGCGACCCGTCGCCGCCGCTGATCGGCTCCGGCTTCGGCCGGGCACGAGGTAGAGAACTTCCGCAAGCCGGCCCGCACAGGGTCGGCTTGTGCTTTTGGGGTGGGGGGGAGTGGGGGTGGGGGCAGTCGGCAGTGGGGAGTTGGGGAGAGGCGAGTGGGCAGTGGGCAGTGGGCAGTCGGCAGTGGGCAGTGGGCAGTGGGCAGTGGGCAGTCAGCAGTGGGGAGAGGCGATTGGCGATTGGCGATTGGCGAGCTGGCGATTGGCGAGAGGCGAGAGGCGAGTGGGGAGTGGGCAGTCGCCAATGGGTAGAGGCGATTGGCGAGTGGCGAACTGGCGAACTGGCGAACTGGCGATTGGCGAGCCGCTACGATCGTGGCCCTTTTCCGCACGCCTTTGTGAATCAAGGAAGGTCATCCATGCGTCGCGCCAAGATTTCGATCATCGGAGCCGGGAACGTCGGGGCCACGTGCGCTCACTGGGCCGCGGCCAAGGAGCTGGGCGACATTGTTCTGCTTGACATTCCGAACAAAGAGAAGCCCGAGCTGCACATGCCGCGCGGGAAGGCGCTGGACCTTGCGTGCTGCGCGCCGATCGAGCGGTTCGACAGCCGGGTGACGGGGACGTTCGACTACAAGGACATCGAGGGTTCGGACATCGTGATCGTGACAGCGGGCATGCCGCGGAAGCCGGGCATGAGCCGGGATGATCTGATCCAGGTGAACGTGGGGATCGTGCGGAGCGTGTGCGAGCAGATCAAGAAGTTTGCGCCCGAATCGATCGTGATCGTGGTGAGCAATCCGCTGGACGCGATGGTGTACACGGCGTGGAAGGTGACGGGCTTCCCGACGCACCGGATCATGGGCCAGGCGGGGGCGCTGGACGTGGCGCGGTTCCGCGAGTTCATCGCGATGGAGCTGGGGGTGAGCGTCGAGGACATCTCGGCGCTGCTGCTGGGCGGTCACGGGGACGACATGGTCCCGCTGCCGCGGCTGACGAGCGTGCACGGGATCCCGCTGCAGGACCTGATGCCGGCGGAGAAGATCGCGGCGTGCGTGGAGCGTGCGAAGGTGGGCGGGGGCGAGATCGTGAAGCTGATGGGTACGAGCGCGTACTACGCGCCGGCGTCGGGGACGATCCAGATGGCCGAGGCGATCATCAAGGACAAGAAGCGGATCATCCCTTCGGCGGCGTACTGCGAGGACGAGTTCGGGGTTGCTCCGGGGCAGAAGGGCAAGGGCTATTTCGTGGGCGTGCCGGCGCTGCTGGGGACGCGGGGCGTGGAGCGGATCGTGACGTTCAAGATGACGCCCGACGAGCAGAAGCTGATGGAAGAGTCGGTGAGCCACGTGAAGGACCTTGTGACGACGGTGCAGAAGCTCTTCCCCGATCTCGCGTGAGGCGGCGGGGAGGGTTGGCGGCGGCGTGAGCGGGCCCGGCGGCGGGCGGGTCCGCGCGATCCTGTTTGCAGAGCGGAGCGTATAACGGACGATTCGAGGTGACGGGGCTTGTCGGCGGGGGGCGCCGGGCCTCGTGAGCGAGGGCCGTGCCGTGGCGCAAGCGCTTGAGTGGTTCCAGTGCCCTTCGTGCGGGAGGCGTCAGCGCTGGACGGCGGAGATCGCGGGCCGTCTGGTGGCGTGCTCGTGCGGGAAAGAGATCCTGTGTCCGAAGGGTCTGGCGATCGGCGAGAGCGTCGCGGCGGCGGACCGCGTGGCGCTTTCGGGGAGTTTCACGGACACGCTGGTCGAGAGCGTTGATGACGCGTCGGCGGTCGATCCTCTGGGCGGGTTCGACACCATGCAGGGGCGGCTGGGGGTGGACCTGACGGGCGACGAGGCGCCTCCCACGGTGGAAGAGCTGCGGGCGCGGAAGAGTTTTCTGGTTTGGGGCGGTCTGATGCTGCTGGGGCTGTCGATGCTGATCCACGCGCTGATCACGCAGTGGCCGGTGTACATCGTGCTGGCGGTGCTGCTGTTCCCCTTGTCGGCGTTCAAGTTCAACTCGGCGCGGCGGCGTTTTCAGCGCGGGCGGAAGTTCGGGACGGCGGTGATCCGCGCGCTGGGCGGCTGAGCGGGGGCGCCGGGGAGCGCGCGGGCGCGCGGAACGGTCGAAGGCGTAAACACAACGAGGCGCCTCCCACCGGGGCGCCTCGCTGCGAGAGAGAGTTGTTGTCGCCGTTGCGGGGGGTTGATCGGGGGGTCAGATGGCCTCGGCGCGGGGGTGTGCCTGGTCGTAGGCAGTGCGCATGCGCTGGGCGGTGAGGTGTGTGTAGGCCTGGGTGGTGCTGAGGGACTGGTGTCCCAGGAGCTCCTGGACGGAGCGGAGGTCCGCGCCGTTGTCGAGCAGGTGCGTGGCGAAGGAGTGGCGGAGGGTGTGGGGGCTGATGGAGGGGTCGAGGCCGACCTGGCGGAGATACTTGTCGAGCTTTCTGCGGACGGAGCGTGAGGAGAGGCGTCCGCCGTGCTTGTTGACGAAGAGGGGTCGGACGGCGCGGTCGGGCGACCAGCTGCGGGCGAAGCGTTCGTCGGCGGCGAGGGTGTCGCGGTAGATGCGGATTGCTGCGAGGGCGTGCGACCCGAGGGGGACGAGGCGCTCCTTCTTGCCCTTGCCGCGGATGCGGAGGCACTCGGAGGGTTCGTCGAGGTCCTCGTAGTTGAGGTCGACGAGCTCGGAGACGCGGATTCCGGTGGAGTAGAGGGTCTCGAGCATGGCGCGGTCGCGCGAGCCCAGGACGTCGCGGTCATCGGGAGCAGAGAGCAGTCGCTCGATCTGCTCGACGGTGATGGCCTTGGGGAGCCGCTTGCCCTGCCGGGGGGTGCGGATCATGGTCATGGGGTTGGAGTCGCAGAGGGTGCGCTTGTGCGCCCACTTGTAGAAGGAGCGGAGTGTGGCGATCTTGCGGGCCATGGTGGCGACGGAGTAGTTCTGCTCGGAGAGGTGGGTGAGGTAGGCGCGGATCTGGTCGGCGGTGGCGTCGCAGATGATGCGTGTGAGGGTCTTTGGGCCGATGGTCCCGGCGACGGCGGCGGCGGAGCCCGCCGGGCGCGACTGCCGCGCGGCCAGTGCCTGGGTCTCGGCGTCTTCGGCGGGGGTGATGCCGGACTCGTCGCTGAGGAACTCGACGTACTGTCGGAGGTCGGCGCCGTAGCAGCGCGCGGTGTATGGGCTGAAGTGCCGCTCGTCGGTGAGGTAGGAGAGGAAGCCGGCGACGATGGGGAGGTTGGGGGTCGTGGTGTCGTGTGTGTTGGCCATGATCGTTGCTCGCTGCGAGGGGAAGGACGTTGACGTTGCCGGTGGGTCGCGGTGTGTCAGAACGGTGCGGGCGGGTGGGCGTTGAATCCGGCCTGGACGCCCAGGCGGTAGGCGAGGATGGCGAGGTCGAAGTGATCGAGTCCGCTGGCGGGCTGCTCGGTGATGGCGGCGGCGCAGGCGAAGACGGCGGGCTCTTCGCCCGGTTCGAATCGGAAGCGCCAGGTGTGAGCGCCCTTGACGAGCGTGATCTCGCCCGGGGCGGCCGAACCGCTGGCGCCCTTTGCGCTGTCCTGCCAGGTTTCGTCGAGCGGGTCCATCACCTGCCGTCCGTCCTTTCCTTCCGCCGCGAGCCTCGGCGGAGGGCCGGAGGGCTAGCGGCGGGCGTGATCCTGTTCCTGCGCTGCTTCGGGTGGGGCCACTCGGCGTCGCTCGCTGTCGAGGAGCTGCCGGGCGGTTTCGAAGCAGGCGAACCGCGTATACAGAGCCATGCTCGCGGTGTATCTCTCCCAGCCGAGTGCGGAGGTGGGGTCGTGCCTTCCCTGTGCGTAGGCACGGACGAGGTCGCGGGTGGGGCCGACGCTGGCGTCGTAGACGGCGGCGACGGCGGAGAGCGGGCCTGTCGGTTTGGAGGTTTCGGTGGGGGCGGCGGTCTCGCGCACGGCGGTGCGGAGGGCTTCGGGCTGGAGGCCCGGGGCGGTTTGCGGGGGCGCGCCGATGTGTTCGCTTACGCCGAAGAGCCCGACGCTGAGCCCGATGACGGGCGGGTCGTAGGGGTGGTAGGCGGTGATCGAACCCACGATGACGGCGTCGGCGCCGAGGGCCTTTGCGAGGGCCCTGGCGTGTGCGGGCGACGAGACGTCGGCGATCTTGAGGGCGCGCATGCCGGCGAGGGTGCGGTTCATCGGGAGGGCCGTGATGCCCCGGGCCTGATCGATCTCGGAGACGAGCGTGTCGGAGATGATGAGTTCGTTGGCGAGGCTGACGCCCGATTCGTTGCGGAGCGGGGCGACGGCGTAGACGATCTCGCGCGGGGCGGCGTAGGGTGAATCGAGCACGGCGGCGGGTCCGCGGTGCCGGGTGGGAGTGCAGGCAGCGCCCAGGGCCAGGAGGATCACGGCGACAGCCGCGACCGGTCCCCGCGCCGGGCGCGCGGGCTGAGTGGTCGAGAGCATGGTCTGTGCGGTTGTCATTGCGTCCTGCCTGGTTTCGCGGGTCTCCGCCCGCGGTTGAATGGATCCCGGGGCGTGTCCGCCGCGGGTCCGGGTGTTTATCGGCAATCGACGGTGGTTCTCACCGGTGCTGGTCGTCGATGGGGACGTTGGCGAGTTCCGGCGGGGTGTCCTGGTTGGGCTCTGCGGGCTGATGCGCAGGATCTGCGCCGGAATGGTGGCCTTGGGCCGATGCGGCGTGCGGGTTCGTGGGCGCGGAGTGATGATCGGGGGCGGCAGGGGCTTGGTTCGTGCGGGCGTGCTGGGTGGGTGCCGGGCCGCCGCCCTTGAAGGCGACGACGGCCTGATGGGGGCTGGTGCCCCAGACGTGCTGGCGGCCGCCGCGGTCGGAGACGAAGTAGAGCGAGTTGTTGGGTCCCCAGGTGGGCGAGAGGTTTGCGAAGCGGCCGCCCGTGAGGTTGGCCTGACCACCGCCGGCGGCGTTGACGATCCAGACGTCGGCGCTGGCGGGGAGCTGATCGCTGGGGGTTGCGCCGGGGTTGGGTACGGAGGTGAATGCGACGAGCTGGCCGTCGGGCGACCACTGCGGGTTGATGAGTGCGGCGGTGGGGCTGGAGACGAGCTCTGTGAGGCGGGTGGCCTCGCCGCGGTTGTAGTCGAGTGTCCAGATGGAGAAGAGCCGTTCGCCGCGGTCGCGGCCGCGCTGGAAGACGATGCGGTTCTCGGTGGGGTGCCAGCTGGGGAAGAGGCCGAAGGTGAGGAACTTCTGCACGCCTGCCTGGGCGGCGTCGGTGACCCAGATTTCCCATCGGTTGGAGACTTCGCCCAGGCGGCAGAAGGCGAGCATCTTGCCGTCGGAGGACCAGGAGGGTCGGAGCTCGTGGGTGGAATCTGACGTGACCTGGACGGCCTGGCCGCCCGTGGCGTTCATGATCCAGAGGTCCCACGATCCGCCGCGGTTGGAGGCGAAGGCGATGCGTGAGCCGTCGGGGCTGACGGCGGGCATGATGTCGGAGGCGGGGTCGTTGGTGAGCTGGGTGACGGAGCGGCCGTCGACGCTCTTGACGTAGATGTCGGGGCTCGCGCGGTGGGCGGTGCTGGCGAAGTAGAGCATCGAGCCGTCGGGGGCGAGGGCGGGGTCGAAGTCGGCTCCCTCGGTGGCGAAGGAGAACTGGCGGAGATTTTCGGCGGGGTCATCGGCGGGAGCGGCGGCGCCCGGCGTGACTTCGCCGAACAGGCCGACACCTGAGCCGGCGGGGGCCGGGGCGCCGGCGTTGTAGTCGCTGGATTCCATCCACTGTCCCGGGGCGGCGATGGCGAGGACGGTGCCTCCCGCGGGGATGGACGCCGGCTCGTCGGCGGCGAGGTGCGAATCGGGCTGTGGCGTGGGCTGGGGCGCGCGCGCGGCGCGCGTTGTTCCGGTACATCCGGTCAAGGGCAGCGCGAGCAATCCTGCCGAACTGACCCACACGATGGTTGCCGCCTTGAACGTCCGCTGCATGGTGCTGATCTCCTTCGGTCGGCCGGCGCGTGCGGCGTCCGGTCAGCGGGTCTTTTCGGACGTGGGCGGTCGTGACCTGAGCGGAGGTTTACGGGACGGTTGAAATGTTGCGATGGGGGCGGGGCGTGCGCAGGCGCGGGCCCTTGAATGGGCGGTGCGGCTGGGCGGCGACGCGTGCGGATGCGTGCCAGCGGCGCGTGCGGATGCGTGGCGGCGGCGGCGCGGGCAAAAAGCACGACGGACTCGTCGCATCAAGCGGGAGCGTCTCCTCCATACGCTCCAACTGACGCGCACGAGTCCGTCGAAGGGGATCGACTGACGGGTGGGAGGCGATTGCCTCCGACGTGGTCCCGCACGCGGGTGCGTGCGATGACTTCCGTGGTTGGGAGACTACACCAAAATGGCGGGAAGACCACCGTGGAATCGGCGGTGAACGCGCATGTGGAAAAGAATCCTTCACGGGCCGGGCGCACGTGTGAAGATGGGTAAGGGATACGGGTTACGGGACGGTGTGTGCGGGCGGCGCGGGGGTTCAGGTTGCCGCGTGATGCCCGTCATCGCCTTCGGGGAAGAGCAGCGGGTGCGACGGGTCATTGAGGACGTCCGCGGCGATGTCCGCGAGGCGTCGGCGGCCGCTGCGGGCGGCGCGCTGGAGGAGTGCGTGAGCGTCGGGCTCTTCGACGCCGCGGGCCTGGATGATCTTCCACTTGGCGAGCTCGACGGTGCGGCGCGCGGCGAGTGTTGCTTCGAGCTGGTCGATGCGGCGGAGGTGGGCGATGTGCTCTCCTGCGCGGGACCATCCGACGGCGAGTGCGGCGCGGAGGCTGTCGACGGAGACGGGCTTGAGGAGGTAGCCGAAGGCCCCGCCGCGCTCTGCGCGCTCGACGGAGCCGGGATCGCTGTAGGCGGAGACGATGACGGTGGGGATGGCGAGCTCGGCCCAGAGTCGGCGTGCGCAGTCGAGCCCGTCCATCACGGGCATGCGGATATCGAGGATTGCGACGTCGGGGGCGGCTTCGTGGGCGAGTGCGAGGGCGGTCTGGCCGTCGCCCACGGGCCCGACGGCTTCGATGCCCATGCGGCCGAGCGCGGCGACGAGCCCCGCCGCGACCAGCGCCTCGTCGTCCGCGACGAGCACGCGGCGGATGGCGCGCGGGGGGAACGGCGCGATCGTGCTTTCAGCGGTCGTATCGTCTCGGTACACGGACTTTCACACCCATGGATCGTGCGCGCGGCGGCCTCCTCACGATAGCGCCACGAGCGCGGGTCGATCGCCGGCACGTTGTACGTTCTTTCGGGCGAGTGAACCAGAAGGACCGGAACGTGGATAAGGTCGACCGCGTGCGGCGGGGGACTGCACGAAAAAACGTCTCTCCCGGATGATGGGGAGATTGAGAATCAGTATGGGGCCCCGGGAGGGTTTGCGGCGGGCGTCAGTCGAGCCAGTCGCGTTCTTTCAGCCGCTCGGGGACGTAGACCTCGGTGACGTACGAAATGTCCTTGGTGATGAGTGACTCGACTTCCATCTTGAAGCCGTTGCCGAGCATCTGCTTTATTTCGAGCTGCCAGGCTTTTTTGTCCTTGAACCAAGGGTAGTCGGCGATCTGGGCGGCGCGGGCGGTGTCGCGTTCGGTGAGCTCGATCTGGACGTCGTCGGTGAGTGAGCAGCGCTGATAGTCGATGGCGCGGATGCCCAGGAACTTGGCGTCCGGGACGGCCATGCGCTGGCTCTCGAAGGCGAGGTTGATGGATCCCTGCTTGATGACGCTGAAGATGTAGTGTCCCCAGGGGTCGGAGTCGAGGAGGCAGTAGACCGGGAGCTTGAGCTCTTCGTTGAATCGGCGGAGGAGGCGGCGCACGCCTCGGGAGGGCTGCCCGCCGCCGTGCATGAGGATGCAGTTGTGCTTCTGCCAGAAGCGGTCCTCGTTGAAGCGTTGCCAGACGGTGCCTTTCTCGACGTGGAGGACGAAGTCCGCGTCGACCTTCTTGAAGTCGATGATTCCGGGCTCGACGATGGAGGGGATGCCGTAGCCGCCGGAGCCCATGCGCCTGCAGTCGATCTCGTCGCCCGAGTCGACGAGGGTGATGTTGCCGACGAGGTTGCCGCGGTTCTCGGCGAAGATGTGGAGCTCTTCGCGGATCGAGCCCAGCGCGACCTCGAGGTCTTCGAGGATGGCGTCGCTCTCTTCCTGTCCGGCGAGGGTCTTCTCCTTGGTGCCGGGGATGGTGTGCAGGCACTTGTAGAACATTCCGCGGAGGCTGAGCGACTTGCCCGAGGAGACGAGGGACTTGACTCCTGCCCCGAGGAGCATGGTCTGCATGAACTTCTTGGCCTGTCCGACGTTGAAGAGGTTGCGGCGCTGCTCGGCGTCTCCCATCTCGAGCATGCGTTTCTTGGCGTTGTAGCGCGTGTTGGAGAGTGCGCGGGTGGGGATGTCGACGAAGGGGTCGCGGTGGGAGAGCGACGCGCCCGTGACCTCGGAGGCGAGGTCGACGATCTGCTTCATCGTGCGCTCGTCGCGTGCCTTGACGGCGCGGGCGACGGCTTCGGACTTGCCTTCGGGCTTGGGGGCGCTGGAGTTCTGTTTCTTGGCCATGGGGGTTCAGGGCTTGCGCTTCTTGACCTTCTTCTTGACGAGGACCTTTTTCTTGACGGGCGGCGCGTCGTCGCCGAAGAGCGAGGGGGCGGCTGATTCGGGCGCGGCGGCGGGGGCCGGACGGTCCGACGCCGGCGACAAGGCGGCGGACGGGCGCCGGGATCGGCGCGGCGCGGTGGTCTCGTCGCCGTCGTCGCGCGCGGGAGCGGCGGCGCGTGCCGCGGCGAGCTCGGACTCCTTCGCGAGGGCTGCGGCTTCGAGGTCGCTCTCGTCGAGCGGGCGGACGAAGACGCCCTCGTCCGCTTCGAGGCGGTCGGCGGGGTCGACGACCTTGCCCTCCTCGTCGAGGACCTGGTCGATCTCCAGCGTCTTCTGCTGGGCGGTCTTCATGAGGGCGTCGTAGATCTGCCGGGTGTCGGTGCCGGTGATCTCGTTGAGGGACTTGGCTATCTCGCCTATGTAGCGGAGGAAGACGCTGCGGCGTTCGCCGGCGGCGCGCATGCGCTGGCGCTTGTTGAGGTAGGTCTTGAGCTTGCGGCCGCACTCCTTGAGCGCGAGCTCCATTTCTTCGCGGATCTCGTCGTAGTCGGCGATGGCCTCCTTTGATTCGCTGGTGAAGGGGACCCAGACGCTGGCCATGTGGATCATGATGACGAGCGGCCCGACGGGGAGGGCGCCGCGCGGCTGCTGGAGTGCGTAGTTGCGCCAGTTGGTCTCGGCGACGGCCTTGAAGCTCGAGCATGCGGACTGCTGGTAGAGAAGCGGGACGCGGTTAGCGAAGCGGTAGACCTGGGCGGGCTCCTCGGCGGACTGGAGGTTGCCGCCGAAGGCGATGCCGGCTTCGATGACGAAGGGTCTGCCCCGGTAGACGGCGGGGGGGCGGCTGGCGACGGCGATGAAGTCGGGCTTGAGGCCTTTCTCAAGGCCCTTGAGCATGGTCTTGACGCCGATGGGCGAGAGGCAGTTGGTTGGCGGGGCCATGACCTTGGCTTCGGAGAGGGCTTTGTAGAGCTTCTCGGCTTCGCCGTGGTTGACCTTCTTGGGGTTGTAGCGGGTGGAGAGGCCCACGTTGTCGCAGATGGCTTTGGCTACGGCGGGCCCGACGCGACAGAACTCTTCGGTGAAGAAGGAGGAGAGGGTTCCCTGCTCGGTGCGCTCGAGCATGCCGATGAGCGTGCCGAGCTCGATGCCGTGGGGGTGGGGCTTGATCTCTTCGGGCTGGGCGGGGAGCTCTTCGACGCCCCGTTCGTAGGTCTGGGTTCGACCGTCGGGGAACTGCCCTGTCGGGGGCGTCTTGTAGACGAAGCGAGCGTGGGGGTTGGCGATGGCGGTGAGCTCGATGTACTCGTCGACGCTGCGGGCGCCGGTGAAGTACTTGCCGACCAGCTCGATCTCGACGCGGGTGCCGGTGCCCGAGGGGAACATGGCGTCGTCTTCCGGGTGCTCGGTCTCGGAGACGACGTCGGCGCGGTTCTTGGAGGTGTCCATCTTGAGGACGACCTCGTGGGCGGGCTTGGATCTGCTGGTCTTGGAGATGATGAGAACGGGCTTGCCGGTGGTGATGAGGCCGTACATCCCGGCGGCGGAGATGCCGATGCCCTGCTGTCCGCGGCTCATCTTGAGGCGGTGGAACTTCGAGCCGTAGAGGAGCTTGCCGAAGACGCCCTCGATCTGGCGGCGGACGATTCCCGGGCCGTTGTCCTGGATGATGACGCGGAAGCGTTCGTCGGCTCCGGCGCCGCGGCGTGCGGCGGCGGTCTCGGGCTCTTCGGGCTTCTTCCTGGGGGGCGCGGACTGGGCGGCGGCGACGAGCCTGATCTCGACAAAGATGTCGGGGAGGATGCCGGCCTCTTCGCACGCGTCGAGGGAGTTGTCGACGGCTTCCTTGACGGCGGTAAGGAGGGCCTTGCGTGGGTTGTCGAAGCCCAGGAGGTGGCGGTTCTTGGCGAAGAACTCGCTGACGGAGATCTCGCGCTGCTTGGCCGCCATGGTCTCGGCGGTGACGCGGGGCGAGGTCCGGGACTTTCTGGAGGTTTCTGCGGGTTCCAGCACAGCGGATTCGGTCATGCGCCCTCCGTGGCGATAGGTCGGCGCGAGTGTACTCAGGGGGCGGCGGGGGTTCTCGGTCCGGGCGGAATTCGCGGGATGCGGGGGTGTGGGGAAGGTGCGCGGGGCGGGCGGGGTCCGCGAACGCGGGATCGTCGCGGCGGGGTCGGAATGGGGTTGCGGCGGGGGCGGGCGCGGGCATGGTGAAGTCGTCCACAGGGAACGGCGGCGTCGTCGACTGCCCGGCCTGGCCGGGGGCTGACGGAGCCGCGAACAGGGAGAAGCACCATGAACGTCAAGAGTCTTGTCGCTTCGGGCGTCGTGTTTGCGGTGGCCGGCTCGGCGCTTGCGGGGATGTCCCCGGTCGGTTCGAGCGGCGAGCCGAGCGTTCACCAGATCGTGCAGCAGGTTTTCGGCGACGTGTTCAGCGGCTCTGTCGGGACGTCGCTGACGTCGACGACGCTCTCGAGCCCGGTGACTCTGACGCGCGTCGATGACTTCGGGCTCGGCGGGATCATGGACGGGACGGGTCTGACGCGCGGCTCGGCGGACGACCAGGTGTGGTCGGGCGGGGTGGTCAACGCGACGGTGAAGGCGCGGTTCGCGGGCTACAACCAGCGGTTCGGGTACTTCGCCGGGACGGACGCGGGGGCGCCGTACGTGAACCTTTTCAACGTGGGCTCGAGCGGGTATTCGGTGACGGGTGAAGCGGTGAACATCGACCTCGGCGCGCTGGCGGGGAACTGGCGCTGGGGCCGGTCCGGCGACGGGAGCACGTTCTCCAGCCGGGCGAGCGACAACGTTGACGGGCTCGATCACATGATCAGCTTCCAGATCACGGGGCTCGAGAACGGAGCGGCGTCGACGTGGCTCCTGTGCTTCGAGGATCTGCGCGCGAACCAGAACCCCGACTGGGACTACAACGATCTTGTGGTTGAGGTGAGCTTCTCGATCCCCGGGCCTTCGACGGTGGGGGTGATGGCGGGCGCGGGGCTGCTGGGCGTGCGCCGGCGGCGAGCGCGTTGAGCGGGCGAGCGCAGGATTAAGCGGGATTTATGGCCGGCGGCGGGTGCGACGAAGAGTTGACCCTTAGTGTGGACTCTCGTTCCCCCGCCGCCCGCGTGCGCGCTGGCGAGCCGTTGCGGTCCGGCGTGGTCCGGCGGCGTTCGCGGGGGCTCCTGTGATCGGGAGCCCGGTCGGATGTCGAAAGCGCGGCGGCTACTGATCGTGTCGAATCGCTTGCCGGTGGTCCGGGGTTCCGGGGGCCGATGGCAGACGAGCGCCGGGGGTTTGGTGACGGCGCTGCTGCCCATCGTTCGTCAATCGCGGGGTCAGTGGGTGGGCTGGCTGGGGGGCCCGGGCAAGCGGGTGCGTTCGTTCACGCACGACGGGATGGCGCTGCGTCCCGTGGGGCTGTCGCAGGCGGAGATCCAGACGTACTACCACGGGTACTGCAACCGGACGCTGTGGCCCCTGTTCCACGACGCGATCCGGACGCCCGACTTCGATTCCTCTTGGTGGGCGCCGTACGTGGAGGTGAACCAGCGGTTTGCGCGGGCGGCGGCGCGGACGGCGTCGAAGGGTCAGATCGTGTGGGTGCACGATTACCACCTGATGCTGGTGCCGGCGCTGCTGCGGGCGGTGCGGCCTGACCTTCGGATCGGATTCTTTCTGCACATACCGTTTCCGCCCGAGGAGCTGTTCATGTGGATCCCGCAGCGGCGCGAGCTGCTGGTGGGGCTGCTGGGTTCGGACGTGGTGGGGTTTCAGACGTACAGGGACGCGCAGAACTTCTCGAGACTCTCGAGGAGGCTGGCGGGGGCGGAGGGGACGGACCGCGAGCTGGAGTTCGAGGGGCGGCGGGTGGCGTGCAAGGATTTTCCGATCTCGATCGACTTCGACTGGTTCGACGAGCGGGCGCGCTCGCCCGAGGTGAAGGCGGCGGCGCGGGAGATCCGGCGGCGCGTGGGCGGCGACCGCAAGATCTTCCTGTCGGTCGACCGGCTGGACTACACCAAGGGGATCGACGCGCGGATCCGTGCGTTCGAGCACATGCTGAGGCAGACCTCGGCGAGCGTGGACACGTGCGTGCTGATGCAGATCGCGGCGCCTTCGCGCGAGGACGTTCGTGAGTACGCGCGGATGCGGGCGCAGATCGACGGGATGGTCGGGAGCATCAACGGGGAGTTCAGCGTGCCGGGGCGGGTGGCGGTGCACTACTTCCGCCGGGGTTTCTCGCGGGAGGACATCGTCCCCTACTACGTGGCGGCGGACGTGATGCTGGTGACGCCGCTGCGGGACGGGATGAACCTTGTGGCCAAGGAGTACGTGGCGGCGCGGTCCGAGACCGACGGGGTGCTGGTGCTGAGCGAGTTCGCCGGCGCGGCGGCGGAGCTGCGGCAGGCGCTGCTGGTGAACCCGCGGGACATCGAGCGGATGTCGGACGCGTTCCGGACGGCGATGACGATGCGGAGGCCTGACGCGCGGTTCCGGATGGCGGTGCTGCGCTCCAAGGTTCGGCGGCACGACGTGCACGACTGGGCGAGTGAGTTCCTGAAGGAGCTGGCGTGAGATGCTGCGTCTGGCGGACGGACAGATCGAGGAACTGGTGCGGGCCCCGGTGCTGCTGGTGGCGGTGGACTTTGACGGCGTTCTGGCGCCGATCGCTCCGCGGCCTGGCGATGCGCGGCTGGACGACGAGGCGGGGCGGGCTCTTCGCGAGCTGACGCGGATGGAGCGGACGTCGGTGGTGATCATCTCGGGCCGGGCGCTCGATGATCTGCGGGGCCTGACGGCGGCGTGCGGGGCGGTGTACCGGGTGGGCTCGCACGGGGCGGAGCAGGAGGGCTCGCCGCCCCCCGTGCTGAGCGCGGTCGACCGGGCGACGCTGCGCGAGATGGCGCTGGCGCTCGACGACATCGCGGCGCGAACGGCGGGGGCGCTAGTGGAGCGCAAGCCGCTGTCGGTGGTGCTGCACGTTCGGCTGTGCGAGGAGAACGCGGGTCACGCGGCTCTTGCGGAGGCGGCGGCGCTGGCGGCGGAGCGGCCCCAGGTGCGCGTGCGTCCGGCGCTGATGGCGCTGGAGCTGACGCTGAGCCCGGCGGACAAGGGGGCGGCGCTCCTGGGGATCCGCCAGCGTGTGGCGGCCTCGGCCGTGCTGTTCATGGGCGACGATGAGACGGACGAGCACGGGTTCGCGGTGCTCCAGCGGGGGGATCTGGGGATCAAGGTCGGCGCGGCGCCGACGCGTGCGGGGGCGGTGCTGGACGATCAGCGGGAGGTGGCCCCGCTTCTGGCGCGGCTGGGGGGGCTGCGGCGGGCGTGGCTGGATCGGCAGCGCGCGGTGCCGATCGAGCGGCACGCGTTCCTGTCCGACCAGCGGACGCTGGCGCTGGTCGATCCGCGGGGGCGCGTGGTGTGGATGTGCTTCCCGCGAGCGGATGGGTCGGCGACCTTCGCGGAGCTGCTGGGCGGCGAAGAGAAGGGGTACTTCGCGATCGAGTCGGCGGACGCGGGTGAGGAGCGGCCGCGGCAGGAGTACACGCCGGGGTCTTTCGTGCTGCGGACGCGGTGGCGCGGCGTGACGGTGACGGACTATCTGGACACGAGTTCGGGGCGCGCGTATCAGCGTGCGGGGCGGTCGGACCTGATGCGGGTGATCGAGTCGACGGGCGGGGCGGCGCGTGTGAAGCTGACGTTCGCGCCGCGGCCTGACTTCGGTCGGCTGTCGGCGCAGCTGATCGTGCACGAGAACGCGCTGGAGGTCGAGGGCGCGTCGGACCCGCTGGTGCTGTGGTCGCCCGGGGTCGTGTGGACGATCACGAAAGACGGGGCGCACGAGACGGCGACGGCGGAGGTGGAAGTTGGCCAGACGCCGCTGGTGCTGGAGCTGCGGTGCGGGTTTGCGGGGAGGTCGGCGTCGCGGCAGGCGGAGCCGGAGCGGCGGGCGCAGACGGAACGGTTCTGGTCCGGGTGGGCGCGGACGCTGACGCTGCCGAACGTGCACACGGAGCTGGTGCTGCGCTCGGCGCTGGCGCTCAAGGCGCTGGTGTACGGGCCGACGGGCGCGGTGTACGCTGCGGGGACGACGAGTCTGCCGGAGCATCTGGGGGGCGTGCGCAACTGGGACTATCGGTACTGCTGGCCGCGGGACGCGTGCCTGGCGGCGGCGGCGCTGCTGCGGCTGGGGAACACGGGCGTTGCGATGAAGCTGCTGGACTGGATCGTGAGCGTGGTGGCGGCGAGCGAGTCGCCCGACCGCCTGCGGCCGCTGTACAGCGTGGCGGGGCACGCGATCGGGCCCGAGGCGGAGATCGGTGAGCTGCCGGGCTATGCGCAGAGCCGGCCCGTGCGCGTCGGGAACGCGGCGGACCAGCAGGTGCAGCTTGACGTGTTCGGCCCGATCGTGGACCTGGCGGCGGGGCTGGTGGAGCGGGGCGCGCCGGTGACTCCCGAGCACTGGCGGCTGGTGGAGGCGATGGCGGGGGCGGTAGCGGCGCGGTGGACGGAGCCCGACCACGGGATCTGGGAGGTGCGCGGGCCGCGTCGGCATCATGTGCACACGAAGGCGATGTGCTGGCTGGCGATCGACCGTGCGCTGGTGGTCGCGCGCGAGGTGCAGGGGCGCGACCGGGCGGACTGGCTGGCGCTGCGCGAGGCGATCGGCCGGGACGTGCTGGCGCACGGGTGGAGCGAGGCGGCGCAGTCGTACGTGTTCGCGTACGGGACGGACGACCTCGACGCGGCGGCGCTCTGGGTCGGGCTGTCTGGGCTGCTGCCGGCGGATGACGAGCGGTTTGTCGCGACGGTGCGCGCGGTCGAGCGCGGGCTGGCGGACGGGCCGGTGGTGTACCGGTACAGGCTCGACGACGGCCTGCCCGGCGTCGAAGGGGGCTTTCACATCTGCACGTCGTGGCTGATCGAGGCGCTGGACATGATCGGTGAGAGGGATCGGGCGCGGCGTCTGCTTGACCAGTTTGCCGCGCTCGCCGGGCCTACCGGGCTTCTGGCCGAGCAGTACGACCCCCAGCTGGGGGTGGCGCTGGGGAACTATCCGCAGGCGTATTCGCACCTGGGGCTGATCAACGCGGCGGTGCGGCTGGGGGGGAAGCGTTGAGCGCACGGGGCGTCGGTCCATTACACTTTCCGCCCTTTCACGCACCCCAAGCCGGAGCATGTTCGCCATGGAGACGACGCTGATCATTCTGAAGCCCGACGCCGTGCAGCGAGGCCTGATGGGCCGCATCATCGCGCGTTTCGAGGACAAGGGTCTGTTCATCGTGGGCTGCAAGCTGATGCAGATCAGCCCCAAGCTCGCGGAGACGCACTACGAGGCGCACAAGAGCAAGGGCTTCTACCCTGGGCTCGTGAAGTTCATGACGAGCAGCCCGGTGCTGGTGATGGCGGTGCGCGGGATCGGCGCGATCACGATCGCGCGGAACATGATGGGCGCGACGTTCGGCTCGAAGGCGAACCCCGGGACGATCCGCGGCGACTTCGGTGTGTCGAACTCGTTCAACCTCATCCACGGGTCGGACAGCCCCGAGGCGGCCGAGCGCGAGCTCAAGCTGTTCTTCGCGGCGGGCGAGGTTCTCGACTTCCCCCGCGCGGTGGACGCGTGGGTCTACGACAGCTCGAGCGGCAAGCCCGAGTGAGCGGCGGTCACGCGTCGCGTGAGTCGAGGGCGGACGGGGCCGCGAGGCGGCGCGCCCAAAGGACCATCAGGGTTGCGGCGCCGAAGAGCACGGCCCCGAGGGCCTGGTGCGACGTCGCGATGATGACGGCGTACGGCGGGTCGATCTTGCCGCGCTCGTAGGGGAGCACGGCGATGAAGGTCGCCACTCCCAGGACGAACTGCAGTCCGACGGTGTGGCTGAGGACCTTGCCCAGGGTGCGGAGCAGGGGCTCGTGCGCGTGGCGTGCGGCGGCGCGGAAGCCCACGGCCGAGGCGGCGACCAGCACGATGATCGCGAAGCCGGCGTGCGTCCAGGCGGCGTGCGACTGGTGCAGATGTCGGGCGGCGGAGCCCAGCAGGAGCTGCAGGAGTAGCAGGGCGGGCAGGGCGGCGGCGAGCCCGGCGAGCACGCCGTCGGCCTTGTCGGCGGGCCCGCGCTGGCCCGAGGCCCAGCGCCGGCTGAGGACGGTGGCGGTGGCGCAGAGGAAGGCGACGAAGAGCTGCGCGGTCGTGCCGTGGACCATCGCCAGGAGCATGCTGGTGGTGTTGTCGGCGAGGGTGTCGGGCGACATGGTGTCGCTGGTGACGGTGGCGCTGGTGACACGGACGCCTCCCAGCACGCCCTGGGCGCAGACGAAGACGATCGCGAGCGCGGTCATGGTCCGGGCGACGAGGCGTCGCTCGGCGAGGAAGGTGAAGACGACGAGCGTGAGGGTTGTGAGTCCTACGAGCGAGCCGAAGAGCCGGTGGGCGTGCTCGTAGTAGATCCCGCCCGTCATCTTCGAGAGCGGGTAGAGGAACATGTTGGCGTTGTAGCTGGTGGGCCAGTCGGGGACGGCGAGGCCCGTGTTGGTGCTGGTGACGAGGCCTCCCGAGAGCAGCACGGGGAGCGCCGACGCGACGGTGACCCAGGCGAAGCGCGCCAGCCAGTGCTGAGCGGTGAGGCTGGATCGCGCGGGATCGGGCCTGACGAACGCGGCGCCGAGGGCGGCGAGCACGGCGGCGAAGAGGATGCTGCCGCCGGCGAGGATGATCCAGTTGGGGCGCAGGCCTGAGCCCGGGTCTTCGGAGCCGAGGACTGAGCCCAGAATGAGCAGGTTGACCAGACCGGTGACGGCTCCGGCGAGCAGCGCGGCGGTGCCTCTGGCGCCGTGTCGGCCGGCGACGGCGCCGCCGGCGAAGATGACCGCCCCGAGCAGGGGGACGAGGATCGGCCCGGGCACGCGAACTCCCGGAAGATGAGCCACAAAGCCGAGGATCCACATGCCGACGGCGGTGCCGAAGCCGACCGTGAGCGCGAGGGGCATTGATCGGAGGGGGTTCATGGTTGGGGTTTATCCTGACATCGCGGTGTCGCGGGTCATTGGGACTGTAGATGAGATCTAGACTCAATTGGTATGAGTTCGGGTTGTGCCCTTGACAAGATCCTATCTGACCGGACAGAGTACGCGGTTTCAGAAATCCTGTCGAAGCGAAAATATTCCTGTGACTCAGTAGGGCGGCATGCGGAATCCGAGGCGGACGGCATGTCGGGTGAGGAGTGTTGTGTGGCGAACATCTTCCCGAAGTGGATGAATGCTCTGCCGACGGCCGTGGCGATTTTGGGCGCGGGCGGTCTGGTGAGCGTCGCCGCGGGCTATTGGTACTTCTTCACGCCGGACTACTGGCGTGTCGGGTACGAGCCCGACCAGCCGGTGGACTACAACCATCAGCTGCACGCCGGCAAGCTGGGGATGGACTGCCGGTACTGCCACACGAACGTGGAAGAGTCGTACCACGCGAACGTGCCCGACACGTCGACGTGCATGAACTGTCACACGGGCGCGGGCGAGACGGCGTACCTGAATTCGACGCTGTGGACGGCGCACAAGGCCAATCCGAACCTCGTGCTGCTGCGTGAGAGCTACGCGCAGGGCAAGCCGATCGAGTGGCGGCGGGTGCACAAGGTTCCCGACTACGCGCATTTCCCTCACTCGGTGCACATCAAGGCGGGCGTGAGCTGCTATTCGTGCCACGGGCGCGTGGACCAGCAGGAGGTTGTCCGGCAGGTTCACGGGCAGAGCATGGGCTTCTGCCTGGACTGCCACCGCAATCCCGGCAAGCACCTGGTGGCGTACGACGACCAGATGCTGACGCAGACGCCCAAGATCACCGATCTGGCGGCGGTGCAGACGCTGCTGGATGAGCCGGAGCAGCGCCGGCGCGGGGACGAGATCGCGCGGACGAAGCAGCTGATGCCGCCGCAGTTCTGCGGTGCGTGCCACTACTAGCCGAGCGGGCGCGCGGGCGTTCTTGAGTGAACCGGGAAACGATTGACCAGTTTGGCAGGCCGGCGAAGTTCGAAGACGACGGCAGTGGGATCCACCAGATGAGCGACCGCCGAAATGTGCTCGACCAGTGCCCCTCCTCGCACAAGGAGGGCAAGCCCGTTGCCACGCCGGCTTCGGCGCGGGCGCTCAGCGCCGCGACGGGCAAGAGCTACTGGCGCAGCCTCGATGACCTTGCGGGGACGAAGGACTTCCGCTCGTTCGTCGAGCGCGAGTTCCCGGCGATGGCGAGCGAGCTGCTGGACGGGTCGCGGCGTCACTTCCTGCGGATCATGGGGGCGAGCCTGGCGCTGGCGGGCGCGGCGACGGTGCCGGGTTGCCGGCGGCCTGATCACAAGATCCTCGCGTACAACCGCCAGCCCGAGGACGTGATCCCCGGTGTGCCGCTGTTTTATGCGACGGCGATGCCGCTGCCGGGCGGTTCGTGCGAGGGGCTGCTCGCCGAGACGTACGAGGGCAGGCCCACGAAGCTTGAGGGCAACCCGCTGCACCCTGAGAACCGCGGCAAGAGCTCCGTGCGGGCGCAGGCGGCGATTCTCGATCTGTACGACCCGGACCGCGGGCCGGCGGTGGCGGAGGCATTGACCGGCGAGGCGGGCGCGGCGGTGAAGGCGACGCCGCTGGCGGACGCGGTGGCGCAGACGCGCGAGGCGTTTGCGCAGATCGGCGCGGCGAAGGGCCGGGGTCTGGCGTTCCTGGTCGAGAAGACGACGAGCCCTTCGCGTGATGCGCTGCGCGACCGCGTGCTGTCCGCGGGGAAGTGGCCCGAGGCGCGGTGGTTCGCGTACGAGGCGATCGACAACGAGGGCGAACTGGCGGCGACGCGGGCGGTGCTGGGCGGGCCGGCGAAGGCGCTGCATGACTTCTCGCAGGCGCGGGTCGTGGTCTCGCTTGGTCATGATTTCCTGACGTGCGGGGCGGGCGTGTCGGACTCGCGCGGGTTCGCGGCGGCGCGGTACCGCGACGGCGATGCCGGGCACGAAGCGTCGGGCTCGTCGATGAGCCGGCTGTACGTCTTCGAGTCGATGCTGACGCTGACAGGCGGGCAGGCGGACCACCGCTGGGCGGTCCGGCCTTCACGCATCGCGGCGTGCGCGATGGCCCTGGCGCGGGCGGTGGCGTCGAAGCTCGACGCTGCGGCGGCGCGCGGCCTGACGGACGCGCTGGGGCGTGCCGCGGCGTCGGACGGCGCGGGCGTTCCTTCGGCGGACGTGTTCAACGCCATCGCGGACGATCTGCTGAACGCGCGGGGCACTTCGCTGCTGGCGGCGGGCGAGCACCAGCCGGCGCAGGTTCACGCGCTGGTGGCGGCGCTGAACGCGGCGCTGGGCAACGTGGGCCGGACGGTGCGGTACGTGCCGCTGAAGGGCGACGCGGGTCAGTCGAGCCTGGCGTCGATCCGGGCGCTGAAGGAGGCGATCGACGCGGGGCAGGTGTCGACGCTGGTGGTGGTCGGGGCGAACCCGGTGTACTCGGCGCCGGCGGACCTGGCGTTCGCGGAGTCGTACGCGAAGGTGCCGCTGACGGTCCATCTGGGCGAGGCGGACGAGACAGCGGCGGCCTCGAAGATCCACGTGGCGCGGACGCATTTCCTGGAGTCGTGGGGCGACGTCGAGACGTGGGACGGCGTGTACAGCGTCGTCCAGCCGATGATCGACCGCCTGTACGCGGGGACTGCGAGCGATCTTGAGCTGCTGGCGTCGCTGGCGGGCGAGAGCGACACGGACCCCTACTTCATCGTGCGGAACACGGTGCGTGCGCGGGCGGGGAACGCGGACTTCGAGAAGCTGTGGCGCCGCACGCTGCACGACGGCATGAGCCCGGCGGGACAGCCGCGTGGGCCGGCGATGGCGGTGGACTTCGCGGGTGTGGCGCGGGCGCTGGCCGAGCCTCTGCCGGCGGCGGGCGACGGGCTGGAGATCCTGTTCCTGGCCTCGCCGCAGGTTCATGACGGCCGGATGGCGAACAACGGTTGGCTGCAGGAGCTGCCCGACGCGGTGACGAAGCTGACGTGGGACAACGCGATCCTGATGAACCCGGCGACGGCGCAGCGGCTGGGGTTCAGCACGGACCGTCACCCGGTGACGCCGCAGTACTGCCACGGCGAGATGATGACGCTGTCGGTCGGCGGCCGGAGCGTGGACGCGCCGCTGTGGCCCCAGCCCGGGCTGGCGGACGACACGGTGGCGGTGCACCTGGGCTACGGGCGGCGGGTGTGCGGCCGGGTGGCGCGGGGCTCGGGCTTTGACTTCTTCGGGGTGCGGCCCGGGTCGGGCCAGGGCTTCGCGTCGGGCGTGACGGTCGAGGCGGCGCGGGGGAAGAGCCCGTATCTGCTGGCGACGACGCAGGATCACTGGACGTTGGAGGGCCGGGACATCCTGCGCGAGGTCGACCTGCCGCGCTGGCAGAAGTTCGGCGACATCGATTACCTGAAGGCCAAGGACCTGCAGAAGGATCCCTACGACCGCACGCGGCGGCTCAACTTCGCGGGGCTGCTGGGCATGGAGTCGCACACTCCGGCCAACGTCGACATGTACGAGGCGACGCAGAAGAACGCGTACGCGCTGCGCTTCACGGAGGAGGACGAGAACGGGAACCCGTTGCGCGACGAGAAGGGCAACATCGTCCCGATCAAGAACGTGCACGGGAAGCCGATTCAGCAGTGGGGCATGTCGATCGATCTGACGACGTGCACGGGCTGCGGGGCGTGCATGGTCGCGTGCCAGGCGGAGAACAACGTCCCGATCGTGGGCAAGAAGGAAGTCGCCAAGGGGCGCGAGATGCACTGGATCCGCGTGGACCGGTACTACTCGACGGCGCCGACGTCCGAGGCGCAGAAGGACACGCTGGGCGTGGGCGACGACTCGGCGATCCTCGCGGACGCGGACATGATGGTGATGCCCGTGACGTGCGTGCACTGCGAGAACGCGCCGTGCGAGGTCGTGTGCCCCGTCAACGCGACGGTGCACGACGAGCAGGGCAACAACAACATGGCGTACAACCGGTGCATCGGCACGCGGTACTGCTCGAACAACTGCCCGTACAAGGTTCGGCGGTTCAACTTCTTTGACTATGCGACGAAGCAGTTCCGGGGCAACTTCGCGGGCAAGGACCTGACTGAGAAGCTGCCCGAGATCGCGCGTCCGCCCAGCGAGCACTTCGTCCCGCCGCGTCTTCGTCAGAAGAAGCTGGAAGTGGCGACGATGCAACACAACCCCCACGTCACGGTGCGGAGCCGCGGCGTGATGGAGAAGTGCACGTACTGCATCCAGCGTGTGAACGCGGCCCGGGTCGAGACAAAGCTGGCGGATCTGAACCTGATCCCGGACGGGTTCGTGCAGACTGCGTGCCAGCAGGCTTGCCCGACGGACGCGATCGTCTTCGGGGACATTTACGACAGCTGGAGCGGGAACGGCGCGGGCAGCCGCGTGAAGCAGAAGCGGGGCGACGGTCGGTCCTACCAGCTTCTGGCGTATCTGAACACCAGGCCGCGGACGACGCACATGCTGCGGATCCGCAACCCGAACCCGGCGCTGGTTGACGCGTCGCGGCGCGCCCGGTGGGACCACCCGCTGGGCCACGGTCACGGCGGGTCGGACCATTCTGCCCCCCACGGGAGCGGCGGGCATGAGGCCAAGCCCGAAGGTCACGTCATGAGCCTCCCCATCCTGACTCCCTCTCGCGGAGCCCTCGCATGAGCACGTTGCAACCCGATCAGGCAACCGCCCTCGGGCTCGCCGGTCGCGGCCGGAGGGGCTTCGATCCCGACACGATCGACGGGACGCTGATCTCCGATCCGTCGGTGCGTCCGCCGCTGGTGCTGGGCGACCGCGACTTTCACTCGGTGACGAACACGATCTGCGGGTGGATCGAGAACCGCACGCCCGCGTGGTGGTTCCCGGCGTTCATGATCTCGGCGGGGATCGCCGGGCTCGGGACGGCGATGATCCTGTTCCTGATCGTGACGGGCGTGGGCGTCTGGGGGCTGATGAACCCCGTGATGTGGTCGTGGGACATCACCAACTTCGTGTGGTGGGTCGGCATCGGCCACGCGGGGACGCTGATCTCCGCGATCCTGTGCCTGCTCAAGCAGAAGTGGCGCACGAGCATCAACCGCTTCGCGGAAGCGATGACGATCTTCGCGGTCATCTGCGCCGGCACGTTCCCCGGGATCCACGTCGGGCGCGTGTGGATGGCGTGGATGCTGTTCCCGATCCCCAACTCCAACTGGATCTGGCCCAACTTCCGCAGCCCGCTGCTGTGGGACGTTTTCGCGGTCGGGACGTACTTCACGGTGTCGCTGCTGTTCTGGTACATGGGGATGATCCCGGACCTGGCGACGCTGCGCGACCGGGCCCTGGCGCGGATCAACGTGCCGGTGCGTCTGGGGCCGGTCGGCCTGCCCGGGATGGGTTTCCTCGACAAGATCACCGAGCAGATCGTGCTGCCCCTGAACCGGGTGGCGGCGTTCGTGTACGGGTTCCTGGCGATGGGCTGGCGCTTCTCGACGCGTCACTGGAACAACTACGAGAAGGCGTACCTGATGCTGGCGGGGATCAGCACGCCGCTGGTTCTGTCGGTGCACTCGGTGGTGTCTTTCGACTTCGCGGTGTCGATCCTGCCCGGGTGGCACACGACGATCTTCCCGCCGTACTTCGTCGCGGGCGCGATCTTCAGCGGCTTTGCGATGGTGCTCACGCTGCTGATCCCGGCGCGGGAGCTCTACCCCGGGATGAAGGACTTCGTGACGGCCAAGACGATCGAGAACATGTGCAAGATCATCACCGTGACGGGGTCGATGGTCGGCTTCGCGTACATGATGGAGTTCTTCATCGCCTGGTACGGGGCGAACCCCTTCGAGATCCAGACGTTCGTCCGGCGCGCGTTCGGGCCCTACTGGTGGGCGTACTGGACGATGATCACGTGCAACGTGATCTCGCCTCAGGTCTTCTGGTTCAAGTGGTGCCGGACGAACATCCCGTTCATCTTCCTGATCTCGATCCTGGTGAACATCGGGATGTGGTTCGAGCGGTACGTGATCCTGACGACGCTGTCGGGCGACTTCCTGCCGTCGAGCTGGGCGTACTTCAGCCCGACGTACGTGGACATCTTCACGTTCGTGGGCAGCATCGGGATCTTCATGACGCTGTTCCTGCTGTTCTGCCGCTTCCTGCCCATGCTGGCGATCAGCGAGGTGAAGAACGTGATGCCGATGGCTGATCCTCACGCATACGACGTGGGCCACGGCGGACACGGGCACAACGGTCACGGCCACAACGGGCACAACGGTCACGGCGTGCGGAACGGGCACGCCGCCAACACGGGAGCGTACTGAGCCATGGCGCACCACGAAGCTCCGCGAGGCGGGGCGCACGAATCGGGAGCCGGCGGGCCGCTCTGGGGCGTCGTGGCGGAGTTCCCCAATCCGGGCGTGCTGCTGCACGCGGCTGAGAAGGTCCGCGACGCCGGGTTCAAGCGCTGGGACGTGTATGCGCCGGTGCCGGTCCACGGGATGCCCGAGGCGATGGGCCTCAAGCACAGCAAGGTGACGGTGATCATGGGCTTCATGGCCGCCGCCGGGTGCACCACGGCGCTGCTGATGCAGTGGTGGATGGGCGAGGTTGACTACCCGATCGTGACGGCGGGCAAGCCGCTGTTCGCGTGGGAGCAGGCGACGCCCATCGTGTTCGAACTGTCGGTGCTCTTCTCGGCGTTTGGCGCGGTGTTCGGGATGCTGATCCTGAACCTGCTGCCCCGCTGGAACCACCCGCTGTTCTCGAAGCAGCGTTTCCTGCGCGTGAGCGACGACCGGTTCATGATCGCGATCGAGGCCTCCGACCCGCGCTTCAGCGAGCAGTCGGTCCGGGAGCTGCTGGCATCGCTGGGCGGGACGCACATCGACCGCGTGGAGGAGAGCACGTGAGACCAGCCGGACGACGGACGGTTCTAGTTCTGGCGGGCGTGCTGGCCGCTCTGGCCGGCTGCCGGGGCGAGCGCACGGACGCTCCGCCGCGCCAGTTCTTCCCCGACATGGACGATCAGCCCAAGTACAAGGCGCAGTCGGCGTCGGCGTTCTTCGAGGACGGTCGCTCGATGCGTCCGCCCCCGCGCGGAGCCGTGCCCTTCGGGGCCAAGGCCTTCAGCGTGGAGTTCGAGGACGTCGACTTTGCGCGGCGGGAGGAGTATCTGCGCGAGGACGCGAACGTCTACGAGGGGCGCTACCCCGCGCTGGACGCGGCGGGCAAGCCGGTCCTCGAAGCCGACGGCTTGCAGCGCTACACCTACGTGGCGCGCATCCCGATCCCCGTGGACGACAGGCTGCTGGCGCTGGGCGAGAAGAAGTACAACATCTACTGCATCGTGTGCCACGGCGGGACGGGCGCGGGCGACGGGACGGTGGGCAAGCGCTGGTCGTACCCGCTGCCTTCGTTCCACGATCCCAAGTACTACGCGGGCGGCGAGAAGGGCCAGGACGGGTACATCTTCCACACGATTCTCAACGGCGTACCCAACGTCGGCCAGAACGTGCCGTACCCGCTGAAGATGCCGGCGTACCGGAACAAGATCTCCGAGCGCGAGGCCTGGGCCATTGTGGCGTACTTCCGGGCCCTGCAGACGGCGCGGAACGCGCCGCTGGAGGCGGTGCCCGAGCGTGAGAGACAGGACCTGGACCGTCGTCGCCCGGCGGCGGCGCCCGGGGCCGCGGCCGCGGTCAACTCTGATGGGAAGGAGCGTGGCTCGTGAGCGCCCACGCCGTTGATACGAGACTGGTGTTCGAGAAGGGCAACATCGAACTGGCCGAGGGCTCGGGCCGAGGTCTGTCGGCGCTGCTGACGGGCCTGGGCGGCGCGCTGATCGGCGTGACGATCTTCGCCGCCGTGTCCGGCACGGACAAGGTAGCCAAGATCGCGCTGCACGCGTACCAGGCGGGGTTCATGGCGAGCCTGGCGATGGCGCTGGGCGCGCTGGGCTTTACGATGATCTTCCATCAGACCAACGCGGGCTGGGTGGCGAGCATCCGCCGCCAGTTCGAGAACCTGATGAGCATCGTGTGGGTGGGGCTGGTGCTGTTCGTGGTGGGCGTGCTGTTCCACCTGGGCATGCAGCTGACCAAGCAGGTCTACCTGTTCGAGTGGATGAACCCGGCGTACGTGGAGGGCGACAAGCTCTACGAGCACAAGTCGGGCTTCCTGAACGTGCCCTTCTTCTACGTCCGGGCGGCGATCTACTTCGTGGTGTGGCTGGGGCTGTCGCAGCTGCTCTGGTCCTTCTCGACGCGGCAGGACCAGGACGGGGACAAGTGGCACACCGTGTCGGCCCGAAAGCTGTCGGCCCCGGGGCTGCTGCTGTTCGCGTTCACGACCGCGTTCGCCGGGTTCGACTGGGTCATGTCGCTCGACTTCCACTGGTTCAGCACGATGTTCGGCGTCTACTACTTCGCGGGGGCCGCGGTGTCATGCCTCGCGCTGGTAACGCTGACGCTGATTATTCTGCGCGGCTTCGGCCGGCTGCACGTCGCGTTCACCGAGGAGCACCTGCACGACCTCTCGAAGCTGCTCTTCGCGTTCACGGTCTTCTGGGCCTACATCAGCTTCTCGCAGTACTTCCTGATCTGGTACGCGAACATCCCGGAAGAGACGGCGTGGATGCTTCGGCGGAAGGAGGGGCCCTGGGAGTGGCTCTCGTGGACCCTCCCGATCGGGCACTTCATCGTGCCGTTCGTTTTCCTGATCTCCCGACCCGTCCGCCGGAGCCGGGCGGCGGTGGCCCTGGGCTGCCTCTGGCTGCTGGGCATGCACCTGCTCGATCTCTACTGGGCGGTGCGGCCTGAGGTCTGGAACAAGGAGACTTCGCAGGCGGTCGGCCCGCACTGGGTCGATATCCCCGGCATCCTCGGCCCGTTCCTGGTCTTCCTGGGGATGTACGTCCGTCGCGTGGCGTCCGGGCCCCTGATGCCGCTGCATGACCCCCGCCTTCCCGAAGCCCTCGTCCATAAGAACTACGTCTGACCGCGCCTCCCCGCCCCCCGCTGCCGTCCCGGCCTTCCCCCGGCCCCGCCTCCCGGACCCGTCCCCCCGTTTGAAGCAGGAATTTCGGAATGCCTTCCTGACACCGGGTTGACCGACAGAATCAGGCTTCTACGCTGGTTTCAATGCGGAGTGAAAGTTCGATGGCCCATGATCATCATCACCACGGAGCTTCCGGAGGCGGCGCGGCCGCGGCCACGCTGCATGATTCCGTGCACTACGAGCACGAGCTGCACGAGCACGACTCGTGGTTCCGTCATGACGCCGCGGACCCGAACCACATGGCAGCGCACGGCGAGACCAACGCCGGGGCGATCGTCGCGTTCATGGCGGGCACGGGGGGCGCGGTGCTGATCGTCGCGCTGGTCGTCTTCTACATGATCTTCGAGCCACTGTTGCGGGCGGAGGTGGTGACCAAGCACGAGGGCGTCGCGGTGAACGGCGAGTACGTGACGCTGCGGTCGGAGTGGAATCAGCAGCTCTCGTCCTACAACTGGTCTGACCCGGCCAGGGGTCGCGTGAGCGTGCCGCTGGCGGTGGCGAAGGAGCTGGTGATCCGCGAGAGCGCGAGGCCGCAGCAGGGGGCCGGCGGACGATGAGGCGTGTCGCGTGCATCCTCGCGACGGCGTCGACGGCGTGGCTGGCGGCCGCGTCGGACGTCCGCGCGCAGGTGCTGCTGGACTCGCTGCCCCAGATCGAGAACGTGGGGATCGTGGAGCGCAAGGGGGAGCAGGTCCCGGGCTCGCTGACCTTCACGGACGCGCAGGGCCGGACGCGCACGATGGGGGAGTTTTTCGACGGGAAGCGGCCCGTCATGCTGGTCATGGCGTACTACGACTGCCCGCTGCTGTGCACGCTGGTGCTGAACCAGGTGCAGCGCGTGATGAACGAGGTGAAGTGGACGGCGGGGGTCGAGTTCGAGCTGGTCACGGTCTCGTTCGACCACACGAACACGACGGCGATGGCCCGGGAGAAGCGCGACGTGTATCTCGCGGGGTACGCGCGTGAGGCCCCGCCGGCACGCTGGGAGTTCTTGACGGGCGACGTCGACAACATCCGGGGCCTCGCGGCGGCGACGGGCTATCACTACAAGTTCCTGCCCGAGACCAACGAGTTCTCGCACCCCGCCGCGCTGATCTTTCTGGCGCCCGACGGCAAGGTGCACAACTACATCGAGAAGCTGAACTTCACCGCGGGCGACGTCAGGCTGGCGCTGACCGAGGCCGCCGAGGGAAGGATCGGGACGATCTTCGACCGCATCGCGCACTTCTGCTTCACCTACAACCCCAAGACGGGGCAGTACACGGCGGACGCCTTCAACGTGATGCGCATCGGGGCGACGACGTGCGGGCTGGGGCTGGCGGCGTTCGTGGCGCGGATGATCTGGTCGCGGCGGCGGGCGCTGGCGGCGACGGCGGGGACGGGCCGGGACCGGGCGGCCCGGGCGGGATAAACTTCTCTTCTGACAAGAAAGATTCTCCCCGGACAAGACGGGGCGGACCAAGAGGATCACGATGACGGTCAGCAACACAAGCTTGGGAACGCCGGTTCTCGCCAGCGCGTGGGACAGGCTCTGGTGGGGCGGGAACGTGGAAGCGTCGACCTTCGCCGAGGGCGTCGACCACGTGTTCTTCTACATCTTCTGGGTGTCGCTGGCGTTCTTCGTGCTGCTGATGTGGCTGATGGTGTACTGGGCGTTCAAGTATCGGCGTCGGCCCGGGGTGGCGCCGCAGCCCAGCCCCTCGCACAACACGGCGCTGGAGCTGACGTGGTCGATCGTGCCGACGATCCTGCTGGCGGTGATGTTCTTCTGGGGGCTGATCGCGTACATCCCCATGAAGGTCGCGCCGGCGAACGCGGAGGTGATCAACGTCACGGCCCGCAAGTGGGCGTGGGGGCTGGTCTACGACAACGGCGCCAGCCCGCTGGAGACGGAAGTGATCGCCGACGCCGCGGCCCCGATCTTCGCGCTGCCGGTCAATCGTCCCATCAAGTTCATCATGTCCAGCCAGGACGTGATCCACTCCATGTACATGCCCGCGTTCCGCATCAAGCGGGACGTGTTCCCCAACTTCTACACGTCGCAGTGGGTGGAGGCGACCAAGATCACGCACCGCTGGGAGGAGCAGGAGAAGAAGTTCGTCCCCGTGAACCCCGCGGAGTCCAAGGGCTACTACCTGGCATGCACGGAGTACTGCGGGGATCAGCACTCGCAGATGTGGGGGCGCGTCATGGTGCTCGCCGACGCGGACTATGCCCTGTGGAAGAACCAGCAGGCCGACACCAGCGGCGTCAGCCTGCCCGACCTGGGCGCCAAGCTCTACAAGAGCAAGGGCTGCAACGCCTGCCACTCCGTGGACGGCTCGGCGGGCACGGGCCCCACGTGGACCGGCATCTGGGGCAAGACCCACGAGTTCACCGACGGCGGCAGCGCGCTCGTCGATGAGAACTACCTCCGCGAGTCCATCCTTGAGCCCGCCAAGCACATCGTCCGCGGCTACGCGAACCAGATGCCCACCTTCCAGGGCCAGCTCACCGACCGTGAGCTCCTGGCCCTGATCACCTACATCCGCATCCTCAGCGACAACCCGCAGGACAAGGCGGCCGCGGAAGAGTTCTCCGCCCGCGAACTGGAAGAGAGCAAGGCGGCCAAGAACGCCCCCGCCAACTGAGGCGGCCGGCGCGACCCCCCGACCCGTCCCCCGCAGACTCCCGAGCACCTTCGAGCCCGGAGCCAACACGACCATGAGCGGCCATCACGACGTCAGCTACCTCGCCCCCAAGGAAACGCCCTGGAAGACGATCTGGTCCTGGGTGTACACCGTCGATCACAAGAAGATCGGCATGATGTACCTCGTCACGACGCTGCTGATGTTCTTCCTGGGCGGCGTGGCGGCGCTGGCGATGCGGCTGGAGCTCTTCGAGCCGACGACCACCGTGGTCAACCAGGCGGGGCAGCAGGCCGTGGAGGGCCAGTTCTTCAAGGGCTGGGAGTTCACCGAGCGCGAGCAGCTGGTGACCGCCAACAACGTCTATAACCGCGCCTTCACGCTGCACGGCGCGATCATGGTGTTCCTCTTCATCATCCCGGCGATCCCCGCGGCGCTGGGCAACATCTTCCTGCCCATCATGCTGGGGGCCAAGGACGTCGCGTTCCCCAAGCTGAACCTGATGAGCTGGTACACCTACGTGTTCGGCTCGCTCTTCGCGCTGTGGTCGATCCTGCAGGGCGGCGTCGAGACGGGCTGGACCTTCTACACGCCCTACAGCTCGAGCACGAACTGGGGCGGCGTGACGGCGATGGTGCTGGGCGCGTTCATCCTGGGCTTCTCCTCGATCTTCACGGGGATCAACTTCATCGCCACGGTGCACAAGCTGCGCGTGCCGGGCATGGGCTGGTTCGACATGCCGCTCTTCGTCTGGGCGGTGTACGCGACGGCGATCCTGCAGGTGCTCGCGACCCCGGTGCTGGGCATCACGCTGCTGATGCTGGTCTTCGAGCGGACGTTCCGCATCGGCATCTTCGACCCGGCGCTGGGCGGCGACCCCGTGCTCTTCCAGCACTTCTTCTGGTTCTACAGCCACCCGGCGGTGTACATCATGATCCTGCCGGGCATGGGGATCATCAGCGAGATCATCGCGGTGCAGTGCCGCAAGCGGATCTTCGGGTACCGGGCGATCGCCTTCAGCTCGATCGCGATCGCGGGGATCAGCTTCCTCGTGTGGGCCCACCACATGTTCACGGCCCAGACCGCGGCGTCGAACGCCATCTTCTCGGCGCTGACCTTCCTCGTCGCGATCCCGACGGCGATCAAGGTCTTCAACTGGATCGCGACCATGTACAAGGCGAGCATCGCGATCAACACGCCGATGCTCTACGCGATGAGCTTCCTGTTCAACTTCACGATCGGCGGCCTGACCGGCCCGCCGCTGGCGACCCTGGCGACCGACATCCACCTTCACGACACGTACTTCGTGGTGGCCCACTTCCACTACGTGATGATGGGCGGCACGGTGCTGGCGTTCATAGGCGGGCTGCACCACTGGTGGCCCAAGTTCACGGGGCGCATGTACAACGAGAACGTGGGCCGGCTGGGCGCCGTGCTGGTGTTCATCGGGTTCAACGTGACCTTCTTCATCCAGTTCTTCCTGGGCACGCAGGGCATGCCCCGCCGCTACGCGACCTACATCAACGAGTTCACGTGGATGCACCAGATCTCGACGATTGGCTCGTTCATCCTGGCGACGGGGCTCGTGATCCACCTGCTGAACTTCGTGCAGTCGTGGATCGGCGGGCCGGCGGCGCCGCGGAACCCCTGGGGCGGGCTGAGCTTCGAGTGGGAGACCGATTCGCCCCCGATCGAGCACAACTTCCCGCGCGAGCCCGTCATCACGCACGGCCCGTACGACTTCGACACGACCCTCCCGCCGCACTGCGACCCGCGTGAGTTCCCGCTCCCCGACCCCGCGCAGAGCGCCCGCTACTCGCACTGAACGTTCCGGCACCCGCCGACCACCGCCGCGGCGTCCGCCGCGCAGACGCAGGAAACGACCCGATGACGACGCTTCCACTGGGACCCGCGGGGGTCGAGCTCGAGCCGCACGAGCGGTACGTTCCGGGCAGTCACTGGCGCAACGCCAAGGACGAGCTCGAAGCCGCGAAGCTCGGCATGTGGCTCTTCCTGGCGACGGAGGTGCTGCTGTTCGGCGGCTTCTTCTGCGCGTACGCCTTTTTCCGCTACCTCTACCCCCACGACTGGCACGAGGCCTCGCGCTACTACCTGAGCTGGCAGATCGGGGCCGCCAACACAGCGGTGCTGCTGCTGAGCTCCTTCACGATCGTGCTCGCGATCCGCGGGGCGCAGACCAACCGCAAGGGCATGATCCTGCTGAACCTGGCGATCACGCAGCTCTGTGCCGCGTTCTTCCTCGTGGTGAAGATCGGCTGGGAGTACATGCCCAAGATCCAGAAGGGCGAGCTCCCCGGCGGGTTCTTCACCTACCCCCATCCCCACGGCGACTACGACCACATCTTCATGTCCGTCTACTGGATCTCGACCGCGACCCACGGCTTCCACGTCTTCATCGGCATGATCGTGATCGCCTGGGCCATGTGGAAGGCCGCCGCCGGGCACTACGGCCCCAAGCACTACACGTCGCTCGAGAACGTGGGCCTCTACTGGCACCTCGTCGACGTCATCTGGATCTTCCTCTTCCCCCTGCTGTACCTCGTCTGAGCGGCGCCGCCGCCGGCGCGTCCCCCGGTTTCTTCGCGCAGCACACCCCCGGCCCACCGGCCGCTTCACCGGATACCGAACCCATGGCCAGCCCCGCCCACGCACCTCACCACCCGGGCATCGACCCCGACGAGACGCTCAGCTCGCAGGAAGCCCACGAGCATCACGTCCACGTCACCCCCTTCTGGCCCATGTTCTGGGTCTTCGTGATCCTGCTCGTGCTGACCGCCCTGACGGTGTGGAGCTCGAACATCCACTCGTTCTGGATCGGCAACACGGAGATCGTCGTCGGCTCGACGACGCACATCCTCATGGCGCTGGTGATCGCGACGGTGAAGGCGGTGCTGGTCGGCGCGTACTTCATGCATCTGAAGTACGACAGCCCGATGAACACCGCCGTGGTCGCCGCCACGATCTTCGCACTGACGCTCTTCATCGCGCTGACGCTGGGCGACACGGCGACCCGCAGCGTGCTCGATCGGATGCAGCATCAGAAGATCATGCCGGGCGGCAATGCGCACATTACCGTCGATGCGAAGACGGGCATGCACAGCTTCAACTACGGCAAGAACACCCTGACGGTCGCGCGCGAGAACGCCAAGGCCGCGAAGACCAACCCCGGCGCGCACGGCGAGGCGGGCCACGGCGCGGATCAGGGCGCGGCGGATCACGGCGATGCGGGCCAGGGCGGCGAAGCCGCGAAGGACAAGGGCTCGGGCCACTAATCGGCCCGGGAAGCAGGGCCCGGGGCACTCACGCATGTCGTACGCACGCGCAGCCGGTCTGGCGATGATGCTCTTCGGTCTGTTGTCCGTGGGCGTCGCCGTGCCGTTCATGGCGTCGCGCCTGAGTCACCGTGACATCCCGATCGTGTACTTCACGCAGCCGGGCGTGAGCCCGCAGTTCGAGTTCCGGGGCGAGCCCGGCGAGGTCCGGACGATCGATCCCCCCGCAGATCAGCCGGAAACGCGGTCCGTCATTGAGATCCACTGGCGGGGCGAGGTGCTGCGGTATGAGATCGAGCCCGGCATGCGGGACGAGACGCGGCTTCCCGGGCTGCTGCGCCACGAGGATTGGCTGCGTGTGCTGATCATGGCGGAGGGGGCGCGGTCGGATGTCGAGATTATGCAGGGCGTGCAGGAGGGTCGGATCGAGCCGCGGCTGATCATCACCATGCGCCGCCCCGCCGAGGACTACGAGCCCGGCTCGTGGGGCGACGTGCGCCGCAAGGAGTGGCGCTACCGGTTCATCGAGCTGCTCCCGCCCGGGAAAGCCGGCGCGGACGGGTCGGTCTTCTCCGTGAGCGAGTCGACGTACGGCGAGCTCGACAAGCTCGCCGACCGGAAGTACCGGGCCGAGCACGGCCTGCAGGACGAGGTCTGGAAGTACTTCGCCATGCAGCATGTCACTCCGCCGACATTGGTGCGGGCGCGGAGCCGCCCGATCGCGGAGGCGATGCAGGCGATGGGCTGGACGTGGCCCGTGGGCGGCATCGGGATCATGGTGTTCGTGGTCGGGGCCGTGGCCTTCGGCGCGTCGGGCGTTGCGCGCCGCGGGTGAGCCGGCGGTGAAATTCACGCGGCGGTCGCGCCGCTCGTCCCGAGAAACCCGCATCCTCCGCGGCCCGGGCTCCTACCATCTCGGCCCGGACCACGCGCGATGCCGAACGCCGACACGCCGATCGACCTGATGGAGCCCGCTGTCCGACCGGCAGCCGGGACCGGGCGGCCTGCGCCGGGCCCGATCGAGCCGGCCGGCGCGCCGCGTCAGAGCTTCGGGCCCCACGGCGCGTGGCGGCCCCGCCCGGCGTTCTGGACCATCCAGCTCGCGCACACCATCGTCGACATCTATCCGATCTTCTTCGCCTCGCTGATGCTGGCGCTCAAGGACCGCCTGGGACTGGACGCCTGGGAGATCGCGGTGCTGTACGCGACGGGCCCCGTGGTCAGCGGCGTGCCCCAGGTCTTCTTCGCGTGGATGACGGACAAGCTCGACTCGCGCATCTTCGGGTGGCTGGGCCTGGCGGTGGGCGCGGTGTGCATCTGTTCGATCGGCCTGGCGCAGAGCTTCTGGCAACTGTGGCTCCTGCAGCTCGTCGGGATGCTCGCCACCGGTGCGTTCCACCCGGTGTGCGCCGCGCTGGCCGGGCAGCTCGGGGGCGCGCTGCGGCCCGGGCTGTCGCGCAGCTCGGCCCGCGCGTGGGGCGTCGCGGTGTTCTACACGGCGGGCATGGCGGGCGGCTTCCTGGGCGCGATGCTCTGCACGCGCATCAACGACGCGCTGGGCATGGTGCACCTGCTGTGGCTGCTGCCCCCGGGCCTCGCCGCGGCGCTCGCGCTCTGGGCGGCGACGCACGCGATTCCGCACCGTCACGCCAATCACAGCGAGCTGCACGCCGCGATCCCGCCCGCCGAGGCGCGGCAGCGCTGGTGGGCCGTCACGCTGCTCTTCTGGTCGAACGTGCAGAGGTTCACGACCAACACGGCCCTCCCGATCCTCTTCGCGATCTGGGCCGAGAGCCGCATCCCGGGCGACATCTCCGCGGCCACCAAGCTCAACGGGAATCTCCTCGCCGCGCTGACCGTGGGGATGGGGATCTGCGGCCTGCTCGCCGGGCGGCTCTCGCCCGTGGGGCGCGAGAAGCGCTCCATGATCGCGCTCACGCTGATCGGCGCGGTCGCGATCTCGCTCTGTGGGTACCTGGGAGACCTCGTGGGCGTCACGGGGATGTACGTCATGGCCGCGCTGAGCGCCATCGGCTTCGCCGCGATCATCCCCACCACGATCTCTCTCGCGCAGCGGCTGCTCCCGGGGCGGACGGGCCTCGCCTCGGGCCTGATGCTGGGCACGGCGTGGGGCCTCAGCTTCCTCGCCCCCGTGCTCACGGAGTGGTTCATCGGGGCGCGGCTCGACGTCGCGCACCTGATGCCCGCCCAGGCGATCAACCGCGGGTTCGTCGGCTTCGGCTGCCTGCTGCTGCTGTCGGCGGTGCTCACAGCCATGATCCCCGGCTCGATCCTGCGGAAAGTCGCGGAGAACTGAGCGGGCCCGACCGTGCAGACCGGGCCCCGCCGCCTTAGTCTGCCGGTCATGTCATCCGCCGCCGCGAGGGACCGCGCCGTGACCGAGCCCGCGTTCAACTCTGGCCTTGCTCCGCGTGACGTCCTGCCCGAGGGCGGCGCGCCGCTGATCGACCTGATGGGCGGCGTGATGAGGCGCGAGATCCGCGTCCACGACCACGGACTCGTCGCGCTCATCGACGTGATGCCCCGGCTCGTCCCTCAGGGGCAGACCGCCGATCAGGCGATCGTGCAGGCCGCCCGCGTCTCCTACGGCGCGGGCACCAAGCAGATCAGCGAGGACCGTGGCCTGATCCGCTATCTGATGCGGCATCGGCACACCACGCCCTTCGAGATGGTCGAGTTCAAGTTCCACGTCGCCATGCCCATCTTCGTCGCGCGGCAGTGGATCCGCCACCGCACCGCCAACGTCAACGAGTATTCCGGGCGCTACTCCGTGATGCCCGATCGGTTCTACAGGCCCTCGATCGAGAGCGTGCGCAAGCAGAGCGCCGCCAACCGGCAGGGGGGCGAGGAGCCCATCGACGCCGCGACCGCTCAGGAGTTCCTGGCGTACCTCGACAAGGCTGAGGCGCTGCACGCCGAATACCTCCGGCTGGCGGAGAAGGGCGTGGCGCGCGAGCTGGCGCGGATCGGGCTCCCCGTGTCGCTCTACACCGAGTGGTACTGGAAGTGCGACCTGCACAACCTGCTGCGATTCCTGTCGCTGCGGCTCGACGCGCACGCGCAGAGCGAGATCCGCGACTTCGCCGCCGCCATGTGGACGCTCATTCAGCCCATCGCCCCGGTCACGATGGAAGCCTTCCGCGACTATGAGATGGAGAGCGTGCGTCTCACGCGGCTGGAAGTCGAGGCGATCCGCGAGGGACGGGCCGAGATTGACTCGCCCAACAAGCGGGAGCAGGCGGAGTGGCAGTCCAAGCGCTCCAAGCTGGGGCTGGACGGCTGAGTTTCAGCGCACGCCCTGGGGCACCTGATAGGGCCACCGCTCGCTCGTCTGCTTGTCCTGATTGGCCGGTGAGCGCGCGGGGCGCGACGCGGTCTTGCCCGGGGTCGAGCCCGGCTTGGACTCGTCGATCGGCTGCTCGGGCGCGGGGGTCACGGGGGAGGCGGGAGGCGCGCCGCCCGGAGCCGCCGGACCCGAAGGCGTTTGCGAGGGAGCGGGAGAGGGCGAAGCGGGGGCCGCGTTGGGAGCGGGCGGGTTCGCCGAGTTGAGCGCAATCTGATACGCCGCCGCGATCTGCCCCAAGGGGCCGTTGCCCGGCGGCGGCGTGACCGAGCCGACGCGCGAAACCTGCTGCGTCATGTTCGCGCCGGTGCTGAGCAGGTACATGCTCCCGCCCACGATCGCGAGCGCGACGACTGCCAGCCCCGCGAGTGAGATCCATCGAGAATCCACGGCGTCGTTCCTCCCGGATGCCCGGCGGATGATACGTCTTTCACGCCCACGCATCGAGCCGAGATGCTGGTCGGGCCGGCGCTCGGCGGAAAGATGCGGTCAGCGGGCCCGGGGAGCCGCGGGGGCGGGGTTGCTGGGCACCTTCGGACGCAGTCGCTCGGCTTCCTTAAGAAGCCGCTGGTGCTCCTGGTGTGTGAGCGGTTTTCCGTCCGCGGCGAAAACGACAAGCTCAGGTTTGGAAGGCGTTTGCGGGGCGGCGCCCGGCAGGACGCCCCGCAGGGCGGCCAGATCGATCGCCGTGGGGTTCGTCCCCGCCTTTGCCTGCAGCGCGCTCAGCAGGCCCGCGGGAGTGCCGGACGGCGCGTGACCGCCCGCCGCCTTGGCGCCGGAGATGACCTCGAGCGCCTGGGCGCCGTGCCACAGGCCCACCGCGAGCCCCACAAACATCAGCCCGTGCCGGATGACCTTGCTTTTGGACATGCCCCGTGCATCGGCGCGGCCGCCCGCCCGGGCCCCGTCCCAGCCCGCCGGGCGCGCCGGCCCGCGGGCGGAGCAGCGGGGCAGTCCGGTCGTGACGGCGCGCCCCGCCCGCTATCGGACGCGCGCCGGCCGCGGCCCGTCAGCGCCGCGCCGCGTAACGATCGCGCTGCTCGACGGCGAGCGCGTCGCACCGTTCGTTCTCGGGGTGCTCGTTATGGCCTCGGATCCAGTGAAAGGACAGCTCGTGGATCTGCATGAGCGCGTCGAGCTCCTGCCACAGGTCGACGTTCTTCACCGGCTTTTTCGCGGCGGTCTTCCAGCCGCGCTTCTTCCAGTCGGCCATCCACTCGCGCAGCCCGTTGAGCACGTACTGACTGTCGGAGTAGATCTCGACGCGCGACGCGCGCTTCATGGCCCGCAGACCTTCGATCACGGCCCGCAGCTCCATGCGGTTGTTCGTGGTGTCGGGCTCGCCGTCGGCGCGCTCGATCTCTTTGCCCGACGCGGGATGCCGCAGGATGAACGCCCACCCGCCCGGCCCCGGGTTGCCCGAGCACGCGCCGTCGGTATAGAGCAGCACATGGGGCTTTGGCTCGTCGCTCATGCGGCGGACGAGTGTACTTGCCCCGCCCGGGCCGCGGCCCGTCGGCTCAGGCGCCGGACGCCGCCGTCGACGCAGCGAGGGTGACCGCGGTGGTCGCGGCGATCATGACGGCTGCATCGTCGCTCCCGGACGACCTTCGGCACTGCCGCGCACAGCGCGAGCGGCGCGTGTCCAGGAAGATCGGGATGCTGGCCGCCGCGAGCGTCCCGCCGCAGCCCGCGTACACGCCGTCCTGCAGCGCCAGCGCCGCGACGATCGCCCCCGTGCCCATCAGCAGGAACATCCAGCCCATCAGCTTCGCACCGCTCATCGCCTGTCCTCCTCACAATCCACGCGGGCCCCGGTTTCTACCGGCGTCGGCCGCGCCGGTTCCGGTGCAAAAAGCCCCGTTCCCGCCGCACTAGAATGGGCGAGTGAACCCTCAATCTCCCGCGGTCCATCGCTTTGAAGTCCGACCCTCGGCCCGGGCCGGCGACCCACTGGGCGCGTCGGTCGTGCGGGCCGCCCGCTCGCTGGGAGTGGAGCCCAAGGCGGTGCGCACCGCGCGGGTCTACCTGATCGAGGCTCCGCTCGACCGCGCCGCGGTGGAACGCGTGCGGACGCGGCTGCTCGCCGACCCCGTGCTCGAAGAGTGCGCCGTCGGCGCGGGCCCCTCGCTGCCCGGCGAGCGCACGATCGAGGTGCACCCGCTGCCGGGCGTCATGGACCCCGCGGCGCAGACCGTCCGCGACGCCGTCCGCCAGCTCACCGGCGCGCACGCCGAGGTCTCGACGGGCACGCGCTACGACATCGAGGGCGTCTCCGAGCGCGGCGCCCAGACGCTGGCGCGGCGCCTGCTCTCCAACGCCGTCATCGAGAAGGTCCACCACGAGCCCTGGGCCCCGGCGCGCTTCCCCCGCGCGACGCCGGCGGATCAGACGGTCCGCCGTGTCCCCCTGCGCGACCTTTCCGACGAGCAGCTCATGAAGCTCTCGCGCGACGGGCACCTCTTCCTCTCGCTCGCCGAGATGCAGACCGTCCGCGCGCACTATCAGTGCCAGGGCCGCGAGCCCACGGACGTCGAGCTCGAGACCATCGCCCAGACATGGTCCGAGCACTGCGTGCACAAGACCCTCAAGAGCACCGTCCGCTACCGCGCCCAAGGCGGCTCGCGCGCCGACGATCCGATCCGCTGGGAGGGCCGGCCCGGAGTCGCCGTCGGCCCCGACGGCGCCGTCACCATTCGCAACCTGCTCAAGAGCACCGTCGCCGCCGCGACGCACGAGCTCATGGCCGACGGGCTCGACTGGGCCCTGTCCGTCTTCGTCGACAATGCGGGAGTGATCGCCTTCGACGAGCGCCACGCCGTCAACATCAAGGTCGAAACGCACAACCGTCCCAGCGCGATCGAGCCCTACGGCGGCGCGGCGACGGGCATCGGTGGCTGCATCCGCGACGTCATCGGGACGGGGCTCGGCGCACGACCCGTCGCCTCGACCGATGTCTTCTGCGTCGCGTCCCCGGATTCGTTCAGCGTCGAGTCGGAACGCGGCGGCCCGGGCAACGCCAAACCCCTCCCGCCCGGCGTGCTCCACCCGCGACGCGTTCTCTCCCGCGTGATCGACGGCGTGCGCGACTACGGCAACCGCATGGGCATCCCGACCCTCAACGGCGCGGTCTATTTCGACGACCGTTATGTAGGCAACCCGCTCGTCTTCTGCGGGTGCATCGGGCTCATGGACCGCGGCAAGATCCGCGGCGAGACCCGCGCGGGCGACCGCATCGTCGCGCTGGGCGGTCGCACCGGGAAGGACGGGATCCACGGCGCGACGTTCTCCTCCGCCGAGCTGACCCACACGCACGCCGACGAGTTCGCGCACGCCGTGCAGATCGGCAACGCCATCGAGGAAAAGCGGCTGCTCGACGCGATCCTCCGCGCCCGCGACGCCGGCGGGCCGGGGCGCGCGCTCTTCTCCGCGCTCACTGACTGCGGCGCGGGGGGCTTCTCTTCCGCCGTCGGCGAGATGGCCCGCGAGCTGGGCGCGGAGGTGCACCTCGACCGCGCGCCCCTCAAGTACGGCGCCCTGCGCTACGACGAGATCTGGATCAGCGAGAGCCAGGAGCGCATGGTGCTGAGCGTTCCGCCCCAGAACATGGCCGCCCTGCGCGCCATCTGCGAGGAAGAGGGCGTCGAGCTGGCGGACCTGGGAGAGTTCGGCACGCCGACGCGCGAGATCATCCTGCGCTTCGCGGGCGCGGAAGTGGGCCGGCTCGATACGAAGTTCCTGCACGAGGGCATCCCCATGCCCTTGCGCGAAGCGGTGTGGTCCCCCGGGCCACGATCGGCCGGGGCCGACACGCCGCACGCCCCCCAAGTCGGGGCCGCTCCGCACAGCGACGAGAAGGAGGCAGTGCGCCGCACGCTGCTGGGCCTGCTGGCCAACCCCAACATCGCCAGCAAGCGCTGGATCGTGCGGCAATACGACCACGAGGTCCAGGGAAACACCGTTCTGAAACCGCTGGTCGGCGCCGGGGGCGTGGGCCCGGGCGATGCATCGGTCATCCAGCCGGTCGCCGGGTCCCGGACGGGGCTGGCCATCGCCTGCGGCCTCGCCACGCCCGTCGGTGACCCCGCGCTGGGCGGCGACCCGTACCTGATGGCCCTCGCGGCGATCGACGAGTGCGTCCGCAATCTGGTCTGCGTCGGCGCCGACCCCGCGCGCATCGCGATCCTCGACAACTTCTGCTGGCCCAGCTGCGACAAGCCCGCGAACATGGCGGCCCTCGTCCGCGCCGCCGTGGGCTGCTACGACGGCGCGAAGGCCTACCGCACGCCCTTCGTCAGCGGCAAGGACTCGCTGTCCAACCAGTTCCGCTACACCGATCCCGCGACGGGTCAGGAAGTGCTCATCGAGATCCCGCCCACGCTGCTCATCACGGGGATCGGCCTCGTGCGCGACGTCGCCGCGTGCGTGACAATGGATCTCAAGCCGGTCGCCGGCTCGGTGCTCGTGCTCGTCGAGGGAGGTCACCGTCGCGCGGACCTGGGCACCGCGGTGCAGACCGCCCATGCCCTTCACGGACTGATCAGCGCCGGGAAGATCCTCGCGGCGCACGACTCCTCAGAAGGCGGCCCGCTCGTCGCGATGGCGGAGATGCTGCTGGCGGGCGACCAGGGCTGGGGTCTGTCCGTGAGCGGCCCTTCGTCGGGCGAGCCCGCGCCGGCGCACTTCTTCCGCGAGCGCATCGCCTGCTACGCGCTGCAGTGCGAGCAGGCCCGCGCGAGCGAAGTGATCGCCGCCTGCCAAGCCGCCGGAGCCGCGGTGCACATCGCCGCCACCGTCACGCGCTCGGGGCTCCTGTCGATCGGAACGGCGCAAGGCTCCACCGACGTCCCCTTTGCCGACCTCCGGCGGGCGTTCCTCGGCACGCTCGACTGGTAAGAAAGCCCCGGGGCCCCGCCCGCGGGCGTGCTACCATCATCGAGATCGCTCGGGGCGTCCGGCCCAGCATCAGCTGGGAACCGCCGGACTGAGATGCACCCGTTGAACCTGATCCGGTTTGCACCGGCGGAGGGAAAGCGACGCTCGGATCGGTACCGACCATCCGGCGGCGTCCTCCGCACAAAGAGGCGGAGGCCAGATGATCGTTCCCAGCCCGGTTTCGCACGCACATCCGATCGACGGCCGCATTCACACCACCGAGCTGCCCGTGCCGCCCGGCGCCCCGGCCTCCATCGACGTTGATCAGCGCTTCGGCGTTCCGCTCCACGGCGCCGACAACCCGTCGACCCTCCGCGAAGGAACGTCCCCCGGTTCCTTCGCGCTCGCCGCGGACATCGGCGGGCCGCGCACCTACTCCTCCCCCGACACCCCCGGCATGCCCGCCCCCAGCGAGCGCACGGCGTGGGACTTCCTGCCCGACGGCTGGTCGGTCGTCCGACTGCCGGAGCGCCCCGCCGGGGTCGCGGCGGCATCGTGGCCCGAAGAGTGCGACTGGACCGGCAACGTCACCAGCGGCAATCGTCACGTGCCCGACGCCGCCCGCGGCGACGCCTCCCGCGCCTGCTCCGCCTGCGTCGGCGCCGCGTACGACGTCGTCGAGTTCTCGCAGGCCCGCGGCCCGCGGCTGCGCGTCCTCTATCCCAAGGGCTTCCGCCCCGTCACGCAGCTCGAGTTCGCGCGCCTGGGCGTCGTCACGCCTCAGATGCAGCGCGTCGCTCAGCGCGAACCCCACCTCACCGCGATCCAGGTCCGTGACGAGATCGCCGCCGGCCGCCTCATCATTCCCGCCAACATCACCCACCTGTCCTACGGCCTCGACCCCATGGCCATCGGCCGCGCCTCCAAGACCAAGATCAACGCCAACATGGGCGCCTCGCCCGTCTCCTCCGGGACCGACGAAGAGGTCGAAAAGCTCCGCTGGGCCGAGAAGTGGGGGGCCGACACCGTCATGGACCTGTCCACGGGCGGCGACCTCGACGCCTGCCGCGACGCCATCCTCCGCGCTTCTTCCGTGCCCATCGGCACCGTCCCGATTTACTCCATGATCATCGGCCGCAAGATCGAAGAGCTCACCCCCGACCTCATCCTTGAAACGCTCGTCCACCAGGCCCGCCAGGGCGTCGACTACTTCACCATCCACGCCGGCGTCCGCCGCGGCCACCTCAAGCACGTCCGCAGCAGGCTCATCGGCATCGTCTCCCGCGGCGGCTCGCTCCTCGCCAAGTGGTGCCTCGTCCACAACGACGAAAACCCCATGTACACCCACTTCGAAGCCATCTGCGACGTCATGCGCGCCCACGACGTCTCCTTCTCACTCGGCGACGGCCTCCGCCCCGGCGGCCTCGCCGACGCCACCGACACCGCCCAGCTCCTCGAGCTCGAAACCCTGGGCGAGCTCACCGAGCGCGCCTGGCGCAAGGGCTGCCAGGTCATGGTCGAAGGCCCGGGCCACGTCCCCTTCGATCAGATCGAGTTCAACATGAAGCTGCAGCGCCGCCTCTGCCACGGCGCACCCTTCTACGTCCTCGGACCCCTCGTCACCGACATGTTCCCCGGCTACGACCACGTCACCAGCTGCATCGGCGCCACCGCCGCGGGCTATCACGGCGCCGCCATGCTCTGCTACGTCACCCCCAAGGAGCACCTCGGCCTGCCGAAGAAAGAGGACGTCAAGCAGGGCTGCATCGCCTACAAGATCGCCGCCCACGCCGCCGACGTCGCCCTCGGCATCCCCCACACACGCGACCGCGACGACGCCCTCACGAAGGCTCGCGCCGCGCTCAACTGGGACAAGCACTTCGACCTCAGCTTCGACCCCGACGTCGCCCGCGCCTACCACGACGAAGACCTCGACGTCGACACCGACTTCTGCGCCATGTGCGGCCACGACTGGTGCTCCGTCCGCATCAGCAAGGAGATCCAGGAATTCGCCTCGGGCAAGGCGGACGGCTTCGAGCGCCTGGGCGGGAAGGACGGCACAACCCCCGGCGCCGCAAAGCGCTCCGCGCCCCTCACCCCGGAGCAGCAGCGCATCCTCGAGGCCCGCGGCGTCCTCTCCCCGCAGGAGATCCACGCCCTCGCATCCAAGACGCGCAAAGCCGTCGGCGCCGACGCGGGCAAGGCCTCCTGCCACAGCGATTACGTCGACCCCGACGCCGCCCGCCGCGTCCAGCATGACAAGGGCGCGCTCGTGCAGGTCGACGTGCGCCCCGCGCTCGGAATCGCCAAGGAAGATCGCGTCATCTGAACCCTCCCGGCCCGCCCCCCGGCCCCGGCACACCCGTACCGCCGCCGAAAGCCGCGCCGCCCCGATCACCTTGCACAGGGGGCGTCGTGATACACTGGGCTCAGGACTTCGGGAGCACCCTTATGCCCAGCGACTGGTCGGACAACATCGCCATCTGCGACCTCGCGGACGAGCCCGATCTTTCCGAAGAGATGAACGAGCTCTACAACCAGCTCACCGAGCGCCCCCTGACGGGCGTGCCCAGCGTCGTGCTGAACCTCGCCGGCGTCTCGTACCTCAACTCGTCCAACATCGCCCAGATCCTCCGCATCCGCCGCCGCCTCCTCGAAGCCGGCAAGTCGATGCGCCTCTGCTCCGTCGCCGACGGCGTGTGGTCCATCATGCTGCTGACGGGCCTCGACAAAGTCTTCGAGTTCGTGCCGGATAAGGCGACCGCCATCGCCGCCCTCCAGCTCGAACAGGCAAAGAAAAAAGCCTGAACGCGGAATGGCCCGCGCCCGGCTCTTGGAGGATGAAAGACCATGACGACGTTGAACCCCGAAGCTCGGCCTCTTCAGGCGCGCCGCGCCCGCCGCGCCGCCGCGTGCCTCCTGCTCGCCTCGCTGAGCGTCCTCGCCGCCTGGGTCCCCACCCACGACATCAAGGCCGAACGCCGCGGCCTCGCCAGCTTCGCGCTCGTCGGCAAGAACTCCCTCGGAACACTCGACGTCAGCATCGAGGACAAGCACCTCTTCCAGGGCTTCGCCGCCGAGGGAAAGAACGGCGACAACAAGGTCGAGTTCACCATCAAGTCCGCCGGACTCGCCCAGGGATGGAACATCGAGGGCAAGAACGGCTCCATCAAGATCGACATGCGCGCCAAGCAGAAGGGCATCCTCGCCAACGAATGGCGCGTCACCGGCAAGGTCGGCGATAAGGAAATCGACGAGACCATCACCGGCAACTGGGACGTCGACCCGGCCATCGAGGCGTCCCTCGTCGCCTTCGATCTGTAAGTCGCGCTCAGGCCGACACACCGCACCCCGCCGAGGTCGCCGAGTTCCCCCGGAATCGCTCCGGGAGGAGCTTGCGATCTCCTCAAAGCGCGGAATACT